>CAZQAE010000026.1:0-65446 GCA_964591275.1 uncultured bacterium | reverse complement strand
GCGTAGATTCTTTGATTTTTAGTAGCTCTGAAAGTTTTTTTGGTGTGATATATTCAAGAGAAATTGACAAGACACGACTCCCAAAATGGGCGGGTCTGGCCTTTTACAGATGGGTGGTCTATCGGCAGACACGCAAACTCAAGTTCCCCAGACTGTCGCTTATGTTAAGCGAAGCACATACAGTGCTATAAAGACTAATAGCATTTAGCAACCGCTAAGTCAATATTATTCTTTGTTTTCAATTACTTACGGAGGTTTGTCAAGCGCTTATGGGAGTTTGTCAAGCGCTTTATTTCTGCGCATTTATATCAACGTTGATAGGATGGCCTTCGCCGCTTGTCTCAGATGAGCAGCGATTTTTTCGGCGTCCGGCAAGAGGGTTGACGCAGCAATCTCATCGGCTATTGCCATGAGTCGCGCCGTTTCCTGCTCTTCTGGCGACTGATTTAGGGTGACGGCTACGATCCTCGCGGCGTGTTTTTCGAGAGTCCGTCGCTTCCTTTCCTGATAAACTTTGGCGTAAACCTCCGTCGCCCGAGCAGCACTCTGGTTCAATAGTTCACCGATCTCGACCAGAGAGACGCCGTCCGACGCCATGAGTGATCCCGCTGACCGGCGAAGGTCGTGGATGCGAAGATCATTCATCTTCGCGGTCTTCTTAATCTCTTTCCAACTATCACGAAAATTAACAAGGTGACCCTTTTTATATCGTCCGGGGAAAACGTACTCATTCACTCGCGGAAGGGCCTTAAAGACTTCCATAATTGGCGTTGAAATTGGCAGTACGAACTCCTCACCATTCTTCGTCATTCCAAGCGTAATTTTCTTTTCCTCAAAATTAATGTCCGACCAATGCAATCCCAGAAGTTCCGAATGCCGGAGTCCAGTCATCAAATAGAGCAAAAAGAGATTCCTAATATAAACGTCCTTCTGCATCATGATAGCGTCAATGAGTATTGGCAGGCCCGATGGGTCAACCCAACGGGTACGTGACCGTTCGATTGATCGTTGAATCCCAGTGGCTGGATTTGGATGTCTCTCATCCAAAAGGCCCCATTCTCTCGATGCCAAGTTGAACGCCCTTCGTAAAATTTCTTGGACGCGGTTGCTTTCATGGCCGCGTTCAATCATTATTGGCTCTCCTTGATCGTCAATGATGGGCTTCCCTTTCTTGGTTAATTTGGGCTGTGGTTTTGCGATTTCGTGCAGCAAGCGTGCTACGTCAGAGCGCTTCACGTCGGCGATCTTGCATTTTGCCAGGAAGGAATTTTTGACGTGTCGCTTAAAACGCTTTTCGTCATCGCGCCAAGTCTTCTTATGAGTTTTGGCGTAGTCAGCAATGAATTTGTCACATAGGTCGGCGACCGTCAGACTCTCGCGCTTCTTGACTTTCTCTGCCTGCGGATCGTTGCCATCACGTACAGAAACTAATAAACGCCGCGCCTTGTCTCTCGCCTCCATCGGCGTCAGGGTAGCAGCGTTGCCAAGGCTGTAGAACTTCTTCTGCCCTTCCGTCGTGCGATAGGAAAGTAAAAACGATTTGTGACCGCTTGGCCGTATCCTCAGGCCGAAGCCTCGCACTTCAGTATCCCAAACAACGCAAAGGCTATCGTTGTGGCCGGTGTAATCCGCCGCCATCACTACGGTCTTCGTCAACTTCTTTTTCATCGGCTCTCCCTTAACACCTGCTTTATCAGGCTACCATACAGGCTACCATTTGAAATAAATCTACGCAATAGTAAACAGCATATGCATGAACAGAAATAACCCAATAAACACGAGGTTTGTCAAGCGCTTATGGTCACTTTTCCTAAGTTTGTCAAGAGCTTTTCAGACGATTTCATGTGGCTGTTAACCACTAGGTCGGGGGTTCGAGTTCCTTATCAGAGCCAAGACGGACACCCAACAAACCCATAATAACGGGGACGTTGGGTGTTTCTCTTTTTCCGCAGGTTTTTCTCCATTGCTCTGCTTCTGTCGTCACGCAGTCACCTTTTACTCGATGTGTTTTCCTTTGATCGAGATACGCCATGTGGTACGCTGAAATCCGGTTGATTTTGATCTAGAGGGAGTTAGTCGATGAGAAATCCTGGTGCTGTTTTTATGTTCTTGCTCATCCTAATGTTTTCCATCTCCATGATCGCCTCTTGTGGCGATGATGACGACGATGCAAGCGATAGCGGAACACAAAATGACGATGACGACGATACCGGTGGCGATGATGATGACGACAACGAGCCGGACGCCATCAGTTCCGCAACCCCAGGGATTGCTTCCGGGATTCTGACTGAAGTCCACGCTGGATGGAAAAAGGCTGACTGCGCTTCGTGTCATGCTGATGCCCATAACCAAGGCTACAAGAGGGGCGCGTGCTCGACATGCCACGGCTCAAACGGCGCGCCGACGCGGGAATCGGGTCACGCAAACGATTCCTGCGCTGGTTGTCACGCTCAAGCTCATGCAGACGTTGGCTTTAGTTCTCCCTCTGATTGCCGAATGTGCCACGGATACCAGAGCGTTTCGACTCCAGCGTGCGCCTCGACCGAGTCCTTCGACGTGGTTGTCATTGGCGCAGGAGGGGGCGGGCTGGCAACAGCGGCGAAACTTGCGCGAAACGGCTTTTCTGTCGCCGTTCTCGAACAGAGTTATCGCGTTGGCGGCTGCATGGGGATGATTCGCCGAGGCGATTACAGCATGGAAATCGGACTTCACGCCTTGGACGCCCTCGACCCGCCTGATGGCATGAATCGAAAGACCTTCGAAGAATTGGGGATTCTGGATAAAGTCACACCCGTGAAACTCGATCCCATGTACGTGTCGTCCTTTCCTGAACATCAAATCGTCGTTCCGGCCGATGTCGAAGCATACCGGCAGGTTCTTAAGGATGCATTCCCAAATGAAGCGTCCAACATCGACCGGCTCTGGAACGATCTGGCCGACTATGACCTCGTTTTCAACGCGATCAATAACCTGAGTTCATCGTTTTCATTTAACGATTTAATGACAATCATCAGCCACGCTGGGGTCACCCTGCGCCTTCTTGAACTCAAAGACCGTACCCTTGCCGATATGCTTGCCGACTATACGTCGAGCCAACAACTGGTGGCTGTATGGACGCAGCTTGCGCTGTTTCTGGGCGTCGAACCCAGCCGTCTCTCCGCTCTCATGTTCACCGTGATGTGGAACAACTATCACCGGCACGGTTACTACTATTTCGAGGGCGGTTCGGGGGCTGTCGCCGATGCGATGGGTGAAGTCATCGAGGAAAACGGCGGCACAATTCGCCTGGGAGCGCGCGCAGTGAAAATCGACATTGAGGATGGCATGGCGACGCTGGTTCGCACGCAGGATGACGGCTGCTATGCGGCGCGCTACGTCGTTTCCAATGCACCCGCTTCCGAGACATTGAACAACATGGTCGGCACGGAATATTTCCCCGCCGATTATTTGAGCGCTCTTGACAATATGACGGTCGGTCTGTCGATCTTTGTTGTGTATCTGGGAGTCGATCACGACTACGGCGAGATTTTCAAAGGCAGCCACGAGATCATGTTCTCGACCACCTACGACACCGACGAGAACATGGGGTACATCTGGGAAGGCGATATAGATCGCGCTCCCGGCGCGGTGGGCAACTACTCGGTTGTGGACCCACTGGCAGCTCCCACAGGCAAAAATTCGATCCAAGTGATTTCCCAACTCCCATACGATTGGAAAAACGACTGGGGCATCAATGAAAGCTACCAGGACTACGTGGATATCAAGACCGAAGCCGCGTGGCGTCTCATTGCTCGTGTGGAAGAATTCCTCCCCGGCCTGACGGAGCACATTGAAGTCATGGATGTCGGCACGCCCCGGACGGTGGAAGGTTATACGCTCAATCCCTTGGGAACGATTTTTGGATGGGACCACACTATTGATCAATCGTTGGAGAAAAGGCTTGAAAACCAGACGCCTATTGAAAATCTATATCTCGCCGGGGCCTGGGCCTTCCCCGGAGCGGGACAGTCGGCGGTCATCATGTCTGGAGCTATGGTCGCGGGAATGATCATGGAGAGTGAGGGGCGCTGAGTCCATCTGACGCATGTACCGCACCCCGTTTTAGGTACATTAGACGCTAACTTCGCTCGGCGAGATGAAACCAAGTGGTTGAAACCACTCGGTCGGGGGTTCGAATCCCTCCTCAGGAGTCAATGTTTTCAAGGGTTTAGGGCGTTTTTGGTCAAAGCCCTTTTTCTTTGAGTCCGCAATGAGTCCGCAAAAGGTGGAAAAACGAGGGGAGTGAAACGCCCCAAATCGATTACGCACGCATGTTCGCCTGGGTTGCTGTCAAATTTGTTGTCAAAATTGAAGTGTAGATTTACTTGTTAATCAAAATGCCACTATCCCCTAATATTTAGTCCCGAGCGCAACGAAAACCCACCATGAAGCCCGTGTAGGCGGGGTAGTCCCAGCTCCGGATTGACGTGCGCAGATTTCCGGAGTGGTTGTCCCAACCGCCGCCGCGCAAAACACGGTACACACTGGAAGCCGGGCCCTGCGGGTCGGCCGGCCAGGCGTCCGGCGAATACTCGTCGTAATAATTCTCATCGTAATGGTCGTTAACCCATTCCCAAAGGTTGCCCGCCATGTCATGCGCGCCATAAGGACTGCGCCCGTCCGTTGTCTGATATGCACCGCCGTGGTTGCTCCCATCGTAGTACCCCACAGGCGTCGTGCCATCGTCAAATGGGTCGCCTGAGTTCCACTTATTTGCGGCATTGTCGATCAAGGTTTCGCCCCAAGGAAAGATGTAGTGTTCTGCAGCGCCCTTGGCCGCCTTTTCCCACTCGGCTTCCGTGGGCAAACGCTTACCCTGCGCCTCGCAGTAGCCCGTGGCTCCGTACCAGGTCACCTCCAAAACAGGGTGCAACTCATAGCCCGGATCGACGGACCAAAGGCCGCCGGATTCGTTGAGGCGTTGTTGCAAAGTATCCGATCGAACGCATGCGTTTCCGCCGCACTCGTTGCCATGCCAGTTCAGGAATTCCGCGTAACTCGCGTTGGTCACTTCGTAGGTGTCGATATAATACGCGGACAACCAGACCTCGTGGCGTGGTGATTCATTAGTCCCGCAATCGTTGTCCTCCGGCTCGCAGCCCATCTGGAAATTGCCTTCGGGAACAATAACATCCTCATCGGCATCATCGTCTGTGTCGTCATCCACATCATCGTCGATATCGTCATCGGTATCATCGTCCGTGTCGTCATCGGTATCATCGTCCAGATCATCATCCGCGTCGTCATCCGTGTCATCATCCGTGTCATCATCCGTGTCATCGTCCGTGTCATCGTCCGTGTCATCGTCCGTGTCATCATCCGTGTCGTCGTCGATATCATCGTCCAGATCATCATCCGCGTCGTCATCGGCAGCATCATCGTCATCTCCGCACGCTATCGCCAAGGCAAAGCACAAGGCCAAGCCTGGAATCAGGGCAACCAGCAACGTGGTTTTCATGGTTCTCATTGGTTCCTCCCATCATTTAATCGTCGACATTATATCAAGTTCGCTTTGCGAAGGGAAACGTTGATCCAAGCCGTTTTCTTTTTGAGTAGTGCGGCGTGATTGTTCCCTGGACTTTTCAACCGGAGGAGAAATCTGTCCAAATGCGTTTATTGGTGTTGGGGATCATTGATTTCAATGAGCCACGTGAGTAAAATCACTCGCCGCAATGAGGATTTTTGTGAAATCCGACAAACAGTTTGGCTTATCGAAAGTGATAATCCCAAGGGGCGGATTTATCATTTGAAACGGGGAATACCGTATGAAACGCAGGCTTGACTTTCCATCACCCGTGAGGCGCGGAAAGGAGCTAAGGTGTTTTCATCACTGCGCTCGGCCTTCTACCCCCTAAGAACCCTGCCGATTGTCTATTTTATTCTGCGGATTTATTATCTGCGCCTGCACGCTCACTTGGCGGGGCACAGAACCCTGGAAGTTTACGAAACCATTGACCACCTCGCCGCCATGGACCTGTACCACGCCCTCTTTTACGCGCTCATTCCGGGCGCGGCGATTATCATGTTCCTTCCCGTGGGCGCTTTCAAGAACCTGCGGCTTCGATGGCGTGTTGTCGCGACCATTGTGGTCGGGTGTTTTACAGGGTCGGCGCCGGTCCTAGCCCTGAAAGCTGCGCGCCCGGAGTACATCCTCCCCGCCGGCTTTCTTTTCCTTTGCTTTTTGTTGGGCCTGAACGCCGCCCTGCTTGTCTTTTTCAATGGTGTTCAGAAAAAAAAGAAGTCCGCTTTTTGGAAGACAGTGAGCTATGGTTTCATCGTCAGCGATGTGCTCGTTCCGGTTCTCGTCTGGCTAAACTATCGCTGGGGTCGGTCCCGCCTGTATCCCCTCTGGCGCGTAATTCCCGCGACTTATTTCTGCTTGCCACTGGCGCTTATCGTCTTCATGTCGCCGCCCCCAATAAGTTCCACGCCGCTCTTTTCGGCCAAGACCCGTCTAATTTCGGAATTTCCAAACTACTATGACTTGGTTGCCCACGATGAGGGAAGCTTTGTGTGGGTCTCCCGATACGACAGTCTGTCGAAGATCAACACCCTTACGGGCGAGGAAAGCCTGCCGAAACGGGATCCCGTTTTCCGATCGCATGGCGTCAACGCTCTGGCTCTTTCATCCGACGGCAAGCACTTGACAGTCGCCAGCTTCGGCGCGAAGGGTTATCTGCTCTCAAAAATAGATGCTAAAACCTTGGAGGTCGAAAAGGAGAGCTCCTTTGCGCCCATAAAGTCTGACTTCGTCGGCGGGTCTGTTATGCTCACTGATGACGAGCGCGGGATCGTCCTGGCGGCCTTCGAGGAAGGGATCGTCCGCTTCTCCGCGGACATGGAGGCGATGACTGTTTTCCACCCCATGAGCATGACATCCTTCGCGGTCCTGGATCCGAAAAGGAGGATTGCCTACCTCAGTTTTCAAATGCCCGGAATGCTCATCGCCCTGGATGTTGACACGCTCCGGGTCCTTCATTACCTGCTCGTGCCGGAAGGGGCTCAGCGCTTGGTTCTGGACCCCGTTAGGGATCGACTTTTCGTGTCCTTCCCCATGGAGAGCCTGGTCCGCGTCGTGGACCTGGATGGCTTTCGAATGACGGAGGCCATTCACACCTTTTTCGGCGTTCGAACACTGCACTTGGATCAGGAAAGGCGCTTGCTGTTTTTTGGTGGTTTCGCCCCATACATGGAAGTGTACAACGCTGATGATCTAGTCCTCCTGGACCGTCTGAGGGCGCCCGCCTGGCAAAGGGGCATCATAACAACGAAGGATCCATTTTACGCCTTCATCACCACTTCGAATGCCTTGTGGCAAATGGACCTCCACGGTCTTTCCAAGGGTGGACTTTCCTCATTCCTCCACCGAATCGACCCCTTCTTCCTTCTACAGCGCTTTAACACTTCCCTTCTTTTGCGCCTTCACATCATTGAGATGCAAAGCGGCACCAAAAAAAACGTTTTCTACTCGAAACCGATCATCATCGGGCCGTAGCGAGCCTGGAAGTGAAATCAATCCGAATTTCCGGCATGTTTTGCATTTTCCGAGCATTTCATACCAATATGAGCTTGTTCATTTTCGAGGTCGAACGCCATGCCAAAGCCAAAAGTTCTTGTTGCCTTAAGCGGTGGGGTTGATTCCACGACAGCCGCGGCGCTTTTATTGGATGAGGGCTACGCGGTCGTCGGCGCGACCATGCGGCTCGTGGACTCAGAGCCCGCGACGCAAACCATCGAAGCCGCGCGGCAGGCTGCGTCGTTTCTTGGCATTGCACATCATGTCATAGACCTCCAGGAGGAATTTCATAGGGAAGTGATTGCGGCTTTCGCTGATGAATACGCCAGGGGACGCACGCCGAATCCATGCGTGGTATGCAATCCGCGCATCAAGTTCGGATCCTTCATGCGGCGTATGGATGAATTTGGATGCCAGGTTTTTGCCACGGGCCACTACGCTCGAATCGAAGGGGAGGATGGAAAGCGGCGGCTGCTCAAGGGTTTGGACGCCGCGAAAGATCAAAGCTATTTTCTGGCCATGCTCAACCAGGATCAATTGCGCCGTATTCATTTTCCGCTCGGATTGATGACAAAAGACAAGATCCGAAAGATCGCCGCCGAAAAAAAACTGCCTCCCGCAAATAGCTCGGACAGCCAGGACATCTGCTTTTTACCTGGAGGGCAGTATTCATCGCTGGTGGAAAAAGTGCTGTTGGGCAAGGCGCCCGGCCCAGGCGATATTGTGGACACGCAGGGCAATGTCCTTGGACGTCACACCGGTTGCCACAAGCTCACTATCGGGCAGCGCAAGGGCTTTGGCAGCCTTGGGCCGAAACCGCGTTATATCGTCAGCATTGATTCGGATACGGCGCGCGTGGTTGTGGGAGACGACGCCGATCTTTTTTCGGGGGGTTTGCGCTGTGATCGTTTTCATTGGATCGCCGGGCATCCGCCGGAAGGTGAAAATCAAGGAATCCTTCGCGTCCGCTACAAGCACGCCGGGCAAAAAGCGACGGCTCATTTTGAGGGCTCTGTGGTGACATTCCGATTTGAGAAGCCCGTCCGCGCCGTGACTCCGGGACAGGCTGCGGTATTCTACGCAGGCGACGAAGTCCTTGGCGGCGGCTGGATCGACGAGGCGCTTAGATGACAATGAATGACAGGCACGCCTGCCGGCGATGCCGGTCGGCATGTCGCGCGGCCGATTTTCTTGAAACAATGACCATGAATTGCTACAAACATACCAGAACATCACGCTATTGATTGGGCCGAGAGGAATTGGGGAATGCCGGTTAAACGAAGTCGTGCATGGTCAACATTTCTTGCACTGGTTTTTTCACTGTGCCTTGTCGCGGGATGCGACGGTGAATGTGAGAAAGAAAGCGACTGTCGTAGTCTATCATCAGGTGATTCATGCCCGTCCGACGATGACGATGATAATAGTGCCGCTGACGACGATGGCGGCGCCGATGATGACAGTGCCGACGATGATGACAGTGTCGACGATGATGATGCGGCGGACGACAACTGGAACGTCGATATCCTTTATCCGGAGCTTGCTTGGGTGAAAATCGACGAGGGGACATATTTCATGGGATGCTCTGTCGGCGATGAGGATTGCAATCCCGACGAACAGCCTTCGCATGAAATCAACGTTTCCGGTTTTATGATAAACGACACCGAGATCACGCAGTATCAATTCAAACTTGAGATGGGTTTCAATCCCAGTCATTTCAAACTCGCCAACGGATTCGACGAGTGCCCCGACTGCCCGGTGGAAACGGTGAGTTGGCACGAGGCAAAAGAATTTTGCCAATTAGTCGGCGGTCGCCTCCCGACGGAAGCCGAATGGGAATACGCCGCCCGGGCTGAAACAAGCACGCGATTCTATTGCGGCGACGACTGGGATTGCCTGGATGATATCGCATGGTACTCAGGCAATGCCGATGAGCATCCCCACGTGGCCAAGACGAAGGAGGCGAACGATTACTATCTTTACGACATGCTTGGCAACGTGTGGGAATGGGTGAACGACTGGTACCTTTCGGAATACTACGAGTTCAGCCCCGTCAACGACCCGCCGGGCAGCGAGGCAGGCGAGTTCAAGGTTCTTCGTGGCGGCAGTTGGGTAAACGACCCCGACGCTCACATGACTGCCTCTGACCGATTCCTCCAAATCCCTGAAAGCAAGTACAAATACGTCGGATTCCGTTGCATCAGGCAATAAAGCCCTTAAGGACCAAGTGCGATTGGAAGGGCGTTATTCGGCAATGTTGCAGTCGTTTCTGTTGTTGTCTCAGCGATGATAATGTCCACGGATTCACTCCAAGGGTTCTTTGCTGAATGTACTTGTTTGGAGCATCAATCTCAAGATGGCTTTGGAAATTCGCTGGAGAAAATATACATGCGTCGAATGCGCCGCCGGCGTTGAAGGTCTCCAGGATATCGTGATACTGTGGGCCTTCGAAGCGGCGCCGATTATCATTTCAAAAGATTTTAATCAGCGTTCAAATGTTCCAGGCTGTTTCCTTTATTATCGGTTGGGCCATTGCGTATTCTACTATTCAATCCAAGTTGTCAAAGCGTTGTGACGATGGGCCGGGTTATGAAACATTACGCGGCTCTGCCCCCGTCCAGCATTGCCTATCTGGCGTCCAGCCTTTTGCAGGACAGCCATCACGTGGAAGTTCTCGATCAGTTCGCCATGGGAATGAATACTTCCGATGCGGTTCGCTTTGCTCTCGAAGGCGGGTTTGAGATAATCGGGATTTCGCTGCTGGCCCCATCGGTTGGTAACGCGGCGCATTTCGTCAGCGAGGTTCGCAAAAACGCTCCGAATATCAAGTTCATCATCGGCAACGCGCACGCATCGATCATGGACAAGGAAACCGTCGAATCAGGCCTGGCGGATTTCGTTGTCAGGGGCGAAGGGGAAATAACACTTCGGGAGCTTGTCGGTGTGCTGGAAAGAGGCGGCGACCTGGAGCAGGTCCTGGGCATTACATGGCGGGACCAACAGGGTGAGATACAAAAAAATCCCGACCGCCCGACAATTGAAGACCTGGATTCTCTACCTTATCCCGCTTGGGAAATATTTAAAACCAATTATTATCCGCCGCCTGTGTTTCGACCGCAAGTTCCATATTTGGGAATGACCGCTTCCAGGGGCTGTTCGTATAATTGCTATTATTGTGCACAAAACTATGCTTGGCCAACTTTGCGATTGCGTGATCCTCTCAAAGTCGCAGCGGAGTTCGCCCATTTTCATGACCGCCTGGGCTTTAACCTTTTTGCTTTTAACGACGCGAACTTTCCCCCGAGCGAATCCTTTGGCCTCAAATTCTGCGAGGAGATCAAGCGTCTGGGCCTGAATGGACGGATTCGATACGTGGCCAACACCAGGCCGCAAATCATCACCGAGCGCCTTCTCGATGCCATGGTCGAAAGCGGTCTGTATATGATTCAATACGGAATTGAGGTCGCCGATGAAAGCTTCATGAAAAGCATGAATCGAAGGCAGGATTTGGAAAATACGCTCGATGTCATGCGGTGGACGCGAAAGCGCCGGGAAGTGATATCGTTCGGTTTGTTTATGCTGGGCTTGCCCGGACAATCCAGGAGTGAAATTCGCAAGACGGTTGATTTCGCCATCAAGGCGGGTTTCGATTTTGCCAAGTTCAATCGCGCCGTGCCCTATCCCGGATCGGCTTTTTTCGACGATGTCAAGGAAAGCGCCATGAAAGCCCGCCCCGAGTTATTCAGCGCCTGGTCGGACAACCGCGGCGGGATGATGGGGGAATGTCCTTTCGTGGCCGAGGGTTTCACGGATGCGGAATTGTCCATGCTTCAGGTCAAAGCCATGGCTCGTTTTTATCTTCGCCCGCGACACGCTCTTCGCCTGATCGCCAAGGGAAAGGTCAATATTTCCTGCATGATCAGCGGCGCCATGACTTTGATTTTATTGATGGGCGAAAAAGCGCTGGGGCAAGTGCGCGATGCGGTGCGGAAACGGTTTTTCGGTTCATCAATGCCTCATCGCGTCGAAAGCGATGACGGCGACCACGTTTAAGACGAATGGATGACATCATTCGGATCGCGATAATAGTTTGCGATCGTTGATTGGATGCGCGAGGGGGGCGCAATGTGATGTCATGTTCTTGACCGGTTACAAGGGGACAAAATGAAAATTCTCCAGAGATTATAGCGCTTTATTGTTGTTTTCCCCCACCTGTCCTCAATCTAAAGCCCTATTCGTTCATAAACTCCAATATTCCCCGGCGCCTTTTTAAAGACATACTCATTTTGAAGCATTGTTCTTAATTGGAAGTTGTTGTGGAATTGGCGCCAGAGGAAATGATCCAAAACCAGAATATCGGGTTTTTTGAGACGTATGTAATCGCGCACGTTTCCAATCGACCCCGCGCACGTGAACGCAAGCTCCGGGAAACGATTGTAAAAAGGCCGCAAGATGCGATCATCTCCGGAAATCTCGATGATTTTTCTGCGAGCTCTAAGAGCAATATCCATATTCCCGGCAAAGCCTTTCGGCAGTTGCCCGCCAAATGGGACGAGGAAATCATTGGAGTAAATAACAAATTGATTTCCGAATGAATCGGACAGATATCGGTAAAAGCGACTGAGAGCCAGAGGACTGCGCCGTGTGTATATAACGACATCCGATTCAGCCGTTTGGGCGGGGACCTCTTCATCAAGCCATAATAATGACGGGGACGGATGAAAATAATTAGGGGTGAACATTGAATGAAGCGACGCAAATGCGATCAAAAGGGCTGCCAAAGCGATAACCGGGGAAAGGCAATGTAAACTTAAACGCAATTTGAAGACCTTTAGTGACCAGGCAGCGACCCTGGCGCCCGCCCAACCGGTGAAAGTTGCTAAAAAATAACTTGCAACCAGAAATTTTGAGGGAATATTGCGCCGGCAGCGAGATGAATCGCCAGGCTTGTCATAACAAAGGCCAGTGAGACGCCGGCGAATACTCTGAATTCTATCGTCCGATTCCAAATCAGATCTGTGATCATCGCCATTAAACCCAGAATCCAAATGAGGGCCAATCCGACAAAACCCATGATGCTGAAGATGTTTGATAAATCTCCTCGGCCATAGGGAAGCATGCGAGCGAAAGCCATGACTTCGTAAAGATAATCAATATTTTTCAGATCCATGAAGGGAAGAGCTGTGATGAAAAATATCAAAGGCGGGGCAGCCAGCAGGAACAGCCAGTAAAATGCCATTCGTCGAGCAATGATCAGCACGAGCGCTCCAAGGCCGAGAATCGGCAAAATGATCGCCGTTTCCATCCTCAAACCCAGAGCAAGGCCTATGGCGGCCAGTCCCCCGGCGCGGCGCGCATTAGTGTTCCCCATGATAAACAGGGCGCTTCCGCCGAGAGTCGCCGCCGCCGCAAGGGCGTCAGGACGAAATTCGGCCACTTTGTAGAGAATTTGCGGGAAAAGAATGATAGTCCCGAGAGAAAATAGTACGGATTCCCAGGCGTTTTCCCTGTCGCGCAGGCGTTGAACGAAATGAATCGTCATGAACGAGGCGATCAGAGAAACCAGGCCGAAAGCTCGACAAAATACCAGGGAAAAAGACGTGGACGATAATTTTGCGACGGGCCAGGCCGCGATCCAGAAAACCGGCTCGAAAACAACAATGACCGCGTCTCGCAGGGGAATGATGCCTTCCCACACCCAGGTGAGTTGCCTGAGATAAATAGTCTCATCAATGTTTACGGGAGCAATAAAGAGAAGTGAGCCGGCGAATAATGCAGCAGCGGCGGGCATGAAAATCCAAAAGATATAGCGGCGGATAATCGTCATGAAATAACTGGTGTCGATTGTCGCGCTAAACAAAAACCCCTCCACGGCCAAATAGTAGCACGAATCTCTTATGTGGAAAATCCGGCGCGGTCAGCCAATGCGCCGGAAGGTCAAAAATGACAGAGCGCTTGGGCGGGCAGGTGGTCCATGTGGATGTTTCGGATGATTAAAAGCACGCATCAGTGCATTTGTACATGCCGGTGTTCCAGTCCGTCAGCAGACGGGAGCATTCTTCTTCGGTGCTGCAAATTTGGTCGTATTGCGCCTCCATCGATTCGGCACAATCGGTGTGGCATTTGGCGAAGGCATTTCCGCATATATTCGTAATGCAGGATGTATAAGGAACGCCGTATTGGACTCTTGGATAGTCGCCGAGACATCCTCCGATACGGGCGTATTCATCAATGGCCGTACTGTTGCACTGATAAATGCCATTATCCCAGTCATCCCAGACGGTGGAGTTGTATACGTAGCCGTAGCACAGGTATAAATCGCTCAGAATTTCGACGAACTTGCTGCATTTGGAATATGCGTGCCTGCCATCATCGTCATCATTATCATCGCCGAGGCCGCATCCTTCGCAAGAGAGTAGGACGGCAAAAAAAGCTAATGAGCAGGCAATAATCAACACGACAATTGTTCGATATAGACTGGCGCTGAGCACGTTGACTCCATAAACAAATAGCTAATGGCAGTGAAGGATAACTACTTAAAGGGGGGATGACAAGACCGACGGCGCTCTTGTGAGTCAGAATTAAGTTGATTATGCTGAACGTTGTTCATTGGCGGCATTGGCCGATTTCATCGTGATGGGTTGATTCATGAATGTTCCCGCAGCTTCGTTTTTTCATCTTCTAAAGGCGCGGGTGCGGCTCCAATGCGGACAAGGCGCTTCAAGGATCGCCATTTGGCCCATTCTCAATCCTGGCGAGGATGGTGCGCAATACGGACTGGAAGGGATCAAAGCCGCCATGGACCGAAAAAGGAGTCTGGCGGCGGCGGAAGAACTGGCGGCCAGAAAGCCGGCCCTTGTATTCTTTGTTGGCTCCTCGCCCACGCACTGGCCTGATTTGTTTGATATGGTGGAAATTCTTCGCCAGACCGGAGCATGTTCGGTATTGGCGACCGCGCCGGATGTTTTCAATGCCATGTCCGCGCCGCGAATCGCATATCATTTTGCCCGTATTTATTGCGTCGTTGCCCGCAAAGTCTCAAACGAAGATTTGCGCGGCATTCGTTTGCTAACTTCCCTTCATCCCCGCGCCGCAGTTGAGGCGCGAATCTTCGGCGATTCCACCGGCGAAAAGGCGCCGGCGCTTTACGCCGCCGGGGTCTGCCGCGTTTGTACTTGGCCGCCGCAAAATTCGCGGGAATGCCTTGTTGTTGAAGACGATCAAATAGTGCTTTCAAACAGTCCATGGTGCGCGGACCATGTGTGGCTAAAAGAGCGAGGGAAGCTCACAACGACGCAATCGTAAAATTTTGCTTTTTCGTCTTTACGGACAATCATCTTTAATGTATTTTCCTGTTCCCTATTATGCGCGCATTGCGTAAAAAAGTGGAATTGGACTTGGCGCTATAAAGACAAGGAGAAGACGAAATGGCGAATCTGGCAATTAAAGGCGGAAAAAAATTTCGCCAAAAACCCTGGCCGCTGTGGCCTCCCTATACCGACCGTGAGCGCGAACTTCTTTTAACCGTTCTCGAATCAAGAAACTGGGGCGGTTACCCGGAGCCGAACTTCCAGGCCGGACATTTCGCACAGGAATTCGCTGCCTATCATGGGGCCAGATATGGCATCTGCGCGGCCAATGGTTCGGTCACGCTGGAAATTGCGCTCAGGGCTTTGGGCGTCGAAGCGGGCGACGAAGTGATTGTCCCGGCCACATCCTGGGTCGCCACTGCGGCCTGCGTGGTGTATCTCAACGCCGTGCCGGTTTTCGTGGACATCAATCCGGACAATTTCACCATCGATCACACAAAAATCGAGGCGGCCATTACGGACAAAACCAAGGTCATCATTCCGGTGCACCTGGGATCGTCCATCGCCGACATGGACGCCATCATGGAGATCGCCAAAAAGCACAACCTCTTTGTCGTTGAGGATTGCGCGCACATGCACGGCGGCGAGTGGCGAGGCCGCAGCGTCGGCTCCATCGGCCATCTGGGTTCCTTCAGTTTTCAATCCAGCAAGCTTATGACCTCCGGCGAGGGCGGACTGCTCCTGACAACCGACGAGATGTTGCAGCAAAGATGCCACAGCCTCGTGAACTGCGGACGCAAGGAAACGGACTACAGCGATTTCCAGGGCCGGGTTTTCGGATACAACTATCGCATCGGCGAGTTTCAGGCCGCAGTTCTTCGCGCGCAGCTTGAAAAGCTTGGCGAGCGCACCAAACTGCGTGCGGAAAACGCTGCATACTTAAGTGAGCAATTGAAGACTATCGAAGGCATCGGCGTCGTCGAATACGATGAGCGCACAACGCAGACCGCGCATTACCAGTATATTTTCAAATTCGACAAAAATCTTTTCGGCGTGTCTCGCGACTCCTTCATCATGGCCGCCATGGCCGAAGGGCTTTCCCTGGACGGCGATTTCTACGAGCCCATGTTCGCCAATTCGCTTTTCGCCGCGAAAACCAGCGAATGGCCGATGTTGCGTGAGCGTTATGGCGACGGGATCGGTCCCGACAGCGCCGACACGCCCGTGGCCTGGAAATTCGCCTCGGAGACCGGTGTGTGGATGCACTACCCGATGCTGATGGGCACGAAGGCTGACGTGGACGACATCGTGGGCATTGTCAGAAAGATCAAAAACTTCGTGGGAGAGCTTGGTCGGTAACGAGAGGTTCTTGAGCGCCTATCCGAATCCAGGCGGCATCGCAAAATCAATCCATTAGAGACCGTGCTCCTTCCCGACCGTTCTGGTGGGAAGGAGCTTTTCATTCCATAAACGGGCGAAACAATGAAGACATACGATCACCAGGCAATTGAAACTAAATGGCAAAAGGCGTGGGAAGAAAACCGAGTCTTCAACCCCGACATTCAAAAAGCCAAAAAGCCCTATTATAACCTCATGATGTTTCCGTACCCTTCGGCTGAGGGTCTTCATGTGGGCAACGTGTACGCCTTTACCGGCAGCGATATCCACGGTCGCTATATGCGTATGCGCGGCTACGATGTTTTCGAGCCGATGGGTTTCGATGCCTTCGGAATGCACTCGGAAAACTTCGCCATCAAGATGGGCATGCACCCCGCGGAGTTGGTGCCGAAAAACATCCAACGTTTCCGTGACGGGCAGCTCAAGCGCCTGGGCGCCATGTTTGACTGGGACCACGCCGTGGACACCACGCATCCATCCTATTACAAATGGACGCAATGGATTTTCAAGCAGCTTCACAAGGCGGGCCTGGCTTACCAAAAGGATTCCGCGGTCAACTGGTGTCCGAAATGCCTGACGGTCCTTTCCGATGAACAGGCCGAGGGCGGAGTGTGCGAGCGCTGCGAATCGCCGGTGACCACGCGGGATATGCGCCAATGGTATTTCTCCATCACATCTTACGCCGACAGGCTGCTGAAAAATCTGGATTCGATCGACTGGTCTGATGCAACAAAGAAAGCGCAGCGGCGCTGGCTCGGGCGTTCCACCGGCGCCAACATCCGTTTTCCCCTGGTGGAATATTTTGGGGATCTCCTGGTTTACACTACGCGGCCCGACACTCTTTACGGCGCTACGTACATGGTCCTTTCGCCCGAGCATCCGCTGGTTCTGAAAATTACGAAATCCGATCAGCGCAAAGATGTTGAGGCTTACGTTGAAAAAGCGAAAAACAAGACGCCGCTGGAGCGCATGGAGGACCGGGAAAAGACCGGCGTGTTCACCGGCGCCTATGCGGTCAATCCTATAAACGACGCTAAGATTCCCATATGGATTTCCGACTACGTGCTGATGGGCTACGGCTCGGGCGCGATCATGGCCGTTCCCGCGCACGATACTCGCGACTTCGAGTTCGCCAAAAAATTCGAGCTGCCTGTTATCGAAGTTATTAGCTCCGACGGCGCGCAGCATGAACTGGCCGAGGCCTACACCGGCGAAGGGGTCCTGATAAATTCAGGGCAATTTAACGGGACGCCGTCGGCAAAAGCCATAAAGAGCGCTACGGAATACCTTGAGGACAAGGGCTTTGGCGAGTACACCGAAACCTTCAGACTGCGTGACTGGTGCATCAGCCGGCAGCGCTACTGGGGCCCTCCCATTCCCATCATCCACTGCGACAAATGCGGTGCCGTTCCAGTGCCCGATGAGGACTTGCCGGTGCTTTTGCCGGAGATGACCGACATCGCGCCGGACGGATCGGGATTGTCGCCCCTGGCGCGCAACGAAGAATGGTTGAAAGTCGATTGCCCGCAGTGCGGCGGCGCGGCAAAGCGCGACGCGGACGTCAACGACAACTTCCTCGATTCGGCGTGGTACTTTTTGCGCTACCCGTCCACGGAATTTGACGACCGCGCTTTCGATAAAGAAATTACCAAAAAGTGGCTGCCCGTGGACTGTTATATCGGCGGCAACGAGCACGCGGTCCTGCACCTGATGTACGTGCGCTTCATCACTATGGCGCTGCATGACATGGGCCACATCGATTTCGAGGAACCCTTTAAAAAATTCCGCGCCCACGGCCTGCTCATCAAAGATGGCGACAAGATGAGCAAGAGCAAGGGCAACATCGTCAATCCCGGCACCTTCTTCGATGAATTTGGCGTCGACACTTTCCGCATGTATCTCATGTTCCTCGGGCCGTACCAGCAAGGCGGAGACTGGCGCGACGAAGGCATCGTCGGCATACAGCGATTTTTAGAGCGCGTCTGGCGCTTTGCGGTCAATGGGGATCTCGCGCCGGGCATGACCGGCGACAAGGACACGCTGCGCACGATCCATCAAGCGATTCGCAAGGTCACCGAGGATATCGAATCCCTGTCCTATAACACGGCTATCTCCGCGCTTATGGAGCTTCTCAACGAATTGATGAAACAGGATATGCATTACGAGGACGAAGCGAAAATCCTGGTGCGGCTGATTTGCCCCTTCGCGCCGCACATCGCTGAGGAGTTATGGGAAAGCCTGGGACAGGAAAAATTCTGTTCCAACGCGAAATGGCCCGAGTTCGACGAAGCGCTTTGCGTGAGGGATGTGGTCACCGTCGTCGCGCAGATCAACGGAAAATTGCGCGGGCGCGTGGAGGTTTCGGCCTCGGCGTCAAAGGCCGAAATCCTTGAAAAGGTCCGCGCCGATGAAAACGTTTCGTCGCATCTGGAAGGCAAAACCATCGTCAAGGAAATCGTCGTTCCCGGCAAACTCGTCAACTTCGTTGTGAAGTGAAAATGTAGGAACTTCTGAGCCGCGAAATGTAGGTGCGGTTTGTAACCGCGCTTGTAGGAACGACATTCTTGTCGTGACAGCCCGCCGAATGGCGGGCGATTCATCACTTAGCCCAGGGCGACAGCCCTGCGGTATTATAGACGGACATTTTTATTTTAAACGAAGCCCGCCCGGTGGGCGACAGATTATGAAATCGCGATCATCGTGCGCCGATGACACGTCTTGTGTCGCCCGCTTCCTCCTTCGCCAAGGTTACGGCGGACAGGTCGCGGGCTTCGTCTGAATTATGATTGATGCTAATCCCCCGAGCTTACGCTCGGGGCTAATATTGTGTCGCCCGATTCGCGGGCTTCGTCTGAATTTTCATTGATGCTTTTTCCCAGGGTTTTACCCTGGGCTACAAACCGTCGCCCCTGCCGGGGCTGCGGAATTGCTTCGCTGCGAAGCACGAGCAGGGGCTGTGCCTAATGACGAATGGCGAATTTCGAGCGTCGAATTGATTCCGCCTGTCGAGAGCCTCAAGGTCGAGCGACATTCCGCATTCGAAATTCCGCGTTGGCATAGTCGCACCGACGACACGACTTGCGTCGCCCCTGTCGGGAGCTTCGTATAAATTGATGTTGTGCTCACGTCCCCGACGCTTACGCATCGGGCTACAAACTGTCGCCTCTGGCGAGGCTGATCGCGGTTACAAACCACTCCTACGCTTCGGCTCTTTTAGCCCTCCGGCACAATGTCGCCGTAAACGCCCATGAAATCATGATTGTCGCCGAGGTTGCGCAGGGCGTCGACCTCTATGGCGTAGCCCGAGAAAGTGGGAATCTCGATGGCTCCCAACAGGTTGCCCAGAAGCGGAACCATCAGTTGGACCAGCGTCGGCACGAAGCCCTCGACGAAGGAATCGCTGAAATCGTAATCCGTGTCCAGGATGGACATTTCCATGTCAATGTCTTCCTGGTCGAACTCGAGGGTAATCCTGCCCTGATTGTCGATGTCGATTTGGGCCGGCAGGTTCATGGCCATGACCGCGGTGAAAGCAAGGATTTCACCATCGTCCGGGTGATCCACAACGAAATCCATCATGAATTCGCCAAGCTGCACTTTTGTGGTGAGGCTGGTGGTTTCGTCCAGAAATAGGACCGGTTGTAGCAGAGGGCGCAGGCGGATGATCACAGGAGCGTTGGAATGAATCGCCCAAAATCCCGGAAAGAAGATGCCCAGTATCTGCGTGTTCAGGATGCTGTCATCCTCAAATTCAAAGTTCAATACGCCGCTTCTGTATATCACGTACATAGCCTGGTTGAGAATGTCGTCGTTGATCGCCACGCCCATGCTGTAGGGATCGCTGGTGCCGGGAATGTACTGGTCGTCCAGGTCTGGAACATTTCCCGGTTTCTTAAAACTCCCCGGATGCTCGGGTATCGACGGATCGTATTGGTCGGCTGTAATGAGCGCTTTCATGCGAAGGATAATGCCTTGCTGGTCTATGTTGGCGTAATTGAAGTCCGCCGCCAGAGCGTAAGTGTGATCTTGAAACTCGAAGTCGGTGGAAAGATCCAATTCGTTCAACTGCTCGGCGAGGGCTTCTTCGAGAGGCTCTTGCAGGAGGGTCGGTCCGATTAACTCAATGAAACCGGAGAGAATCCTGGATAGAGAGTTGAAGAGCAAATCATCGATGAGACTGAAAATGTCCCCGAGGACGCCCATCAGTTCTTCGATATTCAGTTCGTCGACGGTTGTGGCCATGTCCACGATGCTGACATCGAGTTTGCCGTCGGGGGTCACGCCGACAGCGACCTTGGCCCAAAGTTCGATGTTTGCTTCAATGAAGCCCGAGTCGGTCCAGCCAATGCCAAAGGGCAGATCGCCACTCAGTTGGATATCGACATGCACATCCGGCAAAATCACATCCATGGTGAGTTCTTCGCCGACCATTTCCAGGAGAACTGTCGGCGCGCCGAGAGTCAGACCCGAAATATCGAGGTAGGCGTTGCCCAAAAGGAAGCCCCCGTCGTAAATTTCCTGGGTTCCGAAACCGTCCAAAAGATCCTGTACGTCCAGATCCTGAATAATTTCCTCGGCTATGTCCTCAATGGAGTTCATGCCGGAATGCGTTAGGCGAATCGCCACCGCGTCGCTGGAATACTGATCGTTTGCCAACGCCTCGCCGTAAAGAACGGAAATATGCTCCTTGCCGATCTGATAGCTTCCGGCATTGAAGGCCTGGATAGGGAGGATGTTCAGGCCGTAGCGAAGATAATATTCAATGTCGAATTCGCCCGTCAGGGTGTCATATTCGTCGGGTGTTTCACCCCCGACCAGTACGGCGGCGCAGGCTTCGCCCTCCACCATGCAGCGCCCCGAAATATTGACCGCCCCCTCCTGCGTGAACAGTCCGCGTTCGGGTGTATATATCTCGATTTCGGCGGCCTCAAGATCGGTAATGAGGACTTCGATTTCGTTGGAGCGCCTTCTCGTCGCGGGGCTGACGGCTGCCACGGTGTAGGAGCCTGAACGATTGAAGTAAATTGATCCCTCAACAGTGTCGTACTCGACGGCGCCGAATGTGTCCGGCTCGATATCAAGCTCATAATCGGTGGTTGTGCCGATGAAACCGTTTCCGTCGTAAACCCTCAATTCCATGGCGAAGGCGGCGCCGGGAAAGAATAATTCGTCGCTTTCCTCAGGATCGGGAAAGAATACCAGCACAATGTAACCATCGTCATCATCGTCGCCGCCGGTGTCGTCATCGGGCCAGTGATCATCATCATTGTTATCGTCGTCATCGCTATCGTCGTCGCCCGGGAGATAGTCGTCGTCATCGTCTCCGATGCCGGTCCTGCCGCCGGAATCGCTGTCTCCTCCTTCGCAGGCGAGCGGCGTCGCGATAAGCGCAAATCCGGCCAGCAAACACCAAAACACGGACACCGTAAGGCGTCTTCGGTTTAATTGCGTTGCCATGGTTATCTCCTTAAAGCGCCCTCTAGTAAAAATACATCATGCGAACAGGCAGTTTTTCATAACTGCGAAAAAATGTCCGAGCAGCCGGTGTTACTCTGCAATGCTCGTCAGCGATCCGTACATACCAATATAGTCGCTCCGTTCACCCACGACAGCCAGGGAATCAATGGACAGTGTATATCCTTCGAACGACGGAATGGCTATTCCACCCAGCAGGTCTCCAAGCATCGGAATCAAGCCTTCAAGGAGATCGGGAATCAAGCGCTCGACAATAACGGAATTGAAGCTGAGATCCTGGTACTCGTACCAAACCGTGAGGTCCACTTCGAAATCCTCGGGATCGATCTCAATAAAAAGCAGGCCCTGCTCGTCGATGGTGATTCCGACCGGAAAGACCAGGGTAATGGCTGCGGAAAGTATCGTGACCTCGCCGGCATCAGTGTCAACGACCACGTGAAGCATGTACTCGCCCATGGCCAGGCCGGCATTGAAGCCGGTTCCCGATTCCAGGGAAATAATCGGCTGAAGAAGCGGTTCAAGGCGCAGGATGACAGGGTCGTCCGCATTGAAGTCGGGATGAAATAACAACTGCGGCGTAAATAGCAGCGCGGCTATAGTAGTGACCGTCAGTGATTCGTCGGTGATGTCCATGCCCAGCACGCCCGACCGGAATATTTCGTATAGCACCTGATTGACGATGTCGTCGTCCAGGGCCACGCCGAAGCCGTAGGGCACGAGATCATCCGGCGGAAGCCCCGCACCCATAACCGGGCGATCACCGGCGATCCTGTAACTGCCGGGCATGACCGGTACGGTCGGGTCAATTTCTTCCGCGGCGAAATTTGCATCCATCCAGATGGACAAGCCGCCTTGATGCAGGAAAATTTGCTGGAAATCGGCGGCGAGGTTGAAGGTCTGGCTCAGCAGATCAAAAGAGCCGGCCAAAACAAGATCGCCCAGAAGATCCTCAAGCATCGGCTGCAGTTCGTCATCAAGGAGGTCGGCGATCATCTCCTCCAGAAGGGGCGCCAGTAAATCGTTCGTGATCAGCGTGTTGAGAATGCCGTCGCAAGTGTCGCCGAAGCCGCTTAGATTCGCCGTGTCCAATCCGCCGATTTCTATGCCGTCAATATCCACCACCAGTTGGCCGTCCATCGGCTCCACGTAAATGTCCACAAAGGCTGTCAGAGATAAATCCGCTGCGGTCAACACGCCTGTATTGTTTCCGTCGCACAGGATGTCGAAAAGGGTGCCGTCGCCCTGCAGAGTAAGGGCGAAATTGATAATGTGGACTTCCAGTTTGAGGAAGCTGTCAGATTGATCCGGCCCTAAATCGATCTGAATATCTTCGTATGTGAAGTCCGTAACATTGAGGGAGATGGACAATACCTGGCCGAGAAACTCGATGGTTTCATCAATCAGGGGGTTGGGGACGTACTCCAAAAGATCGATCCCGCTGATCAGATCAACCGCGATGTCTTCAATAGTGTTGAATCCGCCGTCGTTGATGCGTGCGCCCACTGCCGATTCGATCATCGCTCCGTCAGGCAGAGGATTGTCGCACTTGAGTACGGAAACGCGCACTTCCGCCAGCACCGCATCTGATTCGCCCAAGGCTTGAACCACAATTCGGTTCAGTCCGTTTCCCAAGCCTACCTGAAAGGTGAAGTGGCCTTCAAAGTTGATGTCGATGATGGAAAATTCGTTGATTTCAATCTTTTGACACGGAGTGAGAACGTTCTCTCTATCTCCTGTATCGATCAGGCATGTGCCCTCGACGTTGACCGAGCCCCCTTGCGTAAAAAGTCCGCGGGTCGGTGATGTGAGTGTGATGAGGGCCGAATTTTCGATCTGGACAAAGACCTCCACCAGATTGGAATCGATATCCACGATGTCCAGGCTGGCTGTCATTAGATACAGGGTTGGGCGCGTCGGGTTCAGGGCAATCGTTTCAGTGTCCATGTCCAGTTCATATGGCGCGGTTTCCGGCGTGGAGGAAACGCTGAGAGTATACTCGCTGGTCTTCGCAAGAAACTCGTCGTCGGCATTATAAAGAGAGACGGTCATTGTGAATTCCTGGCCGGAATAGAAAAATGCGTCATTCGCATAGGGGTCAGGATCGAAGGTCAGTTGGACGTGATCAATCTGGTCGGGCGGAACAGTATCGTCATCGGCGTCATCGTCTTCGTCGTCGTCATTGTCGTCGTCTCCGTCGTCGTCGAAGTCGTCGAAGTCGTCGTCGATGTCGTCATCGTCGTAAACGGGAACCCCGCGGGACGCGTCATCGTCGCCCGAATCGCATGCGGTCGAAAAAAACGCAAAGAAAGCGCATAGGGCCACCATCATTAATATGGATCGTAACAAGCTTGGCTTGAACATAAAGCTTCTCCTTTTGTCGCGCCCCTCGATTCCTTCACCGATATCATTATACTTGAAAAGACAGATTGGCGTCAAAACAAATACGCGGTTTTCAGCCGCAAGCAAATGCCAGTAGCCGGCACCCCTTTTTCAGATTCACTTTGTCCCTGGGAGCCTTGTCTGCTTCGCAGGCTGAAGATGAGGTTGTTGCACCCTATCTCCTGTACATCTTTTCGATCACGTCTGTGTAAATTTTGTTGATGTGTTTGCGTTTCACTTTCATGGTCGGAGTGAGTTCGCCGTCTTCCTGGTCCAGACGCTTGTCTAGGATCGCGAACTTTTTGATCTGCTCCACGCACGCCAAGCGGGAGTTAACCTCGTCAAACCACTTATGAATCAGCTTGCGTATGGCGCCCATGCTCCTAATCGCCAGGTCGAGATAGAGCCATTCGGGGCGGTTTTCGCTGATCAGGCAGATTCGTTCCCCGCGCCGCGCGCCCAGACCCGACATGCCAAAAAAGATGGCGCGAATATTTTGGCCGTAATGCTTCCAGGAGATGTTGCGCCACAGGCCAAAGCGTTTTTCGTGAAGGGCGACCCGGTCGCCGAATCGCTCCACGTTTTTTAGCAAACGTTTCGGTATGGCGCCTACGCCGTTGGCGGCAATATCAATAATCGGCTCTTTGCCGTGAATCTCGGCCTGGGGCATTTCGCAACCTTTCGGCTTGCATTTTCCACCGAAAAATTCTTCTTGCCCAATATTATCTTGATTTTTCACTAGGATGCTACACATGCAACAAGGAAAAGGATTTGAAATTGGAAGTGGCGCAGTTCTAAAAATACAAGGACGATATTCTGAGCTTTCCGCCAGAGGGCCGGCTCAATGTCGAGCCTTCACTTATTGCTTAAAGTTGTAAAATACTTCTTCACTGAAATGGTTTTGGGCCAGGTATTGCCTGGCCTGCTCGTCGCTGTAAAAAACGCTTTTGAGAAAGGCGAGCATGTAGGCATTGATGATCTCAGTCATGTGCTCGTGTTCGAGGAAGGAAAAGGTTTCGCCGGTGCTTCGTCGCGTTCCGTCGCCGCATCCATCTTCCTGACCGGCCAGCGTGGGCACTAAAATGCAAAGGTCGGAAAAGGAGTAGTGCCCGGCGTTAATAAAGTTCAGGCTGTATTTCGGCGCCGGCGCAAGCACGTATCCCAGTTTGACAGTGAATAAATAATCATCGATTGTTCGGTCTTCCTGGCCGAAGGCGAACAGCGTTGGCGTGTCGAAATGTCGCAGACCCCAGGGAAACATAGGCGATGAAAAAGCGTAGGCTGCTTTGATTCTGTTGTCATTTTTGGCAGCCTCCGTGCCGGCATAACCGCCATAAGACATACCTCCAGCCGCGACTTTTTCCGGATCGATTAGCTGCACAAATTCGGCGATTTCGTCATTCGGAATCTCTCCGAGGAACTGATCGATCAAAAAGACGATATCGACCGGTCGAAAAAAATAAGCCAATGGAAAAAGATCCTGATTGTAGCCCACCAGCCTATCGGGAAGAGGCGAACCCAGAGCATTACCTGTATGATTGGGCGCTACGACAATGAAACCATTTTTTGCAAGGTGCTCACACAGCGTGAAGTTCTGAAAGCGTATGCTGCCGTTTCCGTGAGAAAATATAACCAGTGGATAAGGCCGATCCCGGGGGCGCAAAGGTGCGTCACGCGCCGAACTCAATTCGTAGTGGAACAGTAAGTCGATCTCTTCTTCCGGTACGCCCAGTCCTGCTAATGTATCCCAAACCTCGTCCTCCCACGGAGCGAAAAAGTTCATCGGGATATCGCGCGGCATCTGCATGGAGTCGTCTGTTGCGGGATACCAGACCTCGGTTACAAGCGTTCGCGGTCCTTCCGTCGCGGGATCTCCGCGAGTCTCGTCAACGAAAATGAAGGTTTTGTTGCCGACGGGATAAGGTCCATCGTCGACATGGTCATCATTGAGGTCATCATCGACGTCATCGTCATCGTCAAGGTCATCGTCTGCGTCATCGTTGAGGTCATCGTCTGCCTGATCGTCATCAGTTTGCTGCAAATTTGTTGATGCATCGTCATTGTCGCCGCTGTCGCAGGCCGTCATCACGCAAAGGGCAAACAACAAGAGTATGGTTAAGCATCGGAATGTTGAATTCACGCGGTCTCCGTGAAAAAATAAGATTGATTAATCGTGAACAATATTCATGTCCATCATATCAGGCGCATGGTTTTCGAGGATGTAGCTTTCCAACTCGGGAACGTCGAAAAACGCCCATCCGAAAAAAGCGGCCATGTAGGGATTGATGACGCTGTGCATTGCGTCCCGGTCGGGATTCGTGAACTCCTCATTCGATCCGATGCGCGTCCCTGTCCCGCATCCGTTGCCGGATTCCTTCAAATCCGACAAGTACTCACAAAGATCGCTGAAGGCGAAATGGCCGGTGTCGTCAAACTCCATTTCCACGGTTGGTTGCGGCATCATGTCGATGTAGTTGTCGTGAAAGGATTCAAAAAGGTACATCCAAATATCCTGGCGTCCCCAGAAATACATGGAGGGCGCATATACATTTTCCACTCCGGCTGGAAAGCCGAAAGAAGCGAATTGGACCAGCGCGGACACCCTGTGCTCAACTTTGACCTGTTCGCTGACCGTCATGCCGCCGAAGGAATGGCCGAACAAGCCAATCCGCGATCCGTCGAGGCGTCCCGCGAACATTGCGGGCGGATCATCGAGCATGACATCAATGAGAAAACTGACGTCGCCTTTGCGCTCGGATAGGGACGTCACCGCGCCGAGTATGGATCCGCCGATGACCACGTCGTCGGGCGTGAGCGTGATCTTTGAATTACAGATGTGATCCGGCGACACCACCACGTAACCGTGCGAGGCCAGGTAGTTGGCCTGCGTGAAGCTCTGGAAGCGGTTGGCCGAAAATCCATGCGAAAAAATGAGAATCGGCATTGGCGGAGCGTCAGGATGGAGCGGAGCATCGCGGTATGAACCGGTGGCGATGTCGATCATCTGGCCCTCGATGTCCTCGCCGAGCTCCTCAAAAGCTGCGGCGATTTCATCGTTCCTGCCAAGGAAGTAATCGGTGATGAAATTTTCCGGCCATTCGTCGGCGTTGTCCACGGAGGGATACCAGATTTCGGTCATTAAGATGCGATTACCCTCGCCGCAGCTTAAAGCGCGGGACGTGTCCTCGAAATAAAAGGTCGTTGAGCCCACCATATAAGGGCCAGGCTCCCCTGGGTTTAAGAAGCAATCTGGAACAGTTTCTTCCGAGTCATCATCGGCGGCGTCATCATCCGCATCGTCATCGTCCGCGTCGTCATCCGAGGTCTTTGAATCATTGTCATCGTCATCGTCGCCGCATCCTGTTAGGACAAGCGTGACCAGCAGAGCGATAAACAGAGTACGCCGCAACAAGCCGGCAAATTTTGTCATCATCTAGGATTTCCTTCCCTTAAAATATCCATACGGCGGTCATTTTCGATTGCACGCCGTCAAGGCGAATATTATACAGATTTGGATTCAATAGTCAGTCACTCCGATTTTAGCATTCGCAAAACGGATAGCAGCCAGGGAAAAGCGAAAAAATACTGATCCGCATCATAGATTGACCGAGGTAAAAATGATTAATGTGGCCTCAAGTGAGAGGGAAATCGATTTGACAATCAATTCAAAAAGTTGAAATGGAGGCACGCCATGACCATAAACACGGGCAATTTAGATAGATTTTTACGCGTAGTCCTCGGACTCACGATGCTCGCCCTGGGTTGGCTTTTTCATAGCTGGTGGGGATTAATCGGGATTATATCCATAGGCACGGGCACGATCGGATACTGCGGTTTGTACGCGCTGTTCGGCAAAAGCACATGCAAGGTTAACGCTCAAAGCCAGGCGACGGGAGAGTGCAGATGAAGGTACGAGGACCGCGACCCTTTCGGCTGTTGCCGTGCGCGGCATGGATAAGTGTCTTGTCCATGCCGCCGTGCGCTGCATATCTGATAAAAAACTCGGGAGCGAGTCTTAAAAAATTGGTGTGACTTAAGATTGTCAGTGGAGCATGGTTGGGCGAATTTCTTCCACTGTAGGTCCGCAATCCGCGCCGAGAATAAGCAAGGCATCTCTGAGAATGAACAGATTGGCTACGAGCAGATCACGCAATTCGTAAAGCACATTCGTCAGATCGACCTGCTCAACGTCTACGAGTAGATCCTGCGCGTTTTGGATATTGGTAAACAGAGTGTCCCGCCTGTCCCAGTCCAGCCAGAAGGACCCTTCCCAGCAGCGCGACAGTATGGACATCGGCTCAATGACGGCGCTCCAGGCGCTTTTTATCGAGTCGGTCGCACTGGGCAGATCACCCAGGGTAATCTGTTCATCCAGGTCTTCCAAGGCTTCGAAACCCAGACCGATCAGGCGCGCACACTCGTTTAACTCTCGCATTTGGAGCCACCTCGAAGGAAAGACTTGACTTTGAACCCATACAAGATATTGGGGGGGGTGTCAAATAGCAATCAATACATGGTGCATAGTGCGTGTCTGGCGCCAACCGGCGCTTCGTGCGAAGATCAGCGAAACCTTTGAATCGGAAGCGGTCATGGCACAGGCGATTTACATCCACATCCCATATTGCAAAACAAAATGTCCCTATTGCGATTTTTCCAGCGTTGCCGCGGTTGATCCTCCTTTGGATTCGTACGTCGAAGTCGTCGTGCGTGAACTCAAGATGCGCACGGAGGAAGGTGCAGGTCCCATTTCAACGGTATATTTAGGGGGCGGCACGCCCTCCCTTCTTTCGGGAGGTCAAGTTCAGGACCTGCTGGACGCTGTGGACAAAAGCTTTGGCATCGCCGGAGACGCTGAGATCACATTGGAAGCCAATCCGGAAACGATTACCCCAAAGACGCTGGCGGACTTCGCCCGCGCCGGTGTCAACCGCCTTTCCGTCGGCGTGCAATCCTTCAATGACCGCGCACTAAAAGCACTGGGGCGCAATGCCGGGGCGAGCGTTGTGAAAAACGCGGTGGCCGCAGCGATGAGTTCCCCCATCGGCAATGTCAGTCTTGACGTAATATACGGTCTCTGGGATCCAAACCAAGAGGCTGTGATGCGTGACGCGCATGACCTTGTCGCCGCCGACCCCCAGCATATTTCCGCTTACTGTCTGACGATTTACGACGAGACTCCATTAGGCCGCCAGATCAAGCAGGGACTGCGCGAAAGGCCCGAAGATGACAAGGCCGCCCGTGAGTACGAAGCCCTTTGCGCATGTTTTATGGACGCGGGATACGAGCAATATGAAATTTCCAACTTCGCCAAACCCGGCGCACGCAGTCGACACAACGAAAATTACTGGTTGCGAAAATCGTATATAGGCCTGGGCGCTTCGGCGGCTTCTTTCACGGCCAAAGCTCCGGGCGCGCCGCACGGATTTCGTTTTTGTAACGAATCGAACCCTGACATCTATATGGCATCCCTTATTTCGGGGCAGTCGGTGAGAAGGGATTGGGAACGGATCACCGACTCGGAAGCCTTGGCTGAGATGGTGTTTTTGGGAATGCGTATGTTGCGCGGCGTTTCTATTTCCGCTATTGAAGGGCGATTCGAATTCGATTTTCGTCGGCGTTTTTCCAAAGCCCTTGATCTTTTGGGAAAGCTTGCGCTGATCGAAATTGTTGACGACCGATTACGCCTGACGCGAAAAGGATTATTCTTGTCCGATGAGGTTTTTAGCTATTTCGTATAAGGTGAACGGCAAAGCGATTTAGCCGACCCGGTTTTGCGCCGACCGGCTTATAGGGGAACATTAATGAGGAAGTTGGAACAGAATCTGGCCGTGATGTGGTCAAACAGCGTTCGACGTTTCAAAAAGAAGGAATGTCTGCGCGTGAAAAAAGACGGCGAATGGAAATCCCTGACATACGCGCAGGTCGATGAATTTGTAAAAAACTTTGCCTTAGGCCTTATCGATATGGGTTTCAAGCAGGGAGACCGCATCGCCCTGCTTTCCGAGAATCGCCCGAAGTGGGCCTTCACGGACTTGGCTGTGCAGGCTGTTGGGGGTGTTCTCGCCGCCATCTATTCTACGAACACGTCCAAGGAAATCCTGCACATCACTGAAAATTCCGAGAGCCGCTTCCTGGTGGTTTCCAATCATTTTCAACTCAAGAAGGCTCTGGCCGTCAAGAGCCTGGACAAGCTTGTCGAGCACATTGTCATTTTCGATCCCATTCAGGATTTAACCGACGTCGACAAGCGCGTCGTCAGTTTCCATGACGTTCTGAACCGTGGCAAAGGCTTCCGGGATGCGGGTATCCTGGCGCGACGCCTGGAGGAGATTCAGCCGGAAGATGTAGCCACGCTGATATACACTTCCGGGGTGACGGGCAAGTCGAAAGGCGCCATGCTCACGCATTCCAACCTCCTGTCCAACATTCATGAGGCGCACAAACTTTTCGGTCTTTCGCCGGATGACATTTGCCTTTCCATACTTCCCTTATCGCATTCCTTTGAACGCATGGCAGGACATTTCGCCGTATTCTACTGCGGCGCATCCATTGCCTACGCCGAAAGCATTTCGACGGTCGGCCAGGATCTGCTGGATGTGCGACCGACGGTGATGGTCGGTGTTCCCAGACTCTTTGAAAAGTTTCACGCACGCATTCTTCAACATCTTCGCAAGCGCAAAACCTGGGCGAATAATATATTTGACTGGGGAATGGCCGCCGGAAGGCAAGCCACAGGCTATCGTCTCAAAAGAAAACGGCTTCCCGCCTATCTCGATCTTCAAATCCAGGCGGCCGACCGTCTGGTTTTTAAAAAAATACGGGAAAATTTTGGTGGTCGATTGCGCTTTGCCATCTCCGGCGGAGCGCCCCTGCCGCAGGAAATCGCCGAGTTTTTTTATGCCGCTTCCGTGCCGATTTATGAGGGGTATGGACTGACGGAAGCCAGTCCGGTCATATCGACCAATTGCCCGGCGGCGACTCGCCTGGGAACGGTTGGACGCCCGATTCCCGGCGTCGAAGTCCGCATCGACGTCGACGGGGAAATTCTCGTGCGGGGACCAAACGTGATGAAGGGCTACTTTAACAATCCCGTGGAATCGGACATCATGATCAAAGACGGATGGCTGCACACGGGCGACATCGGTCGTTTCGACGACACGGGCTTCCTGTCCATCACCGATCGGAAGAAGGACATTATCATGACCAGCGGCGGAAAAAACATCGCGCCGCAACATATTGAAGCATTGCTGCGCATGGACCCATACATTTCCCAGGTTTTCGTCGTTGGAGATCGCCGTCCATATCTGACATCCGTTATCGTTCCCGATTACAAGGAAGTGAAAAACTGGATCAGCGAAAAGGGCATGTACTTTGCCTCGAACAAGGACCTCGTCAAGGACCCATCGGTCCGGGACTTGATTCAACACTCGGTGGACAGAGTGAATGCCCAGTTGGCGCGATTTGAAACCGTGAAAAAATTCATATTGTCCGATACGGACTTTAATGTTGAAAACGAGATGCTGACGCCGACCATGAAACTGCGGCGAAGGCATGTCGTCAAGCGCTTTTCCCACGAGATCGATCAGTTGTATTAGCCCCGAAGAATGCTAGTTTTTTCGACTGGATTTCTAACGCCGACAAGGCATGGAGTCAATAAGCAATGGCTAGCGATGCGATCAGGTCCTTTATCGCCGCGCCGATTCCAAATCATATAAAAAGCGCGCTGGCGATCGCTTTCGAAGAAACTTTCGGCGATATTGCGCACCTGCGACCGGTTCGTCCGCAGGGCATGCATATCACGCTGAAATTTCTGGGCGACATAAAGCAGGATCTCGCCGATCGGATTGGCGCCTCTCTTGCTTCCATCGTGTGGAACCGTCGCCCTTTTACAGTCCAGGCCGTGGGGATCGGGGGTTTCCCGGATCTGTTGAATCCTCGCGTGCTCTATACTCCGCTGACCGGTGAAACCCAAAGCCTGATCGACATGGCCGCCGACCTGGAAAAAGCCCTCGCCGAATTCGGCATCGCGCCGGAAAACAAGCCTTTTGAACCTCACCTCACGCTGGCTCGCCTGAAGACACCGAAACAACTGGGGCTTATCCGAAAGCGCCTGAAAGCTCTTAAAGGAGTCTCGTTGGGTGAATTCAGAGTCGAGGAACTGATTCTTTTTCATTCCGATCTTCGCCCGGAAGGCGCTCACTACGAACCCTTGGCGAGCGCCCGATTGGGAGTGAAAAAATGAAAGCGATGCCACGAATCAAAACAAGAGATTTCATCAATATGACGACAATATGAAAAATCGGCTGGATGTTTTTGCTTCCTGGCTTTCGGATCGACCGGACGCCCCGGCTATGGAATTTGTCGAAACCGGAGAAATCATCACGGCGCGAACAGCTCGTCGCGGCATCGAAGCCCTGATTGGTCTTTTGCGTGAGCGTGGCGTCGGCGAGGGGGATCATGTTGTTGTGGCCATGAACAGGACGCCGCAGTCGGCTCTTTGGGCATACGCGGTCCTCGCCGGAAATATGGCGCTTGTGCCCTTGTCTCCGTACCCGGAAAAGAACGTCGCCGACGAGCGCATCGCGCATTGCGATGCGGCCGCCCTGATCGCCGCCGATGATTATCCGGCGCAGCAAAGCCCCGCCGTGCGAATCGATCCAGAAGGCGATGAAAGCCTGCGGGCCGTGCGGCGCGGCGCCGATCCGATTTTTCGGGACATCAACCCTATGAGCGTGGCGCTGATTCTCTACACTTCCGGGACCGTCGGGAGACCCAAGGGCGTTGTTCTTCCGCACAGATCCCTGGTGGCGTCCTACGACAACCTGGCATCGCGTTTGCCGTATTTCAAGCCGGGAAAGCGCTTCTTATCCTTCATGCCCTGGTACGTTCCTCACGGCGTGTACATGAATCTCATCGTGTCCGTTTTTCACGGAATGATCATCATTGTGGATCGGGCATTCGACGCCTTCGGACCGGCCCGTTTTTACAGCGTATTAAAAGAACGAAAGCCGACAATTTGTTCTTTGGCTCCGGCCATCCTACGTGCGATTCATGACTTTCATGAAAGGGCGCAGTGCCCGCCGCCGGGATCGCTGGAGGCCATATGCTGCGCCTCAGCGCCGCTCACGGGGGACATGCGGGATTGGTGTCGTGAAAAGTGGGGCGTGGCTCTGCACAACAATTACGGGATGACCGAATCGGCGAGTTGGGTCAGCATTGGCGACAACAGACCGGGCGACGAACCGGGATGCGTGGGCAGGCCGCACCAGGATGTCATCATAGCCGATGAAAAAGGCCGGGAATTGCCGCAAGGCGAGACCGGAGAAATTCTGGTGGCCGGCGATCAGGTTATGAGAGAATATTATAAAGACCCGAAACTCACAGAAGAGGCGCTTCGCGGCGGACGTTTCCATACCGGCGACCTTGGCCGTTTCACTGAGGACGGCCATCTTATTATCGCCGGTCGCATCAAGGAAATTATCAATGTGGCGGGGCTGAAGGTGCTTCCGCAAAACGTCGAGTCCGTCGCATTGCGGATTCCGGGCGTGGCCGAGGCGACCGCTTTTCCCATTCCCGATGAAAAACGCGGCGAGCTTGTCGGCCTGGCTATTGCGCCGGGGAAAAATGCAATATTGGACGAAAAAACCATCATCAGAACCTTGAAAAAATCCTTAAGCGCGGTCGAAGTTCCCCGCCGAGTCTTTTTCCTGGAGAAACTGCCGAGAAATCAAAGCGGCAAAGTACTGCGAGGCGAATTGTCGCGCCTGTGCGGCATCGCCGATTAAGCGGTACTGATCGCGCAAAGCCGCCGCCAACCTTGTTTTCCCGGTTGGATCCCTTCGACTTCGCTTTAGGATAAACTCCGCTTTTGGAGGGGAATCCCTTTGGGCTGATATGGATCGACCTGTCAAGCCCCTGCACAGGGCCAGCGTTTTCCACTTATCCATAATCCCTATTATTAGCTCCTTGAAAAGCTCTCATCAGGATTGTGGAAAAGTGGATAACGCGGGGTGGATTGTGGGCCCGGGGGCGAAGGCTCAAAGCGGCGAACGAGTGCGGTTTCTTCGACGACGAGTCACTCTGATATACGCGGATTATTTCGACAAGCCGAAACAGGGCCGCATGACCGTTTATCGTCGTGGCGAAGCGCTGTCTACAATCGCGAGTCCAGGCGCACAAGACGCCCTGTCGCATAGCCCGGTCGCGCTTTGGCCTGATCGTACCGTTTCTCATTCGCCGCTTTCAATTTCCGTCCCGATGGCGAAACATTTAAAGACTCAATTCCTCATGGCGCATTACAGCCCAGATGAAGCCCGCCAACTCACGGGCCACCGCCGTTGTCGCCACGTTGGAATGCTTGCGCGATCCCTCCTTGAGTTTGTAATAACGGCGATGCAGTCGGCTGTGCGCACGGTCGGCGATGGCGATCACCGCTTCGGGCTGCCCCGCCCGTCGCTTTCTCAGCACGACGCTCACCGGCGGTCGGTGGCGATAGTGCTTGGCCGCTTCCACCAGAATGCGCCGGACGTGGGAGTTGCCCGCCTTGGTGATGCCGCCCCTGGCGGGGCTGTGCCGAGTGACAAATGGCGAATTTCGAGTTCCGAATTCCTTTCGCATTCCGTATTCGAAATTCCGCGTTGGCATAGTCGCACCGACAACACGACTTGTATCGCCCGCGACGCGGGCTTCGTATAGATATTAATTGATCCTATCCTCCGAGCTCACGCTCGGGGCTAATATTGTGTCGCCCCTGGCGGGGCTGCGAACACCCTAAACCCTTGACCCTTGCCGCACAGCCGCAGGCGTGTTGACAAGCGGGGCGAATCGAATTTGACTGCTATGTCGGTTTGGACGCATCTGAAACCGGGGTTTACGAAAAAGGGGGCGCATTATGAGTCGAGTGTCACGCTACGTCGTTGTTGGATTTTTCTTCGCTACGCTTTTGATGGGCACGACGGCATTGGCCGATCAGACTCTGCTACTGCGTTACCCGGATATTCACAACGGCATGGTCGCCTTTTCCTATGGCGGAGATCTGTGGACTGTGAGCGAAGGCGGCGGCACGGCGCGCCGCGTGACGGGGCATACGCGGGGCATGGAAATCCATCCCAAGTTTTCGCCGGACGGCCAGTGGATTGCCTTTACAGGCGACTACGACGTGAACGAAAATGTTTATCTTGTACCGGCCATGGGCGGCGAGCCAAAATGCCTGACTTTTCATCCGGCCAGGGATCGCGTGATTGACTGGACGCCGGACGGCAAGGTGCTTTTTAGCACGCGGCGCGGGCAGCCTCTGGAATGGCTCCGTCGCCTTTATTTAGTTTCCACGGAAGGCGGATTGGAAACGCCATTGCCGATGCCCACCGGCGCTGCGGCCTCCTATTCGCCGGACGGATCGAAAATCGCCTTCAACCGAATCGACCGCGACTACCGCAGTTGGAAGCGATATAAGGGCGGCACCGCGCAGGACATTTGGATATACGATTTTGCCGCCAACAAAACCACGCAGGCCACGAAATGGGCGGGCACCGATTCCTTCCCGATGTGGCAGGGCGATAATATTTACTTTTTGTCCGACCGCAAATACACCGCCAACATTTTCGTACATAACCAGACAACGGGCAAAACGCGGCAGCTCACATTTCATGACGAATACGATGTGAAATGGCCGAGCATGGGGCCGGGCAGGGTCGTTTACGAAAACGGCGGGGCGCTGCACGTTCTCGATATGGCTACGGAGAAAACGAGGCGGATATCGGTCAGCGTGCCCAGCGACCGCATCGCGACGCGACCGCGTTGGGAAGGAGCGGGCAACCAGTTGGCGTGGGGCGATATCTCCCCTTCCGGCAAGCGGGTCGTTTTCGAAGCACGCGGCGATATTTTCACCGTGCCCGAAAAGAAAGGTCCGACGCGCAACCTGACCGCCAGCTCTGGCACTCGCGAGCGCATGCCCGAATGGTCGCCCGACGGAAAATGGATTGCGTATTTCTCGGATGAGTCCGGAGAGATGGAAATCTATGTTCAATCCCAGGACGGAAGCAGCGAAAAACGGCGCATCACGCGCGACGGCTCGGTTTATCGTTTCCGCCTGAAATGGTCGCCGGATTCGGAAAAGCTTCTTTTCGCCGACAAAAACCAAATTCTCTATTACGTGGACGCTGATGGCGGCAAGCCTCAAATGATCGCCAAGTCCGAGTCCGTGGAAATTAAACGTTATGCATGGTCCCCGGATTCGAAGTGGGTGGTTTACGAAAAGACCCAGAAAAACCGGATGGCCTCCATTTTCCTCTACTCGGTGAGCAAAGATAAAAGTTATCGCGTCACCGAGGACATGACCGACGACGGTTTCCCCGTATTCGATAGAGACGGCAAGCATCTGTACTTTTTGTCTAACCGCGACATTCAGCCGTACCTGGACATGTACGATGCGAACTACATTTTGCAAAACATCACAAAAATATATGCGGTGACGCTTGGCAATGATGAGCCGTCGCCCTTTGCGCCGCAAAGCGATGAGGAAAATGACTCGAAGGCGAAAAAAGACGACAAGGATTCCGACAAGGACGATAAGAAAGTGGAGAAGGTCGATATTGACCTTGCGGGCATCAAAGGACGCGTTGTCGCCTTTCCGATTCCTGCGGGCAACTACCGGGAACTGACAGCGGGCGACGGATGCGTGTTTTATATTTCTCAACCGTCTCAGCCTCTGTCGGGAACCTGGGATAAAGATCCGGAAGATTTCAAACTGCTGCGCTTCGATTTCAAGGAGCGGGAAGTGGAGACGGTTGTCTCGCCGGTGTCCTGGTACTCCCTGTCCGCCGATGGCAAGAAGATTCTTTACGGACATGACGGTGAAGCGGGCATCATCAAATCCGATGTGAAGGGAAAGAAGAAGGGCGAAGGCAAACTGGATTTTAGCGACATGAGAATGCTGCTTGACCCGGTGGCCGAGTGGCGTCAGATGTTCAACGAAGCCTGGAGGCTGCAACGAGATTTCTTTTACGATCCCGATATGCACGGCGTCGATTGGGCGGCGATGAAGGAAAAATACGGACGGCTGCTGGAGCACGCCTCGACGCGCGACGACCTCAATTATCTGCTTGGCGAAATGATCGGCGAACTCAATTGTTCGCACACCTACGTTTGGGGCGGCGACCGAAACAGAGGAAAAAATATCAGCGTCGGCCTGCTGGGCGCGGATTTCGCCCTTGACGAAGAGTCGGGCCGCTATTACCTGGCGCGCATTCTGCCGCCGGACCGGTGGGACTTAGACAACGATTCGCCTTTGATGCAACCCGGTATGAATGTTGAGCAGGGCGATTATATTATGGCTATCGGTGGACGGGACCTGACCGCGCCGGACAATCCCTACAAGCTTTTGCAGGATACGGTTGGTAAGCAGACCCTGCTGACCGTGGCGAAAAGCGCTGGCGGGCGAAATAGCCGGGACATCACCGTCGTGCCCATCGGCAGCGAAAGGTCTCTGCGTTATAGATATTGGGCCGAGAACAATCGCCGTAAGGTTGACGAAGCCACGGGCGGCCGCATCGGCTATATGCATCTGCCGGATATGTCCTCCCGGGGATTGAAGGAGTTTTCCAAAGCCTTCAACGCGCAGATCGACAAGCAGGGTATGGTGGTGGATGTGCGTTATAACGGCGGCGGTTTTGTGTCGGAGATGATTTTGGAGAAACTGCGGCGCGAACTGGCCGGAATGTTTACAGCGCGCAACGCCGGCGACGAGAGCTACCCGTGGATGCTGGTTCATGGTCCGATGGTTTGCATCATCAACGAACACGCCGGTAGCGACGGCGACATTTTCCCCTATTTCTTTCGCCACTATAAGCTCGGAAAAGTTATTGGGCGGCGCACATGGGGCGGGGTCGTCGGTATCCGCATGGACAAGACGCTTGTGGACGGCGGCGGTTTCACCATGCCCGAGTACGGCACTTACGGAATCAAACGCACATGGATCATTGAAGGATACGGCGTTGACCCGGACATTAAAGTGGAACTTTTGCCCGAGGATTTCATCGACGGTCGCGATCCACAGCTTGACAAGGCCATAGGGGTCGCGCTCGACGAGCTCGAAAAAGCCGACTGGATAAAACCGCCTCGACCAGATAAGTATTCCGAACCGAACAAGAAATAAGGGTTTGGCTGATTAGTGCTTGAGAGGCCAATGCAGGAGCCGCGAACAGTTCCGACAGGGGCGAAGGTTCTGCTGTATTTAGGATTCCATGGCAATTTTTAAAAGCTATAGGCGACCCTTTTGGAAATCGCTAATGTTTTTGGCGCTTTCCCAGATTATCGGATTGGTTTTGGGATTGTTGCTGATCGAAACCGCGATGGTCGGCATCAGGGCTACATTTATAAAAAATATGATGTTCTGAGCGAATTTGAAGAGTACTCCGATGTCGAAGTCGATACTGTGGAAGCGAACCTGTTTATCACGACGGTTGGAGATTCCCATACCTGGGGCGTAGGAGCTGATCTTGAAAAAAATTACCCCAGACAACTGGCGCGTATCATTTACAAAAAGCACTCGAACATCCGCCCAAAAATACGGATAGTTGCCCGCCCTGGTCGTAATTCTGCCGAAGCCCTGGTGGCATTCAAAGAAAGCCTGGAAATCGACTCGAATAAATTGCAACGAAATGGCATTGGCCAAAAGATGGATATCGTTGTGATTTGCGTGGGTAAGAATAACAATCATAACCTGCGTGGAATCGATTATCTTAACAAGGACATCTCTGATGTGCCGGAAAGGGCGCGACTGGCCAATATTTTGGAAACAAGCGGCGCCTACCAGCTTAAAAAAATCACCAGATCCAGAATCCGACAACTCGTGGATGGAGATGTGATTGATAAAAATACGTATTTTTGCGTTTTATGCGATGAAAAAGATCCCTTCCTAAAGCAATGGGTGCGACACGATTTCCAGGAGATGATTGACATTGCCGGGAACCTTGGGGCCAAGGTCGTCTTGATGACATATTGGGAAAAAGTTCCCTTTGTCGATAAAATCATGAAGAGCCTGGCCAAAAGCAATGATGATGTCATCTTTGTCAGTCAGCATGGCTTCAACCTTCCCCCTTTTGGTTCTGAGGAATTATACTTGGCCCCCGACACGCATCCCAACGAAGAGGGCTACGCCCGCATCGCCGCGCATCTTTACTATTCACTTGATAAGCAAGGATGGCTGACGCCGAGATCTGATTCCGACAGGGAATAAAATACGGGCGTGGAATGAAATCGTTTCGCTTTTTCAGGCTGCGGGCGGCGATAAAAAGGCCGGGCGGAGTTTTCAATCGTCGAGGATTAAATCCTGCCCCGTCATTTCCTCGGGCTGCGCAATGCCCAAAAGGTCCAGCATGGTCGGAGCGATGTCGGCCAGCCTCCCCCGCCGGCGAAGCTTGGTTCCTTTGAGTTTTTGCGAAACAAGGATTAATTCGACCGGGTTTGTCGTATGCGCCGTCTGCGTGTCGCCGGTCGCCGGATTGATCATTTGCTCGGCGTTGCCGTGATCCGCGGTGATCAGAACGACGCCTTCTTTGGCGAGCGCGGCCTTCACCACGCGGCCCACCGCACGGTCCACGGCTTCGATCCCCAGAACAACGGCCTCGAAATCTCCCGTATGTCCGACCATGTCGCCGTTAACGAAGTTCATGATGATAACATCATAGGTTTCCGCGAGGCGGTCCGGATCTTCTTCTAACCCGGATTGCGCTTTAAGATGAACGTTGTCGGTCTGATTGGCGGCTTCGCGAACCGGCGCGATCCCTTCGGAAAGGGCTAGCACGCAAAAGTCCGCGATGGTCGGCGCGGACATTTCCGGCTTCTCGTTTTCCGGAACTTTTGGGCTGTCGATCAGGATGCGCTCCTCGCCGGGGAAAGGCTCCTGCATTTTGCTGTTGAAAAAGCTGGTGACGTGGGCGAACTTCTGCGTTTCAGATATTCGAAGCTGTTGCAGACCTTCGCGGCTTAGAACTTCGCCCAGGATATTGGACATATTCATCGGCGGCAGGACATTGCGGTCAAACTCGTCGTAATAGCGCGTGAGGCCGACAAAGCAGATGTCCGGTTTTTGCGGCCGGTCAAAGAAATCGAAGCGATCTTCCACCAAAGATTTCGTGATCTGGATGGCTCGATCCTGACGATAGTTGAAAAAGATCACCGAGTCTTTCGACTGAATTGAATGCGGCGCGGCGCCTTTGTCGGCGATGAGCGTGGGCGAGATAAACTCGTCCGATTCGACGATGCCCGCATGTATATCGCCATTGGCTTTTGCTTCGGCCAGCTTTGCGTCGGCGCGGGCGTAGGCGGCTTCAACGGCTTCGGTCCACGTCGCAGCGCGGCGACCCAGACCAAAGACAAGCGCCCGGTAAGCTATTTCTATCCGGTCCCAATTGGTGTCCCGGTCCATGGCCCAGTAGCGGCCCGTTACCGAGGCGATCTTTCCTACGCCAATTTCGCCCATCTTGTCCGACAGCTTTTGAAGATAATGCATCGCGCTGCGCGGGGCCGTGTCGCGTCCGTCGGTGAAGGCGTGGATGAACACCTTTTTCAAATCGAATCGGGCCGCCATTTCCAGCAGCGCGAACAGGTGCGTGTCCATGGCATGAACGCCCTGGTCCTGCACCAGTCCCACAATGTGCAACGCGGAATTGTTTGCACGGCAATTTTCCATCGCCTCGACCAACAGCGGTGCTTTGAAAAATTCACCGCTCTCAATCAGCTTATTGACGCGCACCACCTCCTGCTCGACGATGCGGCCCGCGCCCATGTTCAGGTGCCCCACTTCAGAGGAACCTTGCGCTCCCGCCACAAGCCCCACGTCCTCGCCCGAAGTTCCGAGCACGGTGTGCGGATAATTCTGAAGATACGAATCGATATTCGGCGTGTCGGCTTTTGCGATGGCATTGCCGGGATCCTCGGGATTGCCGATTCCCCAACCGTCGCGAATAATTAATACCAGAGGCTCCGTCATGTTTTTTCCTATGGAAAAGAGTTTTCTATCTCCAAGCAATACTATAAGGCTTTCCCGTCAATGTGTCCTCACTAGCGTTTTGGCTCCCAGTATATTTATTCGTCGCTTGTAATAATGAAAACCGAAATGCAATATCGCTTTTGCGGTGCATGGAAAGGACCTAAAGCATGAATAAAACGAGAACCATTATTATCAGCCTGTCAATACTGCTGTCGCTGTTGATTGCAGCATTGGCGGTCGGATATGTTTATTTGACCCACGAGACGGCAGGATCGTTTTTCGATTCAGGGGGAGCGCGCATTCGGTACACCGACGAAGGGACGGGCGTGCCGGTCATCCTGGTGCATGGGTTTGCCGTGAACGCCGATCTCAATTGGCGCAGACCCGGCATCTTGCAAAGTTTGGCGAAGGAGTACCGCGTGATCGCAATGGACCTGCGCGGACATGGCCTGTCCGACAAGCCGCACGAAGAAGACAAATACGGCTTTGAAATGGCTCTCGATGTGATCCGCCTTATGGATCACTTAAAAATCAAAAAGGCGCACCTCGTCGGATATTCCTTTGGCGGCTTCATCGCTCTGAAACTCGCCGCCACGCATCCTGAGCGCTTTTTCACCGTTTCACCCTGCGCCGCGGGGTGGGAGAAGCCGGAAGAGAGCCAATTTTTTGCAGCCCTGGGCAAAATGGCGCAAGACCTGCGCGCGGGGCGTTCGGTCGGTCCGGTGATTTCGAGCTTTGGCGACAACCGGAAAAAGCCGGGTATGATCCACGAAATCTGGGTGAGGTTGTTGACCGGCTATTTAAATGACAGCCAGGCTTTGGCCGCACTTCTGGGCAACCTTCGGGACTTTGGTTTATCCGAAGAGGAGGTCCGGGGAATCGAAGTTCCGATGCTCGGCATTGTCGGAAGCCGTGATCCGCTGCTTTTGGGAGCGCAAAATCTCGTCGGCTTCGCTCCAAATTACAAGCTGGTGATAGTGGACGGCACGGACCATATTAAAACACCGATGCATGATGATATGATTAAAACGTTGCAGGAATTTTTGCGCAGTCACAGTGGTTAATTAAATGCTTCAATAATTCATTGCGCCATCCGTCGCGAGGGAGACATGCCATGAAAATTCCTTGTTGTTGTTTTCTTCTTGCCGTCTTGATCCTTGCAACGATGCCCTTTGCTCATGCGGCGACAGTGGGTGGAATAATTTATCACGACGGGAATAAAAGCGCTCGTTCGCACTACGAGCAGAGCATTGATGAAACCGATGTACCGCTGCCCAATGTGGGTGTGACTTTGCTTGGTTCCGATGGGGAAATGGAAGCGACGACGGGCGAGGACGGCGTTTTCAGCTTTGACGACATCGCGCCCGGAACCTACCTGTTATTGCCGAAATTGCCGGAGTATCGCTGCACAAGCGCCAACAGGTCTGGGCGCATTTTTGAAGCGGTGAAAGAAGGAGGCGTCCACATTACAGCCATCGGCGACAGCATCAGCGTCGACGGCGACAATCCTTTTCCAGAAAGGATAGCCGGTTATTTTTCATCCCTGGCCGACACGACGCTGGACAATCTCGCCGTTGGAGGAAGCACAACCGTCGAGTGGCTGCCCGGCGCGGATACCGGATATTTTGACGAGCAGCTTTTACCTCTTCTGCCGGATACCGATCTGATCACCATCACGCTGGGGGTCAACGATCCGGCGATTTATCTTCCTGAAGAGCCTTTTGAGCTGATGGATGTCATCCAGGCGTTTCTGGATAATCCCGAATATCTTCTCGATGTTCCGGCGAATCTTTATACGATCATCAACGCAGCCCGCGACATCAATCCCGATGTGGATGTGGCTTACGTGATCTATCCCAATTTCGGAAACAGCACCTACATGACCGACGAGTTCGGCCTTTTCACACCAATTATTTCCATGGCCATCGACTATGCATTTTCCATTGTCCGGTGGTCGATTTGGCATATGGAGGATGTGATTATAGCCGACGCTCTGGGCGCATTGGGCGACGAATTGATTGATGATTATCTTGTCGATCCGGTGCATCCCGGCGATGTCGGCCATCAGCATTACGCTGACGTGATATTCACTTGCCTTGGCGGCGTTGTGATCGATGAAACAAGATTGGGCGAGCAGCGGCTGTATGCCTTCGACGCGCCGGATCTGGTTCCTACCCCGCCTGACGATGACACGGATGATGACACGGCTCCCGACGATGACTCAGATGATGATCAATCCGATGATGATACGGTTGCCGAGCCCGACGACGATGATTCAAACGCCGATGAAACGCCCGCGGATTCAAGCGACGATGGTTCGGATGATGACGACGGCGCCTGCTGCGGTTAATGCATCGTCCTCGCTATCCCCTGATCTGCCCGCTTCCCATCACAATGAATTTGCTGGTGGTCAGTTCACGCAAGCCCATCGAATATCTGTAAATCCTTGCGGCATTGGAAATCGGGGACATCCAATCCCACAAACTGTCCGCCTATGAAACGGCATCGGCAAAACTAAAATTTTCGCTCTTCAAATAATTGTTCGAATGGGTGTCCCCAATTATCCGCAAAATTTTCTTTGTTGATAACCACATTTCATGGTATTCTCTAATGAATGCAAGAAAAGGGACAAGGATGAAAAAACTCTACACAAGAAGGCAGTCAAAAACGATTGGAAAACAAGACGGAATTGGGAGGCAGAAATCGACCGGATCCCAATTGCCACAATACTCTCTTTTCAAAGATTTATTAGGTGACTGTCACAAATACTTGACGAATATTCTTTATCAAGGAACATAGCCGGAGGCTAATTTATGGACCATCTCGACGCTCTAAAAATTTTGGAAGCTGAACTTGATAAGTATTACCTCAACTTCGATGCTATCCGTTTCAGCCCTGAATCTATCCTGCCGCATCTCTACCTCATTGTAGATTTTCGATCCTTACGTGTAATGGATAATGGTTTTTCCCGAAATGAGTATTTCCTCACTCATGAGTCCCATAGAGCTCTTTATGATGCTTTAGACCAAGCAGTATTATGGATAAAAGATGCTAAAGGAACGAAGCACTTTGCCGGCAAGCCTTCAGAAATCAAGTCATTACAACTTTTTTTTCAACACGCTTATGATTATCGAAACTTGGTGGATATTCATTGGGATGCATACAATGGCTTGTGCAATGTTGAATGTGACTTGCCTAAAAAGACTGCTCGTTTTTTTTACGCCCCTGAACATGACAAAAAAGTCCTTGATATTTCACTTGTCTCTTTCCAAGACACAAATAGAGAGCTTGACTTTAATGGTGCAGACAAACAGCCTGCGAGCCTCATCTCCTGGGTAAGCAGCAATCTTCTTTTTACCGATGGTTATTTCGCCTCTGTTCAAGGGAGCGCCTTAAGTGAAGCTTCCGAGTACTTTTTCAGAATTAGACCTTCCGATTTACCGGGACACTGGCAGTTGATGGAACAATACACAATCGAGCAAGCAAGGAAAATCTATGTCGCCTGGGAATTAATTGCCGCAAAGTATTTGTCGATTTTGCAGTCACGGCAACCACAAGAAACCTTCAGCATTTTAAAACGCCAAACTCTTATTGATTTCGCCGCGAAAGTTACGAGCATCAGCACTGAATGCGTCGCTGCTTTTTTGACTGACATGACTTATGGCAATGACGTGAAAAAACCGACGGTATGGTTACAGCCGTTTCTCCAATTGGATGAAGAGAGCATGTTGATGCAATGTGGAATGATTAATCTGGCTTCGCATGAACGAAACATTACGAAATTAGTTTCTAGGATGGAAACTAAAAAGAAATCTTACGATAGGCTTAAAAATCAAAAAGAAAGTTTGTTTATCGATGAAATAAAAGACGAATTGGGTAGCATTGGGTGGAGATTTGCTGAGGGTATAAAGGTTCCGAAGAAGGACGATCATAAGGCTACTGATATCGACTTGCTTATCTGGACGGATGAAGGAGAAGAATCTGCAATTCTGGAGTTAAAATGGCCCATACCGGTAGATGAAATTAGCGAAATTCTCGCGGCTGATAAAGAGATGGAGAAAGGATGCTTGCAGGTAAGGGCGGCGGTTAACTGGATTGAGAATTATCCCGAAGAAGTTGCAGATAAAATTAGAGGCGAATTGGCTGCTAAGAACCTAAAATACGTGCATGGATTTGTATTGAATTATTCGTCGTACCCAAGCCACTTGGTCAATCCTAGCGACGTGGTCGTAGGCTCATATACAATGTTCAAAAAAGCATTGAATGAAGCAGAAGATACCAGCTTCAAAGCATTATTCGAAGAAATGCAGAAGGGACCAAATCCGGATAGAGGAGAAGTTGGAGAGGACCAGACCGAATTTCATGATGTAAAGATAGGCGATCTTACATATATTTGTCCGACCGTGACACCAAAGAATGAAGAGGTGCCGGAGCAATAATAATTGGTGACAGTCACCTGTTGTTCGTGATATATACGCGAAAAATTGGAATATAAATATGCTCATTTCCTCTTTGGTCTTCCCACGGGTTGGGGCCGCAGGACTTTGGTAGTGTCAAGAATCTTTCGCACTTTTGATTTGGCCTCATTCTGTTTGAGACCGTATCATTGCATCTTTTCCTACAAGCTGATCAATCCAATATACGGCAGTCGGATGGCACGGCCCATGCGCTGCGCATCATCAAAATACGGCTTATTGCAGTCCTGCGTTGGAAGACTTCAGATCGTAATCCGGCAATTTGCAGTAACTCGGCGGCTTGAAATGAGTTTTTCAGGCACGACGAAGTCAATGAATTATTTCCTGATCTGGCCGCTTCCCATCACAATGAATTTGCTGGTGGTCAGTTCACGCAAGCCCATCGGACCGAAGGCGTGGAGCTTCGTGGTGCTGATGCCGATTTCAGCGCCGAGACCCAATTCGCCGCCGTCGTTGAAGCGCGTGGAGGCATTAACCATCACGCATGAAGCCGCTGCTTCCCGCAAAAAACGACCGGCGTTCGTGTAATTTTCCGTGATGATCGATTCGGTGTGACCGGAACCATAACGGGCAATGTGCTCTAAAGCGCCGTCGAGATCCTCGACCACGCGAACGGCAAGAATAAGGTCCAGGTACTCGGCGTCCCAATCCGCCTCGGAAGCCGCCTTGAGATCGGGAAGAAATTTTTTCGTCTTTTCACAGCCGCGCAGTTCGACGCCCTTTTCCAATAGTTCCTTTGCCATAGCCGGCAGAAATTTTGGCGCAATATCCGCATGCACGAGCAAAGTCTCCAGCGCGTTGCAAACACCCGGACGCTGTACTTTGGAATTGAGGACAATTGGCGCCGCTTTTGTCAGGTCCGCATCCTTGTCCACGAATACGTGGCAGACTCCCTTATAATGCAAAATGATTGGCACAGTGGCGTTTTCGTCCACGAATTGAATCAGCTTCTCGCCTCCTCGGGGAATGACCAGATCAACGAGGCCGCGCGCGCGCAGCAGATGCTTAACAAGCTCCCGATCCGTATCTTCCAAAACCTGCGCCGCCGCGGGGGGCAGTCCACTTTGCTCGATGGCTTCCGCGATGATATGGCCCAGCAGGCAGTTGCTATGAGCGGCTTCCGAACCTCCCCGCAGCAAAACGGCGTTGCCGCTTTTGAGGCAAAGGGCTGAAGCGTCCACCGCCACGTTGGGGCGTGATTCATAGATGATGCCGATGACGCCCAGCGGCATCCGCATTCGCGCAACGCGCAGGCCGTTGGGCAACGTGTTCATCTCATGGATTTCCCCAACCGGATCAGGCAAATCAATGATTTTTTCCAGCCCCGAGGCCATTGACTCAATGCTTTTCGGCGTCAGAGTCAGTCGGTCTATCAGGGCGTCGCTTTGCCCGGCTTCGCGAGCGAGTTTCACGTCTTTCGCATTGACGTTAATGATTTCATTCCGGCGCTCACGCAAGGTGTCGGCCAGGATTTGCAAAGCACTATTCTTAGTGTCGGTATCAGCCACGGCCAATTTTTCAGCGGCGCTGCGCGCCTTATGCAGCATTGATGTCAACATTTCCTTTTTCGACATTCGCCCGTCCTGTTCTATGACGTGAAAGCTATATCATCCTGGCGAACCACGCAGTCGCCGAAAGTGTAGCCGAGTATGGATTCAATTTCATTGCCAAATTTGCCGATGATGCGTTGCAGGTCCCGGCTGTTGTAGCGAGTGATGCCGCGACCGATCTCTACGCCCTTCACATCAGTCAGCGCCAGCACGGCCCCGCGTTTGAAGGAGCCTTCGACTTTGACGATTCCCCTGGGCAAAAGGCTTTTGCCGTTTTTGGTCAGGGCTTCGACAGCGCCCGGATCAAGACTCAGGCCTCCCGCCGCCGCCGCCGCTTTTGCCAGCCATCTGTTGCGACTGCAGACCTTGCATTGAAGAGGCTCAACATAGGTGCCTACGGGCCTGCCTTCCAAAACCTTCTCAACTATTGAGCCTTTGCTGCGGGCGATCACGCAGGGTATGCCGAAGCCGCGGCATATCTGCGCTGCGCCCAGCTTTGTGCGCATGCCGCCTTTGCCCAGCGCCGTTTCCTTGTCGTCGATATAAGCGAAGTATTCCTCCGGCGACCGGTCGATGATTTCGATCAATTTTGCGTTCGGGTTGGTTTTTGGGTTGTCATCGTATAATCCGCCGACATTCGTCAGCAGGACCAGCAGGTCCGCATCGATCAGGCCCGCCACCAATGCGGAAAGCTCGTCATTGTCGCCGAATTGAATCTCGTCAACGGAGACCGAGTCATTTTCGTTGATGATCGGCACAACCCCCAATTCCATGAGTCGGCCCAAAGTTTCCCGCGCGTTCAGGTATCGGCGCCTGTCTTCCAGGTCGTCTCGGGCCAACAGAACCTGCCCGGTCTGCAGGGAAAGGATGGAGAGCATATTCTGGTACAGGCTCATGAGTTCCATCTGTCCGGCCGCGGCGCAGGCCTGCTTGTCTTCAATGCGCACGGGCCGCTTGTCCATGCCGAGCCTTTTTCGACCGAGGGCGATGGCGCCGGAAGATACCAGGATGATATGAACGCCTCGCCGATGGAACTGGGCGATCGTTGTGGCCAGCTTTCCCAGAAAGCCGAGGCGCACCATCCCGTCAGGCTGGATAATGGAACTGCTGCCCACTTTAATGACCACTCGCTTCAACGAAGCCGGGTCGAATCTGTCGCTCACTTTGCGCCCCTTTTCTATTTTTTACAGCGCCACGCCAGGCGTTTTCGCTTGATGACACCGGCATTGCGCGCTGGAGTTACTTTCGGGCGTGAGGAACAATCCTGTCAATGCCGGCAGGATATGCGCCATGAGTTTGAGCTTGATTTTCCCGATATTTGGATAGTAGAGTTACCATCGCACAAAGGATTTGCAGCAATAAGGGTCTGATAATGTCTTGCGCAATACTTTCCATGAGAAAGTTTCTGCCCATCATTTTTCTAATTATCTCTATTTTCTTCTGCATTTTTTTCTGCGCTTGCAATTCGGAAGACAGCGGCGGCGATTCCGTCGGAGATGAAGGCGGGGATGACGATGACTTCGTTATTTTGGGAGATACAAAAACTCTTTCCTGAGGCGACCGGCGATCATTTCGATGTCGATCCGAATGATCGCGTCATCAACCGGCTGGTCGGCCATACAGAAGATGCCATGCCGGACGTGCTTGTCATCGAAACCTTTAACGGATTTCACTACCAGGGGCAGCGCTTATTGAAAGAAGTATGTCCGCGCCCGGATTTCGGGCTTTTCCAAATTCCTACTTCATACCTCATACTTCATCCTTCATCCTTCATAAAAACCAGACCGCAGCCAGGGCGGCGCCGAAAAGGGTGTTGGCGAAATTGAGGAGGGTTTCGGGGCTTTCCTTACCGTATTTGTGATAAAATCCGCCGATGACGGACTCGATCATGTTGGCCGTCATCGCCGCCAGCGAAACGACGATCACCGCATCGAATCCGTAGCCTTCAAAAGGATGGAAGGCCAGTGCTAGCAGCGCAATCCCGATCGAGGCCGCGAAGCCGAACACCGTTCCTTCCGCGCTGACGGCACCCTCTGTTCCCGGCTTGACCTTTTTTAGCGAGATCAACAAAAATGCCCGGCGTCCGTATAATTGTCCCAGTTCCGTGCTGATCGTGTCGCCCAGGGCGGTGGCCAGCGCAGCGACGGCGGCGACAAAGAAGAGCAGACGGTTGGCACTCGGAAAAATCATAATGCAAAGGGCGCAGGCCGTGGCGATGGAGCAGTTGGCCAAAACGTGTAGCCATCCTCGCTGCCCGCCTTTTTTTTGCGCCAGGCCCATCTTCTCTTTGGTCTTCATTTTGAATTTGCTGGCCAGCGATCCAAGAAGGAAAAATGTGAATAGGATAATAAAGCCCTGATGCCCAAGGCCGATGAAAACGAAAACTCCCGCTGCAAGGCCCGCCATGACGCCGGTGATGTCCACCAGTTTGGCCTTGAAGGAAATCAGGGCGATGGAAATGTTGACGGCCAGGGCCAGAAGAATATTGCCGGGCAGATCCAGAAAATACATGAGGTTTATCCCGTGAAAAAGTGCAGAAGCAATGCCGCCAGCGCGGGGATAATAATATTATCGTCAATCGGCTGGGGGAGAGTTTCGACAACGGCGCAAATCAAGGTGGCGATCAGCGCGACAAAAATAATGCGATTTATAGTGAATGCGGCAAAGGCCGCGTCGATGGTCACTCCGACATCGCCGGTGGAGTGCGTGTAAATCAGCAGCGCCGCGCACGCCAGCGTGCCGATAAGTGCGAAGCCGAAAAGGCCCATCCAGCTTTTCTCCCGGTTCCAGGGAAGTTTTTTGCCGCCCCAGAGCGTTCCGAAGATCGAGGCCGAGCCGTCGCCCAGCGCCATAATCGCCCAGGCCCCGGCCAGCACCTGCATCCGCTGGTGAAAAATGATCAGCAGGATAAGGACCATGATCCCATAAGCCGCCTTGCCCAGCGAAAAACCTTTTTCAAGCTCCGCATCCCGAAGCGTCCCTTTCACCACGCGCTTGCTGATGAAAAGCCCGTATACAATGGCAGTAACGGCTAAAACAAAGACGAGCCACTTGGGAAAAATCGTCAACGTAAAGGCGAATCCCAAGGGCGCGATATGCTCCATTTTCCGTTTCATCTCGCTGTATGGCGCCGCGCCTGTCATGCAATCCCTCGCTGGAGGTTTTCCTAAAAAAGCAATGTACGGAGTTACGCGAAAACTTCAAGCGTCTTCGTATTTCCAGACAATCGTTTTCGTCGCTGCGTTGCCCACTGGTCACAAATTGTGACCACCTCAGATACGTAAAATATTCCTGGTGTTTGCGCTTTGCCCTGGACGCGCCGAAGAAGGCGAAGACAAGCCACGCGATTGACAGCAAAGCTCAATGAGCCGTTTAATGAATCCAGGTGCTTGGGAACAAGGGAATAATCGGCGACCGCAGGGCTGTTGAAATAGTCGAATATGGTGCTATGGCTGTCATCCCGACTGTAGCGGAGCGAAATGGAGGGATCCCTTAACCGTCCGGTTTTTAAGGGATTTTTCGACTCACCCTAAAGGGTTCACTCGAAATGACAACGCGGTTTAACTTTCAAAATCCCGTTTTTCCAGGCAGCCCGTTGTCACAATTTATTTTTTAACTCACTTGCTCAGCTAAGGATCGTTTATGGAAGCGCGTCCGCATACACCAACCGGGCCTCCAGCGCCGTCGCCGGATGTGCGTCCGAACGCCGTGCTGCTCGTCGTGGGGATCGGCACGCTGCTTTCCGCCCTGGCCGGGTCGGCGGTCACCTTGATTCTCCCCACCATCAGCAAGGAAATGAACATTTCACTGGATCAGGCGAGCTGGATCATGATCTCTTTCATGCTCGCCGTCACGGTGCTACTCCTTATTTTTGGCCGCGCCGGGGATCTATTCGGTCACCGAAAGGTTTACCTGGGCGGGTTTTTCCTCTTCGGCGTCGCGTCGTTAACCTGTGGCCTGGCGGGAAGTTTCTGGATGCTGGTCTTCGGTCGGCTTTTCCAGGGAGTTGGGGGCGCGATGGTGATGGCCACCGGACCGGCGCTTCTCACGACGACCTTTCCGGGAGCGCAGCGCGGCAAAGCCCTGGGCATGCTGGCAACAGCCACGTACATCGGCCTGACCATCGGCCCACCTTTCGCGGGGTACTTGATTTCATCATTGAGCTGGCGCTGGATTTTTTACATCAACATCCCCATCACCGCTTTTTTATTCACCCTCGGCCTGTTCTTTTTGCCGAGCGACGTCAGGAGCGGGGAAAAGAGTTTTGATTTCGGAGGAGCCTTCACATTTGTCGTGGGATTGCCCCTTTTGCTTTTGGCCCTGAGCCAGGGGCACAAGTGGGGTTGGTCTTCGTGGCAAAGCCTGGTTTGCATCGCCTTCGGCGGCTCCTTGCTGGCGGCCTTTTTTCGCATCGAGACGCGCAGCGGTGATCCGCTTTTGGATTTGACTATGTTTCGATCCCGGACTTTTTCCGGGGCGACCTTAAGCGCCCTGGCCAATTACATGGCTCTTTTTATTCAGATGATTCTGCTGCCCTATTTTTTGATGGAAGCCTTGAGGGTGGATCCGGCCCATGCGGGGCTGGTTCTTTCCGCGCAACCCCTGATGATGGCCCTGGTCGCCTCACCCTCCGGGTGGATTTCGGACCGGATCGGGACCCGGGGACTTTCCGTGGTGGGGATGGCGATCCTGGCTGCCGGACTGGCGGGCATGTCCACCGTCGGCGCGAATGCGTCGTTGATGGTCGTGGCCATCTGGCTGGGAGTCATGGGGATCGGCACGGGCATTTTCATATCGCCGAATTCCAGCGCGATAATGGGCGCCGCCCCGCGCGCGAGGCAGGGGGTGGCCGGGGGGATCATGGCCATGGCAAGAAACTTCGGCATGGTGGTCGGGGTTGCCCTGGCGACGCTGGTCTATCAGGCCTCCGGAGGGCGCATGGGGGGCGATTGGGGAGCCGCCGACTTCCACGCCTTTTCCGTGACCATGTGCGTCGCCGCGGTCATTGCATTGACCGGCGCGGCGACTTCCGCGCTGCGCGGAAAAGCGACACCGGCGAAACCTGTTTAGCACTTGCCCCTTTCGTGGTCCTTTTTCGCGATCTCGCCATCAATCATCGATGAGATGCAAAAGGCTTTCGACTAAAGATATATCCAAATATTTTGTAAGGCGTAGAACCAAAACTGGACTTCTATTTGCGCGTCTTGTGAAAAGGCCTCCGCCTTTGTTAAACTTGGCGATGGCATCCGGCGCTTGATCGGAAAATGGCGCCCACGAACACCACCTGGGGGATTTTTAAAATGCATCGCATTCCTTTATTGCTTTTCGTCCTCGTCTTCGCAGTATGGTCCGCAGCCGCGGCGCAGGGTCCGACCATTGAAGACATCCAGGTCGCCATTGCCGAATCCGGCGCGCAGTGGACCGCCGATTACAACGAAGTGTGGGATCTGCACCAGGAGTACGGCTGGTATTCCGGGGGCATGATGTTTCCCGAAGACATGGCCGGCATACCGCGCTATCAGAGCCTGGGCCTCAAGGACTTGCCCCGGCAATTGGACTGGCGCAACAAAGACGGCAAGGACTACATCGGAAAAGCGCGTAATCAATGGAGCTGCGGCTCCTGCTGGGCTTTCGCGACGACAGGGCCCATCGAGGGACATTTTAACATTACCGAAGATTGGCCCGAGTCGGATCTCAACCTGTCGGAACAACACCTGGTCAGTTGCTGCCCATTCAGTTCAGGCTGCAACGGCGGCTTTACAACCGAATCCTTCGACTATGCGAAAACATGGGGCATCGTTGATGAGGAATGTATGGAGTATGAAGCCAGCGACGACGTGGCCTGCAACGAAAAGTGCGATAATTGGCAGGAGCGCGTTGTCAAGATCGATTCCTGGGAACTCATCGGCGACGGCCTGGGAATATTGTTTCCTGATCCCAACGATATAATGGAAGCCCTGCAGGTTGGCCCTCTGGGCACGAGCCTGACCATCTATAATGATTTGCACTCCTATACCGGCGGCATTTATGAACAGACAACCTTTATCCCCACGGGTTTGCACGCTGTGACCATCGTCGGTTACGACGCCGATGAGGGATATTGGATCTGTAAAAACTCCTGGGGACCGGGTTGGGGCGAAGACGGATATTTTAGAATCAAATGGGGCGCCGCACAGATCGGAATGCTCACCATTTTCCCTCATTACACCTACCAGGGACTCAAACCGCCGGATCCCGTCGATGACGACGACGACGACGACGACGACGCAGATGACGACAACGGCGACGATTGGGTTCTGCCCGTGGATGATGACGGCGGCGATGATGACGATGACGACGATGGCGGAAATTGCGGATAATTTAGTGATAAATGATCCTGAATCCGGATTCTAAATTCCTGCTTAAAAAGCATTGGCAGACTATTTTAAAAGTGCTAAGAAACTGGCTGCCGTTTCGGCGGTGCCCCTTTATTTTGACATTGGGGTGTGTTCTTTGACTGATTCCTCTTTGTGAATTTCACATACGTTTATTAAGAGGAATACGCAACTTGAAACTAAGGAGGTTTTCGATGCCAGAGATTAAGTTGGATGGGTTCCTTCCTTCCGAGATTGCGATTCGAGCCGAGGATGCAGGAGTTAAGAAAGCGTCATTTGGGATTTATACGATGTTCTCACTTGCAGTGCTTGCAGGTGCCTTTATCGCACTCGGTGGTGTTTTTGCGACAGTAGTAACCGCCCCCACAATAGCGATGAATTCCGCGAATGTCCTGGAAATTTCAAAACTGCCCTTTGGGATTGGGCGGGTTCTTGGTGGCCTTGTTTTCTCACTTGGGTTGGTACTTGTAATCGTAGCTGGCGCAGAACTGTTTACCGGGAACAGTTTGATCGTCATGGCTTGGGCCAGCAAAAAGGTGAGCTCCTTGAGCCTCCTACGTAATTGGATCATCGTTTATATCGGCAATTTTGTCGGTTCCCTTCTCACAGCCGGGATAATGATGCTTACCGGCCAGTATGGGTTTGGAAACGGCGCCGTTGGCTTGAACGTACTAGCCATTGGCGAAGCCAAAACCTCTCTCGGTTTCGTTCAAGCCATCGCGCTGGGTATATTCTGTAACGCGTTGGTCTGCCTCGCGGTTTGGCTCTGCCTGTCTGCCCGAAGCACTACGGATAAGATCCTCGCGATAATATTTCCGATCACGGCCTTTGTCGCCTGTGGCTTCGAGCATTGCATTGCCAACATGTATTTCATTCCCAAAGCTCTCTTCCTCAAATCGATAGCGCCGAATTCATTCTGGATGAAAATCGGCAAAACTTCCGCAGACTTTCCGAATCTAACCTGGTCCAACTTCTTCCTAGATAACTTACTACCGGTAACTATTGGGAACATCATTGGCGGAGGTTTGCTGGTTGGTGCTGCCTATTGGTTCATATACCTGAGGCCGAAACGCAGTCCAGGCTCACCCATGTTGAGAACCAAATAATGAGATTCGTGTCGTTGATTGTTCTGTTTTGGTTCAGCGTGAATTGGACAAATCCGCTTCACGTATAAGCTAGTCCCGAAGTTCCATGCTTCGGCACCCTTACTTCCAAAGAACGTCCTGGGGCTCAAGCCCCAGGGCCCTGAGTTTTCTCAGGCATCGGGGGTCTATCATCCGATGGGTTTGAAGGCGACGGGCGTGAAGCATTTGGCTTGCACGCCCTCCCATCGTCTGATGAGCCCCATCGGGTTATCCCTCGGCAAGTTGCCCTCCGGCTTAAGCTTGCTTCCGTTTCACCCAGTACGATCAATGAATCACAGCCTGTCCGTTCCTATCAAGATTCTTCCGCCGCCGCTTCGAGGTTTCGATCACGAGCAGCGAAAATCTTCTTGTTGCGCCCTTCCAGTTTGTCCATCGGCGTCACGTAGCCCAGGGCGCTGTGAAGCCGCTCGGTGTTGTAGTATTCGATATACTTCGCAGCAAGACGCCGCGCATCGTCAAGGGAAAGCGGCGTGCCCGGTCGAATGCATTCCCGCTTGATAGTCCCGTGCCATCGCTCGATTTTGTCGTTGGACTGCGGGTAGTACGGCGATGTTCTTAGGTGGGTCATGCCGCAGATTTTGATAAACTCCTTGAAGTCTTTCGAGATGAATTGCGGCCCGTTGTCCGAGATGACCCGAGGGTGGGCGTCCGGGTATTTTTCGCGCGCCCTCTGGATGATGATCTCCACATCCGTCTCGGTCATCGCCTCGCGAATGTCCCAATTCACGATAGTCCGACTACACCCGTCCAACGGGCTGCACAGGTAATAAAAAGTCCCGTTTCGACTGAAGCAAAACAGTTCACATTCTCTACCACACTCTGCCAAGAACTTCCGTTCCCTTGCGGATGTAGAATGGAATTTGATCCAAGGGCGCATCGGCATTGATCGTTGTGGGGCCGGTGATAGTCGCGCCGGGATTCCAATAGTCGACGAACTCGCCTTGCGGGATATAAACATCGCGCTCGCGCCGCCCGCTTTCCCACACCGGCGCGACAAGAATATCTTCACCGAGGAAATACTCGTCCCACATTTCCAGAACATTCGGATCGTTCGGGTAATCAAAAACCAGCGGTCGCACTACGGCGCGCCCCGTGTCGGCGCTACCGAGCGCGTAATCGTAAATATAATCCACGAGATCGTGGTGCAGCGTTGTGTAAGTGCGATAAATGTCGATCATCTCTTCGTCATAATTTGGATTCGTAGGCATATCCCATGGCGCGTGCGCGCCGTCGCCGCCGATTTCCATCATGGTGCTTAAGGCGGAAAATTGCAGCCAGCGGGCAAAGACCTCCCGGTCTCGAAATTCCCTATAACCACCGGTATCGTTGGTCCAAATCGGAAAACCCATCATCGAGCAGTGGAGCTGACTGAGCAGCAAACTGCGCAGTCCCAGGTCCGTGCCGTCCGGGTCGTCGCCATAGGCGGCTCGCGTGTCTCCCGCCCAGGGTATGCCCCAGGACTGGCTGCCGGACCAGCCGGCCCGGATGATGTTGACGAAATCGCCGTCCCACGCCTCCATCATCGCGTCGTAATAATTTTTATGGTAGGCAAGCGGATAGGCGTTGCGCATCTCGGCGCCGCTGCGCCCGTCCCAATAGATGTCCCACCACAGCGATGGCTGATCCTCGTCTCCCCGGTCCAGTTTCCATCCGTGGATGTTGTTTTCCAATGCGAAGTCTCGCACCTTGTTTTTCCACCACTCATAGGCTTCCGGGTTGGTGAAATCGATGTGCTTTTTCTGATGCGGCGCATGGTAACCGTTTTGTTGGGCCTCCCAGCCGTTTTGCCCTTCCTCAAAGCCGATGGCCCACGGCGCGCCCCAGACGATCAGGTGGTAACCCCGATCAAAGAGCGACTGGCGCATGTGATCGGCGTTGGGAAAGCGCACCGGGTCCCACGCAAATTCGGCGAATCCCTGATCGCCGGGCGTGTAGGGCCGGTCGATCATATAATTGCCGATGGGAAATTCAAGATCGTCGTACATGATCACATCTTCGGCGAGCTGCCCATTGATTTCGTGGCCGTCGAGCATACCCGGGCCGATCTCGTGCGTGTCGCGCCAACGCCAGTGTTTGAATGCCCACTTGGGCGGGATGAATGGCCGTCCGGTCAGGGCTGTGTATTCGTCGAGGATTTCATCGTGGCTCGGGCCGTAATGAATATAGTATCGAAGCGCTATATCGTGATCGGTCCCCGCCTGGAACTGGAAGCGCAGGCGATCGGGAGCGAAAGCGCCCGCGTCCACGAATCCGTAAAAGGTTGTGTCCATGTATAGCCCGTATCCCCGGCTGGACTGATAAAAGGGCGTGTAGACACCTATGGTCGCCTGCAGGATCATGGGAAACCACTGGCCCCGGCGGTTAAGGCTCCCGATGTTCAGCACCGGCTGTTCGCTCAAGGAATAGGCCCAGTGGATACGCTCGGCTAGGCCGTAGATCGCCTCGCCGTCGAAAAGCTGCATGTCCTGCACAGCCCACATGAAGCCGTCTTTGCGGTCCAGGGAAAAAGAAACTTCGACGCTTTTCGGCGTGTGAAAACGCACCGTCACCGTCGCGCCGTCTCCTTCTCCGGTCACGTAGCGCAGCTCCAAGCCGCCTTCCATATCCTCTTTCCCGCTAAAAGATGCCAACGTGTAACACTTCGCGTTGCGGTAGTAGAAAAGAGAATCGCCGCTACCCCAGTCCAGTGTTTCGGTGATATTCCCCTTTTCTTTGTCCATGACCTGCAGGCCGAATGGCAGGGCGTGCACCTTCACCGTCAGGAAATTGCTTTCAATGGAGAAGGTTGCGGAATCATCATCGTCATCCGTCTGGTCGTCATCATTGATGTCATCATCAGCATCATCGTTCGCCGCGTCATCGTTAACAGGATCGGAATCGTCATTATCATCATCGTCGTCATCGCATCCCGCGGCGAATAAAGATAACGCGATGAAAAGAATAAAGGTCAGGCTAAGGCGTTGTAGAAGACGCACGATGCTCTCCTCCATTTATTGAATGGTGAAGCTTCCTTCACTGAGCGTATCGCCTTCCATCAATGCCGCGTAGCCGCCTTTGTCGTCGTAGAAACCGAGCATCAGCCACCGACCGTCAATCTCGTCGTCGAGAAGCACGGCGGCGTTGCGGACCATCACGCCCGAAAGATCGGCGAAGGTGGAGGACATTTGAACCTCGCCTTCGTTATCGGCAAAAGAATAGGCTAGGATTTGCTCGCCGATGCTCACCAGAAGCGTTTCACCGTCCATATCATCGGGAGTCGTGCCGCCGCAACGGTTGTCAATTTTTTTGCCTGTGAACTGCGCGTCGAGTTGGACGACATCTTCACCTTCAGTAAATTCAAGAATGAATTGCCCATCCGTCATTTCCGTTCCAGCCAGCGTCGCCGTGTATTGAATGGAAATATCTCCCGCCTCAAAGCCGAAGTTGATATTCTGGCCGTCAAGCTCGCCGATTAAATCAAGGCTGGGAGTTTCCCAGCCGATGATGTCTGATTCCTGCGCGTACACAACCGATCCATACACGTCGTTCGCCACCAGCCGCAGGTCGGCGATTTCTATGAGATTGAGCATTTCCCAATCATCACTTTCGAGAGTCAGGACCCACAGGCCGTCGCCGCCCACCGAAGCGCCTGGCGAGCAGGCTTCCTGATTGCTGAGGGGCTTAAAAGGGATGTTGAAATTTCGGCTGTCAAAGCGGATCATCCCGCCATCGTCCGCATTGTCCTGAAACATTACGGCAACTTGCGCTTCGATGGAATCGGCGCCGAGGGGAAGGGACGCGGGGATGGCCAGTCCCGTGGGATCGCCGTCTCCAGGCATCACTAGATCAAAGGTGTAGGTATTGCCGAGAAAATCGTCAATTGTTTCAAAAAAGATGATCTCGCCATCGTCCCACCAGTGCTCGGCGTTGTTGCGTTTGTCGCGCCAATCCAGCGTGACGCCGACAAAAATGCTGATATCCTCATCAAAATCCGGCAATTGCACATCGCCGGTGATTTGAAAGCTGTCGCCGGCCGATAATTCCGTGACGCTGACGCTCACATCGCTCAGGTCAGTCAGCAGGCTTTGCTGCCCGCCGGCAATGTTCCAGACATTGAACATCGCTTCATCGCCCACGACGCGCCACTTGCCGTCGTTCTCCAAAACAAAAAAGGACTTGCCTTGCGATGTAGTCGTTATCGTCGCATCGAAGTTCAGATCATCGCTCGCTTCCATGGTCGCCGCTAATTCGTTTGTGATGCTGACGGTTGCGCTTGTCCCCTCTGAGTCAAGATCGACATCGACGTTCAAATCCCAGGAATCCATACGCATTCCGGGATTGTCCTCAATATCTTTCAGGGCGTCTTCCAGAAGATCATCCTTATCGAATCCGGCATGTTCGTAGTTATCGCTGACATGCGGAAAATACTTATCCTCAAGCGCCTGCGCGGCCCGCTCCATTTGCCCTTCCACCATTTCTTCAACAATGGCGATGATGATGTCTTCAGGCGCTTCGTCGTCATCGTCGTTGTCGTCATCATCGTCATCGTCGCCATCATCGGTGTCATCGTCATCATCGCCATCATCGGTGTCATCGTCATCATCGTCATCGCCGCATGCGCCGAGAAACAGAATTGGCAAAATCAACAGCAGGCAAAACAAAAATCGATGTTTCTTCATGATGTTCTCCAAATTTTTAATCGCATACACTTAAACCCTAATATCAAGAAGGCATTCTATCAGATATTGGGTTGCTGATCCAACACTTGGGAGCTGATGAAAATCCGCGCATCGACAGAAAGCTGTTGCCATAAACAGGGTCGAAGCGGTATTCTTTGCCTCTTATGGCTCGACATGCATTGAAACTCGCGCCGCGCGAAGGCAAAGGAGATGATTGTGCGTTCGTGCGCCCATCGCCGCGTCGCTTCAAAAAATTCCTAAAAAACACTTTTGACCACTATTCGGCGATCCTTCCAGCCCGGTTCCCGATTTTCTACCGTCTCGTGCTTCGATTTCTTTTTGCCCATGTTAAATTCGATGAAAGAAGCATTCTGGCCATACGAGAGGCCTCAAAAAAAGGTCCTATCCTTTACGTGGCGCGCGATAAAAGCACCTTGGAATATCTGGCTTTCGCCTGGATTTTCAAGCAACATAAAATACCGGTACCGCAATTCGCGCATTACGTTTCCTTGTTCATGCATACATCGTTTATGGGCACGCTGAGGCGCACGGCGTCGATCATCGTTCATTTTCTTGAGCGCCGTTCCTATCCCAATCCCTATCAGAACGGTTATTTGGCCGAACTGCTGACAAAAAGCATTCCGACGCTGCTTTTCGTTTCGCACTTCCGCAGCTTGCCCAGGAGGTTCGCCGCCACGGAAACGGACGTATTAACCGAGATATTTCGGTGTCAACGCGACCTGGATCGTCCCATTCAGGTTGTGCCGCTCGTCCTGATTTACGGGCGCAAGCCGGATCATGACATGGATTCGATGGCGGACCTGATTTTTGGTCCGACGGCGCATCCCAGCTTTTTGCGCCGGTTATGGATGGCTTTTCGATTTCGAAAGAACCTGACCTTGCGCGTCTGCGAAATCGACTCGCTGGAAAACATGGTTTCCAAGCTCGGACGAAGGTCATTCTCGGTCGGCGACGCCTCTGCGGAGTGGGCTTTTCAGCTTCGCCGCCGCCTCATCATGGAGCTCGACGAGGAAAGACACGTTGTCCTGGGCCCGATCCAGAAAAGCCGCTCGGAAGTCATTGAAAACACCTTGCACAATCCGCAACTGACCCGAAACATCCGCGAATACTGCTCAATAAATGAAAAAAGCCTTGTTGAGACAAAGGCCCGGTGCAGGCGTTACCTGCAGGAAATCGCTGCGGATTACAACGACGCCACGGTGAGCCTGGCAAAAATATTCTTGGGCCGATGGCTCAAATGGGGTCAGGGCCGCGTCAAGACCGAAGCGGAGGGCTTGGACCGCGTGCGCAGGATTTCCCGGCAGATGCCTTTGGTTTACGTTCCCTGCCACAAAAGTCATCTGGACTATCTTCTGGTTAGCTACACGCTGTATCTCAATCAACTTTCCCTGCCCCGAATTCTTTCGGGCGTCAACCTTAACAGGTTTCCCATCGGCGGGATCTTTCGAAAATGCGGCGCCTTCTTTTTACGCCGGTCATTCAAAGGCAAGCGAATATACTCGCAAACCGTTGTGGCTTATATCGAGACGCTGCTTCGCGACAAGATCAACCTGGAATTTTTCGTCGAAGGCGGGCGCAGCCGAATTGGAAAAGTGATCCCGCCCAAACTGGGTTTCATCGGGATACTCTTTGGGGCTTTTCGCCAGAGCGCCCGCAAAGATCTGGCTTTTGTTCCCGTTACGATCGACTACGAACGAGTTTTTGAAGAAAGACTCTTTCTCGAAGAAGCCGCCGGAAAGAAGATCAGCAAAAACAAGTTGAACTTTTTGATAAAGAACCGGCGAATCATCAGGCGCCGCGTCGGCGATGTCGATATCGAATTCGGCGAACCGATCAAGGTGAAACAACTCCTTGTGAAAAACGGATTCGACGAGATGCCCGCCGGGCGCGCCGATCAAATGAAGCTCGCCGCGGATATGGCTTATCGCATCACCTGGGGCATCAATCAAAATGTCCGAGTCAGGCCATACGCTGTTTTGGCGACCGCTTTGCTGGCGACGCCCAGGAAGGGGATTTTGCTTCCCGATCTGGAAAACCGGGTCAGCATTCTCGTTGAATTTCTGCGCAGCCGGAAAGTGCGTATCGCCGGATCGCTCTGGAAACAGCCTGACTGGCCGGTACTGCTTCTGGACCTTGCGGTCAGGGAAAAATTCGCGCGCGTGGAAATCGGCGATTTGGGTTACGAAGACACTATCGTTTTTTTGGACGATGATCGCCGTTTGAATCTGACAATACACCGCAATTCCATATTGCACTTTTATCAGGAGATCGCTCTGATCTCGGTGGTTTTTTCTTCAGCCGGCAAACCAAAACCGACCGAGGAACTGTTTGAGTCGTTTGTATTTTTAAAAAATCTTCTTTCCAACGAGATGATATATAGCCCCAGTCCCGAGCAAACGCCTGTCGAAACTCGGAAAATGTTTGACAAGGCCTGGAAATATTTTAGCGCAAAGGATTTGATTGCCCGAAGCGACCGGGGCGACGTATTGACCGCCGAAGGAATGGAAACAGCGCGCCTGTTTGCCGGCATACTGATATCATATCTGGAAAGTTATTACGTTGTCGCACGAACCTGCTGGAAATATCGAGGCCAGAAGGCGAGTGACAAAGAGTGGATCAAGCGCATCATGAAAAACGGAAGGGCGCTGTATGGCCTGGGAGAAATCACGTACCCCGAAGCCCTTCACAAATTGCATTTCGAGATGTCATTGAATCATTTTTCCCAGATGGGCTTTTGTATAAAAGAAGAAAAGCTTAAACATAAACACAAAGTGGACAGAAACGTCACGTACAAAATCGTCGATGATTCCGGCCTTGACAACATCATCACGCAGATCAGGAAGTTCATGCAAACAGGATAGGCTGGGCACTCGCCTGCGTCGCCGCTACGCCGTTGGTGGGTTTGATAAATATCCCTTGTAATAACGTGAGAATGTCATTGCTGCCCAGCCTGTTGCACAGGCTGGGGACGAGGTTAAGGAATCTGCTGGGAGTCTTGTTTCTGGAGTTGCTCTTTCGCCTCCTGAAAAACCCAGCAGTTCTGGTGCTTTTCAAGGACCATTTCGTAAAGGGCTTTAAGTTCCTTATCCTGGCCCGATTCCCTGAAATTTTGCGCCTTATCCGAAATAACTCGGCAGCAGTCCATATCGTCAACGCAGACCTTCTCCGCTTTTTCCAGCATGGATGTGGCTTTGTCAAAATCCCTGTTGCGCCGTTCGATGTCGGCTAAACCGATCAACCCGGCGACTTGGGCTTGCGGAAATTCCGGCCATGTATCGATGATATCCTGAAAAGTATTCGCGCCTTCTTCCGGCATCTCGTTTTGCGTGTACAGTTGTCCCAGATTTTCTGCGGATTGCAGCCGCACATGTTGATCCTTCGCCTGCTGAAAAACAGCTTGGTAGCGCTTTTTCGACTCTTCAAAGTTGCCCATGTCGCGATAAAGGTGCCCGACAGTCAACATGTTTTGCCACTGGGCGAAGGCCAATGGATTCTCACCAGGTAACTTTTCCAGTTCAAGGAATATTTTAAGAACCTTTTCTTTTAGTTTTTCGTCCAACGGCATGCCCGAAAGACGCAACAGGTTGTTCGGCATTTGATGGAACGGTTTTTTCATGGCCAGAATTTCATCCAGCACTTTTCCCGTTTTCTCGTGATCTCCTTGACTCCAATACATCTCGATTTTGTATATCTTCGCCATCAATTTCAAGCGCGGATCTTGCGTTCCCTCGTCCATTTGATTCGCTAGGTCGATGGCCTTATTGGTCTTGCTCGTTTTGTCAAAAATGTTTATCATCATCGCGAAGATATCCTCTTCCATTTCTTGATTCAACTGACTGCTTTTCATTTCATTGAGGAGTTTCAACGCTGCTGTCCAGTTTTCGCTTCGACTGTAGAGCCTTGCCAATTGCAGTCCATTCGATGCGCGCATCCCGGCATCGGTGCTTTCTTTGAACAATTTCTTCACATCGTCGATGGCTTCTTCAATACGGTCTGCCTGAGCCAGGTAATCCGCTCGAAGACCTCTGACCCACCGAACGAAACTGTGATCGATGTCCTCCTTTAGTATTCCATCCAATATATTGATGGCTTCATCCGTTTCCCCTTTGTGTTTGCTGATTTGCGACTTGCTGATCAATGCTTCAATCCACATGGAGTCACCTTTTTTCGCGTCGCTTAGCGATTCATTCACCAAAGACATGGCTTCATCGAAACGACCTCGGTCCATCAGCAGGTTTGCCAATGCGATACGCGCACGCATCTTGATAACCCCCGCCGGAGCGTCTTGGACGATTGTTTCCATTTGTTCAATCGCCTCGACTTGACGATTCATCGCACGCAAGGCCTGCGCTTCATCCATGCGGGCCATGAACACGTTTTCGACCTGATTGGGAAACAATTCGGCCATCTTAGAGGAGTATTGCCTTGAGCGCTCCAGATCCCCCTTGCTTCTATAGGCCTGGCCCAGACCGGACAGGGCTTCACGCATCTGTTGATCCGAAGGAGACATCTCCAAAAGAGCCGAAAAATCGGCGATGGATTCGTCGATTTTTTCGCTATTGACAAGGCTCTGCGCGCGCAGAAGCAACATATCCATCTTCAGTTTTTCGTTTTTAGAATATTTTTCAAGAGCCATGTTGATGAGCTTGTTGATCATGGCGTATTTTTTCTGCGGCACAAGCTGTCCGATGATGCTTCGATAGGCGTTTGTGAGGCTTTCCGGGTTTTCCGTTGTTTGAAAGAGCTCATCAGCAACCTTAATCACCCTGTCTGAGCGGCCGAGACGAACGTCGATGCTCGTCCGTTGCGACAGGGCCTGAATCTTTTCGTGGGGCAGTATCAGGTCATCCTTTAAAACGTCTTCGAGCAGGGCCAGCGCTTCATTATCGGCGCCCATGCGCTCCTTGAGGCGAGCCAGCCCAATTTTCGCCGACACGAGTTGATCGTCTTTTGAATCCAATTTGTTGATCAGAGCATTATAATACAGCATGGCGTCATTAAGGCGATCCTGCTGTTCGGCTTCATGTAGGCGATCCCATAATTTTTCCTGGGACCAACGCGCCGGGTTTTTGACATAAGTCAAAGTGATGATAGCCGCAATGACGGCGACTACGACAAAGCCAATTCGCCCGGTGTTTGTGCCGACGATCCATTTCAGCAAGCGCTTTAGCAAATATCGGCTGACCTTTCCGCCGCCCGCCTTGATCTCGCTGAGCATCTGTTCGTCAAGGCCGGAAACGTATCGGAAGTTAGCTTTTTCATATTTGCAGGAGTCAAACACGCTTGACTTGAATTCTGCGGTTGTCAACTCGGCGCGCTGGAAATCACAACCTGTCCAGGAGGTTTCGGCAGACAGCATTCCCGCCATGTCCGCCGAGGCAAAAGAGCAATCCTTGATTTTTGATTCGGTAAAAAAGACGGATAGGAAATCCGCTGATTCGGCCTCGCAACCGTCAAATTCGCATTTTTCAAATCGAGCCGCCGGCGACTTCAGGGACTTCATGTCGCATTTTTTGAATGTGCATTCTCCGAAACGTCCACGAAAAAACTCCACGCCCGACATCTGGCTTTGGTGGAAAGTGCTTTTATCAATTCCGCATTTCGACATGGAAGCCCGAGTGAATTGGCTGCCCGTATCAGTCCATCCTTCCGCCTGTATCTGACGGAAACCGGCTTTGGTGAAATTCGCGTCTTCCGTCACGAAATTCTTCAGTGTTGTCTTGTCGAAATTTGCGCCCGCCCAATTGGTTTTCACCGCCTTGACATCGACGAGTATGGCCTGGGACAGATCGGCGCCGCTCAGGTCGGCCTCCGACAGGTCCGCTCCGGTTAGATCGGCGCCTTTGAGCCTGGCTTTGCGAAAATCCAAACCGCGCAGATCCTCGCCGCGAAAGCTTTTGCCCTTGAGGTTGGCTTTTCTGTAGCTCTTTTTCTCTGGCTGTTTTTTCTCGTTTTCCGACATGAGCAGGTCCCCGATCATGATATTTACACTTTGCCATTGGTACCCATGTATCGTTGGGAGTCAAGAGTCAGGCAGGGCTGTCTAAAAAAATCGAATAAAACCTAATTAAATCGGTAAACCACCGCCTCTGGCGGTGTGACTCGAACAGGCTCTGCCG
>CAZQAE010000025.1:0-68776 GCA_964591275.1 uncultured bacterium | reverse complement strand
TGCAGGAAAAGCCGCCCAGGTGAATTTCTATGTTACCCCCTTTCAGATGATGGACGCCCTCAAGCAACTCGCTTTGATGGTCACGTACAACTACGACAAGGTTCAGCCGGACTTTAGGGAAGAACTCGCGACGACATACGACATCATTCTGTCTTATAAGCTGGATCTCGACGATAGCATGGGCTTCGGCGCTGGTCTGGAATACGCCGGCGCGACCTACGCCATTGATAACGAGGACCTCGATCCCATGGACGAAATCAACAGTTCGCTGTTGTCCGTCTGGGCCGACTTCTGGTACCAAAAGTTCAGCGTCCTGCTTCGCTATGATGCTTTTAACCCGAATACCGAAGACGACGAAGACACGGGCATTGGATATCTGGACGAAACCACCATACTACTGTTTGGCGTTGGCTATCAGCCCACGAGCGCGGTGCGCATGAATCTCAACTACAGGAGCTACGGCTACACCGCCGAAGTTCTCGACGACAAAGGCGATGAAACCGTGATGGATTCTGACGCCTTCTTGTTCTTCAACACGGAAGTGAGCTTCTAATAGAAGAATCAAAATTCGTGAATCAAAACGGGGCGGAGCAATCCGCCCCGTTTTTTATTTCCGGGACTTTGCTTCGCGGCTCAGAAAATGGCGACTGGCATGAATGGCATCAGTTATCCAGGCGCCAACTCCCCTCGCCCACCCGCTCACTCATCGCCTGGCGGCAATCTTGTCGTTCGCGGCTCTGTTTCGGTGTCGCATAGTCAGTCGCCGTTTGTCGTCCGACTCATTTTTCCTCCATCAGCCTTCATTTGGTGCGATGACAACCGGGTTGCATCGTGATAGCCTCAAAAAGCTCCAATGGCGGATTCAGCATCACAAAGAATAAGGAGAACCTTTTGTGAGGGATCAGACCTCTAAAAACGGCGTCGGGCAAAATAAACCCTATCTTTTGCCGCTCCTTCTTTTGGCGGGCGCTGCCGCAGGCTTTGCAATCGGCGGCCTCTTCGGATCTCACTGGAGCGATCCCTCCTGGGGGCTTTTCGTCGGGTTCATTCGTCTTTTGGGCGATATTTTCATGAATATTCTCAAAGCCCTGGTCATTCCCCTGATTGTTTGCAGCATGATTGTTGGCGTGTCCGCCATGGGCGATCTTCGCCGTATCGGCAGCCTGTTCGGCTTCACCTTCGGCTATTACGTCCTAACCACGCTGATCTCCGTTACGATCGGCCTTGCTCTTGTCAACCTGATCCAGCCCGGAATCGACGCGGGAACGGCAGCGGCAGCCGCGCCGCACATTAAGGAGGCGGTTGTGTGGTACGAAGCCGTCTTCAAGCTCGTTTCCGGCATGTTTCCCAATAATCTGGCGCAGGCCGCCGCCGATTCCAATATTTTGGGCCTGATCGTTTTTTCCCTTGTTTTCGGCGGCATTTTAACAACTCTCGGCAAGAAGGGGCGGCGCGCCATCGATTTTATCGACACGCTAAACGAAGCGCTGTTAAAGCTTGTCCGCATGGTTATCTGGTTGGCGCCAATCGGGATACTGGGCCTTGTCGCCAATCGAATCGGCGCCGCCGGAGGCGGCATGGCCGTCTGGGTTGAGCTTTCCAAACTGCTCAAATACTTCCTCACGGTTATAACGGGTCTGGGCATTCATGCTTTCATCGTTCTTCCCGCGCTCTTGTATTTTCTATCCGGCCGCAACCCCATCCGGCATTTTCGCCATTTCGCGGAAGCTCTAATCATGGCCTTTTCCACGGCTTCGTCGGCGGCCACATTGCCCGTCACCATCGGCAGCGCCCGTGAAAAAGCGGGGATTTCCGAAGAAGCCTCCGGTTTCGTGCTTCCTCTTGGCGCCACGGTCAATATGGATGGAACGGCCCTTTACGAAGCAGTAGCTGTTGTTTTCATCGCGCAGGCCTACGGCATTGAATTGTCTTTTATCGAAATGCTCATCGTTATGTTGACGGCAACGCTAGCCGCCATCGGCGCCGCAGCCATTCCTGAGGCGGGTCTGGTCACGATGGTCATGGTGCTCACGGCGGTCAAAGTTCCGGTGGAGGGCGTGGGTTTACTTTTGTCCATCGACTGGTTCCTGGATCGATTCCGCACCACCGTCAATGTATGGGGCGATGCGGTGGGTTGCTCCATCGTGGAAAAGCGAATCGAGTCATTAAAAAAATAGTCGCGCAACAATGACTAACAATTTATGGGGGATTGCCGATAATATACAAGCCCTCGGTGTATGCCCCTATGCGGCGATGCAGGTGATATTTTTCGATAAGAAAGGCGATTTGCACTCCTATGACGATGGAACGACGACTTTTTGACCAATTCAGGAAAATAATCTACGAGCAGGCGGGAATCGATCTGCGTGAGGGCAAGGAAGCGTTGGTCGATGCGCGCGTCGCCAAGCGCCTGCGGCAGTTGAACATAGAAAGCCCGAGCCAATACCTTAAGTACCTGGAAGAAGATAAGAGCGGGAAGGAACTTGTGAGCTTTTTGGATGCCATTTCCACGAATTTCACATTCTTTTTCAGGGAAAATGATCATTTCGATTCTCTGGCTCAATTCGTCAAGGAGCGTCTTGCCCAGGGCCAAAGGCGCTTTCGAATCTGGTCGGCGGCTTCTTCAACCGGGGAGGAACCCTATTCCATAGCCATAACCCTGATGGAGATTTTCGATGAAGCGCGCGTAGACTTCATGATCCTGGCCACGGATATTTCCTCCGAGGTCCTGACCAAGGCGAAATCGGGGTTTTTTAGCAACGTCGATGGTTTGTCAAAATATCAACTGAGTAAATACTTCCATCGCGGCGGGCGCAGGGACGCCGATAAATCGACTTATCAGATAAATGACAGTGTTAAAAAGCACGTCGTATACAAACGCATGAACCTGTCCAAACCGCCCTTTCCCATGCCGGGACCGCTGGATGTGGTCTTTTGTCGGAATGTCATGATTTACTTTGATCGCATCGTCAGGCAGGGCCTCATCACAGACATTGAGCGCATGCTCGGCCCCGGCGGAATGCTGATGATAGGCCACACGGAGACCTTAACCGGAATCCAGTCGGGTCTGTCCACCGTTAAAGCCGCGCATTACAAAAAGCCCGGCAAGCCGGTTTTCTGATTATTTTTCCGTCGCGCGCGAGTTATTGTATTTCCACTTTCCGTAGCGGATCCGCGGGGCCGGTCGGCGGCGGTCCTTTCGGCAGGCCGTTTTCTTCAAGGTACTCAGCGAAACCCTGCATCAACGCGTTGTAGAAAAGACCAGCGAGAACTTCGCCGCCCTTGGGCGTGGGATGAATCAAATCACCTGCGGTCAAACGCGGTTTCGCCGCATACCATTTGGCCGCTGTCCCCGGTCCGCCCATGGCTTCGAACATGCACCAATAAGCGACCTTCGCCTGCGCCGCCGCCTCGCGCTGGCCGGCGACGATCTTGGGCAGCAACGGCTGACTGACAAGTTTGAATCCCTTTTTTGTCGCCGTGTCCACAGGGCCCAACAGGAGAATCGAAACGCCTGGCAGCGCTCGCCGCACGGTGGAAATGACGCCCAGTATGTTTTGTTTGAATTGCATGGAATCGGTATTGAACCGGGCTTCGTTTGTGCCGAAGCCAAGGATCACCAAGTTTGGATTCCGATGACGCAATTGGCCAATCCAGCAGTTTTTGTCCACGTTTTGGTATGCGGCGATGCCGATTCCGTTAACGCCCAAGCTGTCGTAAACAACGCCGGGCTCATCACGCTCTAAAATGACGCCATAAGCGCGAATATTTTTGGTCTTGGCGTTCAGTTCCAGAAGATGACGCCCATCGGGAACGCGGATTTGAGCCCAGGCGTCTTCGGGAGACGAGGAGACTGTATTGACGGCGCCCAGCTTTTTCCCGTCCATCTTCAGTTCCAACAATCCGCCTGCCGGCTCCATGGGAAAAAGGATTTCGAAGCGAGACACCTTTGTGCCCAGGTGCCCCCTTTTTAGCGTTCCAATTTTGGATTTTGCATTGGGTTTGAAGGCCAGGGAAACCGTGCCGCCGTAGCCAAAGCGTCGGTCGGCGCTCTTTTCGTACAGGGCGAAGGCTATCCAGGAAGCGCTCGGTTTGTGAATCAAATCGAAGGGTTTATACCACGGTTGCGGGCGGCTGACATGCACGAAACCGTGTCCGCTGTCGCCCCATTTTTTTTGGAGTAGCCGACGCATCGGACCGGAGATGAGGTCCATTTCGATAATGGAGGCGCCGTAGTGCGCGACGCGCGTGATCGCTCCGGGCTGCTTCAAGGCTGTTCGCGCCAGGGAGGCGTAAAACGCATCCATGGGCTTTACGCCCGCCGGATCCTCAATGGCCAGGGTTTTAGCGGCGCGCTCGGCGCTGAGCTGTCCGACAATAGCTCCGGCGCTTTGGGCGAGTGCGCTAAGGAAAAACCCCTGCCCGAAAACAGTGATTATCGCCATGGCCGAAATCAGGATGATTCTTCGGCCTGTCCGGCTTGGATTCCGATGCATTGATTTCCCCCTCTCGTTTAAAAACGCTGATATTCGAAGGACGTTACCTCGAAAGCCGTAGCCTTATATATGCCGAAGGCCGCGACCGCCGCTAATAGAAGCTGAACCCAGATGGGAAGGCGTGCGAAACCCTTTCGGATGCGATCATACCAATTCGCCGGGAAATATGCGCCCGCCATGGCCAGCGCGATTATCCCAACCACGCCCAAAGGCATGTTCGAGACACTGAAAAAGGCCGTTTCAAAAAACTCTCCCTGCTCCTGAATCCACGGCCACGCCTCGGCGCCGCCGGCGATAGCAACGAAAAACAAAACAAGAAACACCGGCGGGAAAGCCAGAACAAAAGGCCACAGGCGGCTGAGAATGTCGAAATAGTTTCCCATGTCCGAGCAGCGATACATGGTGACAGCGCCGGTGAAAAACAGCATGTTGAGCGCCACGGTCGAAGCGAACTTGATTTTCGATTCGCCAGGTTCATAGTCCACCGGGCCGCCCTTTCCCTGGATCATATGCGTGGCGCTCATCCAAACGGCGTAGTAAACGCCATGCAATACGTAGTTCCAGTAGGGACCGTGCCACACGCCCATCAGAAACATGGTAATGAGCAGGTTTCTGTGAAGTTTCCACTGAGAAGACACGCGGCTGCCGCCCAGGGAAATGAAACAGTAATCGCGCAGCCAGGCGGAAAGGGTGATGTGCCATTTTCGGAAAAGGGCTCGGACGTTGCGCGATTTTAAGGGGAAGATGAAGTTTTCGGGCAGCGAAAGGCCATAGAGCATCGCCAATCCGATGATGATGTCCATGTAGCCGGAAAAGTCGCAGTACAACTGCAGGACAGAGGCCCAGCAGGCTACAAACATCTCGGTGGCGGAGAAAAACATCGGCAGGTCGAAGGCGCGATCCACCAGGTTGAGTTTGATGTATTCGGCGATGACCAGTTTTTTCACCAGTCCCAGGACGATCCGAAAAAGCGCCATGCCGAATTTCTCCCGCGTCAGAACCGGTTTCTCGGCGAGCTGCGGAAAGAATTGCCCCGCCGGGATGATCGGTCCCGCGACGATGCGCGGGAAAAAGGAGATGTAGAGCAGGTAATCAATGAAACGGTCGCAGGGCGGCATCTTTTTTCGATAAACATCCACCACGTAGCTGATGGTTTGAAAGACGTAGAAGGATATGCCCAGGGGGAAAGGAACGTTCAGGTCAAAGCGCGACCACTCGGCGCCGAACTGCGCCGCGATGTCCGCCGGGATGTTCACGAGAAAGTTGATGTATTTGAAGATTACAAGGGCCGTCAGGCTCGACACAATGCTCAAAGCCAAAAAGAGTTTTCGGCTGCGAGGAGTCCTGGCCGCGCTGATTTTTGTTCCCAGCAGGTAATCCACGCACGAAATGAAAAAAAGCAGGATCAAGTACCAGGGATTGGCCGCAGCGTAGAAAACATAGCTGGCCAGCACCAGCGCCAGCGTGCGCGCCGTTCGATACGGTCGCAGCAGCCAGTACCCCGACAGGCTGACGGCGATAAGAATGATAAAAGGAAGGGAGGTAAATGTCATAAAATCGCCGCCTAAATAACCCGGCGTAGAAATTATCACAGACAGCCATCCCATTCAAGGACGCGCTCACGCAAAAGTCAGTGAATGGTAACGAAAGTTTTAGGGCTCTTCGATGGCCGTTTGGGAATAGGGTTTTTTATTTTTCGCAACTTGACGGTCATTGGAATCAAATGATACAAACTTTTAGTGGATTAAGGAAAAAACTCGATTGGCCGATTCGGGCCGGGGAGGCGAGATGCGTACAGTAGCTTTAACGTTGGTTGTGGTTCTGGCATTGGGCGTGGCGTTTGCCTCGACAGCCGTTGCCGAACAAAGCCAGGAAGTCGATGTACTCATTGGCACTATTCTTGAGCGATATTCCGTTTCCACGGATTTCGGCAATGTATATTTCAGCATTCGGCATACGCGCCGTCTGGTTGACGCCGCCGCGAAGCTTCGGCCCCTGAATCTGGGGGATTTTGCAACCGATCAGGGCGTAAATGTTCGTGTCAAAGCCGTAAAATTTGATCGCGGCATGGTTACGCTTCTGGTATCTCCGAAGTAGCCATATTTTCCATTTAACGATAAATTTATCGCCGCCGAGGTTGATCGTGAAAGTCGCCCGGGCGGCGTTTTGTCATTTGCGAACAATGGCGGGAGTTGTGCTCACACGACCGACCCCGTTTTAAGGGTCGCTTCATCGGGTAGCCATGCGAATCATCGTCCAGAGCCTTGATTTTGACATTCTCATGATTCTCCTTTGCATTGTGCCGCTTGTCGGCGGATTTCTTTCGGCTCTGACGGGAAAAAGAGACAGGGTTCGGAACCGGATTTTGCGGCATGCGGCCCTGTTTTCCGACATCGCCGCCTTCGCGGTCATGGCGCTTATCGTTTATCGTCGATTCCATCTTCCCCTGGGCGCCATGCAGCTTTTTGTCGATTGGGGAAACTGGTTCAGCGTGGAGCCTTTAACGGCCGGAATTACTCTTCGCATGGACACCGAAGCCGGAATTTTATGCGGCATTGTCATTATTGGCACGCTGCTGCTTCAGATTCGAAATACTATGGCCGGTCGGGATCCGAAAATTCGCGGCGCGTCCAGCGTGATTCTGGCCGCCTGCCTTTTGTTCATCCTCGCCGACAATCTCATCCCGGTTTTCGCCGCGCTGGCGGCTATCGCTCCCCTGGTCGCCATCGCGGCCATGCGCTCAGGCGATGAATCCGAAATCGGCCATCGGTCGGCGCGCATTCTGCTGACGCATGGATTCGGCAACGCCTTTGCCCTGTTGGGTTTGTTTTGTATTTTCGGCGCTTTGGGAACTCTTCAATACGAACGAATCGCCGCCCTGGCGGTTGCGCGGCCGCCGTCGATAAACGAGGCCATGTTCGGCGCCGTCCTCCTTCTTTTGGGCGTCGGTTTGAGAACCGGTCCTGGACTTCTCAACGCCATCTGCCCCTTTTCGGCAACCATATATCTGAGTTATCGGCTTAGCGATCTGGTTGGATTGATTCCCGTCTGGATATTTGCCGTCTGCGTCATCGCCCTGGGAGGATGGTGCATCGCCAATATCGCGTACTCCGTTTTTGATCCGAAAAAAACTCGGTGGAGACTTCCGTCGCTTTCAAAATCTGTGCACGCCGGCGTCGCGTCCTTTTTCGATCAATATCTCGACCAAAGGGTCTTCCGGTCAGGCGCGCACGAGATCATTAAAATTCCGTTATACATCGGCAAACTGATGGCAACCTGGACCACGACCGCACGAGGCTGGATGGGCATCGCGGCAGTCGGCGTCATGATTGCAATGAGTGTTTATTTCAAGGTCGGACGCTAACGAGGATGATATTGTGCGTTGGTTAAGTATTATCACAATTTTGCCATTGACGGCGGGAGTGGCCGCAGCGGCTCTTTCCCGGATTCGACCGGCGACGGGATTTTGGGTCGCCCGCGTCTTTCTGATGGTTCTGACAGGCATCATCTTATGGCAATGCTTTAGTTATCAACCGAAATTCGATGATCCCAAGTCTCTTTGGATCATTGAGGAGCCCCTTCTCATTAGCGGACAATGGGCGATGATCTACGCCCCCGCGGCCGACGGCATCAACCTGCTGCCGGCCCTTTCAGCGGTTGTTTTAACGACGATGGCGTTTTTCGTGAGCACCGCCGGCCCCTTGTCATCAATGCTTTTGCTGCTGGGGGCCTTATCGTGCTCCCTCGGGGCTTTATTTGCCAAAGACCTGTTGCTTTTCATCATTTTTATGGAAAGCGCGCTGTCGCTGAACCTGTTTTCCATCGCCCTGAAAGGGCGAAGACTTTTTGGCGCCGTGCGTCGGGCATTTATTATGCAAGCCGTAACCGGCGCTCCCATGCTGCTGGCTGTACTTGCGATTCATTGGAAGGCCGGTGGACCGGGTTTTCTGCCGGCGGACTTGATCGAGGCGACCTTGGAATTTTCGCCGGAAATTCAATTGCTGTTGGCGTCGGCGTATTGCGTGACGCTTGGGTCTCGAGTTCCGCTGGTTCCGATGCACGGATGGTTCATGGAAATCAGCGATGAATCCGATCCCGCCTCGGCGACCACCTTGTTCGCCTTGGTCTCCTTGGTTGCAATATATGGATTTATTCGCTTCGCCATGCCGATGTTTCCAGCCGTTTCCCCCGTCTTCTGGACACTGGTTGGCGCTATGGCCGCCCTGGGCCTTACGCATATGGGCCTGATCGCTTTTTTTCGCCGTTCACCGGCGCAGATTCTGACCCGCGCCCGAGCGGTGGTCGCCAGTCTGGCCATTGTGGGCGTGGTGAGCGCAACGCGCCCCGCCGTGGCCGGCGCCGTGTTTATTCTCAGCACACAGGGGCTGGCATTTGCCTCGGTGTGCATGATGCTTGTCGCCCTGGACAAAAGAGGAAATCCCCCGCCGGAAATCATTGCCCTAAAAATGCCGCGCCTGGCGACAATGGCCTTTATCGCCATTCTGGGCATTATCGGATTGCCCGGCACGACCGGCTTCGTTGGCAATATCCTAACCCTTGGCGGCTCCTTCAGATCGCATCCGGTCATGGCTGCGACGGCGGCATTGGGCATGGCGACAATTTCCGGATCTCTTCTGACGCTGCCGTGGCGCGCCTTTGGCCAAAAGGCGACCGCAACCACAGTGCAGACGCCGCGACTGCGCTTCGAAGAATCCGCCCCAATGGTCGCCATATTGATTATCATTGTCGCCCTCGGTGTTTTTCCGGGCGTGGTCCTTTCCCGGATTAGCCCTTCCGTGGATCGGTTGTGCGAAGAACTTCGCCACCGGCGCACCATGGCGAGAGTTATTGAGGAGCCGGTGCGTGCGGTGGAAGACCCCACGGACTCCGGTGCGAATAAAAAGCCCCCGATGCTCCTGGACAAGGCGCCATGAGCAAATACTTCCCCTTCTTTACGTTCATCGCCCTGAGCCTTTGCGCCCGACTGTTTATGGCTTGGGCTGTTGGCGATGGATTCGAAACGAGAGTCACTTGGACGCCCTTTATCTATTCGGCGGTCGCTGCCGGGCTGATCCTGAGCTCTCTTATCGCTGTCGGGCTCAAGGATTCGGACAGAACTCTGGTGGCCGTATTTTTCGTCTGGCTTTTTCAGTGGGTCGCGCTGGGAGCGGTTGTATTGCGTGAGCCGGGACACGCTTTGGCCGCCGAGCGACTCCATGGCTTGTTTGGCATCCCAGCATTTGCCGCCTTGTTCCTATTCAAAAACAACAACGCAGCTTTTTCGAGAGGCCTATGCGCCTTCGCATGGTTGATTATCGGCGCCGCGCCGCCTCTGCCGGGATTTTTTGCTCACATCGAAGTCCTGTCCGCTCTGATCAACGGAAGACTTCACCAACTGGCCGCCTTAACGGCTTTTTCCCAGATTTGCCTCTTTTATGTTGCGTCGCGTATGCTTTTCGCGGAATCTAGTGACCAGATTGCAAAAGCCTCCGAGGTCGTTAAAGAACAATGAGCGGATACATCGATATTCATTCCCATTTGCTACCCGGCGTTGATGACGGCGTCAAAAGCACCGCTGAAGCCCTGGAATGTTTTTCTTTTGCAAAAAAAGCGGGGTTTGGCGATCTGGTCATGACACGCCACCTCATGTCGGGTGTTTACGACGCATCCCGGGAAAAAGCCGCAGAGAAGATAGGGCAACTGGAGCTTCTTCTTGATGAAGCCGGGATCGATATCCGTCTTCACAATGGCGCGGAATATTATCTGGACGAAACCTTTCTTCCAAAGCTGGACACCGGCGTCGAGACGCTGGCGAACGGGCGATATCTATTGGTGGAAATGCCTCTGATGCAGATTCCGAACTTTCTGCCTGAGGTCGCCTTTAGGATACGCCTCAAAGGTTATATTCCCATTCTCGCTCACGTCGAACGCTATCGAGAAATCGCCGAAAAACCCGCCAAAGCTTTTAAACTCCGTGAAATGGGATTCCTGCTTCAAGTCAATCTGGGGAGCCTTGTTGGAATGTACGGAACTTCAGTCGCCAAGACGGTCCGCTTTGTCCTCGATAAAGAACTCGCTTTTTGCGCCGCCGGCGATGTGCATGGCGCCTCCTGGCTTGCGCCGATCTACATGGCCGGTGTAAAAGAATTAAAAATGACCTGGGGAGAAAAGGTTGCGTCGATGCTTTTAAGAGACAACCCGCAAGCGGTGCTTCGCGATGGACAATAAAAATATGGCGAAATCGACAGAAAGTGACGAAATGGACATTGAAGTTCTGAAAATCGGCGACCATATAATAGACCCTGACAGCGCCAGGATGATGCCGCAACTCTTTTGCTATTCCACTGCTTCGATTATCCTCGACGTCGTGAGCGAGACCTCAGACGACCCCATTCACGTGGGAATGGCGGACCCGAAAAACGTTGACAACCTCGATACAATTCAGCGGAAGTTCAGCCCCCGAAAAATTATTACGGTCAAACTGTCCACGGAAGATCTGACCAAAGCGCTCAACCACGCCTTCGGCATCGCCCCCGCCACCATGGCCGAGCCCCAGGATTCGGTTTCGCGTTACGAAAAGTCCCCGGAGCCCCAGGGGAAAAAGCAGCCGGAAATCCAACTGTCAGACGAATCGTCTTCGGACAAGGCCCATTCGCCAAATTCGGAAGTTTCCAAAAAAAGCCGAACTTCAACGCGGACGAAAAAGACGACCTCCGCCGTGGACCTGGTCAATACGCTTCTCCTCGATTCCGTACGTCGCGGCGCAACGGACATCCATATCGAAAATGAGCGCCGAGCAGTAACGATTCGTATCAAGCTTGATGGACTTTTGTATGAAACGGAAACCGGCATAAACAAAGACAACGTCAATGAAGTCGTTAATCGCCTGAAGGTGATGTCCAGCCTGGACATATCCGAACATCGCGGACCGCAGGACGGACGCATTCTAATCAGAACCTTGCGCGGACGCCGTGACTACGATGTTCCCTTCCGTATTTCCATTCTCCCCGGCCCGTACGGGGAAGAAGTCGTTCTGCGCGTTCTGGACAAATCCATGGCTCCTATAAATCTGGAGCTTTTAGGATTCACCAGCGACGACCTGATAATATTTCGCAAGATGATCCACAATCCGCAAGGAATGATTCTCGTCACCGGCCCAACGGGATCGGGAAAAACGACAACGCTCTACGCCTCGCTGAAGGAAATCAATACACCGCACAACAAGATTCTGTCCGCCGAAGATCCTATCGAGTACAACATCGAGGGCGTCAGCCAAAAGCAGGTCACGAATAAATTCGGCTTTTCCGATATGGCCAGGGCTTTTCTGCGGCACGATCCCGATATTCTTCTGATCGGAGAGATACGCGATGAGCCGACCGCAGATGTCGCCGTCAAGGCCGCGCAGACCGGGCACCTGGTATTGTCCACCTTGCACACCAACGATTCCGTCAGCACTATCTCGCGACTCAATGTCCTTGGATTGGATTACGACCTGATCGGCTCTTCACTTTTGGGTGTATTATCCCAGCGGCTCGTCAGGCGCGTATGCGAAAACTGCCGGGAGGAATATGTTCCTAGCGAAAATTCCCTCAGCCCTTTCAAAAAACACCTTAATATGGACAAATTCATTCACGGGAAGGGATGCGATTACTGCAACCACACAGGTTATCGAGGGAGAATCGGGCTTTTCGAACTTTTTGTTATTGATCACCAAACGCAGAAAATGATTTACGACGCAAGGTCTTTGGATGACATTCTCGAAAACGCCCTGGAAAAGGGAATGACTCCGCTTGTGGTCGATGGTTTGAGGAAAACGGAGATGGGGATCACCACACTGGAAGAGTTGCATCGGGTCATTCCGATGCGGCAGATTGTTATGCAACTGGGCTTGTCCGGCTTTGTGAAAAGGGCTGCGGAGACACTTGGCCAAGCTCACTCATCAAAATAAAACGCATTGGGGAGAAGATGAAAAATCTTGCGGTGATCGTGATGGCCGCGGGCCAGGGAACGAGGATGAAAAGCAACATGGCCAAGGTGCTGCACTCCATCTGCGGCTGGCCACTCATCTGCCACGTCGTGGCCAGAACGACCCCGCTCAAGCCCGAAAAGCTTGTCATGGTCGTCGAGCGTCAGGCGTCGGAAGTCAAAAATACTGTCTATAGCTGCATGGGAAAAGAGAATGTGACATTCGCCGAGCAAAAGGAGCAGCTCGGCACCGGGCACGCGGTGATGTCCGCCAGGAAAAATTTGTCCGGCTTTAACGGCGACGTCCTCATTTTATCCGGCGATGTGCCGCTTCTGTCCACGCGGACCATGAAGGATTTCATCAGCGCGCATCGCCGCAAGCGCCATGATTTGACGGTCATGACTTTCAGGGCGGACGCCCCCGCCGGCTACGGGCGGATTTTGCAAGGGGACAAGGGCGAACTTTTGGGAGTTGTCGAGGAAAGAGACGCCACTCATGAGCAAAAGCTCATTGACGAGGTCAACGCCGGAATCTACGTGGTCAAATCAAAGCTTTTGTTCAAACTCCTGGCCAAACTGGGTCGCGACAACGACCAGGGCGAATACTATTTGACGGACATCATCGCCATGGCGGCAGGCGGCGACGAGAAATGCGGCGTTTTCGAAGCGATGAATCCAGCCGAAGTGATGGGAATCAACACACGCTCCGACCTCGCGCAAGCCGATGAGATTCTTCGCATGAGCATACTCGATGTTCTTATGGACGGCGGCGTCACCGTCATGGATCCGCGTTCGACGTACGTGGAAATCGACGTGTCGATAGGCCGCGATACGGTACTCTATCCGAATGTCGCCATACGCGAAGGCTCACGAATCGGCGACGAATGCGTCATCAAGTCCGGCTCCCAGATTGCCCGATCCATCATCGACGACAAGGTGGAACTCAAAGCCTACAGCATCGTGGAGGACTCCAGATTAGAGGCGGGGACCATCATCGGCCCCTTCGCCAGACTTCGCTCCCGCTCTCACATTCAAAAAGACGCATCGGTCGAAACATTCGTTGAGCTATACGAAACCAAGGTCGGCGAGAGAAGCAAGATCAGGCGTCTGTGCTACCTGGGAGACGCCGACATCGGCGCCGAGACGATCGTGGGAGCCGGAGTGATCACCTGCAACTTCGACGGGTCGCAAATCAATCGATCAAAAGTCGGTCGGCGCGTTTACGTTGGAAGCGATTCGCAACTGATTGCGCCGCTGGACATTGGAGATCGGGCTCACGTGGCCTCCGGCTCGACGGTGACGCGCGATATTCCCGATGACAGCCTCTACGTCACGCGCGGCGACACCACATTGCGGGAAGGCTGGATGAAGACGCGACGTAGCGAGATCATGTCCACAAAAGATAGGGGGAAGCCCGCGCCCGCCCACAAAAAGCGCGTTTCAAAGTCCGGGAAGCGCCCCGGTCGCCGTTAAACGCATCTGCGGTTTCACTGTATTGCTAAAGGATCGGATTATGAGCAAGACCATGGATCGAACGAGACATTTTCTCAGTATTGCCGACTGGGACACCAAAGATATTCAAGGACTTCTCAGGCTGGGCGCATCGCTCAAGGCTGAGCAAAAGGTGGGGAAACACCATCGCCTTCTTGAGGGCAAGAGCCTGGCCATGATTTTTGAAAAGGCCAGCACGCGTACTCGAATGAGCTTCGAGGTCGGCATTTTTCAGCTCGGAGGCCAGGCCATTTTCATTGCCCCCCAGCATTCCCAAATGGGACGGGGAGAGCCCGTCAGGGACACAGCCCGCGTCATGTCCCGCTACGTACATGGCATTATGATTCGAACTTTTGCACAGAGCATGGTCGAGGAATTTGCACGCTACAGCGATGTCCCGGTCATCAACGGACTGACGGACCGGCTCCATCCCTGCCAAATTATGGCCGACATCATGACGATCATTGAGCGCAAGGGCGATATTCAAAAACGCTCCGTCGCCTGGATCGGCGACGGCAACAACATGGCCAACTCCTGGCTCAATGCCTCAGCCAAGCTCGGATTCTCGCTGCGACTGGCCTGCCCGCAAGGATATGACCCGGATCCTTCCATCCTCGAAGAGGCCGACAAGAAGAACCCTGGCGGCATTACCCTGACTCGGGATCCCATTGAGGCCGCTCGCGGCGCCGACGTGGTCACCACCGACGTTTTCGCCAGCATGGGCCAGGAAGACCAGGCCGCCGAGCGCCTGGAAGTATTTCGCACTTTTCAGGTAAATTCAGATTTGATGAAACACGCGGCGCCCGACGCCATGTTCCTTCACTGCCTACCCGCGCACCGGGGCGAAGAGGTCAGTGAGGAAATTTTTGAATCCGAGGCCAGCGCGGTCTGGGACGAGGCCGAAAACCGTCTGCACATCCAAAAGGCGATCATGGCGACGCTCATGTGATCGTTGTGGTACCTTGAGAAGGAAGGATGAAGGCGAAAAGATGAAGGAGGAGTCGGCCAGGAGCAATCTACTGCCATTATTGCCTTTGCCAACATTGCAGAAAGCTCTTCACAACGCTTTTCATACTTCCTGCCTTAGCTTTGGGAGACGCATGAAAACCAAACTCGCCGCAATCCTTTCAATAATCCTGTTGCTGGCAGCGGCGCCGGCGTTGGCCAAAGTCGTTTCAGGCAATCCCTCCGAGCAGCTTCAACTGCGGCTTATCATCGATATGGACGCCGTTGTTCCAGGCGGCCATCTGCGCGCCGGCGTTTGCATGAACATCGAAAAAGATTGGCACATTTATTGGACCAATCCTGGCGACGCGGGCATTCCAACGAAGGTCGTGTTCAGCGGTCCGGAAGGCTTTAATTTCTCCGATACGAAATATCCGGCCCCTCGTTATTTCGGCGCCGGCACGCCGCTGGCGGGCTATGGATATGAAAATCAGGTGATGCTGCACGCCGACCTCGCCCTGCCGGAGACGCTGAAAGACGGGTCGATCACGCTCAAGGCCAAAGTCAGTTGGCTCGCCTGCAAAAACAAGTGCGTCCCGGGCGAAGCGACCTTGACGGCGACGCTACCGGTCGCCGAGCAGTGCAGCGAAGGAACGGATTACAACCTCTTTGAAACCTGCGCGTCGAATGTGCCAGTTGATGTGGATGCTGTTGATGGCTTGTCGGTTTCCGGACTGCTGGATTCTTCGGCCTATACGCCGGATTCGCCTTTTGAAGCCCTGTTCGTCGTCAAGGTGCCGCCTCAAAAGAAGCTGGCGCCTCTTTCCGACAAACATTTTCCAGCCTTCATTCCCGTCGCGCATGAAAATTATGACATCAAAAGCATGAGCTTTCCCGCGCCCGGCAGCGTGTCGGCGGAGGAAATCGTCGTTCGCGTCAAAGGCGAGACCTGGCCCGGCGAAGCGCCAGCTGAAAAAATAGGGGGCGTCTTTCAACTCCGACTGATCAGTGAAGGATCCGAAGAGACGATTCGCTTTCATTACGACATCGACTTCCCCCGCGCGCCAGCCGGAACGATCACGAAAAAAATCGCCTTGCCGGCAATCGCGGATGCGACCGCAAGCTCCTCGCAGTCCCTCGGCGCGCAATCCCCCGCGCAAAACGCCAGCCTGTTATGGATGATTCTTCTCGGCTTCATCGGCGGAATCATTCTGAACATCATGCCCTGCGTGCTGCCGGTGGTATCCATCAAGGTGATGTCGCTCATCAAGCAGGCGGACATGGACCGGCGCGGCATCCGCGCTCATGGACTGTCGTACACGGCTGGCATTCTTGCCAGTTTCCTCGCCCTGGCTGTTGTGATCGCCGTTTTCAAAAGCGGCGGCGAAGCCGTCGGCTGGGGTTTCCAGTTTCAGTCGCCTCTTTTCGTTTCGATTCTCGCCGCCATCGTGTTCGTTTTCGGCTTGTCCCTGCTGGGAGTGTTTGAAATCATCGTCCCCACGAGTCAAACCATAGCGGGAGCAGGAAGCGGCGCGGGATTGGGATCCTCGTTCGCCAGCGGAATATTCGCCACGCTGTTGGCGACGCCTTGCACGGCGCCTTTTCTGGGCGCGGCGTTGGGTTTTGCCTTCACGCAACCCATATTCACAACCTTCGTTATCTTCTTTTTTGTTGGACTGGGACTGGCTTTCCCTTTTCTGATTCTCGCTTTTGTTCCGGCCTGGACGCGCTTCATGCCGAAACCCGGCAACTGGATGGTCGTTTTCAAGTCGCTCATGGGCTTTCTCCTGATGGCTACCGTTGCATGGCTCCTGGACGTGCTCGGCAAGCAGGTCGGCGCAGCAGGATTGACGCGCATGATCGTCTATCTGACGGTTTTGGGCCTTGCGGCGTGGATATACGGACGTTTCGGCAACATCATGGTCGTCGGTCGGATGCGGGTTATCGCCGCCTTGAGCGCTTTGATGTTGATGCTGGGAGGCGGCGTTTTCTTATTGCGCTTCGACCCCGTCGCGCAGGCCGGAGTCATTCGGCATAAAGGCGGCATTCCCTGGGAGCGGTTTTCCGAAAAACGCCTTGAGGAATTGTCTGCCGCCGGTCGGACGGTTTTTATAGATTTTACCGCCGCCTGGTGCTGGACATGCAAAGTGAATGAAAAAGCCGTGATTGAAACAGACGAGGTTCGCCAGACACTGGAAAAGTTGAATATCGTTGCGCTAAAAGGCGATTGGACAAACCGGGACAAGGAAATTGCCGAGTATCTCAAGAAAAGAGGAAAAGCCGGCGTGCCGCTTTACGTTATCATTGCGCCGGGGCGGACAGGCAACCCGGTTGTGCTGCCCGAAGTCATTACGAAAGACATGTTGATAAAAGCCATCGAGAAAGCCGCGAAAAATGAGCCTGCTTCATCCGGTTGATTCTATTGTTTATCCGCCCAGAAATTGTATAATGTCATTGAATGAAACGCATGCGGGCACGGGCCTGCTGCGAATGCTAAGACGGTGGAGGTTATCATGACTCGTTCCTTTGGGTTGCTATTCTTGAGCATCCTTCTTTTTGTTTTTTTGGGATTCGCCATAATAATTGCTTGCGGCGATGATGACGACGATGACACAAGGGGCGTTCCTTATTACGATGACGACGTAGACGATGATGACGATTTCGATGATGACGCCAATGACGACACTGACGACGACACTGACGACGACACTGACGACGATGCCGACGACGATGCCGACGACGATTCCGACGACGATTCCGACGATGATATCGAGGGCTGCCATGACCCGGAATTCACATGCCCCTGGGGTGATCCGTTTGATGAACCGCTTGAAGGTGCGGAATGCATTGAACGGGTATGCACCACGGATTTTTTCAATATTATCCTCAATGAATGTCCGGAGGAAATGAATCCTGACAACCTCGATCAGTTGGGAGTCGAAAGCCTATGCTCATGTTTTTGCGACAACGGATGCTTCAACGATTGTATGGCATTGGCATATGAGCAGTTTAATTATTGCGACCAATTGATTATGTCTCTTAATCCCTGCATCGGACTAGGGTGAGACATCAAGCGAGTTTTTTACAAAAAGCCGGGCCTTTATTGGCTCGGCTTTTTTTGTCTGGATCCTCACTCGAATCACTAAAGTGGAAAGCTTTTTTTCAAGTGCTTTGATAACCTAATGAATAATCCCGCTGTTTGACAATGGCGTTGGCCGTGATTAGATTTTGCATCGAATATGGGAGATTGTTTTGAAGCGAGCCTCCCCCCTTATCGAGCAGTTTTTAGAGGAAATGCGACTGGAAAAGGACGCCCCGACAACGACCCGGGACGCGTATCGTGTCGATTTGACCCAATATTCCAATTATTTACTGGGCGAAAATCTTGTGCCTGTCAAAAATGATTATCCCGACTTGACGGAAGCTGACCGCTTATGCGTGAGGGCTTTTATTGCTTTTCGTTCAGAAAAGGATTCAAAAAGCACGCTTCGCAGAAAATTATCCGCCATTCGAAGCTTTTACAGCTATTTGAGGAAGTCCGGCCAAATTCTTCAAAATCCCGCAAGATTGGTCGCGCAATCGAAAAAGAAAGAGCTGCTTCCAGAGGTTATGACCGTTTTGGACACGCAAAATGTGTTAAACAGTCGATTGGACGGCGAACTAGCTCACAGGGATTTGGCGCTACTCGAAATGCTCTACAGCACCGGCGCGCGCGTCAGTGAAATCGTGGGCGCGGACCTTGGCGATATGGACAGGGAACTCGGAACGCTCAGGGTTTTGGGCAAGCGGCGAAAAGAGCGCCTGGTGATGATCGGCGAGGCAGCAAAGCAGGCCATGAAAATCTATGTTGAGCAAACCGCCGCCTTGCGGCAAAGGCATTTCGGCGGTGCCGGAAAGGGCCCTTTTTTTCTGACACGCGGCGGCAAAAGACTCAGCCGCGAATCGGCGGGGCACATCGCCCGGAAATACGGCCTGGCCTCCGGCTCGGGCCGCCATGTTACGCCGCATACCTTTCGTCACTGCTTCGCCACGCACATGCTTGAGCGCGGGGCGAATTTGCGTGAGATACAGGAAATGCTGGGTCATGCCCGATTGTCCACAACGCAGATTTACACTCATCTGTCCGTGGAGCATATTCGGGAAATATATGAGAAAGCGCATCCGCACGGGAAAAAGAGCGGGTGATCGATTCGGGATCAGGCCGAGGGACTCAGAAAACGGGACCGTAGCGAAAAATCATTATGGAAGGGTTAAATAATACGATGAACAGCACAACTGACCATGCCATGCACGCAACGACGATTGTCGCCGTTCGCCGTGGCCCCTCCATCGCCATGGCCGGCGACGGGCAGGTGACCATCGGCGACACCGTCATGAAGCACGGCGCTAAAAAGATCAGGCGGCTATATAAGAACCGTGTTCTGGTCGGCTTTGCGGGTGCCGTCGCCGACGCCTTCAACCTCTTTGAAAAACTCGAAAACAAGCTCGAAGAGTATTCGGGCAACCTCACGCGCGCTGCGGTCGAACTGGCCAAGGATTGGCGCAAAGACAAATTTCTGCGTCAGCTCAATGCCTTGCTGATTGCGGCGGACGGCGAAAAAACCTTCGTTATTTCCGGCAGCGGCGAGGTGATCGAACCCGACGACGGCGTTGCGGCCATCGGGTCCGGCGGCTCCTACGCCCTGGCCGCCGCGCGGGCGCTGTTACGTCATACGGATATGAAGGCATCCGATATTGTGACCGAAGCCATGAAAACAGCCGGCGAAATTTGCATTTACACGAACGATAACATCACCGTCGATGAACTCGAATCCGGCACTTGATGGCATCCGTTAAATCGGATGTGGTCTTTTAAGAAAAACTAGAGCGAAAACAAAAGGGATCCGAAGATATGGCCAGCAAAACTGAAAATGACAAGCCGGTAAAAACCGATAGCGCGGTGGACGCGGGTGATGATGTAAAATTGAACGAGCAATTAACGCCGCGACAAATCGTCAAGGAACTCGACACCTACATCGTCGGCCAGCACAACGCGAAGCGAGCAGTGGCCATTGCCCTGCGCAACAGATGGCGGCGCCAGCAGGTCCCCGAGGAACTGCGTGACGAGATCGCCCCAAAAAATATTATTATGATAGGACCTACAGGAGTCGGGAAAACCGAGATCGCCCGCCGTCTGGCGCGCCTGTCCGGGGCGCCTTTCCTGAAAGTTGAAGCCAGCAAGTTCACCGAAGTCGGATACGTGGGTCGCGACGTGGAATCAATGATCCGCGACCTGGCAGAGCTGGCGATCAGCATGGCCAAGGCCGAAGAGATGGAATACGTCCGTGAAAAAGCCGCCGACTTTGCCGAAGAGAAAGTTTTGGACATGCTCCTGCCGCCTCCCGTGAAAAAGGAGACGCCACCGACGGAATTGCATGTCGAAGGCGACGGCGTGGTGGTTGTGGAGGAGGATCCACAGACGCTTATGGAAAGCTATAAGCGCACGCGAGAGAAGATGCGCAAACTGATGCGCGACGGCAAATACGACGAGACAGAAGTGGAGATCAATGTGCCCGACCGCTCCGGCTCGCCGATGGTGGAGGTCTTTAGTGGCGGCATGGAGGATATGGAGATCAACCTCAAGGACATGTTCGGCAATTTCTTCCCGAAAAAGACGAAAAGCCGGAAAGTGACCGTCGCCGAAGCGCTGGAAATTTTGGAGTCCGAGGAAGCGGGCAAGCTCGTGGACATGGACACGGTGGTCAACACCGCCCTGGACCGCGTGGAACAAAGCGGGATCATTTTTCTGGACGAGGTCGACAAAGTCGCCGGTGGTGAGAACGGTCACGGCGGTCCCGATGTGTCCAGGGAGGGCGTGCAGCGCGACCTGCTGCCGATCATCGAGGGCAGCAACGTGTCCACGAAGTATGGCATGATCAGCACGGATCACATTCTGTTCATCGCCGCCGGCGCCTTCAACGTCAGCAAACCCTCGGACCTGATCCCGGAGCTTCAGGGACGCTTTCCCATTCGCGTGGAACTCCAAAGCCTCACGGCGGCGGATTTCGTCCGCATATTGACCGAGCCGCGTAACGCGCTCATCAAGCAATACCTGGCGCTGATGGAAACCGAAGGACTCAAGCTGAATTTCGAAAAAGAGGCCATCGCGGAAATCGCGGAAATCGCCGACGAGGTGAACAAAAACACCGAGAACATCGGCGCACGGCGACTGCACACCGTCATGGAACGATTGCTGGACGAAGTCTCCTTCGTGGCCCCTGAGATGAAAGAGAAAAAGGTTGAGATCACCGTCGAATACGTTCGCGAGCACCTGGGTGAAATCGTCAAGGACCAGGATCTGTCACGGTATATTCTGTAGCAGCGGCAAGGGGCAAGGGTTCAGGGTCAATTAACAATGATCAATGAACAGCGGTCAATGTGCGGAAGGATTATGGGTGAGAAAAATCGCCAAAAGCCGACTCAGCCGCCGTTCCTTCGCCTACGCTCCGGGCGGACTCATCGTCTTTCAGCCTTTAAAAGATGGCGCGGTTTTCAACCGCGATTGTGTGGGTGATTCCTCTTGGGGTCCAGGGTTCAGGGTGTAGGGTTCAGGGTTTAGGGTCTGGGGTCTGGGGTCTATGATTGTCAGCGTGTAGGAGCGGTTTTCCCTGCCCTGAGCGCAGTCGAAGGGAACCGCGATTGTAGGAACGACATTCTTGTCGTGACAAGCCCCGCCAGGGGCGCATGGTTCGTTGCGAAGGACCCTGCCATGAGCGAAGTCGAATGTTGAAACCCTGGAAACAAATTGGACAATAATTCCAATTTCAGATCGCGAATGCGGGCACAGGTTCCATAATAATAGTTCATCGACTATGCTCCCGGAAGGCGACGGGAGAATGTAGATGACTCGGTACGGACAATGGGCATATGACTTTGGCCAAAGCTTATATGGCAGTCCCTTATTTCGCCAAATCTTAGCGAGAAAACTGCTCCTGGTTTACAGTCATTGGAGTATTGTCCTGCTCTTTCTTGTGCTTTTGGGCTTCAGCCTGACCATATGGCGACGAGAAGCGCATTCAATCTATTGCAGCCTTTCAAAAAGCGGAAAGACCTCGTTGATACTCTATATAATTTTGATAAGTTTGCAATTTTTTAATCGCATCGATTTTCTTCATTATATGTTTGAGTGGGGATTTTATGAGTATTTCATGCATTCGCTAAGATCCGTGGCTATAGCGTTTATTCCTGTTTTGATAATTGTCGTTAAGCAACTAAAAGGAAATGAAAAAACCTCCGTGGCCGGAACGATTGGATTGCTCATCATCATTCACTCAATGATGACATTAATATACCTGCTGAATCCGATATATATGGTCCAATGAAGTCGATTTTTTCGATTGCAATTTTGTGGTGTCGAGGCAGGCGTCGAGACAATTGAAAAACGCTACGACAATAAGAAAAGCAGCGCTGTCGTTGTGAGCATGACTCGCCCCAAATGAAAATCCTGATTTATACTTTCAAAACATTGCGGATTGTTGGTTAATACCAGGCTTTGAGGCCGGCGAAGACGCTGAAGGGCGGCATGTCGTTGTCGCTGTCGCCCTCCCGGTCCCAATCGTCTTCGAGCAGGTTGGCGAATTCGCCGTAAAGTTCGAGATGGCCCAGCAGCTTTTTATAAACGCGCGCCTTCGTCGTCCAACGGGGATCGGCGGTGTACCACAATCCGCCCATGCCGATGAAATCCCGCTCGCTCTGGTAGTTGGCGGCGGCGAAGCCTCCGAGACCCCAGGGTTCGATGTCGATGAAAAGCTGCGCCCCGGACTGGTGCTCTGAAACCGTCCCCAGGGACTCGTTTTCATCCAAATCGAAAGTTTTGGTGAACGTGTGATGGAGCTGCACGGTGACATATTGAATTGGAGAAGCATGGACGGAGCTTTCATATCCGTAGGTTCGCGCTCTTTTGATATTTCCATACCTGAGAAGAGGCAGTCCGCTGACGTAACTTTCCTCAAACACATCGGTCCAAATCATGTCTTCGATTTCGTACTGAAAATATCCCAGTTTTAAATTTACGCGGTCAAAGAAATTCTGTTCGATCTCCATATCCCAGCCGACCGCTTTTTCCGGCGCCAGATCCTCATTGCCCGTCAGGTAATAGCCCGTGTGCCTGAATTCCTTGCGGTATAACTGAGATAGCGCCGGTTCCTTGAAAGCCCTGCCGATGGAAGCGCGAAGGGAAAGGCAGTAGGGATCGGACTTGACCGCCTTGACCAGCGATGAAAATTTCGGGTTGAAAACCATCCCCCATTCCGGATGATGATCCAGACGCCAACCGGGGACAAGGCTCCATCGGTTGTTGAAAAGAACCATCTCATCCTGCATGAACGCGGACATCACCGTCTGGTAGGCATCAAAGCCGGAATCCTCGTCGGTCAAGTCGGATTGCTCAAAGGCTTCGTAGTCCAGCGTTTCATAACGCGCGTCGATCCCCGTCGTCAAAAGATTCCACGAACCGAAAAGAATGTTGTGGACAAGCTCGCCCCGGTAGTTGTCCATCAGCGTGTCGTTACCCTTGTCATTGTAAATGGAATAAAATTCCGTCGGCTGCAGAAGGTCCCATACATAAATGCTTTCATATTGGCGATAGCGCAGCGTGTGCCGAAAATAATAAGCCGTGGCGGTCAAAGTACCGGCGGCGCCCATGTCAACGCGCACTCCCGTCTGCGTGTCCAGGCGGGATTTGTCGTCGTCGTAATATCCACCGTCCGCGTCTTTTGCGCCGTTGTATTCCCAATGATAGCGGGCGTTGCCGTGCCAGGAGGTCCTTTCGCCGATATCAAGAATGAATTTGCCGAAAAGGTCGCTCAGTTCGTAAGGATGCAACTCGTCATTTTTGACCAGCGTGCTGCCGTCGAAACCCACTCCCATTCGCGTGATCGCCTTGCTGGAATAATTGTCGATCCAACCGTCGGACTCTTCACGATTGAAAGCCGCAAGATAAGCAAAAGGGCCCCGAGTCCAGGAGTGAAGCACATTGCCCTTGCGCGTGTTGAAGGAACCGTAACCGCCTTCGGCTTCGAGGCTCAGTTTTTTCGTCGGCCTGCGTGTGATGATATTGATCACGCCGCCCAGGGCGTCGGAGCCGTAAAGCGCGGAGTTGGGTCCTTTGACCACCTCGATGCGCTCGATAATGTTGGCGGGAATAATTTCCAGATCCGGGGCACGCATTGTTTTTGGAATCCGTTGCCCGTCGACAAGAACCAGTACGCGGTCCGTCGGCAGGCCGTGCAGATTGATACCCGAGCCGGGGCCACCGCGTCCGAAGGCTTCGTAGTCGTCCACGAAAACCCCCGCCACGCCTCCCAGCGCGTCGCCGGCGTCGCGGGAACCGGAGCTAATGATTTCTTTGCTGGTGATCAGTTCGATGGGCACCGGGGAGTCACTGATGTGATGCTCGGTGCGGGTTCCGGTCACAACGATTTCCTCGGCTTTTAGCACGGCGGAATCAATATCCTCGTCGGATTCCGCAACCGCTTCGTCTTCGGATTCCTGCGCAAAAGCCGAAGCGCCAAACAAACAAAAAGCGATGACAACCGCACCCGTCATCAAAGCTCTATAGCAAGTCATCATTCGCATGGTCATAGTTTTCTTCTACGAATTGGCGCGCTTTTTATGGATCGACCAGTTCAAAGTCGACCGTCGTCATCGCCCCTTCTTCAATCGAAGTAAACGGAAGACTCAGCATCTCCCAGTTGGTGGGATCAAGGTCAAAATTCATGCTGTCGCCGTCGTTCGGATCGACGTCCAGATAAACGACGATTTTATAATCGCCCGTAATATCCGTCTCCAGTTCGTAATCAAGGGGAAAATCCTGCCCGGAAATGTCAATGGAATCGTAATAACTTGGCGGACCGACCGGCTGGATCGTCCAGAATCCAAATACGAGGGAATCGCCCGTCGCGGCGCCGTTGTAGGTGACTGTTCCCTGGATACCCGTTTCATCTCCGGTGTCGTCGTCAGCGTCATCATCGGCGTCATCGTCCGCATCGTCATCGACGTCGTCATCGTCCGCATCGTCATCGTCCGCGGTCCATGCGTCGTCTTCGAGGACATAATTCATCTCATTTCCTTCGCCATCGACAATCTCCATCGTCGCGACCGGGATATGCATCGGGTCCAGTTCCAGGTTCATCATCGCGCCGTCGCCCGGGTCAACGTCGAGGTAAGCCATCATGTACAGCGTGCCGAATATGGCGATTTCAGATTCGCATGTCATGGGAAACCCGGATTCCGACATCTCGACTTCGCCTATCCATTCCGGCGGGCCGGTGGGCGGCCACTCATGCACGGCTCCAAGGATAATGGTATCGCCGACGGCCGCGCCGTCATACTCGATGACGCCGTAAATCGTGGTGCCTTCCATCGCGACATCCTCGTCGTCATCGTCATCGTCGCTCGATCCGGCGCATGTCCACAAGGCCAAAAGCCCGATTAATACGACGCCGAGAAAGAGTGATCTTGTCATTCGCTCAAACATGCCATCCTCCCGCGAAAAGCTGCCACAGCTATTTGTCGTCTCAAAGGCGTTCTGCTTATAAACCAATAATTCAAAATTTTCAAGCAAGACTCATTTTTCAAGAGTCATCTCGATCTTTTTGGATAATACATTATCCGAAGCTTTTGAAAATCAAGAATGACCTATTTTGTACGCTATCACTTGGCATTAAAAAAACTGATATAATGGTTAGCCAAGCTTATCGTCACAAGAAAACGTGAGCGGCCTGACGGGCTTAGTCAAACAATCGTAAATTCACTTCCTTCCACTGTAGGATGTTGGCGGGCATTGGTCTTTGTCTTTTGTCCAAACGAATCCGGTACGTCGCAACATTTACTAAGGTCCAGTGCCTGGTTTGCCACGGAGAAAGTTAGCTCGTTCCCATCCCAGAACTGCGATGGGACTGGCGTAGTTTCCCGACCCAAAATGAGAAAATTTTTGTGAGGTCAAGGAAATCAAGGTTTTGTGCTTAAGACGTACTTGAGTACGCCGCACAATCAAAACCGAAGATTGACGACGAGATCGCGAAAAGGGCCATTTAAGGGGCGGGAACTAGCTCGTTCCTGTCCCGGAAACTCATAAATTCTGATTGTTAAAGCCTTAACGCTCGTCAAGTTCCGTCGTCTTTTGCTTCAGTTGTTTCCATCTATTTTTTTTCATGCCCTGGATGGCGCCCTTCCGAATGATTATGCGGAATACCCCTGACATGTTGAAGCAAATGTTCCTTTCCCTCAAGACCATCAACCCAACCATCGTTGGCGTCCGCTTTACTATCCAGGGTGGCGATATATGGCTTAATGTCCAGGAGAGGCGTTCCATCGAAGACATCGATCGGCCAGGTGTAAATTACGTTTCCCTCGATCTTATGAATGCGCACGATGGAAATTCCGATCGGGTTCGGACGTTCGGGACTGCGCGAGGCGAAAAGCCCTACCTTTTTTTTAGTCCACGGGAGTGTTATCGTGAGTTCGGGTCCCATTTCCGCCCTGTCGCAGTAGAATATCAAAATGACATACGCAAAATGCTCAAGGTCTTTCAAGCCCTCGGAATATTCCTCGTTCACATGAACCTGGAAATTACCGATTTCCTCCTCTCGTTCTACAGGCTGATAAGGCGCCCAATCCTTATAAGGCGATTGAATATATCCGATTGGTCGAATCGAAAGAGAATCGCTACGCCTTTCTTTTTCCATGCCTGTTGCTTTCTATCCACCTAGTGATTTAGATACGGTTGCCAATCGAAATTCCCTGCGTATAGGCCGCCTCAATGTTTGCGGGTTCCGCCGCGTCGCCAATGACATGTATTGCCCCTTTGAAATTCTGCAACGCTTTGGCAAGGGAATTTTCGGACTCCATCCCGGAACAGATAATGGTCGTGCCAAAGGGGCCGAGCAAAACATCCTTTTCCTTGTGAATTGCCCGCACTCCTTCCGGCGTGAAGGCGATTAGCTTCGTAGTGGGCATAAGCGTTAGTTTCGGGTTATCGGCGACTCTTTTCATCATCAACTTTTTGGAAATCGGGTCCATATCCGCCCCGATGACATCTGATCTCCTGCATGCGACGACTTCTTTTCCTTCGGACAAGAGCATCTCCGCCACTTCCATGCCCACCATGCCGGCGCCAATCACCAACACTTTTTCGCCCTGAATCTCTTTGGTTTTTTCGAAAAATTCGTACGAGGTCATCAAATATTGCGACTCAATGCCCTCGATATCCGGAATTTTCTGCCTGGAACCCGTGGCCATAATCAATACATCGGGATTTTCCTTTTCCACCAGTTCCGGCGTCGCCTTTAAATCCTTATGCACAGAGACTTTGGAGCGAGCCAACCTGTCAAGCATCCCCTTGAGCACCCGAGACATCGTGGTTTTCCCGATGGGGCGAACGGCCAAAGCAAATTGACCGCCAAGAAATTCTCGTTGCTCGTACAAGGAAACCTCATGGCCTCGCTCGGAGGCGTGAGCTGCGGCGGCAATGCCGGCGGGGCCGGATCCGACGACCATAACGCGCTTTGGTTTCTTTGTTGGTTGTGGAGTTGGCGTAGTAACCCAGGGATTTGCCATGCACGCAATAGGAGCGCCCGACTTGACATTTTTCAAGCAGGTCTGAAGACATGCGCCGCATAATAAAATAGAATCACCTTGGCCGCTTATCATCTTCTTGGGAAAATCCGGGTCAGCAATGAGCGGACGCGCCAAAGCGATGCAATCCGCCAGACCTTCTTCCATGACTTTTTCAATTCGCTCCGGGTATCCCATACGCCCTGCTACTATTACCGGGAGGGAAATCATGGAGCGGATTTTCTTTAGAATCATGTTCTGCGGTTCTTCGGGAAGCGCCATATGCCCAAAATACCAGGCCGGGTTGTCGCAGGAATTTCCGAAACCTACATGCAGGGCTGAGACGCCTTTTCGTTCAAAAAGTTTGAACAGTCCTGCCTGGTTTTCCGGATCCAAGCCTCCGTCCACAAATTCCTTGCCGGAAATTCGGGCAATCACCGGCGTTGATCCCGCTGCTTCCATGACACGACCCAATACTTCGTCTACGAATTTTCCGTTATCGCCCCATGGGTCGCTACGCTTATTGGTTCGAGATGAAAAAAACTGGCTGATCAAATAGCCGTGCCCGCATTGGAGTTCAATGAAATCCGCGCCCGCTTTTAGGGCGCGTCGAGTTGCCGCTTCAAAATCGCCAATAATCCCCACAATTTGATCGTGAGACAACTCCATTGCCTCAGCGCCCGTGGTAGGGCACATCATCACCGACGGCGCAAGAGGGGAACCGCCAATAACTTTGGGGTTGGCCGCCCTGCCGGCATGGTTCAGGTGTACTGCGGCCAGCGCACCGCCTTCATGTATGGCCTGAATCAGCTTCTCCAACTCCTGAACATGCTCGTCTTTGTGTATACGAAGCTGCTTCGGATGCTCCACCCCCTCCGGCGATATCGCCGAAGGTTCGAGAATCAACAGAGAAGTGCCGCCCTCGGCTATACGCCGATAGAAAGCTTCCGCCTCTTGCGTCGCCTTGCCTCCAGGGTTGTTCAATGCTGTTTTCACAGGTGCCAGCACAAAGCGATTACCCAGCTTCACGCCGCCCAAGCTAAAACTTCCCTGTACAGGCATGATCTATTTCCTTACAATTTTATATGGCGAATTTTTACCCTTTCGGTGCGCTCATTTCATTTGATTTAGTCCGTAGTTCCGCCAACACCTTATGGGCTACATCAATAATGGGATGAACCGTGGGTGCGGAAGTGAGCAACGGATGCGTGGCTATTTGCATCATGTCCATTTCGCGTACATTGACATTTTTTTCAATGGCAAGCGCCACAACATTGACCAGTTCTCCGACCGAATCGCCGCCTGAAATCTGCCCGCCCAAAAGGTTGCCGGTCCTGTCCGCAAAAACAAGCTTTAGCTTCAGCATGCTGGCTCCCGGAAGCGTTCCGGGATGGCGATCGGGCGAAAGGGAGGTCGCGGAAACAATTCTAAACCCTTCTCTTTCACAGGCTCCGCAAGTCATCCCGGCGCTAGCAAAAGAAACACCTCCTATTTTTGTGGAAAAGGCTGAAATCGTTCCGTGTATCTGGCGTAAAACACGAATGCCGTATAGGTTGGTTCCTGCGATCCTGGCCTCGGTCGTAGCGTTGGAGGCGAGCATAATGGGCGTTTTCTTCCTGGTGAAGAAATCTCGCTTAACGGCGCAATCTCCGACCGCAAAAACGTCATTAATCGATGTTCTCATATACGAATCAACCCAAATCGATCCGTTACTCTCGATTCTCAATCCGGCCTCTTTAGCCAATTCGTTGGATGGTTTCGCGCCTATGCCAACGATGACCACATCCGCCGGTATTTCTTCTCCGCCGCCAATGGTGACTGATTCCACATGGTCTTTTCCATTGATCGCATCCAGCCGCTTGCCCGTATGAATATTAACGCCTGCCTTTGCCAAGACATCGCCCACGTCGTCACAGAACTCCTCGTCAAAGGCCGCCTGCAACAGTTTTGGCAGTACCTCGACCAAGTGGACATCCAAACCGTCAATATGGGACAACTCATCGGCAAATTCGGCGCCAATAAACCCTCCGCCCAGAATGACCACGCTTTTCGCTTTCAAAACCTTCTCTCGCAAGGCGATTGCTGCGGAAAGGCTCTTTTTGACAAGAAACACTCCCTCTTTATCGATACCCGGAATGGGAGGGACGATAGGTTTGGCGCCTGTCGCCAACACGAGTCGCTCGTAAAATAGCTCTTCTCCGGATTCCAGCCGGACTTCTCGAGCCTCCGTGTCAAAAGAAACTACCTTGCCTTCGGTGATGTCGACGCCTGCGTTCTGAAGGGGAAGATTGCCCACTACATTTTCCGCGGGATCGGACATTGTTCGAATCATATATGGTATCGAGCAAGGAATTACGCCATCGCCGATCTCCTTGATCAGACGAACCGATTTTTCTGGATATATGCTTTTGGCTGTCAGTGCGGTGATAATTCCCGCCGGTCCGCCTCCAACAACAATGACATCCGTTTTCACTGCATCCGTTTTCATTTGCATCTCCTTTTTCTATTGCTCCAAATGACCTTTAAGGCCAGGGAGCTAGGTTAACTCATCCACGGGTTAGCCCGTGGTTCTCTGGCTGCGATCAAAAAAATGACTCCATAAAGGATGACAAATTATTCATTCGAAAGATCGAGAATCAACAGGGCGACACCGCCTTCGGCTATGCGCCGACAGAAAGCTTTCACCTCTTGCGTCGCCTTGCCCCCAGGGCTGTTCAACGCTGTTTTCACAGGCGCCAGCAAAAAACGATTGCTCAGTTTCACACCACCCAGCGTAATATTCTCCTGTACATGCATGATTTATTGCCTCCTCAATGTTTGCGCCAATAAATTCTTCAGCCTGTCGAGATGAATGTCCACCGGCTCGATAGGAATCCGCATAAAATCAGAAAACTCCAGAAACTCCTCCGGATCGCTCAATGCCACGTCTTCAAAAACATTGAACGGACCAAGCAAGATTGCGGCGTCATTTTGCGGAAAGGTCTCATTGGCCAAACCCACACCCCATCCTTCGAATATCCTTTTCCAGTACAATAACCAGCCGGGCGTCAGCCAATAGACTTTTCTCCCGTCGCTGACAATATCTCTTTGCCCCTAATCGACAAGAAAATCAACACAATTGTTTGCCTGGACCTAAGTGATGTTTCCTCCAACCTCCCTCATGATGGATTCAACGCTTCGATAGGCGTCGTTCATATCCAGATAGCAGCGCCCTCCAAACAGGACGATAACTTTTTCAGAGGCCTTCTTGGCTTTGTCCAATTGGTTGACTAATTGCCGGTTCAGGCTCGAAGGCTTGGCATGAAACCCGGGGCCGGTAAAAAAATCTTGTCAGCATCCAGCCTGCCCTGGTCTCTCAAAAAGTTGAGCTCCGGGAGCACAGCTCCGCATGAGACAATCGAAATTCCCTCAAACAAGATACGATCATTTATCGCGCGCTCACTCCTCGGGTTGCATCGTTCCCCCCGTTCAACCTGATACAACCTTCGATGCCTTCTGCCAAAAAATGGGCTTTGATTTTCACCTTAATTTCAGCCATGCCCAGAAACCGCCTTTGCGGCCACCACTTTGATGATTGTCTTTGTGTCCGTATGCTTCCCTTGTTTCCGAATATGACATTGGTTTCTGGATGCGGGGGGATATTCTTTCCTCTTCTTCGATGGAAAGAGCCTGTTCCGGGCACTCCTCCACGCACGCGCCACACTGAATGCACTGTTCATGATCGATATGAGCAATCTCGTTGATGGCGATCGCATCAACGGGGCAGACTTTTTCGCAGGCTCCGCATCCAGTGCATTTGCTCTCATCCAATTTGATTTTCATTTTAGTTACGTCCTTTCTGTTTTTCTATTTTGCCAACTGCTGTCGCTCTTTCGCCAGGCGTTTGACTCTTACCTTACCCACGCTATGAAATTTCATTCGAGATTGAATTCCTGGATGTCGAACCAAAAACCGGTTCGCCCAATTGAGTCGATTTCCGCTTGGAGTATTTTTTTATACCCCTCTTCGATTTCCAAAAAGCGCGTGAACATCTCTCTGGCTTCATTGGCCAAACCGTCGGCTAATTTTCTAAGGAGTTTAGTAGTCTCCTCATCCACATCCATTGCTTTTCTCAAAATATTCAGTTCGCACCCTTCATCCCAAGGCGGCATATTACTTATTAGTTGTTGAGTGCATTTATCGATATTTTCTGAAGACGGGATGGCTGTTCTCGATTTATCAACCGTTACTTTCCCGGCTTGCTCCCATTCCTCAAGCTTGTCCAACAAGTAGTCGATCTGCTTTTGCTCATCTTCGGAAAGTATCCTTAAAACTCGTTTTCCAGTGGGATGTTTAGCCTTTTTCGTAGCGTCCAGGTAAACGTCTCGAACCCTTTTTTTACACTCAATCGCTGCGGTGATCCCCTCCTCAAGCGTCATAATTTTCTCCCTTTCAATGCATGATCGACAAGACAAGACCACCTATGAATAAGCCGACCACCACGTTGATGGCCTTGACGATAATGAAGTCTTTTCTTGAGTAGCCAAGCAACGGCAGCATGCCGTGCCCGTCCTGTACGATGGAACTCGCGAGCAAGATGCTGAAGGGAATCAAGCCCTTTTGGAACAGCGTCACAAAGATCAGATGCGGCCCGGAGGATGGTATCGTTCCCACCAGAACCGAGACGGATAACACGGACCATGGATTTTCGACAATCAGGTCATTCAACTGAAATTTATCGATGACCAGATTCACCACAACAAGTGCGCCAAAGGTCCAGAAGAATATTTTTAAAAGATGTTGCTTAACGACATGCTTCCAAAGATGTTCTTCCAGGAAATGCTCCGGTACTGTCGAAACGATAAACAGGCTAACGCCGGCGACGCCGACCAGCGTAAAACGCTTCCAGTTCCATGCCTGAGGCCCCAACTCCCCGACCGCAAGAGCGAATATTATCAGTAGAAGTGTCAGGGATAGGGTGCCCCGTGCAATGCTTAGTTTCCTCCACTGCCCAAGTATCTGACCGCGTGGAAAACAATGGCACACATCCTGATCGTGTGTTTGAAAACGACACGTTCCGGCATCGTCTCTCTCCCGTCGAATCAGCAGGTCCGTTCCGATTCCCGCGAGAATTCCGACGGTGAAAAGAATACCTGTCAGTACAATCGCTTCCCTGGGAATCATTGCCAGCATCACAAACGCTTCATCGCCGCTGGTGGCGACCATTGCTGCCACAACCGCCCCTAAAGACAGGACTCGGTGTGAATACAGAGCGACAACGATGAATGCGCCCAGACAACCAGGGGTAGCACCCAAGAAGGCGGCAAGAAGATATTGCCCCCACTGGTTTTTTCCAAGACGATTTTGCCATTCACCCGCGGAAAGCACGTTTACATATTCGATCACCAACATCATCGCGAAAACGAAACTGGTAATGACAAGCGCGTGCTTTGTTATGGCAACCATCTGGTCAATCACCGTTACGCAATTTCCCTTTTGTGCTCTCTGTCCGCATTACGGATTTTCACAGCAAGCCCGTTGCTTTTTCCGCCGCTTCGACAATCGCGTTTTTCGCGGGGTAAAAAGTCTGCCAGGGCTGCGAGGAATAACTGAATTTGGACAGATCGTGTGCGTTGAGTTTTTGTTGTATGGCCAAAGTGATCAGGTCGATTCGCTCAGCAATGGCCTCGGTCCCGACAACCTGCCCCCCGATAATCACGTTTGTGTCTCTTCGAAAGACCAATTTGACCTTCACCGTGCCCGCCCCCGGCATCATCGGAAAACGAGTTTTTGAACTTCCAACGGTTGAATAAACATCTATGCCGCGTTTGGCGGCAAGGGTCTGGGTGAATCCGGTCCCTCCAACGCGGATGTCGCCGGCTATCGTAATCGCGCCGTTGTAAAAACCGGGGTATTCCGCATCTTTTCCCACCATGTCGAGGGCCGCGATTTTTGCCATCGGCACTGCGTTTGTCGCCAGTTTCCCTCCAATCACATCACCATCAATACCCGAGGTAAATTGCACGCAGTCACCGGCAGCCCAAACGCCGTCGATGCTGGTTTTCATATGTTTATCAACAACGATTCCGTCCTTTTCAATCTTGATCCCACTGTCGGAAAAAACCGAGAGATCCGGTCGCATACCGACGGAGACGATGGCGAAATCGGCGCCTTCCTCAAGGTCGATGATTGTCCCGTTATCGAGTTCGACGCTTGAGACTGCTGTTTTGCCGTGAAACGCTTTTAGCCCCTTACCGAGATGCAGATGAACACCGGCTTTGACAAGCTCTTGCGTGACCTCATCGCTCATGTCCGGATCAAGCATCATTGACAGGGGATAGCTCATGATATCAACCAGATGAACTTCCAGATTGCGCGCCCGGTAAGCCAATGCCTGTTCCAGCCCGATGGCTCCCGCGCCGATCACCACCGCTTTTTGAGCGCCGGTGTGCTTTCCCGAAGGGCTTTCCGCACCGCATTCGGCATCCCCACTGAGCGCCGTGATAACGTCCTGGGCATCTTTCCCGGTTTTTATAGAGAAAATGTTCTTCAACCCGATTCCGGGAACAGGAGGAAGAAATGGGATCGCGCCGGTGGCAATCAGCATTTTTTTAAATTTGATGCCGTGACCGTTGTCCAAGACAACCGAATGCTCTTTCATATTGACGGAGGCAACCTTATGTTTTATCAGCGTTGCCCCTGTTTCGGTTATCAGATCATCGCTTTTGAAAGTTTTGGATAAAGGGAACAGCCCTTCAATGGCATAAGGAATGGCGCAATAAACCATGGAGTGCGGTTCCGGTCGAACAACCATCACATCAGCGTCGGAACTGAAGTGCTTGATGAGACGGGCGGCCTGTATTCCGACGGGCCCACCGCCGATAATCAGAATTTCGGTGTTATTATTTGTCGAATTGTTTTCTTCTACCGTATTCATAAAGTCTCCTTGACAGATAGTTTTCAATGCAACTTGATCTACACATTCCGTAAAATCACCTGCGCCATCGTGCTCGAAGGATGGGGTGCTACATGGTGACTCGTTGACCCGCGGCGGGCGGTCCAAACAAATCCACCATCAACTGATTGAAATCGGCTCGCGTCGTTTCGACGAACACGCCGGTATTGCCCGAAACGCACAGGGCGTAGTCTCAACCCCAAATCATCCAACCATTCAGGCCTTTCCATTTCATGCCGGTCGTCTCGGCCAGCGTGTCGGATGTTTGGATGCGGTCTCATTCACCGAGGCGCAAAATTTCGCAGCCTCCGTCTTCATCTCTTCGCCAAATTCACCCACCGTCCTTTCAAATTTTCCTTCTTTGCTGAATTGTCCTGCCGCAACTACGCCAGGTTTTTCCATCAATCTGTCTAATCCGATCATTTTCATTTCCTCCTAAAATTTGCTGTTTCATCCTTGCAATGGACACCGACAGTCGATGTCCATTGGAGACCATCCGGTGTTGTTCGATCAACGACCGCCGGCGGGAAAGGCCATGTCCTCACATCTCCAGCACCCCTGCTTTTCAAAATCGCTTTTCGGGTCGATGTCCTTGTCACACAACCAGCCGTTGCCATCCATGTCCTTAAAGAACTTCATGGGGCGTGCGGGTTTGTGGGTCTCAGTGGCGGCTTCAATTCTTTGGTCTTCGCTCATGATAGGGTCTTCGCTCATGATAGTATCCTTTTCGTTAAACGCATTGGGTTTAAGGTGAGCATCGGGCGTACGGCCCAATATATTTTCAAGGGCTCCTCGAAGAGCAGACTCTTCGTGAACCCCTGTAAAACGCTGAATTTCTTTGCTGTTTTTGTAGATGATGACTGTTGGAATGGCTTGTATTCCAAGACGTGTCGCCAACCCGGAACTGGATTCGATATCTATTTTCGCGAATAATGCCTTTTGCTCAAGCTGATCCGAAAGATGAATAATGATAGACTCCTGAGATTGGCAAGGAGCGCACCAGGGAGCGTTGAAAGCAACCAGCGCGACGCCATTTTTTATTGCTTGTTCAAGCTCTTTATCGGATCTGAGAATTTGTAGGCTCAAAACTCCGTCTCCTTCTTGTGGATGGGAAATATGATCTCTCGATTTCTCCATCGCTCTTGCTATGCCTCAACCAACTCAACAAGCGTGCCAAGGGGGGTATGTCCTGATGGGACTTCATTTGAAAATAAGTTAAGTCGTTGATATTCGGTCATAATAATCCCTTCTTGACGCAATCTTGACAATAAGAAAATCAGAAAGCATGGTGATCTTAGCGTTATGGTAACGCAACCATAGCGTTACCATAACGTTACCTGTTTCGTCCCTGGCGGAATTATTCAAGCTTAATCGAAGAAAGGAAGGTTGGGGAAAAGAAAAATGCAGACAAAACCCAGCATATTATTTGACTCAAATTTCGCAGAACTTCTTTTGGGTTCAATGGCAGATGGCGTTTTTACGCTGGATCGGCAAGGGACAATAAGCTCATGGAATCCTTCAATGGAACGAATAACCGGTTATCGTGAAGCAGAGGCGATTGGTAAAAATTGCAGCATGCTGACTTTCAACCGATGTTTGGATACAAGCTGCCCAACGGGGATCAAGGAATGCGGGATATTAGAGATTGGGAGTTTTGATGGGAAGGAATGCTTTCTCAGGCATAAGAATGGCCATGATGTCCCCGTTCTGAAGAGTGCGCGGCTAATAGATGGTGCAAACGGCGACATTCTGGGAATTGTGGAGACTGTAACCGACCTCGGGGAAGTTTATCGCGCACGAAAAATACTGGAAGAAACCGCTCGTCAGCTTAAAAAAATCCACAGTTTTGAAAACATTATCGGAAAAAGCAGTGAGATACAGCAAGTTTTTACGGCTTTGAAAGCGGCGGCGGCAAGCGAAGCCACCGTTTTGATCCAAGGGGAGAGCGGTACGGGAAAAGAACTGGTGGCCAGCGCGATCCATTTTAACAGCGCACGGGCGGACATGCCTTATGTTACGATCAATTGTAGCGCGCTCCCGGAAACCCTGCTGGAAAGCGAATTATTCGGACACGTGAAAGGCGCTTTCACCGGCTCGGTGCGAGATCGCGTTGGGCGATTGGAAGAAGCCGACGGCGGCACTCTTTTTCTGGATGAGATTGCGGATATCAGCCCGTTGATACAGATCAAACTTTTACGGGTCCTGCAGGAGCGCGAAATCGAACGCGTGGGTGAATCCAAAAAACAAAAGATCGACATTCGGATCGTCGCCGCTACGAATAAAGATATTTTCAGCCTTGTAAATAGCGGCGCCTTTCGGGAGGATCTTTTTTACCGTTTGAAGGTATTTCCTATCGAGCTTCCTCCTTTACGAAAAAGGAAAGATGACCTTAGACTTTTGATCAGTCACTTTATCAATCTCCAAAATAAACAAACAGGAAAGCAAGTCTTGGATGTTACGCCTTCCGCCATGCGAATCCTGATGGACTACAATTGGCCGGGTAACGTTCGTGAGCTTGAAAACGCGATCGAACACGGCTTTGTTTTGGTCAATGACAGGCATATCGACATTTTCGACCTGCCCGTGGAAATCAGACAATGTGAATACGCGCCTCATTCTTCAAAATGGTCATCTAAAAGCGATCAAAAAAACCAACCTCAAAAAAAACTAACGCGGGAATTTCTGATCGATGTGCTGGAAGATTCCCATTGGAACAAAGCTGAAGCGGGACGACAATTGGGAGTCAGCAGGACCGCAATATGGAAGTATATGAAAAAATGGGATATCCCGTTAAGAAAACCATAAACACACACCGCACTAAAAACGCTGATTCTCGAACTCCTGGACCTAAACGCCTACCCTTTATCTATTCACATCCGCAGCAGCCACCCGTGACCTTGCCCTCAGGCCAGCCGGCGTCATCGTCGTCGCCAATAGGAACATTGTCGCCTACGCATAGTTCAGCGTCCTCGTCGCAAATTTCGTATTCCTCGCAGGGATCGCCGGTGTGCTGACATTCCAATTTAGTCGGATCGCAATAATCATCGCCGTTGCAAAAGATTCCGTCGTCCACACACGGATCGCCGTTGTGCTCGCACTGCTGCGTCTGCTCGTTGCAGGTCTCGTCGCCATTGCAGAAATTGCCGTCGTCCACGCACGGATCGCCGGTGTGCCCGCACTCATCGAGATCTTCGTCGCAGATCACCGTTTCCTGCCCGTTGCAGAAAACTTCGTCATCAAGTGGGCAGGGGTTTCCTGGACTCACGCATTGCGCCAGTTCATTGCAGTATTCCAAGCCGTTGCAGAAAAGCCCGTCATCGCAGTCCTCGTCTTCACGGCAGTAGCAGTTGATGCGGTAATCCGCCGATCCCGCTGCATCGTCAAGGGTCTCGCCTTCGGTATCGACCAACCCGGAAATTTCCCCTAAATTCGATCCTTCCACGAACTCTGTGCACTCGGTCGCGGTCGCGTTGAAAACAACCTCCACCGTAAAGGTTTCGCCGGGGTCCTGATCTTGGCCAAAGGACACGACAAGATCGCTCCAGTTGATCACGCCATCGTCGATGGCGTCGTCGGACACCGGCGTCGCGGATACAAAGGCAAGGTGGCCGGTGTCATACTGATCCTCCAGTGGAAGAACATGGATCGGCTCTGAGTGCCGGTTTTGGACCGTGATCTCGAAAACGACTTCGTCGCCGGGGATGATGATTTGCCCGGCAGGATGCGAGATGCATTCCTTTTTGACCGTCCCCGTGAAACGCACTTCGCTGGCCAGACAGTCCGTCGAACTCCAAAGATTGCCCAATAGATAAGTATAAAGGGGCGCCAAGGTTTCCATGTCGTATATGGCCAGATTGTTCGATACGATAACGTAAACTTGGTTGATGGCGGGATTCAGCGACACCCCCTTGCCGACGCCGGGCAGGGTTGCGAAGTCTTCCACATCCGTATCCACCGCGTACTTCGTGAGTCCGGGACTGGTCGGCGTTCCGCCGTCCCAGGCCGTCGTGAAAACGTATCGCTCCGGGTAATCGGTCACGGCGATGGCGATGGCCGGATTTGTTTGCGTAAACTGATCGACCAGTTCGTGCGTGTCGATGTTGAAGCTTCGAACGGTTTCCGTAGTGTTCGCCACCCATAGAAGGTCGCCTTCCAGGTCGATGCCCCAGGGCCCCGGCGTGCCCGGAATAATCCATTGTTCCACGGCCTCGAAGTTCTGCGTATCGAAAACGTACACCGTCGGCTGCCCGCGATCGACCACGAACAGGTGGCCGCGCTCCTGGTGTACGACCATGCCCGCCAGGTTGCTGGTTCCGGCCAGACGGATGTTGCCCTGCTCGGTGGCGTCCTCTGCATTGAAGGCGTTAAGCGTCTGCGCACTCTCATAGGAGACAAACAGGCGCTTGTTCGCTTCATCCACCGCCAGCCCAACAGGCCCCGACGCCCTCGAAGCCGAGAACCAAGTCTGCGCGTGGTAGAGCTGGTCGTCGATCAGCACGTGCGCTACAAGCGGAAATGGTATGATAAGTGGGGTAATATTACCGATGGCGAAGACCGTTCTTTTAATCGGAGGCGCGACTTGCGCCGACACTGGGGACGCAAAAAACGAAGCGCCGGATAAAATACAAGCGATCAGAAATGCGACTGCGTATTTGACGATGCGCACACCGGTAGTTTTGATGACGGTAAACATGCTTTTCTCCCAGTACCCCGTTGTTGTCGGTCGCCATTCACATGCGCTACCATAGTGCAACGCAAAGCCATGCGATGTTATCGCAACCGCGACATATTATTCAAGTTCATTTTTCGACATGGGTTCGCGCTATGCGCCGAGCTTCATGTCGAATTTTGCCTTTGCTATTTCTCTCTCAAGTTTACTGATCCGGACCATTTCTACGAAATGCCAGAACGCATCCCTCCCTGCCGGATTTGAGAGTAATGGCCGTGAAGTATTTCAGAAGACGAGGGTCTTTTATTATCGAAGCATCCGGCCCCAATGGAATTGGAGCGAAAACCGTGTTCTCAGGGCAGTCTCCCCTTTTCAACGCGCCAGAAGTGAAAGGCACATAGTAATCGGCTTTCGCGGCAAAGAATTGGTCAGCCGTCATCCATTTTCGATGGCCTTGGATAGGGATTTCGGGGTGTGGTTCACCGTGAATCGCGACTTCACGGTTTGTAAGACCGAGCTGGTCTATAATTGTCAGGTGTAGATTCTCCCACCCAACCAAACCAATGGCCTGAAACACGACTTTTGTTCCTGCAGGCAATGGGGTTATGGCTCGGGAGACGAGCCGATAAGTGCTTTTATTGGACAGCGTCGGAAGCGGACCCTGAAAATATATCATCAGGGCGCAACCCAAGATCACAGAAGTCATTAGAGCGCCTCGCCAAACGCGTGTGGAAAATCCAATCGCCATCCACGGAATGATGCCCAACAGAAGCGGGATTAGTGGAGCGAGAAACCTTGACTGGTTGCCGCTCGGTCCACCAGCCAACAAATAGTAAACCAGAAAAGCCGACGCACCCAGAGCAACGCCAAAAGAGCGAATGTCCTTACGAGCAAAAGTGAGCGCTGCCACTATGAGCACCAAAAAAGCGAAGCCGCCGCGAGCGACATAGTGCCATAGGTTTTTGAATCCCAAAGCGAGATCGGATGAAAAACTCAAAGCAGCTTTTGCGTGGAAAGTATTCGGAACCACATCACCGTAATACAAGAAACGGAACACTTCCGTAGCAACCACTAATCCAACAAATGGTAATATCAAGCGTATGAATAATCGTTGGTCGCGCTCCGCGCGCCGGGACGCCAACCAGAACCCCATCAGAACGAAGACGCCTACCAGTCCAGCGTCCGGCCTGGTAAGAAAAGCCAATCCCATACAAAGTGAACCAAGGGCTGGCCGCTCTGATTTGAGCAACAGGTATGCACTTGATGTGAAAAGGAACGCGAGCAATGCAACTTCGAGGCCCGTGCCGACGTTGTCAATGAACCCTGGAAATATGGCCAACAGGAGAACGGAGAGATAGCTGCCTGTCCATTTCCACAGTACCAGCATTGTGGAAATCGCCAAAAGTAATTCGAGCGACAGGGCGATCATTGGGATATTCTTCCAGTCACACCGGCCCAAAACCGATAGCAGCGCCGTCCAAAGAAGATTGGTGAAACCTTCGACCCGTTCTCCGGGGTTGAAAACAAGTCCCTGACCTAGAGATGCGTTGGCCGCGTAGCGAAATGAAATATACGAATCTTCCACTGGTCTCCAGCGAGTCGAGAGAAAGCTCAGTGTTAGAAGCACGATGATCGAGATCGCCATGATCCAGCGAGGCGCTGTAGAGGTCACGTCTTTAATCCCCTCGCACAAACGAGATTTGCAGCAATAATTGAGCCTATCCTATTGAACCGGTTCAGCTCGAAATGGACTGAAGCCGTTTTTCCCCCAGTACGGAGGCTCATTCCTTTGCACTGGCATTTTTTATACTTCGAACATGGGTTTTCTGAGGCATGGGGGGGGGGGCCAATCGTCCGATGGGATTTCGGGTGCTTCCCTTGAAAAATGTCTTTGCCTGCCCACAATTATTTACCAGATTATGAATCGTACTAGGTTTTTTTTGACTGTCAACGCTGGGAATCCGTTTGAAGAAGAGCAAACCTATCAAAGATTGCTGTAGTTATGAACCCGGATTGCACTCTTCATGGCCAACTCGGCAAAGGAAATATCATTCGAAGTATTTTCCAGAAGGCCGTTTTTTTTGCCCGCGCTATGCGCCGAGCTTCATGTCGAAACTGCGCTCAGCGAGGTTGACCAGATCGGAATAGGTCCAGGCTCCCTGGTCGTTGAGGTGGCGGGCAATCTCCTTGGGGATGGATTCCAGGCCAAGATAAGCGCCGCTGACGGCCCCAGCCATGGCGGCGGTGGTATCCACGTCTCCGCCGCAGATGATGGCGGTGCAGATTGTATCCCAATAGTTGTGCGGCGTCTTGAGAAAAGCGTAGAGGCTCCAAAGGACGCTACTGACCACGTAGGGCGAGATTCCTTCCCAGATTTTTCCCTCGGCGGGGTCGAGGCCGGCGGCGGCGATAAGCGGCATGGCCTTTTCCCAGGGCAACTCCACCCACTCGGGAAGCCGAGTGATTTGCTCGGAAAACAATGGGCTAATCTCGGCGGTCCATTCGGTGATTTGCCCGCAGAAATCCGCCGGCTTGATGTCCGGGGTTTCCAAGGCAATCGCAACAGCGCCGGCAATCGCTATGGATCCTGCCACGGCGCGCGGATCCTGATGCGTGATGCGCCCCTGGTCTGTAGCGACCTGCAACATACGCTCAGGATTGTCGAAAAACAAAAGCCCGACCGGAGCGCTTCTCATGGCGCTGCCATTGCCGGCCAAAGAGGAAGGCGCGCCGGCCTGATCCCAGGGAACGCCGCGATTCAGCCTGTCTGCGGCTTGCTGCGTGGCTCTTCCCCGGCCCACGATTCTATCGGAGGAAAAGATATCCGCGATGCGCTGCGCGTAATCGACCGGGTCAAAGTCCAGGCGGATCACGATGCTCTGAAGAAGTTCGCGAGCCAGTTGCGTGTCGTCGGAATATTGCCCGAAGGAAAAGGGACTGCGACCTTGCTGCATTGGCTTTTCCGATGTGAGTACGTTTTTGACATACTGCTTGCAGACGGATGTTGAGTACCCTTCGACGACGAAACCGGCGGCGTCCCCAAGAGCCTGCCCGATGATGCAGCCGGAAAACTGTTCCTTGCGCGGTCGCGTCATTGTTGATGTCCGTCCTTATAAGGTGCGGTATTCCCGATAATGGAAGACGATAGGAGCAACAATAAAAGTTTTCAAGACGCGATTCGCATTGACCCATCCCGATCCGATCATCTATGAATGTTTGTGATGGACATGATTATGAAGATACCAATTCGGCCCGAACCATGAAAAACATTAGCCGCTTTATCGCGATCAACCTCGCCATTTTGATTTTGGCGCTCGCAGCTTTGGAATTTGGACTGCGCGTTGCGGGACGATTTCCCGACGCAAGGAGCGAAGAAGAGCTTGCCCACTCGCCGGTTCAGCTTTTCGATAAAAATAAAATCGGTGAAATAACCCACTATTCAACACGCTACACGAGCCTTGCCCATCCCGAGCGCGGCGAACTGATTCCGCTTTCCGACGGAAGATTTTATAAAGTTCTCGATTCCCTGCCGCCGGCGCACTTTGAAATGCCCAAGCCCACCGGAGTTTTTCGCTCCTTCATTCTCGGTTCCAGTCCCATAGCCGGTTTCGGCGATATTTTGCGCCTTAGCAAGTTGGCTAAAGAAAAGCTTCCCGAGGATTTTGAACTCATCGATTTGGCGAGCAGGGGCAGCAGCGCGCTGGAGGTCGGCATCGCGCTGGACCGGGTTTTGAAGCTGGCGCCGGACGCCGTATTGGTCTATCCGGCCGGGATCGCACCGGATTTCGGGCCGGAGATTCGCCGCGAGGATTTTTCGAAAAGCGCAAAGCAAGTCAAAGCGCTACGGTTTTTTAGAGGCCTTCGCGTTTTTCGGCTTCTGGAAGATATTTTCGGCGTGCAAAAGGCGCACGCCGCGCCACCCCCGCCCCAGCTCCTGCAACCTTTTCCGCTGGATCCGAATCTGCCAAAAAAGGAGTATTTTTCAAAACCGAAAGAATTTGCACAGTCCCTTCATCCCCGGGAAATACGAGTGCAAAAAAACATAAAAAGGGAAATGGCCAAAACCCACGAGCAATTCTATTTGGAAGCCGCTCGGAAAACACATGCGGCCCAAGCCGTGTTTGTATTCATCACTCCGACCACCAATCAGTCGGATTTCTGGCCTTTGTTGTCCTATCACAAAGAGGAAATGAACAAAGAGGAATTGAAAAACTGGCTCGCTGCGTACACGACAGGAACCGTCATGCAGGATGAAGGCGATTGCGCCGGCGCTTTGAAAATGTATGATAAAGCCCTTACCCTGGATGACGAATACGCGGCCCTGTGGTATCGGCGAGGCAAGTGCCTGCTGGAAGCAGGACGGCGTGAAGAGGCCATGAAGTCTTTTCATCAGGCCTTAATCCATGACGCGGCGCCGGAGCGCTCCCTGGCGCGACCGATGCGCCTGGCGGAACTGCTGGAAGAATTGCCGGGCGTAGTCGTCCTGGACACGGAGGCGGAGCTTGAAAAGAGGATTCCCGGCACCGTTTTCGGTCAAGATCTTTTCATTGACTACGATCACTTTACTCCAAAGACCGTCGAGGCCCTGGCCGCGGCGGTCAGCGAGTTGCTGATTCGAATAAAGGGTGAAGCTGGAGGGTAAAATAAACGATAATCTGCGCGAACGCATTGCCTGCGCTTTTAGGTCTCCACGCATTCATGGATTCAAGTTTCAGCTACTAATTCAACTGTTCGACATTAACGATCCGCGCCTCAATGCCCTGTACTTTCCGAGCATGTGCCGACAGTTTCCGATCATCACGCACATCGGCACTGCGCCCTACGTCAATGAGTCCGTGGACCTAAAACATTTTCGGCGATTGATAAAAAGCCGATTAGTTCTCGTCGAATTTGAACGATACTTTGACGCGGACGCGAAAGGCGACGACCGCGTTGTCTTCGACTTTCATATCCATCGCCGCGACTTCGGCGATGCGCAAGTCGCGCAATGATTTCCCCGCTTTGTTCACGGCGTTTTTGGCCGCATCCTCCCACGAGTTCGGCGACGATCCGACAAGCTCAATAACCTTGTAAACGCTGTCCATAAGAAACCCCCATAATTCCGACGTGTAAGTCGCGTTACGTTAGATAATTTTACGGCCCTTCTTTCGGATAATTTTCAAGCATTATATCGGATCAGATTACCAATAACAATGATTCATTGTACGATTATCGCCATTTATTGTTGACAGTTTTACTCGGCGATCTATATTCTGACCTGCCTTGACCTTGGGGGACGAAGTGCCGAAAAACGAAAATAAAATTATCGAAAGCATTTATTCGCCCGAACGACGCGATTTCCTGGAAAACTCTTTGGCCTGCGCGCTGACGGCTTTTGCGGCGCCGCCTTTTCTGCTGCGGGCATTTACGGCGGACAGCGAAAAAAAGGTTGTCGAAGGTCCAAAAAAAAAGCTGAAGATGAAGTCTGGGGCCAAGAGGAAAATAACCGTTGTGGACCCTTTGTTCGCCGGATTAGTCGGGGAACATCTGAAGTTTGAAGTTGATTTCCTTTCCACGTTCAAAGCCGCAGACCTCGACGTCACCTTCCGGCCCGGTTATGGCAACAAGCTCATTGCCGAGATTGACGCCGTGGCCACGGGCGTTGTCGGCTGGGCCACTAAAATGAAGCGCCAGTTTTTCCGTTCCTACCTTGAGGTGATGGAAATAAATGGAAAGAAAAGGCTTGTAGCGACGTACTTTTCCCGCGTTTCCGTCAAAGGCAAGCGCGTTTATAAGAGTATTCACAGATTCGATTATAAACGCGGGGAATGGCATTTTCGTAAGTATAGGAACGGTAAACGCAAGAAACGCGAAGTCAGGAAAATACTCCCCGGAGTTTTTTATGAAGATTTTGTCGGTTTCATGTATAATGTGCGGGCCGGTTGCTACGGCGAAATGAAGCCGGGACATGAATTTTCGATTCAGACGGTCCCTTATAAGGAGATAGACAGCTATAAAATTCATGTGGCGTCCAAGGAGCAAATGGACGAAGAAAAAAAATGGGTTAAAAAGACTCCCGGAGCCGCCCTCATGGGCATTGTTGAAATTCATCAGAAAATTTTCGGAATGAAAACGGGAGAGGGAAAAGTACTTGTCGACAAAAACCTCATTCCATTGTCCGGCAAGGTCAAAGACGCCGTTTCCTTCGGAGACGTGACGGTCAATCTCGTCAAACGCTCTAAAGTTTAGGGCAATCCCTTACGATAAGGTAATAGGGCGGACAAAATTCCGCGCCTTTGGGCGACTCGCGCCATTTTTGAATTTGAATTCATTGAGAAAGTGAAAAAAATGAGAAGACTTTTTAAGAAATCCGCCAAAATACAAACACCGGTTATGGATCATCGGGTTTGGGCGAAAGGTCCGAAGGCTCTTTGCGTCGATATGCATGTTCATTCCTCCTACTCCGACGCCCCGGGGAATACGCTCGAAACAATCATCAACAAATGCCGGGAAAACAACGTGGGCGCGGCGATCTGCGATCACAATGAGATTCGCGGATCCGTCCTGCTGACCGAAAGCCGGCGGGTCCTTTCCATCCCCGCCATCGAAGTGGGAACCTCCGAACGCCTGGAATTCATTGCTTATTTTCGGGAAGCCGCCGCGCTGGAGGAATTTTATCGCAAAGAGGTGGAGCCTCATAAGTGCAGTCGCTTTTACGCCAAGCTGGATCGCTCCTTCAGCGAACTGATCCCCGCAGCCAAAGAGCATGGCGCTCTGGTGTGCCTGCCGCATCCTTTCGGCCCCTCCTACAAAAACGTAAACTTTGGCCGCAAAAGAAAAGCCGCGCTTTTTAACCCCGACCTGTTTTCCAACATCGACCTTATCGAAACGACCAACGGGCATCTGCCCGATAGCCGAAACTATCGGGCCTATATGCTCAGCGAACTATTCGACAAAAGCGTCAGCGCTGGGTCCGACGCCCACCGGCCCACGGAGATCGGAAACGTCTATCTGCGTTTTGACAAGATCATGGATTCCAAGGGAGTCTTCGACCATCTTTTGGCGCCCAAGAAGGTCGGCATCGCCAAGCCCTACCGCGTTGTTCGTTTTGCCAAAACGGCGAGGAACGCCGCTCCCAGGCATTTGCATCTATTTTTCTCGCGCAAGCATCAGCAACGCTGGATGTCCAAATACGGCGAATCAGCCGTGACTGGCCACGCGGAGGCGTAGGCAGGCTTCAGGGTGTTGGTGAAGCGAACAAAAAGCGTTCCTGCCTGGGCTTTATTGTGGACACGTCAATATCGCGCATGTAGGGAATGAAATTCCTGATTTGTTTGAGTATGGCCTCTGTAACTAATATTTCCGAACTAACCAGTTCCGTAATCAATAATTCCGTATTAGCCCCTTTTGTAACCAATATTCTGGCGATATAACTGTTTTTCTTGCTGAACCGAGGGTCTGATAAGGTTGCGGCCTTGTAATTGTTTTACTTGACTTGGTCGGGAAAATAACGATAAATCTCGTTTTGGATCGTTTTTCCGGAGGAATCCATTTCTGTAAACGATCAGGATAAATCGACTTTCAGGCTCGCAGGATATGCGGCGCTTATTGAGCTGTACAATCTCAATGTCATCCCGAATTGGCACAGGTCTCTGGTAAGGACCAGTGGAATCCACTGGATCAATACGAGTGGGGACATTGTCGAGGAAGTATATCCGTCCAAGTACTGGCCGGGGGAAACACTGGGTGATCATCTTGAATTTGCCCTCAAGTATGATGGTACGAATCTTGCGATACTCGCCAGCTTTTTTCAGGAAGTTGCAAAAACAGATTTTCTTGAATATCTCAGGTCCAAACCAACCGGCAAGTTTGCCCGGCGGTTGTGGTTTCTTTACGAGTTCCTGACAGACAAAACGCTTCCGCTGGATAATGTGAAGCAGGGAAACTACATTGATCTGCTTGATCCCGATGAATACTATACCGTCGCTCCGGCCCGCAAAATTCGGCGTCAGCGAATAAATGATAATTTGCTGGGCGACAGGCGATTTAGCCCGATGGTTCGCCGCACCGATGCCTCTCGCGACTTTGAAACAGCGGATCTTCCCAAGCAATGCCGTCAAGTTGTGTCTGCCTATTCTCCGGAGTTACTGAGGCGAGCACTCGGCTACCTTTATGCCAAGGAAACAAAATCCTCCTTTGAAATCGAACACATCAAACCTACCTCAACCCGGACTGAACGATTCATTGCGCTGCTTCAATCGGCTGAGGAGGAAGACTTTTGCGAAAAAACGCACTTGATTGAGCTTCAGAATCGTATTGTTGATCCACGGTTTCGCGATTCCGATTATCGATCAAGTCAGAATTACGTCGGCGAGACGGTCGCCTGGCAGAAGGAAAAAATCCACTTCGTATGTCCAAAGCCTGAAGATCTGTCCGACCTGATGGAAGGACTGACAGTCACGCACAAACGTATGGAAACAGGAGGAGTGTCCGCCGTGATTCACGCCGCCTCCATTGCCTGGGGATTCGTTTTCTTACATCCGTTTGAGGATGGCAATGGTCGAGTCCACCGTTTCCTGATCCACAACATTCTTGCCCGACAAGGCTTTTCGCCAAAAGGCGTCATGTTTCCAATCTCGGCATCCATGTTGAAAAACCCTGCCGACTATGACGACTCTCTGGAAGCGTTCTCCCGGAAGCTTATGACCTTGGTGAAATACTCCCTCGACGAAGAAGGCCGCATGACTGTCCACAATAATACGGCTAAGTGGTACCGCTATATCGATATGACGCCCCAGGCAGAGGCGCTCTTTCGGTTCATCGATCAGACCATCAATACGGAACTCGTTGACGAATTGGCGTTCCTAGCCAACTACGACAAAACCAGGAAAGCCATTCAGGAGATCGTGGACATGCCCGACCAAAAGATCGACTTCTTCATTCGCTTCTGCTCGCAAAATCATGGCCGACTTTCCGCACGGAAACGCGTGAGTCACTTCGATTTCCTGTCGGATAAAGAAGTCGCCCGCATGGAACAGGCCGTTCTATCCGCCCACGGAAGCAAGGTCTTGAACAAGGATTGATGAGGTGTTTCGACAATTTTCAAAAAAACTAGGGGCGACAGATTTCGAGGATTGTGATCATCGAACGATGCAAAAAAGAGTCTATTTTTTTACTACAGAATAATTAAGCTCTTCGAATCCGGACTTGTCGATGTTCAAAAGAGCTTGCTTCTGCTCATCACTCAGCTTGTTGAGGGCTTCGGTGGTTTTGAGAATCATTCCCAGATTGTCGCAGGCTTTGAGGCAATCAATGGAGTTAAAATAAGGATCATCTTTCGGACAGTTCATGGCCTTATCGCGAAATTTTGCATAAGGCTGCGAGATCCAAATCGTGAGTAAGTCTTTTTCATTCAGATTTCCCATCGGCATGCGCTTGCCTTTGCAGCAGGGCAGTACGGCGCCGTCTGTGCCGATGCGCACGTAAGTCCACCCGATGTTGCAGGGCAGGTCGCGAATGATGTCCCTGTCATATGCGCCGCTTGCCGCAGCTACGCTGGTGATCCGTCGGTAGAATGCGCCGAATCCGAGCACCGACAAAAATTCCACCCGGATGTGAAAGTGCTCACTGTCGATGCTGCATTTTTTCAAAAGCGGGCACTTTTGGCATTCCTCTTTCGGATAGCCAAAAAAAAGCGCATTTTCATCAACATTGTCTTCACGGATGTCGAGACGCCATTCCTTGCGCGCGCATAGCACGTCGAACTTGGTGATGTCATCCAATTCGTAGCGGAAATCTTTGGGCAGAATTTCGTATTTCACGAATCGTGCAAATTCTTTTCCCTCGCCGGTGTTGTCTTTATCTTTTGGCGACTGCGTGGGATCGAGTTCAAGATAGTCGTTTCGCCTGACAAGTCCGTCGAGCTGAGTTTTTATTGTCTCTCTGTCGGTGTCGCGAAGAGCGAGATGATCCGATTTGCCCGCCACAATGTCGATGGGCGTAAACTCTACATGATCGGCCCGACAACGCAGGGCGAAAGTGATCATGTCATCGATGCCGCCGGCGTTCAGGCGACTGATCACGTTGTAGATTTTCACATGCGGCCTGTTGCGCTTCTTTTCTCTTTTCAATTCGTGCAGACGGATCAACGTGTCCCGGATTCCGATGAGGGTTTTGCCTTTCGTCTTGGGATGCACCGTGGCGTACATTTCCGGCGTTCCCGCCCAAGCGCTGACCGTCAGATTGTCCAAGCCGATTTTTACAAATTCCTTGATATGCTTTTCTTTGAGCAATACGCCATTGGTGATGAGCGTGCATTTCAGGCCGCGTGACTTGATGCGCCGTATGATCTTGATAAAGTCGGGGTGAAGCAGCGGCTCTCCCGCGCCGGAAAGCTGCACCATTTTCGCCCCTGCATCCGCAGCCTGATCGATGGCGCGAAGGGCGATGTCCGTCGGCAGCGTGCGCTGGGAGATTTCACCGGTCCAGCGATCCTCTCCCATTTCGTAACCGTGGTTCCAGCATCCCGCGCAGTGCAGATTGCAGCGGTTCGTCAGGTCCAGTTCGATAATATCCGGCCCGGCGTAAACCTTGTCGCCGGAAAGGATGCCCGCCAGCGGCAGATTGTTTTTGACGAAATTGTCATCCACCGTCTCTTGATCCGACGGGGCGGCTTTTTCATCCAATCCTTCTTCAGCGTTTTCCGGCGCGCAGATGTCCTTGCCACTCTTTCCATATTCGCCGGAATCAAAGCTTCCTATTTGATTCGCAAGGCCAAGAAGCTTCGTAAACTTTTCATCTATGGAAAGGCTATCGTCCTTTAGGGTAGGCAACAGATCGAGCTGCTTTCCTTCGGTCAGGTTGGTTTCCAGGCACTCGATTCCCAGGCTCTGCACCAGGGCGAGCGCGCGGCGGATGCGGTCATTGCGCTGCGCGTGATCAAGACCGTTCGCATCGACCCAGAGGTAATGATAGTCGATTTCAGGAAGAATGATGCCAAGCTCTTTCGCGTTTCTATGCAAGTCCGTGCCAGTGATGATATGGCAGGAATTGATGGACTTCACCTGATCGATCCACGACGCATTGTCTTCGATGAAATTTAAAGTCTTTTGAAAGTCCTCTTCCGTCTCGCCGGGATAGCCCACCATGCAGAACATGCAAGTCTTGATGCCGACCTCGTGCGTGTCGCGCAGAACCTTCGCGGCCGATTCAATGGAAAAGAGCCGGCTCTTGTTCATCATTTCCAGCACGCGTTCCGAGCCGGTCTCCACGCCCAGTTGCAACTCGAAACAGCCCGCGGCTTTGAGCTTGGTCAAAAGAGTGCGCGAAAGATTTTTCATCGGCGCCGCCTCGGCGTTCCAGTGGATGGAAAGCTTTGCGCCTGTGATCATGTCGCACAATTCTTCGAGTACTTTCGGGCGGCCATTGAGGATGTTGTCGGACACGGTGAAGCTCTTGTATCCGAGCGTGTCCACGTGGTGTTTTATCTCTTCAAAAATATGCCGGGCCGAGCGGCTCCGGTATGTCCCCGCCAGATTTTTTCCTTTGCAGTAGGCGCAATCGGAGATGCAGCCCCGGGACCATTCGAGAACCAGGGAATCGCCGGTAAAGAGATTCATGTCGAAGTGTTCGTACGTGGGATAGGGTATTGAATCCAGGTCCTTGACTGATTCGCGCGGCGTATAATCCGTTTCGCCGTTTTCGATTAGCGTAATGACTCCGGCAATGCCTTTGAGCGATCCGCCCGCATTGACAGCTTCAACGATTTCCAGCAGCGCCTCTTCGCCCTCGCTGACAACGTATCCGTCCACCAGATCGCCGACGCGCTCGAAAAAAATCCGACGGTATTCCGGCGTAAAAATGGCCGGGCCGCCCATAATAATTACGCTGTCCTGATTGATATTGCGTATCTGTTTGACCAGTTCGATGGCCATGCGTTCCTTGGGATCGCAAACGGAAATGCCGATGACGGCGCCGCCGACTTTCAGGATTTCATCGGTTGCCGCGCTGATCTTTTTTGCGAAAGCGTGCGCGAGTATCGGCCAGGTTTCGTCGCTGGACCAGAAGTTTTTATTCTCAACGTGCCACAGAAGCTTCCAATCCGCCGGCGCTTCGTCGTACCAGCGGGCGTTGAAATCCAGGATTTTGGCCGCGTGGCCGTGGTGATCCAGGTACGAAGCGAGGATCGCGGGACCGAGCGGCGGGTTTGTAAATCCCCAGGGAGAAATATTGACCAGAACGCACTCGATGTCTTTCCCGGTCTTTTTGGCTATGCGCCGACGAATGCGCTTTTCATACCGGCGCAGGGGGTCGCCGGGTTTGAGAAAGAAATCGTAGTTGAACTTCAGGTCCATGCCCGCGATCCATACCGCCATCTCCTTGACCCTGGTGTTTCTCCAGGCCTCGTTGTTCCAGCTCTTGTGGCTCCACTGCCGGGAATGATCCACCGGCGGCATAAGGACAACGTACTTTTGGGAGTTACGTTCGATAGCGCTTTTCGGCAGCACCTCGCAGGCGGAAACCGTATCCACGAAATCCACAAAGCCTTCGACCTGTTTTATCGCGCGGGCGGTGATGTAAAAATCTTCGGGCCTTTCGCCGGGGAAACCCACGATGATGTTGATGTGCGTTTCGAGGCCTGCCCTGTGCGCGTCTTTCAGGTTTTGCATCGCGATGCGGGGGGTATAGGATTTATTCATCAGACGCAGAACATCGTCGGAAAAGCTCTCGACGCCAAAGCGCAGGAACTTGCATCCGGCCTCATGCAATTTTTCAAACAGTAGCGGCTTCAGTTCCTCGGACGGAGCGAAATCGGCGCCGAATCGTATGGGCATCTTCGCTTCGATGAGAAGCTCGCACAATGTTTCGAGCAAGGCGGGATTTCCGTTTGAAACGAGGTCGTCAAATTCAAAGGCGCGAATGTCGTGTCGGCGATAGGCAATCTCGATTTCGTCGAAGACCGCTTTGGGACTTCGGTATCGCGCCGGTCCTTCCAAAGGCTGCTGCACGCAAAAGGCGCAGCGCCAGCGACAACCCCGCCCCGTGCGGATTTTCAACACGGGACCGTATTTTTCCGGGCGCAATTCACGGTAATCCGGCAGCGGCATCGAATCCAGAAGCATATTCGGTTCGCGCGGCAAGTAATGCTTGTCGCCACCGGGAACAGTGTAGCGGACTCCGCGCAATGACGAGAGCTTTTCACCCGCTTTAAGCCGCAACACGAGCTCACGGAGGCTTTGTTCGATTTCACCGATCACCATGTAGTTGCAAACTTTGTCGGTAAAAAGATCGCGCTCCGCGGCAATGGATGTTGAGGGGCCGATAAGGATGGTCCGTTTGCCGGGGGACTTTTGCCGGATGCCTTTAAGGACCGCAAGCGTTGTCAGCGTGTTGGCGCGATGCACAAAAAAAACGAGGTTGTCCGCATCCCGCGCCAGCAGACGGTCGACTGTTTTTTGTGCGTCCAGTCCCAGCATTTCCATGCGCCTGGCGCAAACCTCCGGATCGGCCCAATCATCCCTTTGCGAAAGATCCCAGAAGGCTTCATGTTGTTGCCTGGCCGCCAGATGCGTTTCCAGGTTGAAATCCATGCTGGAAACAGCCAAGCCCTGGGCTTGCATAAATGCGGATGTCATGACGAGCGGGTATGGAGGCGAAGCGGTGTCAAAAGGCGGCAGGATCGCCAGCACGGCGTCCAGCTTGCGCTCCGCCCAGTATTCATTTTCCCCATGAAAATGATAATTCGTCTGGCGCACCGGGACATTCTTCTTTTCCAACGTTTCCAGCACGCTCCCAAGCCACGCGTTGCGTATGGCCGGCGTGTTGGCGCCGTCCGTCGTTTCCCAGGACACCTCGAACCAATCGGGATCATCGGAAGTCGCGATGCCGAATTTCTCTTTTTTATTCGCCAGAATGGAGTAGTCGAGAATGTTGCAGGAATTGCACACGCACACTTCATTGATCAGGTGCGCGTAGTTTTCGATAAAGGCGATGGTTTCGGCCACGCTTTCATCCGTCTCGCCAGGGAAGCCGATGACGAGGTTGATCCAGAGCGTAATGTCCGCCTCGCGCATATCGCGCATAAGCCTCCGGACGGTGTCTTTTGAAAAACCCTTATTCATGCCCTTCATGATCCGCTCGGAGCCGCTTTCGATGCCGAGGGTGATCGTGTGGCAACCGGCGGCGCGCAGATTTTTCAGGATGCTGGGCTGCAGGGCCTCGGACACGATGGCGTTGGCCGTCCAGTGAATCGATTCGCTCCACTCGCAAATCATCGTGCAGAGCCGGTCGATTTGTTCGATGTTGTAATTGATCTGGAGGTCGTTGAAGGAAAAGTCTTTTATGTTGTTTTTCAGGACGTGATGTCGGATTTCCTCAAAGACGTTTTCGGCCCGGCGAAAGCGATGCGGTCCCATGAGCACGCGGTCATTGCAAAACACGCATTTGCCCTTGCATCCGCGACTGGCGAGGATGGGCAGGTTTTTTGTCGTGTAGAGTGTTAAGTCGAAATCCTCGAAAGTCGGCCAGGGAAATTCGTCCAGACTTTTCGATGTTTCGCGGACGATGAAGTCGTCGTACCCCATCCGGTCGGGAGCCATGACGCCTGGAATCCGATCCAGGCTTCTTTTCTCAGCCTGCGCTTCGAGCAGCTCAATGAGCGTCGCTTCGCCCTCGTGACCGACAACGAAAGCATCAACCAGGCCACGGTCGAATTGACGCATGGAGGATTCCGAATAAACGCCCATTCCGCCGACGATGACGAAGGCGTCGGGTTTCATTTGTTTGAGACGCCCGATGATCTCCTGCGTCATCAGGCGATTGTCCGAATGACAGGAAAAGCCATAAATCCCGGCATCGATTTCCGCCAGTTCCAAAACGGCCCGATCAAGAGTTTCGGCAAACCGGGAATACGTTTCGGCGATCTTCGTGGGCCAAACCCATTGCGTCTTGTAATCCATGCTCCACTGATCGGCGCAATCCGGCCCCGCCTCGCGAAAGACACGGATGTTCAGGTCCATGACGCCGGCGCTAAAACCCACCTTGCGCGCCGCAGCCGCCAGGCATGCCAGGGAAAGGGGGGGCATCTCCGGGCCGAAGGGAGGGCAGATAACAAGTTGTATATTCGGACCTTTGCTCATGGGAGTCCTTTGAGTTCGCGCCAGCGAGTCATCACGGTAAATTATGGCCCACGCAAGCGCAAGGGTTTCATCCTTGTGAATGACATGCCTATGGCGGGCGTCACAATTATTTTTGCGTCTTGTTAGGGATGTTTGAATTTAGAAATTCGTTTTAACGGCGGGAATAAAAAATTCACAAGATTGGCATCAAATGAGTAATAGCCCAATCATTGTGCAATCATTCATCCTTTTCAATCAGTCCGTGCTTGAGCATCCACATCAGCGCATAGCGCGTTTTTGACGCCGGAATTTCGGAGCGCCGGACGATGTCGGCCAGGCGGGCAGGTTTTCTGAGTTGAAACAGGAGCCTGGGAATCAACTCCTTGTCGATGATATTGGACATCTCCGCAAAGAGCGGATGTTCCGAGCGCGCCTTGCGAAATTCAATGGCCAGTTGGCTTTGACGGAGCAGTGCGTCGGGCGAAATCGTCTCCGTGGGGTAATGGGAGAAAATTTCAAAGACATCCATCGCCATCGGATCGCTTTTCGTTTCATCAAGGGTGATGTCGCATTGCTTTTTCAATTCGTCCCAGAGATTTTCCATTTGAGGAATTAAAATGCGGTAGTCGTATTTTTCCAAAAAACGCAATCGACCGGCTTCGCCCATCCGCCGGCGGTCTTCAGGCTCCCGAATCATTTTTCGTATGGCCTCGGTCAGCTCCCCAACATCGACGGCAAGGGACTGCGCAAAATATCGATGCAGCGTGCGCTCGTCCATCAGCGGAGCAAGATCGGCCAGTTCGTCGAAACGATCCCATGTGGTTTTCACGCGCACGGCGACCTCGCCGGCGGCAACTTCCTTATAGCCGTCATAATCGGAAACGATCATCGGCAGGCCGCAGGCCATCGCCTCGACGAGAGTGATGCCGAAAGTTTCCTGCGGGTTGTCGGTGGGCGAAACAAAAAAATCGGCGGCGTGAAAAAGAAGCCATTTCAAATCCTCGTCGGGATTCTTGAAAATCGAAATCTTGTCTGTAATGCCAAGAGCTTTTGCCCACAGGCGCAACATGCGCTCGTAGTCTTCGTCGGCGCTCGCCCCGGCGAGTACGAGGCGGCAGTTTGAATCCCCGGTGGCGTCGCGAAAGGCCTGCATCAAGGGGAAAAGATCCATCTTGTCGTGATCCGACAGGCGTCCGAAACAAAGCGCGACCGGCTCGCTGTCGGAGAATCCGAGTTTTGCACGACAGGCCGCGCGGTCGAGCCTGGGTAGGCTTTGAGCATCAAGCCCCAGGGGAGAGATTTCCATTCGCAGGGGCGGCGGCGCAAGACCGAAGCCCTTGTGGATTTGATCAAAGCAGTTTTCCACAACTTTCCGCCCGGCTTTCGATATGCAAAGCAGCGCATCGCACTCGGCAATTCCGCCGTGCATCATGTCAAGATAGCTGTTCATAAGGCGCGGGTAGCTCAGAGAAAAAATCATTCCCGTGACGGGAACCTGCGCGTAGCGATTGCGCAGCCGGCAAAGGGGCGTCAGCCATGTCACATGGTCGGAACAATGAAAGACGGTGTAATCGACTTCGCGCATCATGTCGGCAAGCATAAGCCTGTCGAGTAGTTTGACCTTTTTTTCCATACCGAGGCTGCCGAGAAATGGCTCCCATTTTTCCCGAAAGAGGCGGCGGTGCGCGCTGTTGGCCAAAAAGAAATGGTATTCGTCGAAGGAGCCGTATTTGAAAAGGGCTTTGAGGAAATTGTTGTTGGCTACGTTGCGTCCCACAAGGGTCGCGCCCTGGGGCCTTAGAAAGTCATCCAGCGTCGCCCAGATTCTCAAAGTCTAAACCTCCGTTCCCGGATTCGGCGCATCAAGAAATTCATACACTCCTTTTACGCAGGCGAGGCAGTCTGGATTTTTCATGATCGTGACCGATGCGCGTTGCTGATTCCAGACGTCGATTTCCAAAAGACGGGGGGTGGATCGTGACCCGCCAAAATTCGCATGGCTGCCGCGACTTGCAGCGAAGCCGCCAGCGCCGGCGCCGATGCGATCACGCCATGCGTGGCGCCGGAAGGCAATTGGTCAGCCTTCGGAGGATATGGCCACAGGCAGCGCAGGCACGGACCGCCCGGCGAAAAGACCGCGCACGCTGCATTCGACCCCACGGCGCCGCCGTATATCCACGGAGTTTTTGTCTTCACAGCGAAGTCGTTGATGATGTATCGCGATTCAAAATTGTCCGTTCCGTCGAGGATCAGGTCAACGTCCGACAATAGTTCGTCGGCGTTGCGGGCGGAAAGCCGCGCGACCCTGGCTTCAAGGATCACTTCGGAATTGAACTCCGATACGCGCTGCACGGCGACTTGAGCTTTATTTACGCCATCCAGGACGTCGCGCTCCGTGTAAAGAACCTGCCGATGAAGATTGCCGGACTCGACTTTATCGCCATCAATTACGCGGATGTACCCCGCGCCCGCCCTGGTCAGCAGATTGAGAATGTTTGCGCCCAGGCCGCCGCAGCCTACGATAACGACGCGGGATTTTCCCAGCCGCCGCTGACCCCTTTCGCCAAAGGGGGAGAATTTCACCTGCCTGTCGTATCGATCATCGAAGTTCAAAGCATTTCCTCAGAACGGGCGTGTTTGTCCAGGACTCCTCAAAATCTGTCTTCTCAATATACGCTTTAGGACTGGGAAGAAAAGGCGGGGTTTCCCAAGGCGCGCAAAATTTATATGCAATTGTGATTTTTGTAAACTTCTGTTATTGAAAAGTAGGGACGCAGAAATTATACACTATTTCGTTTATAGTGTATTATATTCAGCGGAAAATTTTGTGGGTCAAACTGGGGAAATTTTTACCGTAACTTAAGTAAGGAGAATGGCTATGAGGAAGATTCTTGTTCTCGCACTGATTTTGGTTTTCGCAACGGCGACGGCGGCTCTGGCCTTTGGCCTGGGCGATATCAAAAAAGCAGCCAAAGGCATGACGGCCAAGGAGATTGAGTTGAAGCTCTCCGACGCCTCCGGCGATTTGAAATCTTACGAGGGCGGCGATTTCGATCCAGTCAAAGGAGACAAAAAATACAGCTATAAAGAATACGGCGACGCGCAATGGGACGGCATCGCAAAAACCGCCGCGACCAGTTGCATGATTCTCGATTTCTCCGATGGCGTATTGAAAAGCGACAAGGCAACGCAAGACGATGTCGCCGCCGCCGCCAAAGCCCTTGAGCCTATGGCCGCCGGCTGCGCCAAACTGGTCAGCGACGTTACAGGTTTCATTGGCTCGGTTAAAAGCGATCCTTCTAAGGCCATGATGCTCAAAGAAGCAAAAGGGGTCTTGGATAATATCAAAGCGGCCTCCAAAACGGCGCCGGATGTTCTTAAAGGACTAAAAGAAAAGGCTGCCGGATTCGTTGCCGACGCAAAAACAGAATAAAAAAGTAACTTGACGAATAAAAAGGCGGGGCTTTCCCGCCTTTTTTTATTCCCTCTCAAGCTTGGAGCAGAAAAAGCAGATACGTCAAAAAGTCCTCGGAGCCATAAGTGATCCCTTTTATTTCAATCCAAGAGACCTTAGGATGCTTTGTCCATTGCTTAAAAGCTAAAGGTTCAGCGGGTCGAAATTCATCATCATGAAACGTGAAACGAGAATAACACTTGGCCTTTTAGTCCTGATCCTCGTTACGGTCCTGGGCTACAACGCGGGCATCCTGGCCTTTGACGATGTGTCGGCCATCTATGATCCGCTTGAACTATCGCGTATCAGCCTTTTATTCGGGCGGGGGCTGTCGCACCTTGACGGAAACCTGACCGATGCCTTCTTCACGCATTCGGGTGCCAACGCCTTTCCACCGCTAATCCATTACACGGCGCTGCCCGTGACACTGGCATTCAATGCCGGCATGGGCGCGCCGGTCGTTTCTTTTGCCCTCTTCATCATCGTTATAGTGCTATCCACGTATGCCATCGGCGTGCGCGTTGGAGGACGAAGCACCGGTCTCCTGGCTGCCGCCCTGGTAATGACCGCCCCCGGCCTCAACGGGTTCTCCCGCGTATACATGGTGGATTTTCCTCTGGCGGCAATCACTGCCGCCTGTGTCGCCATGTTGTTTATGACAGACAACTTCTGCCATAAGCGCTTCACATTCGCCTTTGGCGCACTGCTGGGACTGGGACTATTAACCAAGCAGAGTTTCCCCATCTATATCGCGTGGCCAATTGCCGCCATCGCCATCCCCGCTCTTTCCAAAGCTGACTCGGGCGTCGAGAGAAAAACACGTATGATGTGCCTGGGATCGGCTATCGTTTTTGGAATCCTGATCGGGCTGACCTGGCTTTGGCCGCGCATGCAAACTTTTTTTATCGACCGGCAAATTATCACCGATTTCTACCGTCAGATGGAGCCGCGAACATTCAATACTATGGATTACGTGGGCATGCTGGCGAGCTTTGCCGCCGGTCCGCCGCTGTTCGCCGCCGCCGTCGTCGGCATCTTCGCCTCGCCGCGTGGTCGAAAAAGCTCCGCCCTTATCGCCTGGCTCGTAGTCCCCTTGATCATATGCCCCATGATTTTCACCATGTTCACACCGCGCTACGTTCTTCCGGTTGTTCCGGCGTGCGCGGTGCTGGCGGCGCTGTCCGTTCGGCGCCTGACGGGCAAACAATATTTTGCGGCGGCTTTTGCTCTCCTGGCTCTTTCCGTAGGTTTTTTGCAATGGCACGCATGGAAGCAGCCGGCTGACAACCTGGACATCGAGATGCTGCATGCCCGCTTTCAGGAAATCGGCGTGGCCCGTCCGCAATCCGGCGCCGATAGCCCGGCGGGCATTGTGGAAGCCATTTGGGACAAACACGAGGGCGGGCGCGTGGTCATGCTCATGGATTCGCCCTTCACGGAAGGCGTACAGGGGGGCTTGTGGGAGCGGAATCTATTATTTCCGGTCGATAATCTTTTCGAGATGGCGGGCATCGGCAAACTGCCCGTGGGATTGGTGGAGCCGGGCGAAATATTGAGCTATTTACGCGACAGCGAGATGATTCTCGTGGCCAGAGGCCGCCCCGATGACCCCTCGACCTACGCGCCCGGCGGCGGTGTTCCCGACCATTACGCGACAAAGGTTTTCGACGCCTTTTATCAAATCCGCCACGCCTTCGGCCTCATCGCGCAAAAGGAAACCGAGGGCGGCCTCACGCTGCAGCTTCTTGTGAAGTTGGAAAAATAATGAAGGAAACTAGAGCGGATACCAATTTAAAAGGTGTTGCCCGCTGTTATAGTAAGCTTCTGCGGACGACGAGGCTGTCGATGTATTCATAGCCGGAGTCGAACTTGATTTTAAAGATGTAGCGACCGGGCGCGGCGCCGGGCGCCGCATCGACTTTGTAGTCGAAGGTGCAGCGAGGTTGCCGGGCGTATTCGATGAAGAAACCGAAATTCTGAATATTCACGACGCCGATTTTCAGTGGATCGGCCTCCGTAGCGCGCCGCCATTGAATCGGTTTTTCTTCCGACACCGCGAAATAGAGCGTGTTTTCTTCCGACAGCTTGTTGACGAAAATCGAAGCTTGGAACACGCGCTGCTGTCCGGGGGCGATGTTGCCGATAAAGTATCCAAATTTGAGCACGAGAAAGCCGCTCAGAACGAGTATCAGCACACCGTAGAAAATGACGTAAGCGATGATGGTCTTGCGTTTGATCATGGTTCTCTTCGTCGGGAATTAAAACCCTGGTTCGCGGTGATTATAGAAAAAGTGCGCCGATAGCACAATTGGAAGAAAAACTGCTATAATCCTCTCATCATGAACCCGACTCCCAGAATCACCTTCCACATCACCAACCGGTGCCGATACGAATGCAAATTCTGCTTCGTGCCGCCGATGCGGGATATGCGGGAACTGCCCAGGGCGCCGTGGATCGCCGCCGCACGGGGTCTGGCGGCACGCGCGCCGGGGATTGAATTTGTCATCACCGGGGGCGAGCCAATCCTGCATCGGGGCGTGGACGAGATCGTGCAGGCCGCAACGCACGCCGGGGCTGTTGTGCATTTCAACTCCAGCGGCGCCGGAATCGATGCGAAAGCCGCCCGGCGTCTGGCCGTCACCGGCGTGAAGCATTTCAACTTGTCTATCGACGGGCCGCCGCCGGTGCACAACCGATTGCGCGGCAATAAAAACGCTTTTCGCTTTGTCGAAGAAGCGCTGGACAACATGACGGGCAACGCGCCGGACATTCGGCGAAACGCCATATGCGTGGTCATGGGAGCGAACCTCACCGCGCTGCCGGATTTTCTTTTGTCTTTGGAAGATGACGACCGTATCCAGGGAGTTTATCTGCAACTCATCACGAACCCGCACGGTCCCGCCGCCGGAGGCGAGTGGCTCAATGATCCGGATTTGTGGCATCCCAACCGGGCGGCGCGCCTTGGCGTGATCGACGAGATTATCGCGCGTCGTGAAAAGCCTTCCAAAATCCTTAATCCCCTCCCTGCGCTGCGAGCCATGCGGCTTCTGATGGACGACCCCGCCTACCAGGCCAGGGGAATCTGCAATGTGCATGAGTTCGGATTCTGCGTGGACGCACGAGGCGACGTGTCGCTTTGCGGCCTCTTCGCGCCGGTGGGCAACATCGCCGAGCAATCCATCGACGATATTCTGGATTCGCAGGCCTACGCCGACGTGGTCACGCAGATGCGCCAATGCACACTCGGCTGCCACCGCCAGATCAACTGCGCGTCCGCGGTTGAGAGCTAATCCACTTTTTTCATTTGTTGGTTCGCAAGGCAAAGCCCAAATTCTTTAATCAAAGTTTCCCAGATATTGTAGATCAACACTGAATGGCTGATGCATCGCTAGCGGGAATAGCTTTACACTACCCGCATAAGTAGCCGCATGTAGAAATCAGATACTCTTCAATGACGATAATAAACGCTCTTCTCTTGTGTCGGCTTGACATGGGGCTTTTTGATTCAGGTCAGGAATCCCATTTCTACTAAACGTTGCCACGCAATATCAACATGATCTGTTCTGAACATACGACGCTTTCGATCAGTCCATGCGTGAAGCTGTTGAACAGTCATTTCCAAGTTCTGGGCTGCGGGTCTGTGATGCTTTGCAAGCCAATGAACCGAAGAGAGCAATTCCATTCCATACGGCGTTTCAAATCCCTTTATCAAAGCGGCTACCCGTTCTAAACGTTCTTTTGAAGTTTTCTTGTCAGCAAGGAAGGTATCCGCTTCCTCCGCTGCGCCCGGTAGAAGTTCTATTTCCACATCCGGCCTTTGGCTGTCTCCGTACCCTCGAATGTAATGCGCTTCTAAAATTTCCAACACTTTATTGAGATTATGAGCATAGGGCCCATAGGTTCCTTCTTCGTATTTCAACCGAAGCTGCTCCCCGGACTCCTGAAGGAAATAGGCCATCTTCTGAATTTCAAGGAGGGTTAATCGGTAAGCGAATTCGGAATACTGTTGCATCAACTTGATAAATAATGCACGGGCAACCGTTAAATGAGGGCGCTTAGTGCGGACTGGCATCGTGTTGGCTTCCGGCGTACCCAGCGGCTCGAATAACAAAACTTTTACCTCTGGGAGCTCTGCAAATGCTTGCTCTATTCGAGGTCGCACTTCGTTCCAATCCAAGCCTCCGAGTCCGCAACCAAGTGGAGGAATGGCTATTGTTTTTATTCCACGTTCACGCACTTCTTTATTCAGAGCTTTCAAACCTGCTTTAACGTCTTCCATGCGCGAAGGCCCACGCCAATGTCTTTTCGTTGGGAAATTAATAATATACTTTGGATTCAGCAAAGAACCGGTTTCGTAAACAAACATTCGACCTGGTTTAACTTCCTTGGCATTACAAGCTTTGCGATAGGCTTCATCGTTGGGGGGGTATGCTTTTTTAAACTGTAGCGCAATGCCTTTTCCCATATGCCCAACGCAATTGACCGTATTTACAAGGGCTTCCGCGTCAGCCTTGAGAATATTGCCTCGCGTGATTTCTATCATGGCGATGCCCTCCTGCGTGTTAATAATACCATTCCTTTCGGATATTTACGGGCCTGCGCAATCCATCGGGAAACTGGCTAAATACGGATTCGACTTTTGTCCTAAATTTATCATTGATCACGCCGACCTCCAAAATCAATGACCAATCGCAAAAACGGTGAATCAGGAACTCGGCCTGTTTCCTTCGTTGGCGATCCATGTCGTCTATGGTGTCGGCCCAGTATTGCTGGTAAACCATGTTCCAATCTACTTTGTCTAAATGGGACAAATCGTCGTACCAATCCGTATAGGCTGCAATTCCGTGACCATCGGAAAAAACAAATCCAGGTCCGCTTTGTTGCACCGCCTGCACTGTTGAAACGAGGTATATGATCGGTTCCTGACTTTCGTGATATCCCTTCACCCTGCCGGTGTGAAGCTGTAAAAGCATGGGCGAATGAGGTCCGAAATAAAACGGCACATAATCATGGACAATTCCGCATGGACCGCAATTCAATCTACGCTGCTGACGAACGGACTGTATTTCAGCGTTGTGAATCGTGCGGTATGTCAAGCCGTCGTTGGGCGTCAATTTCGGCGCATGAATTCCACCGCGACAAAGAACTACAGGTAGGTTATCCACATGAATGATCCGATAAATCGGCGTTGGATTCGGCACTGGCATCACATCGCCTCCTCTCTCACGTCAATCGTACTCATCATCGCCGAGGAAATTAGGACCGTACGATATCCGTGGAGCTTTTCGATGCAATCACGCACTCTGGCGTTTTGTATGGCGTGTTTTTTCAGTTTCCTGTCAAGAAATATGGCGATTTGGCCTTGTTCATTTTCTAAAGAAATCCAAGATTTCATCGAAACAACGGAATCACTGTTCAAATTCATCCACGTATTTATTGTCGACATGCGAAGCATTTCTCTCCCCGTAACAGAAAGATTTTAATAAAGCAAACCATGGCAGTTGTTATTGAGCTGAAAGAACCCGACGACACTGTCAGAAAAACACATTGATTGCACCTTGAAAGAGTCTGTGAAACTGGTCTGCGCCATGCCTTGACACTCCCGGCAACGCTCGTGAATATTACGCGTCTGCTTTGCGGGGTCTGAAAACAGCCCGGCACGACGCATTTTGCTGATCAGGTGATTTTAAGGCATTCGACGAAGCTTCGTCCTAAGCCTTTTGGAGACGACCCATGCCGCCGGCCATATTGACGAAAAAGGTGGTCCGCACCTTTCAGAAGAGAAAACAGGACAAGGTGAACGCGCTCAACGGCGTGGACATCGAAGTGAATCCGGGAGAAATTTTCGGATTTCTCGGGCCCAACGGCGCGGGCAAGACAACGCTGATAAAAATCCTGTGCACGCTTTTGTACCCGTCGAGCGGCGAGGCTTATGTCGATGGCCTGGACGTTGTCAAAGACACGCAGAAGGTCCGCCGCGTCATCAGCATGGTCTCCGGCGGCGAGTCCAGCGGATACGGCATACTCACGGTGGCGGAAAACATCTGGATGTTCTCACAATTTCACGGCATTCCCGGACGCATCGTCAAAGAGCGCACCGCGCGGTACATGAAAGCCTTTGATTTTGAAAAAGACCTCCACACGAAACTGTCCAAGCTCTCCACGGGCATGCGGCAGAAGATGAACCTGATTCGGGGCTTTGTTACGGACCCGAAAATATTCTTCCTCGACGAGCCGACGCTGGGCCTGGACCCGCACGTGGCGCGCAACGTGCGCGACAACATTCAGTCGTGGGTGGCCGACCACAAAGAAAAGACCGTTTTTCTCACCACACATTATATGGCCGAGGCCGAGGAACTGTGCGACCGCATCGCTATCATGGACAAGGGCGAAATCGTCGTATGCGACACGCCGGCCAACTTGCGTAAACAAGTGGGCGGTGATTCGATCTATCGCCTGGCCCTGTCGCCGCAACCGGCGCAAATGGATTTTCTCGCCGGGATTCTCGGGGTGAAAAGTCCCTGGATTTTCAAAGCGAAAAACGGCGACGGAGACTGGGAAATCCGTTTCGGCCTGGAGGCGGATGAAATTCTGCTCGCCGTTTTGCAGGCGGCCAAAGACTCCGGATTGAAAGTCGAATCCTTCGGCAAGATCGATCCGGGGCTGGAAGACCTTTTCCTCAAGATCGTTGGACGAAAACTGGAGAAGGAAGAATGACCGAAGGCTTCGTGCGATCACTGCGCGCCATCAGGGCCCGCGCCTATATCAGGATCGTCGGCGCCAACCGCGAAATCTCGTGGTTGGTCACGGAGATTGCGCTGCCCATTTTATCGGTCGCCGCCTATATCCTGCTCTATCGCTCCCTCGGCCTGCCGCCCATTTACGAAGGGCTGGTCATTGTGGGCGGCGCCATGATCCCGCTTTGGATGGTTGTTTTGTGGTCCATGGCCATGCAGCTTTTCTGGGAAAAGGGCGTGGGCAACCTGGACATCTATCTGTCGTCTCCCACGGACCCCATTATGCTGCTGATCGGCATGGCCATTGGCGGCATGTTCATGGCTGGCCTGCGCTCGGCCATGATTCTCCTTTTGGGCATCTTGATTTTCGACGTGGATCTTTTCGTGTCCGACTGGTTCCTTTTCTTCACTGTTCTCTCGCTGACGATGACGGCGCTGTTTTCCATGGGCATGGCCGCGGCGAGCGCTTATTTCGTCACCGGGCGTATGGGCATCAAGATCAACATCGCTCTCATGGAGCCGATCTACATGATGTCGGGTCTGTATTTCCCCATGAAAAATATGGGCGCCGTGATGGGCATCGTCGCATCGCTGATCCCGCTTTCCCTGGGTCTGGACGGCATCCGCCAGCTCTGCCTGCCCGGTGGAGAATCTTTGAAATTCATCTCCGTGCATGCCGAAATCGGAATCCTTTTCGTCATGAGCGTCGTCTTTGGAATAGCGTCCTATTACCTGCTGCGCCGCATGGAACGAAAAGGCCGCATAGACGGAACGCTCTCGGAAAGATGGATGTGAGTGGGTTTTGATGAAGTCGCTGTAGTGTCTCAATAACAGCTTAATAAAAACCGACTTTTTGGCTCATCTAGGATTACCGTACTTGAAGAGTTAAAAATCTGTGTTGGTTCGGAATCTGGACTGCCTGTCCTTTAGCAAGACCGACTGGCAACCCCCGGAAGGGGGTGCCTGGTTCGTAGCGAAGGTGCCTGCCGTGAGCGCAGTCGAAGGGTGAAACCCTGGTGCATGGTGATGGTTCCCATTATTTAAACGCCCGACCCGTCCTCCGTAGCTTTGGCGATGGAGGAAGGGTGTGCAGGATGCATGCCTGCCTCGAAGTAGGACCTGTGTTAATCAAACGAAAACCACCTGCGCCCACTTCGGAGGTTTTTTGAAAAGTCCTGAAATACCTCAAATATGGTGCCCAGAGCATCGTTTTGAGCAAGAAATAGGCACCATTTAGACACCACTTCAAAAAGGCTTTTATTTCAAAAAGCATGCAGGAAATAGCTAAGCATGTTTTTAGGATATTTTACATATTTTTCATAATCTATTTTTATACAATATTTCGGTTATTTGTTTTCTTGTAAAAGAAGCATTGAAGGGAATTTTCCTTTTGCCATCATCCCCTAAACGGAGACAGGGCATCGGGCAGGCCTAACTAGGTCGTCTCTGCAGGTCACTGCAGAATCACCCGCACAAAAGTGACACAGATCATGTGTCCCTGTGGATTGCGCCATTGATTCAAGAAGAGATACTTGTGATAGAGAGACCTGAAAATTAAGGGTGATGCGCTGAACGATTTCAACGAAACCTTCTTTCGCTTGCTATTTGGCCGGATCAATTAGGCAAATTCTTTAATGAAAATGCACGAATACTCCCCCAAAGGAGTTCCCAAAAGAGCTTGACATTCCGTTTCAATTATCCTATTTTTTCATGTTTCCAGCGTTTGGATCGGTTTGATTTTGTCAAGGTTTGACGCAAAGGATTAGTTAGTTGCTTTTTAAGAGGACGGGTACAATTCATCCATCCTTTGACTACTTTGCAACATCTCTTTTGGGGGAATTGAATGATTAATTTACGTATTGTTATCCCTAATGACCACCTCGATTTTAGTAAAATAAAATCGATTTTGGAAGAAAGTAGCTTATTACGGTTGACGCCAGATAATATCCAATCTGGGCATCATCGTGGGCTTGATGTTACCGTGCTTGTGGCTATCGTTGGAGTTATCGGTGCTGGTCTTGTGGCATTAATAACAGGGCTCTTAAAAGTGATAGAGAAAATGCCGATAAAGAAAATCCTCTTGCGGTCCAGCGAAGGTCTAACTTTGGAGGTGCACGGAGCCGTTACCCCTGAAGAAATAGGTCGGTTCATTAAGAAATTTGAACGATTGAAAGATAAGTCTCTTAACGTAATGATAAATTAATAATAATCTGATAATATTTATTTCGACGTATCTTCTTTTATTCCACGTTCTTGTGCTTTTCGTTTTACCTGTTCGAAACCGTCAAGACTATGTCTAACAATTTGACGCGATTCTTTTGCAACACTCATTCTTCTTTCTGCCTCAGTAAAAAGCCTTGCATTCGGTGATCCAAATAAAACATATGCACATCCTGTGCTATCGCCTCCTCTCTTTTCTCTCCATTCGAGCCTTGTCTCTCTTAATGCATCGGCGATCGAGACCGACCTTAACAATCCTGATTCGTCTCTTGAAAATATTTTTTCATAAAAGCATTGTACAAAATTAAACGCACATTGATCGCTTATAGGAAGAAACGTAACTAATACCGTTTCCGCACCAGCACGCAAAAAACTCTCTATTAGACTTATTTGCGTATTCCTGTTTTCAGACAATCTATAGTGATCAATAACTTGTCCTGAATTACAGCAATTTAAAACAACCAGAGATGTAGCCCTAAGTTGTCCTACTGTCATCATCTGCTCGACTTCAGATGCGTCCAAATTACCTAATCCGACTCTCATGCCCCCTTGCTTCATATGTCCAGCCACATGTATAAGCTGCACTCTTCGAATATCATTGCTTTTAAAATAACGCCTGAGATTCAGATCACACTGAGGTTCATTTGCCTCAAAGGTGTGAATGCAAGCGCTGTTGATGCCTTGAGACTCTATATGTTTTTGTAAGAACTCTTTTTCATCACAAACACATGATAGTTCTCCATCATTGTCATTAGATATGATAATGTAATCACTTTCAAATGGATCTAATGAATAGCGTAATTTAGGCGATAACTGAATAGCGAGAGAAGATAAGAAACTTGCGTCAATTTGTCCAATTAATGAAGTAGAGCAGTTAAATATTTCAGAGAGAAACATATCATCGTATTCTTCATTCGGCCATTGCGTGAAAGCCCACTCCCAAGGGAAAAGTGTTTCGTTTGTGATAATCAGAAGGTCTCGACTAATTATCCCCTTTTCAAAAAAGGTTATCAATTGATCGAAAAACTGACTTAGCCCTAGAGAATTGTATATTCTTTCTCCAATAGTTTTTGGAGTATCATTCCCCTCTAAATCCAATCGGCAACTGGAAAGCATGTCGCCTATCGATTTTCTCTGTCGAGAAATATCACTTGTTGTATGTGAGGGTATTACGTTTGATGGTCCAGCCCATGCTGCAACATATTGCGAGTTGAATTCTCTCTTCTTGTCCAAAACAATATCACTGTTTTTGAAAAACTCTTCGTCAATTCGTATGATAAATAGTATCGACAAACCTGAGTCATGTTCCATCATAAGTCTATTCCCATTCATTAGTTGATACAATTTTATCTACAAGCGATTGAAAATGATGTCGCTCGTTTCTAATAGCGTCATCATTGTCAAACAGAAGAACACGCTCTTCCCATTTTAAAGTATTTATTTCCTCTATGAGCAAAGGTGCTTTATCAAAACCACTCTGCATAAGACCAATATAGTAACTTTTAAGATCAGATTCTGCATGACCTATTGGATTAGGAACAGCAGATGCAACTGGAAAATATTCTATTCGTTCTCTCATCTGGCTAGTTGTTTTTAAAAACCCAACCATACTCACTGATCCGATTACATGCTGATAGGACAGTCTCATTAAAACGAATACAATATCGGCATTTTTTAAACCCAATGTCGCTGCATCTGACACTCCACTTGCTCCATCAAATATAATGTAATCTAAATCAAGATCATCATCTCGAGAGAGAAGCTCAATTAAATTATTTAACTTGTCATTTTCTTTTGAAGTAATATCAACTCTGCCTTCAAAGCCAATTTGCGACGGCATTAAAAATAATTTTCCGTTATTGTCTTTCGAATTATACTTAAAATTTTTGTCGCATTTTTCTCGGTACTTACATACATCTACTACCCATTGAGTGTGCCCACTGTAATTTCTTCTTCCTGAAAAATATTCTTGTAATGGATAAACATGAATATTATCACTACTTCCCTGAAGACCTTCTCCTTTTGGTTCAACATTCATTACCAAAGACATACCTGGTCCATCAAAATCCAAATCCATTACCAATACATTGCGACCTTTACCCCCCCCCCCCGGGGGTAGCGTGGGGGGAAGAGGGGCGGTCGGGGGGGGGCGGCCGGGTCCACGGTGGGGGGGGTG
>CAZQAE010000024.1:49225-69733 GCA_964591275.1 uncultured bacterium | reverse complement strand
CAGCAAAACAGATAGTGCAGTTATCGCCAATATAAGAATGGCCGTCGTTAGAGCTGGCGAGTGTATGAGATATTCGCAATAACTCATCCCGATAAAAAGGGGAATTGACAAAGCCGCAGTAAATACCAGAATCGCGGCTCCCGTCAAAACAAGGAAGCGCTTGAGTTTTTCGCTTGTGTTTTGGAAAAAGTGTGCGGTGCTTTGTGCATCGCTGCTGGTTGTCATTGGGTTATCCCGATAAAAAATATCAGCACTCTGACCAAAAAAAGCATACTCCAGCTCACGGGATATGGAAACTCCACGTGGATTGATTATCCGAATTGGCCTTGCTGTGGAAATTATGAGAAAATATTTTAGCTTTGCTGCATGCAGGGATGACGACAATCCCCTCCAATTTGTCGTATATTAGAGATGCGTGACCTGTATGGGCCAATCCTCTTGGTCGATCAGGCGCTAACTGGGATGAAAAAAACCGAGAAGGTGTCTCATGATGAAGATAAGTGTTGGGATGATTTCCGCCCTTTGTGCGGCGATGCTGCTTGTGTTGGCGATCGGGATTCTTGCCTGCGGAGATGATGATGATAGTGAGGATAGTTTCGACGAGGACGAGCAGACCACGGATGATGATGAAGCCGATGATGACGAGACTGACGATGATACCGACGAATGCGTGGAATGCGAGTCCCGGGAAGACTGCGTGGAGGCGCTTGGGCCCGGGCAGTGGGCATGCATAGGCGATTGCTGCGTGGACTTGGGCGATGATGATCTGAATGACGATGCAAATGATGATGCTGACGATGACCTCAATGACGACACCGACGACGACGTGAATGACGACATTGACGATGACGTGAATGATGACATTGATGATGACGTGGATGACGATGTCGACGATGACGTGGACGACGATACATTTCCGCCCGACGACTGCGCGACCTTGGAGGATCCGAATCTGCCGGGCGAATACGAAATCATCCCATATGAATACGGGCATGACGCCGACCCGGACGCACGCACTTCGAATATCGTTCAATACCTGGCCTTCCCGGATTTCTACGTGCGTGTAGTGCGCGGCATCAACATGAACGCCGTTCCGCTTCATAGCGTTGGTTATTATCCTGATGGGGTTGGGCCCTTTCCTGTCGTTCTCATCGTACATGGAAATCACGCGGCGCAGGAACTCAGCTACCCTGGGTACGATTATCTGACCTCGCAATTGGCCACGCACGGCTTCATCGCCTTTTCCGTCGAAGAGGATTTCCTCAACGGCGGCGTCATGGGAGAGATGGATGCGCGGGGAATCGTTCTGCTTCGGCATTTGCAGTTATTGCGTGAATGGAACGAAACGCCGGGACACCTTTTTTTCGATAAAATTGACATGAACCGAATCGGCCTGGCCGGGCATTCCCGAGGCGGCGAGGCCGTGGCGGTGGCCTGGAAATACAACACGGAAAAACATAATTCCGATGACCCCTATCATGACTTCAATTTCCGAATCAGATCGCTTTACGCCATCGCCCCTGTTGACGGGCAGCTCGGTATATTTATTCCACAGCTTGTGACGGTTGAGGATGTCGATTATTTCATCATGCACGGATCACATGACGGGGACGTTTCCGATTTTCAGGGACATCGCTGCTATGATCGCGCGTTGCCTGTTGATCAGGAAACGAGCGCCGAAAAGGGGCTGCTTTTCGTACAAGGCGCTAATCACGGGCAATGGAATGAAGTATGGGCGCCGGCCGGTGATCCAAACGGTGTAAGTTTTTCAACGACGCCGCTGATTTCCATTGAGGATCAGCAGACGATTGGACAGGTATTCATCACGGCATGGTTTCGATGGACCCTGCAGGGCCGTCGCTGTTATCGGCTCATGGCGGCGGGCGAACGCGAGTTCGAGTCTTTCCCTGACGGCATTGTGATGAATCGCCAATTTCAAAGCCGAGATCGTGTGTTTGTGGATCATTATGAAGAGGATCAAAATCCCGACACCGCTTCGATGCCCGGCGGGGCAAACTCCGCCGGCGGTCTGGCAGTCAATGCCGAGCAGACTATGTCGGGTGGCGGAACATACGGGCGCTTCTCCGGCTCGACACGCGGGCTTATCGCAGCTTGGAACACGGCGGGCGGATATTATCGCGTTGATCTGCCGACAAGCGGACGCGATGACCTGGGCGACATGGACCTGATCGCTTTTCGCGCCGGGCAGCTATTCGAAGACACCGACCAGTACAACACATTCGGTGTATCCCAGGATTTCTCGGTTACCCTTGTTATTGGCGGTTTGGAAAGCGATCCCGTTGCGGCGTCGGACTATCGGGCTTTACCTTCTCCCGCACACGTCGTCATTGGCGGGAGTTGGGACACATCCATGACGGTCTTGGAAACGATTCGTATCCCGCTGGCCGATTTCAACGGTGGCGCATCCTTGCTCCCGTCGGCGGTGGAAGCGATCATTTTCGAGTTTGATGTATTAAATTCCGGGCTTTTGGGTTTCGACGAAATTCAATTCACGAAATGGTGAGAGGAATGCCAATGAAACGCGCACTGATAATCCTGATCTTTGTGGTGATTGCGACAGCGAATCCTATCGACGGATTGGCCGAAAAAACCGTCAAATCACCCAAGCTGAGTAGCTATGACCTCGCGCTCGTCGAATTGGACCAGCCACTAACACTCACTGGCGACGACGGGAAAACTGCGACATACGAAAGGGCGTACCTCATTCGCCTACATGGGGAATTTCCCACGCACGGCGCTTCTGTCATGCGCCTGTATTTCGGAAATGAAGCGATTCCTGAATACGGCGGCCTGCCGGGCGGATTGTATTTCATGATTTATGAAAAGAATCGCCTCAAAGCTTTTGCAGGAAAACCAATAAGATATCAAATTGACTGCGGACCCATTAATGAATTTGAAGTCCGATTTGATGTGCGGCGATTTCAACCCTTGAAACTTATGAAGCTAAAAGACGCATTGATCAGATAGACGGAAGAAGCTGATGTTTCGCAATATCGCGATACTCTTAATGCCGGTGTTGATGCTATCGGCATGTACGCGGCAAGGCCTAAATTCCGGCGCGTCGCCGGCTGATAAATTTGAAGCGGCTTTGCAATCCGCGTCGTCAATTTCCGAGATGGAAGCGGTCTGCAACGCGCACCTTGTGCCGGAAATCAAAGCCGCTGTGGCGACCGTTGAGGACATCATTCAATCAAAGGACTTGAGCGCCTCGGAAAAACATCGCCGAATCGTCCCCGTGCTAAACCGGATTGGCCCGACTTTGGGCGATATGGCGCAAAGGGGCTTGCGTGTTCTTGAGCAAAAGGATAACGGACCTTTGGTTCGAAAAGTGCGTGAGTATCTGTTTTTAGCTCGGGCGCTGGGGGAGGGCGCGGCGCGTTCCGAATACAAACCATACTGGCAACGCGTTGATGATGGAACATATCGCGAAACCTATAAATTCGCCCCGGAACTTCACGACGATGTGGCCGACCGTTTCTGGCTTTTCTATCATTGGACGGAAATCATGGGCGGAATCTATGACGACGCTCAGTACGCATGGGTTTTCGCCGATTCGGGTCGCACAAGTTTTATCGACGAGGAGGTCGGCGCTTCTGGAATCGAGCAATTCCATGATTGGTGGTACGTGCCTGCCGCGATTTGGGATGATCCGAGTTTGACAGCGAACGAAAAATTCATGGCCGCAAAATATACGATGTGGCAAAACCCGCATTGGGGCGGCGGAAATCATTTTATTGATGAGTGGTGGTCCTGGGAGGCCGGATATAAGGAGGAGGATTGCGCCCTTTTTACCGGCAATAATATGGCTGCTCTGGCCGCCCTGTACGAACTTACGCGCGACGAGCGCACCTTCGCCAGACTGCGTGCCATGTTCGAGGCTTTTCAGCATTACGACCGATTCACCGTGAACGATCCCGACCCCCTGGCGATGGAGGAACCGAACGGTCGCATCACGCGCGGAAGCAAAACGCGCAATCTTTATCCGGCAGATGAGATGAATCTTTTCGAGATAGAGTTTACGCCTAGCGGAATCGAAACGCATCATAACAACTCCTCGCCCGACCAGTACACAGGTCGGGAACGCAAGAACGTCAGTCGCGACCAGTATTACGGCCTGTTCCTGGGTTACCGCGTTGCGTGGGAAGTTCTATCAGGTATCGAGGATCGAAGTCCCGCCGAGCAAAGTCTTCTCGACGACCTCGTGGAACATACGCAACAAATCACTGACTACGTATTCGGCCAATCAAATCACCACTGGGATTGGGGCTGGGAATACATGGTTTACGCATTATTCGAAGGATCATGCGCGAACCCGCCCAATTTTACTTTCATGATGTTTTTTGGGCACGTCGGATTAGAGGAGATGACAGGCCGAGAATTCACCGATCTTGATTTTCTTCACGATCTGGGTATGTGGCTCTTTGCCCTGGGCAGAAGTCTTGGCAAGGTCGAAATCAGCGCGGCCCTTTTTGAGCCGGCCCATACCGGGCTCACGGCTTTGAATCAATATCTGGCTGGTTTTTATATGAGCGACATCACACCTGCTGATTGGCTTTTCCTCTGGCCGCCGGAACTGATCGAAGGACAGAACGCAAGCCGGCGCCGATTGTGGAGGCGCGTTGTCGCAGCCTATTATCGCAAGTTCGGCCTGCTCGAAAACGCGCCATATCAAAAAGTGGCCGAGGAATTGTTTGACGAAGCGCTACAGCCCGTGCCATCGCCGCAGCGCTTTTTCAACAGCTACCAGGGAGATTACGTCAAGCTGGAACCGCATGGCGTTGCACTGGATGATTTCATACTGCCATTTTCTCTGATGGCTAGCCGCGCCCAAAACAAAGAGGCCATCATGGACAAACTGCTCGACCGATATGCGGCGCTCGTAGATAACGGCAGCATCAATTTCGACGACACGGATTTGTCATATATTGTGCGATGACGAAGGCGATCAAGATTAATTTATCGAAATCTAGTGATAGGTTTTTTATTGACAAGAAAAATGACTTCGTTCGTCGCCTGACAATGATATTCAGGGGCTTTTTGTGACCTTTTGGCGAAAACACTTTGTGGTCGTTCTGATAATCACCTTTCCAGCGGTTTTGGCGACGACAATATTGCTTCGTGAATTGCTATTGGAGCATTGGGCGAATTCCAGGATTCTGCTGGAACTCTCAGAAATCGACGCTCAAACCCAAAAAATTGCAACGCATTATCCGCTGTTGCGTTGCGATCTGGCCGTTTACACGCTGTACGCTCGATGCCGAGGCAAAATTGAAAACTATTCTTTCGATGAATCCCTATCCAAATGCAACAAAAACGAGCAACCTTGGAATTGCGTCTTGTTTTGCCTTGAAAAGGGCGCTGATTGCCAGTCGCTTCCGGCGTGCATTGCGAATTGTACTTATGCAGCCAGGCACTTTGGCAATATCGATACGATTCAGGCTAATCCTTCAGATGTCTTAAAAAAAAATGTCACCAAAGAGGAATGGTCCGTTCTACGACTGAATTGGCCACAATGGCGGTCGCAAAATCCAACATTCAAGATTGTCCATTTGAATCCTGCTGTTATCGACCGAAAGCAGCATCACGCCAAAAAGGAGCGGCAATCTGATACCAGGCTCTGGCAAGTTGCAAAAGAATTCTGCGAAAAGAAGGGAATGACATTCATTCCCGGTGGTTGTTCAGTGGTTGTAAGATATGGAAAGCGCTGGGGCGGTTTTTACCGTGATAATGTTTGCATCGATTCTTTTTGCATCGATAAATATGAGGCATCACAACCTGACGCTACAAAGAACTTCCGGGGTTCGTGGAATGCCGGAAAAAAAATTGGTCCGGCGCAATCTGTCTACGGCGTGCTGCCATGGACTGAAATTAGTTACAACGACGCCATGGAGGCATGCGCGAAGGCCGGAAAGCGCCTCCCAACCCTTGCACAGTGGCAAACGGCCTTTTCCGGTTGGGATGGAGCATTATGGCCGTGGGGTGAGCAGTGGCGAGACAATAACTGTTATGTTGATATGGCGTCCGGCATCAATCCCACCGGTGGTTGCTGTGAATGTGTCAAATTTGGTGATGCGTGTTTTGAGGTTTGCGACATGGTCGGCAATGTGTCGGAATGGATCGAGGGGTACTGGTGTGAACATTGTTTTAATGATGAACAGGTTCTTGTGGCCGGAGGTGCCGCACACATATCGCATACCTGTGTCAATTCGCAAATTCTGGACCCTCACAATCCCGAGTGTTGGGTTTTCTCCTCCTATTCCCAACGCCGTAGCGGTTTGCATCATCACGACCGAATGACAGGCTTTCATGACGATGGATTTCGGTGCGTGATGGATATTCCTTCAGGATATTGAATTATTGCAGCATAAACAATTTTTTGATGGGTAAGTATCTTATACTACTCTGATGGATTCAATGGTTCGGAAACTCACCACAAGCCACATACCCCTTCGCTATCATCAGTGTCATTCGGCGCTTCATACTCAGGAAAAGTTTCGGGATCAGGCCCTGCGTCGTCTTCATCGAGTGTGACGCCTTCGGGCAGAGCGGATAATTCATCCCATGTCAGAACGGCGGGTTCAATTTCCGTGGAATAGGCTTCCGTGGTTGAGTAGGAAACGCCGATCTCGCGTTCAAACGGTATGAGGTACATGGTTTGCACGGTGGTGGATAGAAAATAATCCTGCGTCACCAATCCTTCCAAATCCCACATGTTGTCAAGGGTCATTTGCCCCCCGCACCCAATAATCTCTTCGCGCAATATGTCGTATCGATAACATCCTTTGCTTTCGCCCAGTTTCCGCAATTCGTTCGTGGAGATGAGCACTTCTTCGGGTATCTCCGGTTCGTCCGCCGGAGTCCTGAGAGCTTCGCCCTGGTTATCGACTTCCAGGATGACCGGCGCGTCGCCTTCGCCTGACAGGTATGGCATCGCCAAGTTCAAAACTATAGCGCCGCTTCTCTTGACGCGGCTTACAAAGTCGATGACGTCATCAAGGTTTTCCACGCCGTCGCTATTGGCGTCGCCATCATGCAGCGCCTGCCGAATGGACAGCCCAATGGGCGTGTAGCCGTGCGCGAAGTCGTTTTCCCACAGGGGAATGCCGTTGTGGCCGATGTTGACGGCGACGCTGGTTCCCTGGTCGTTCATACATGACAGGCAGCCAAAATATCCGGGAAAGGTCACCAGGGCTACCGTGCGACCTCGCGGACTGGTCGGCGAATATACAATGACGATGGAGGCTTCGGATAATAAAAATGGTTCAGGGCCGGCCAGTGTCCAGTCCAGATTGCGGACGATGGCGGATTCGCCCAAAAGACGAGGATCTCCGGCAGTGGCGGCGCCCCAGGCCAATTGCGTGCTGCATCCCATGGCGCCGATGTCCGCAACGGCGTTGCACAAAAGCAGGTCGGTTGCGTCGATATGTCGTCCAAGCGGGGCGATAAAAGTCTGCGCGCCGGAGTCCTTCATCCCATCAATGACGCCTTGCGCCTCTTCCCAATAATTGTCCGGCATTCCAAAAAGCAAAGGTCCAACGACGTGCAATGCTTCGTACAGCTTAGGTGGAAGGAGTTTTAAAATGTAGCCGTGCATCATCGCGATGATTTCCGAGCCGAGAACTTGCCCTTGCGCGTAGCCCATTTCGTAATGCGTTCCCCAAACGTGCAAAATTCTTTGCCCGTCAACGGAGTGAAGATACGCATTGATTGGATCGTCGGCTTCGGCTGCAGCAGCGCAAGAAATAAGTGCGAAAACAGCCATGAAAATAATAATGCCGCGCATATTTGACATCCTCGTATTTTGTAAAACACAGCCCAGCAATTTATTGTGTTAGTATAATAAAGGTTGCCCGAAACCTCAATCTTCGGAAGATGCGTCCGGTTTGCCTATTCCGAGACGGCCTTTCATCAGGGTGCTCGCGGTCGCCGCCGCAAGGCGTCCGGCGTTTTGATGCGACATGTGCGCAGGCTCGCGACCGCAGGCGAGTTCCAGAAGTTCCAGAAGGTGATAGATCTTGATGCGTCGTGGACTATATCGATTGATAACGGAAAACAGTACGCCGCAACCATTGCAATAGACCGCCAGGGCGTCGGCGCCGGAGTGTCTGGCTTCAGCCACGCGGCCATGGCCCTGCGTGATGACATCTACGGGATTAAGGCGGGGAGCGATGGATGCGAAGCCGCAGCATAAGGAGAGTGTCTTGGATTTTTTCATCTCGATGACTTCAATGCCAGCCCACGAAAAAATTCGGCGCACTTGCGCGTAAAACCTATCGCCGAGCATCTTCGCGTGGCAGGAGTCGTGCAGCATTACCGACATTCCCAGGGGTTTGGGCCGGTCAATTTCTTTTAGTTTTTCCTCGATCCAGTCGAAAACGGTCAGTACCGGAAAATCGATTTCGATGCCCAGTCGCTTGGGGTAGAGATTTGTAACAACGTTGTAACCGGCAGGGCAGAAGAAAACCATTTTGGAAGGCGCTTTCGCCCGCCAATGTTTGACCCATTTTTTTGCGGCGTCCTCGAACTGGTCCAATAAACCCAGTCGGTACATCGGCTCGCCGCAACAAGCGTCCGGCGATGCGACGGCTTTTAAGTCTTTGAGCAGCGGACTGTCCGCGAGCAAAGGATCGAAGAGTTGGTTGCAACCGAGGAAAAGGACTTCCTGGCCGTTGGCGTTCTCTAAAAGCGTGTCATAGAATTCCTTTTCCTTGTGCGAGTAGGCTTGGGCTACTTCCGATATAGGATTTGGGCTTTTCGAACCGGGGAGGACAGGCTGCAAATAGAAAGGCGGGCCATTGGTTCGTTTTTCATGCCATCGGTACAGAATCAGGCCGTGCGGATCAGCATTGTTCGGGCAGAAACTCATGCAGGCGAAGCATGACGTACATTCGGATAAAACCCGACTCGGTCTTCCCTCCAGCAGATTGAGCTTTTCCTCTTTTGCCTGCGTGGGCGACAGATCAATTTGCGGACATAGCTCCAAGCACTTGCCACAAAGCGTGCAGCGCGCAACGCAGTTCTTCAGGATGTTCTCGAATCGATCTCTCATGCGTTAATCATAGGTAAATGATCGGATAAGTGAAAGGGGCTCAACTTCGTTTAATGGGCGACGAGCAGAGGTTGAATTATTTCTCTCCACCGCTCCAGGGATTTAAGTCCGACGTTCGGCTCACCGTTGACGTAAAATGTTGGAGTTCCCTTAATGCCGCGTCGTTTCGCTTCATGAATGTCTTCCAGCAGAGCGCGCATGGTTTCCGGATCATCCAGGCATTGATGAAACCGGTCCATGTCGCATCCAATCTGTTCGGCGTTTTTTTTCATATCTGATTTCTGAAGCATGAAGCGATTGCCGAACAGCAGTTCCTCCATTGGGCGAAAGAGGTCTTGCTGCGCAGCGCATCGGGCATATAGCGAAGCATTACAGGCATCCGGGTGAAAGGGCTTTTTCAAATAGGGATTGCATTGTATGTCCAAAGGATAATCCCGGTGCGTCAAAAGGATTTTGTCGGGATATTCCGCAAGAAGTTCCATAATGACGTGATGGGCTTTGCCGCAAAAGGGACATTGAAAATCGGTGAATTCATCGATTTTGATCGGTGCGTCGACTGGGCCGATGGAAAATCCCGAGACCAGCATTCCCTGCCAGCGAGTCGTCACGGGGGCGTCGGAGTAGAGGACGAAGGGCATCCAAGCGATTTGCGAGGCACCGACGATCACGGTAGTAATAATCAGGTAACGCGCAATAGGTTTGGAGGCAAAGATCCGGAGGATTTCCAACGGTCCCTCAAAAACAAATTCCTTGAATCGTTTGCGGTGGAAAATCCCGAGAAACAAAACTGAAGCAAGATTAAGGGTGTGTACCGTGACGCAAAGTATGCAAATGGATTTAATGTAGGCAATGCAGGCAAACTCAAGGAATAGGCAAAAAGGCAGGGATAAAGCGTTGGCGGCAAACAGAATCGATTGCCACTTGCGAAATGGCCACAGGGAAAAATATGACAGGAAGGCGTAGGCCAATAGGGCAAGATAGAATTCCACCCCCCAGAAAGCCGTCGGAACTCGCAGGGCAACAGACCATTTGCTGTTGGCGACCGTCACGCAATTAAAACCTTCGCTGACGGCGCAAAAGCTGTTGATCGCGCGGCCTCCTCCGCCGTAAACCTGTATGAAAAGCTCGGCAAGATAGAGACTGCAAGCCAAGCCAATGAGCATCAGTGCAGCCATGACGATTAATTGGGGTAGTTGTTTTTCTTGCTTCATGGAATACTTCTTTTAATTGGGCTTCGGATATTTCTTTTCAACGCTTCTTTTCTTGCCAACCACCCTACGGTGCGGCACTATAATGGTAAATATTTTCATTGGCAATCGGCGCGTCGCGGCTTCGGTCACCGCTGCCTTTCCTTACCGGTCCGCCGTTCGTATTCCTCTTCCAAAACATCCAGCATCATTTCAATATTCATGGGAGCCAGATACCGACGGTCATTGATAAACAGCGTCGGCGTCGCTTTCACTTTGTTTTTGATGCCTTCACGTTTGCTGTCCACGAGCGCCTTGCGCGTGGCCGCGTCTTTGTAGGATTTATCGAAAATACCGGCCTCAATTCCTACCTCTTTTGCCCATGCGGGCATTTTTTCCGTTTCGAAATCGTCAAAATGTTCGTAGGCATAAAGCAAAAACTCGAAGCCCATATTCTGCTGATAGGCGACCATGGCGGTGATTCCTGATTCCGTTGATCCTTCGTGTCCTTTGATGGGGAAAAGTTTCATAACCAGCCGGACCTTTCCCTTCAGCGATCCTTGCATAACTTCCTTGTACAGGCTTGGAATGAGTATGGCGCAGTAGGGACATCGAACGCAGGTATAAAGCGTCAACGTTACAGGGGCGTCTTTGTCTCCGGCGAAAGCGGCGGTCGCAAGATCCACTTCGATTTTTTCAGAGGAGGGCGTCATGCTCATGGCGCGTTTTTCCAGCGCTCGTTCAATGTCCTTTACGCTTTTGCCTTTGCTGAGCATACGGCAAACCATGTTTCGCAAACGAACAGCAATGCGGCAGGGATTTTGCTCGTCTATGCATTCGGCGATAGTCTTGTCACAGCAGTCGTAGGGATGCTGCGTTTTGATTATTTGCGCCGCGATTGCTTTTTTGTCGTCGCTTAATTTTTTACAAACGCATTCGCTGCCGAACTCCGATGCAAATGATTGGGACCCGAGTAGAAAAAATGCGATGGCGATCAGAAGGCAATACTTCATATAGATCCTTTCTCTCGTGGAGCGCGGTGGAAGCTTCCGATGCCGATGGGATTATTGTCAAATATGAGCACGTATATCGCCGGAAGCAGATAGCACAGGTCGCGAAGCATCGTCAGCCGGGTGATCTGCTCACCGGCCTCCGCCGATGCGAAACAGCCGCAGGACATATCGATGCCGCGGGCAAGAGCAATAGCGAGAGCCGCCATAAACACGAGCATCATCAAGGCGATCAACAGGGCCGAAGGCTTGGTTTTATAGCCGATGATGATCAATATCCCCACGCCGAGTTCCAGCCAAGGTAGAATTATGGCCATCAGATTGAGCAGCGAAGTCGGCAGAATGTCGTACGTTGCAATGGACAACACGAAAACTTCCGGGTCTTTAATTTTGAAAATGCAAGCGGCGACAAATACCCCTCCGATAAAAAGGCGGCAGGCAAGGGCGACATATGGATGGCCTTTCCAAGCCAAAATCCCATCATTTCGGTTCACTTCAGTCATCGCCATGATTCTCGTTTGCAAATTTTATATGGGCCATCCCGCCGACAATGAAATGGACATTCTTGATGCCGCGCCCGGAAATCTCTTTGGCCAGTTGCTCGCCCGAGTCGGGGTCCTGGCCGTCGCCGGCGACAATGATGCGATGAGCCCGCATCGCCGCGATTTTCCGGATAGCCTCGTCGGGAATCGGCGTTAGATAATCGAAGACAATGTTGATCGAATCCGGCGCGTGCCAACGTGAGAACTCGTCGGATAGTCGGGCATCAATGAGCAGATCATCTGATGTGAGCCGCCTGGCATCCTCAACGCTCATGGCGGTCGCTTCACCTATCGGTTCCGGGCATGGGACAAGGATGTCGTAATCGCACACGGCAAACCAATCCAGTGAGTCGGGGCGGACAAGATTGACGAAGCAGGCTAGGACTGCGCAAAGGGCCAGAATGATGAGGGCGTCGCGAAGAGTCGGATAGATAAGTTCTTGTATTTTTCGCCAGGAATACATTAGTCCACGCAAGAAGAGCTTCGTTGCGCCGCATCCTCTTGCCGCAGAAGGTCCTGCATGTGCTGATCCTGTTGCGCGGCGTAGGAAAGACCGTAGCTCAGTTTAGTGTGATTATGTGTTTTCGCTGTTGAAGGCTCCCAGGGATTATAGTCCCACTTGAAAGACGCTCTAAAAAGCACTTCGTGCGCCTCGTAACTGTATTGATCGATGGTTGAGTCTCTCACGGAATATTGCCAGGTCGCCCCCACGCGCAAATGGTGATAAGAGGGGCTCCAGACAGCCGGAAAGAAACGCTGCATCACATCGCTTCGTTTTTCTCCCTGCTCGAAGTAATCCCAGGAATCCGGATATTTATCTTTGGACCAGCTTCCGCCTATGCGAAAATAACCGTCCCGATAATAGGGGATGTGGATGGCGCCGAGAAGAGTTCCCCCGCGTTCGTCGTAGGCGTCAATCTGCGCGTCGTAGTAACGTCCTGATCCAATGGCGGTGAATGAGAGCTTGTATGGCAGTCCGACGCGCAGGGTGAGGCCGCCGTCAAACTCGTCTCTGGTTCGAGCGCGTTCGCGAAAAATTCGCCGGCCCGCGCCGCCAAAAATAAAGAGCCATTTTGCGGCATCAATTTCGACTTCGCCACGGTGAGCCTCGTAAAACCATCGGGGACCATCGTCGTATTTATCTGAGCCTTTGTAGAGTAGGTCCTGGCCCGCATAATAAAGACCAAAGCGTGGCGAAGCGGCTCCAAGGAGAAGTCCGGCCCGGTAATTCATTTCATAAAGACTATAATCCTTCGCGGCTTCCTCAAAATATTCCTTCCAACGACCTCGATATTCCAGATTGGGGCTTACAAAAGGCAAAATGGGCAGCACAACGCGTATCTCATGCGTGTTGCTCACCAGGCCCGAAGCGATTTCCTGATCCGTATCACGAACCTCGTTCGCCGAAGCCAAAAGGGCGTTGGAATCCCAGCCGACGGCTTGCTCAACGCCAAAATGAAGTGGTTGCAACCAAGCCGGATCAGCCATGAGATTCAGATATCTGAGAAGCTGTTTGTCTCCCGGGAAAATCGTTTTATTCCTTTGCGCCGTGAGAAGAAATGCTCTGGCGGATTCCGGATCGCTTTGAAAATGAGACAACATGGCAAGCAGCAGGTTCCATCTTGCGGCGACGAGATCCTCGCTCATGCAATAGCCCGTTGATTTTGCGTCGTTCGGGCGCAACACGGATTCCGCACGGTCCAACTCGCCCTTTTGCAGATGCAACCAGGCGATCCATGTCAATGTTTCGCAGTCGCCGGTTTTTTGAGCATGTTCGCGTAAAACCTTCAAGGCCCAAAATCGATTGTTGTCGATAAGATATGCCCGCGCCAAAAGACGCGAAACGGCTCCTGAATCCGGGTAATGAACTTTTGCTTCCTTCAGAAGCGTTATTGCCTCTCGGGATTTCAAGTCATTAATTAATGCTTGCCCCTCAGTAAAATACTGATCGAGAGTCTTGAGCGATCTTTGTTGTGCGGAAATATTTTCGGGGATTAATATGATTCCGATTACACCAAGAACAACCCATCGGAACATCCAGGCCATTGGATATTGCCGGGCGTTCATTCATCTTCTCCCGTATTGCCGTCCGGTTGGGAGTACTCCAGGCAGCACCGAAACCCAAGCGCGGAGGGCGTCCAGGTCTGCGGAATATAATCGCAGCGATGAAGGTTCGTTGAATTGCTGCAATTGTATGCTCCGCCGCGAACCTTAGTCCCGTCGCCGCCGAGTACATGTTCCCAAAGATTGCCGTTAAGGTCATAAACGCCGTATTCGTTGACGCATTCCGAAAACGATCCCGTCGGTAAAAGGTGTTGGTTGCCCATGCCGAAAGTGTCGATGCCGTTGCAGATTACAGGATCGTAGGAGTTTCCATAGGCGTATGCCAGTTCCCCAGTGCCGCGGCAGGCGAAAGACCACTCTGACTCCGAGCACAGCCCTTTGCCATCCGCCATGCATGCCGCCATCGCTTCAGCGTTGTCATCAACACGCCAGGGCAGGACTCCAGCTTTGGAAATCGCCTTGGAGGAATCGCTTCCAGGATCGAATTCCGTGGCGTCCGGGCGGGAAGCCTCGTAAATGTCCATGCAGTACGCGTTGGCAATAGGGACCATGCCTGCCGGACAGGACAGAGGATCGTCATCGCCGGATGAGTCGGGAATGCACTCGTGGTCATCACATACAAATCCGGCGTCGCAATCGCTGTCATTTTCACACTGATAGTCGCAGTCGCCATCGGCGTCGCAAATCTCCGGCGGTTCGCAGTCGGCGTTTTGAAAACACTTTTCCTTAGTCAGGCAGCCCGGAAACCACAAGAAAACGCACAACGCCATTGCGGTAAGTAGCGGGGGGGAAATGGCAAAGGCGGCTCTGAAATGAAGCAGTGAATTCGTCGTTGTCGGTGATTTATGCAGCATGGTTTACGCCTCTTCGCATATCAACTGCCAGTGGGACGGCTCCTCATCACGACGGCGCCGTCTTTCCTATGCCCAATGTGCCTTGCGACCAGTTCACATTTGATAAGAAGAATGAAAAATAGGCGTGGATCGCATATTTCACTCAGAGTCTCGTAGTTGCCCATCCCCTTGGCGATAATGAGATCGGCATTTTCAAATTCCCGCCGGAATTCAAGGGAACAATCATCAAAAATAATGCCCGGAGCGTCGGAGCCATTGGACAGAAGCTTCGCGTATCGGTCAAGTCCGGCTTCAATGGCGTCTTCCATAGTAGCGTCATTAAGGATTGGGCCGCCCCGAACGGAATAGTAAATATCTTTGGCGGGGCTGATTTCTTCGATAAGCAGTCGGTCCATCACTGTTTCGCCGGCATTGTCGCCGATGAACAGGATTCTATTCGCCTTGGATATGGCATTTTCCAAATCGGTGATTTCATCCACAACCGGCTCTTCGCCAAGGACGCGCAGGATGGTTTCCATCAAATTGAAGTCGCTTCCGGCGCCGAAATCGATGATGTTGCCGGCCAGCGAAATTAGCACGGCCTGACGAAAATGGTTTTCCGATTCAAGGATCATCTTTTTCAAACGGGGAGCGTAATTAAGGGCTTTTTGGTTGTATTGGCGTTTCAAGTCCGCGTAGGGGTCGGCAACGCCTGAGATTTTGCGAATGGCCCTGTGGACTTGTTGCGCGAAGTAGGGCGGCGGGGAGTTCATATATTTGGGATCAAAGGCCTGCTTGCCCGCATCACGAATTCGCCGCTGCATCACGGGGTTGTCGCTCAGCATTTCGGCCAAATGTACAAGCTGTCTGCCGACGCACGGAATGCACTCCTCGTAGGTTTTCATAATTTGTCGGTTCCTTGCATGAGCCCGTCGGCCTCACTTTAATTTTATTCGGCGGTCCGTGTTGAATTTCCTTCGCAGATAATAGCCGGAGTAAAGAGCTCCGATCGGATTATGCGCCAGAACGCGATCCTTTACCACGAAGGTCGATACCGGAGCCTTGGAATGCTTTGTGAAAAGCATGTCGTGCCCCACGCACAGTCCGACGATTAGGTTCATTTGAGTATCTTCCGACGCCAACAGAAGAGCTTGCCCGACAGGATTGCAGGCAACCTCGAAACCGTCGCCAATTTTCGACAGATCGAGTGTATCTTTGCTGATGCCGCAGTTCTTGCAACATGCGGAATAGACTTGGAAGTGTTTGGAGAGAATGTGGCTTAAGACTTGGGCCTCGTCGCGAAAACCAATGCAAAAGGCCAATCCAATACGCTCATATTTCATACGCTTCGAAAACTCGATGATTTCTTCGAGTCGGGTAAGCTTCATGTAAAACTCAGCTTCCACCTCGGAAGCCGAGCGCAGGATGCGACGGTCTTCATCGCTCAGGGGATTGAGGGGGCTTCCGGCCCCCTCGAAGCAATCAACACCGTCCGAGCATTCTTTTTTTATACATTCGGCGCATTTTACGGGTCGTTTTTTCATGTTTATCCACCGGGGAAATCAACCCAAGGCGCTATTATTTTTATCGCAACGGCAACCAGAGATCAACTACTGGCGACCGTTAATGATCACAGACGTTTTCAGTCGTCGCCAGCGCACCGGCCAAGTGGCTTTCAACGACCTCTTGAGAAGGAGCAGACGATGCGCCGGTGATGACGTGGACGCCGAATTGCTCGAAAAGGTCTATAGCTTTCTGACCCATGCCGCCGGCGATGATGCGTGTCGCGCCTAATTCCGACAGCCATTTTGGCATGACGCCGGGAGCATGCAGAGGAGGAGTCTCGGACTTGACTCCTTGGATTTTTCCGTTAACTACATTGAAAAGTTGCATCGTTTCGCAATGACCGAAATGTTCGCAGAGCACGCCATTGGATGTGGGAACGGCGATGACGCAAGTTTCACCCTTGGATGTGTTTTCTGAGACCTCAGTCGATGCGTTTTCGGTGGCTTTGGCGTTATCGGTATCCAATTGCTTCTTGACGGCGAGTACGATTTGCGAAAATGCCACCATGCCCGGGCCGGGAATGGCGTCCGTTGCCGGTGGTTTTCCCGCGTCGCCGCTAAAGACCACGGCTGGATCAATGGGAACGCTGCCCAAAAAGGGCAGACTGGCGGTTCGGGCCGTCGTCTCACCGCCGCCGGCGCCGAACAAGTCTGTTTGATGCCCGCAATTAGGGCATTTGAAGCCGGCCATGTTTTCAATGAGACCGATAACATCCATTTTAAGGTTTTGACAGAAACTGATGGACTTGCGGACATCGGCGAGACTGACTTCCTGCGGGGTTGTGACGATCAGGGCTTTGGCCCGAGGCATCGTCTGCGCTATCGTCAAGGGTTCGTCGCCGGTGCCCGGTGGGGAATCGACGATCAAATAATCCAAAGCACCCCAGTTCACATCGCTAATGAACTGCCGGATGGCGCCGATTTTCAGTGGGCCGCGCCAGATCACAGCGCGATCTTCCGTGTCGAGGAGGTTCCCGATCGACATGACTTTGAGATTCTTCGAGTAGTCCAGCGGGGCGAGGTAGTTCCCCTCTTTCTTCAGTTTCTGGTGCACCGTTCCCAGCATGACGGGAACAGTCGGTCCGTGAAGATCCACGTCCATCAATCCGACTTTTTGTCCATCTCGCGCCAGGGACACGGCCAGATTTACGGCTACGGTGGATTTCCCGACGCCGCCTTTTCCACTCATCACGCAGATGATGTTTTTGACCTTGTCGAGCGTTGCTTTGATCCGCTCGTCTTCAATTTTCATTGTTTTTTCACGGGACTGCGTGTCACATTGTTGATTAGCCACTATGTTCTCCGTTGTATGAGGAAGTATTTCCGTGTCACTTACATCCAGTGGCCGTCTCTATTGGAATTCGAGGTTGGTTGCAACTGCCCCGACTCATAAGCGGCAATGGCTTGGCTCACTGTGTCGAATTGTCCGAGATATATTTGAATGTCGGCTTGTTTTAGAACCTGATATGCTTTGGGGCCGACGTTGCCCGTAATGACGGCTTTCGCTCCAGTTTTGGCGACATTTTGGCCGGCCTGGGTTCCGGCGCCTTGCGCGGCCTGGAGATTCTGCGTGTTGGATAGGAATTCAAAAGCCTTGGTTTCCGTATCGTACAGGCAAAAGTCAGCGGCTCGCCCGAAGCGTGGATCCATGGGGGCTTCGAGGGAATTTCCGTTGCAAGTAATAATAATCTTCATGGTTCGCTGCCCTCCTTAAAGAGTAGTTGCTTTATCTGAAATCCTTGAATTTTTCAATAAGAGTTTTTTCAATTCAATCATTTGTGTTCGTTTACCAACAACTTTGTTGTTTCCGTCCAAATATTTTTGAACGAGTCGGCCAGGGGACCATCGTCGAATTCAATGACGGTTTTGCCCTGCATCATGGATTCGACGGCCTTGGTGTCATAAGGTATAGTTCCCACGATGTGCGCCCCGCGCTTTTTGGCTTCATCCAATATCTCCCGACTTTTCTCCGGCGCGAGATCGACCTTATTCATGCATACCGCAGCTTGAATTTTAAAATGATCCGCCAGTTCCAGCACACGCAGCAAATCATGCCGACCCGATGGCGTCGGTTCCGCGCAGAGCAACAGAAGGTCCACTCCTGTGATGGCCGAAATAACCGGACATCCTACGCCCGGAGGACCGTCAATGATGACCAGATCTCTGTTTTCCTCTTTGGCGATTTCCATGGCTCGCGAGCGAACCTGAGACACCAGTTTGCCGGAATTGTCCTGCCCGGCACCCAGCGCGGCGTGGACCATGGGACCGAAGCGGGTTGTCGATTCAAACCATTGACCGGCGCATTCCCGTTCAAAAACGACGGCCTCTGCGGGGCAAACGTCAAAACACGCTCCGCAGCCTTCGCACTGCAGGGAATTGATGACAAAATCATCGCTGATGGCTTCAAATCGGCAATGCTCAAGGCACAAACCGCAGTGCGTGCAGAGTTTTTGGTCTATTTCAGCCGAATATCCGCCTTCGAAATCATTGCTTTGTTTGATTTTCGGGTCAAGAAGAAGGTGCAAATCCGCCGCATCCACGTCGCAGTCCGCCAAAACGGCGCCCCCGGCCAGCGCTGCCAGTGAAGCCGCAAGCGTGGTCTTGCCCGTTCCGCCTTTGCCGCTGATGATTGTGAGTTGCTTTATCATTGTTTTATTCGTTTCTATGCGGATTGAGTCGCCGATCCCGCGCGCGACATTATTGAAGTCCAAAGATTCGTAAAAATATTACGCCATTCCGGTACGACGTCCACGGCGATTTTCCCGTTGGCGTAAGCCAGGGCCGCGCGGCGGTCATCGGGAATCTCAGCGAGGATTTCGATATTTTCCCGGCGACAATATTTGTGGACACGGTCGTCGCCCAAACCGACGCGGTTGATGACCACGCCAAAGGGAACGCCCATTTGTCGGACCATCGCAACGGCCAGAACAAGGTCGTGTAATCCGAAGGGCGTCGGTTCGGTGGCCATCACGCAGAAATCAGTGCCTATGACGGAATTGACGACCGGGCAAGAGGTTCCCGGCGGCGCGTCGATGATCACCTGTTTGTCTTTGGCGACTTTTTGCTTAACGGCGCGAATGAGCGGAGGACTCATTGCTTCGCCTATGTTGATGCGTCCGCCGACGTAGCGGACTCCACCGGCATGTCCCGTTTCGATGACGCCGATGGGTCTTTCAATTTCTTTGATGGCTTCTTCAGGGCATGCCAATAAGCAGGTTCCGCATCCGTGACACAACTCGTCGAAGACCATGACATGCCTCGGCAAGACGGCGAGGGCGTTGAATCGGCACTTTTCCTGACACTTTCCGCAGTAGTTGCATTTGTCGTCGTCAATGCGCACGACGTTGACGCTGAACTCCTGTGTATTTTCAATCACCGGATAGAGAAAAAGATGCCCGTTTGGGGCTTCCACGTCGCAGTCGGCGTAGGTGATGCCCTCGCCGACAACGCGCGCCAGATTAACTGCTATTGTAGTTTTGCCTACGCCGCCCTTGCCTGAGGCTATGCTGATTAGCACGGGGTGCTCTCCTGTTTTATTTTTTTAGTTCAGACTCTTTTAGAAGCCGTGAGTATAGCTGCTCAAAGCCAAATCATTCGGATTTTGTTGCACTTTCAATTTCATCCAGTCGCGCCTGGATATCATCCAGCGCCCTGCGGTGTTGTTTCAAGTGAGCTTTGAGCACTTGCGCCTCCTGGCTTGCCGTCAGAGGCGGATTATTTTCTATAGGCGGCGGAGAGTCGTTATAATAGCCGACGGCTCCCCGGCGGTATCCACCGCCCCATCCTTGAGCGCCGCCCCGACCAAAACCGCGACCGCCGAAGTCGGCGCCTCTTGCGCCAAAGCCCCGGCCATAACCATAACCACGCTGTTGAGGAGCATCGTTGTAACCGGTGCAATTGCCCATGCCGCGTCCGCTCATGGGGCCTGCTCCCCTGGGTCCATTTCCATCAAATCCTGGCATTTTTCGCTCCTTTCCTGTGTTTAAGATCTCAATGGCCTCAAGTTGCTATGAATCATCTGAGTTTTTTGAGTCGCTCTTTTGATTCTGCTTTTGACCAGTCTGGTTCCGTCCCATGCCTCGACCCTGTCCTGCGCCGCCGCCCTGTCCCATGCCGCCGCCCTGTCCCATGCCTCGACCCTGTCCCGCGCCGCCGCCCTGTCCTGCGCCTCGACCCTGTCCCGCGCCGCCGCCCTGTCCCATGCCTCGACCCTGTCCTGCGCCGCCGCCCTGTCCCA
>CAZQAE010000024.1:0-49125 GCA_964591275.1 uncultured bacterium | reverse complement strand
GCGCCGCCGCCCTGTCCCATGCCTCGACCCTGTCCTGCGCCGCCGCCCTGTCCCATGCCTCGGCCCTGTCCTGCGCCGCCGCCCTGTCCTGCGCCTCGGCCCTGTCCCGCGCCTCGACCCTGTCCTGCGCCGCCGCCCTGTCCTGCGCCGCCGCAACGGCCCATTCCACGCCCACTGCCTGGACCCTTTCCGCCCGGTCCACTTCCATCTTGCTGTGGCATTGACTGCCTCCTTTCATCTATTTGAGCAATATCGCTCTTTGCTCCCTGAGGAATCATTTCGTTGCCCTCGAGTTTGATTATAACGCCGTCCAGCATGCCGCCGATGACTTTTCGGCGAGCTTCTTTGACGGTGCGTTGGATAGTCCCACGGCTTACGTGCATGCGATCGCCGGCCTCATCTTGCGTAAGACCCACAACATCACAGAGCCGCAGGGCTTCCAACTCGTCTTCTCGCAGGGTTATTATAGGAAGTTCTGCGGCCGGAATGCCCCGCGGTTTATAGACATGAGATTCCCAATCGCTCACACATCTCCTGGATTTTCTCTGTCGCGGACTCATATCCACCTCCTTGCTTATAATGTGCATATGCACATAAATGTCAAGGTGATTTTTCTTAAAAATGAAGAATTGCCTTATGGAATCTCCTTGACATCCAGGGCTTTACGCTTATTCTTGCTTATGTCTACCGATTTAGTGAACAATTGTCGACAGCGGAAAAGAAAAAGGGAGTTATAGCTTTGGAATATGCGGAGGATTGGACATGAAAGTCTCTTCCAAAGGTCGCTACGGACTTCGAATCATGCTTGAACTGGCGCTGAAATATGGAACCGGTCCTGTGATAATGAGTTCGATAGAGGATACGCAGGGAATTTCCCGCAAATATATGCACACCTTGTTGACCAGCCTGAAAACGGCTGGGTTGGTGAAATCCATTCGCGGCGCCGGTGGGGGTTTCATTTTGGCCTTTCCGCCTTCGGAAATTCGTTTGAATGATGTGATCGAGGCTTTGGAAGGCCCCTTTGATTTAACGGAGTGCGCCAAAAACGACGCATTTTGCTCAAAATCGGACGACTGCGTGACTCGTGAGATCTGGCGTGATGTTGGCCAGGCTGTCAAAGAGGTTCTTTCAAAAACAACCCTTGAGCAATTAGCTTCCAGGCAAAAGTCAAAAATCTTACAATCGGACATGTTTTACATCTAAGTCTGAGATTTAAGATGCAGACAACGAACGGGTAAGGGAGAAAAAATGGTTATTGCAAAAAACATTACGGAACTCATCGGCAATACGCCGTTGGTGAAACTCGATAGAATTGGTCGTGATCTTCCTGCAAAACTTGTGGCGAAACTGGAAAGCTTTAATCCCGCTTCCAGCGTGAAAGATCGACTGGGCCTGAGTCTGATCGAAGCGGCCGAGCGCGATGGACGTATTAGTGAAGATACCGTCATTCTGGAGCCGACCAGCGGCAACACGGGCATTGCCCTGGCATTTATAGGCGCTTCGAAGGGTTATAGAGTTACCCTGGTGATGCCCGACACGATGAGCGTGGAACGACGAAAACTGCTCAAGGTTTTCGGCGCGGAACTGATATTGACGCCAGGGTCCGAGGGGATGAAAGGCGCCATTGCAAAGGCCGAGGAACTTGCCGCCGCGGACTCCAAGTACTTTACTCCCCAGCAATTCAACAACCCTGCGAATCCTGAAATCCATCGCAAGACCACTGCTATGGAAATATGGAATGATACTGATGGCAAAGTCGACATTGTTGTTGTGGGCGTAGGGACGGGCGGAACTGCCACCGGCGTCGCTGAGGCGCTCAAAAAACTAAAATCGAGTGTTCAAATCTTTGCCGTGGAGCCGGAGGGTTCGCCCGTTCTTTCCGGCGGCAAGCCCGGACCACACAAAATCCAAGGTATCGGCGCCGGTTTTGTCCCGGGAGTTTACCGGGCCGAACTTATTGATGAGATCATTCAGGTCAAAAATGAAGATGCGGGAATCATGGCTCGAAAATTGGCGAAAGAAGAGGGTATACTGGCTGGCATCTCCTCCGGGGCTGCGCTCTGGGCGGCGGCGCAGGTGGCTGCACAACCTGAAAACAAGGGCAAGATGATCGTTGTTATTCTTCCCGATACAGGAGAACGTTACCTGAGCACATGGCTTTTCGAGAATTCAAATGACTAATAGTCAAAAACAACATCACCATGGAAGTATTTCGAAAAAGCTTGCCGACGCAGGCGATGCGAAACCTCTTTCAGATATTGTGGACATGCTATGCGCGGTGGGCAATGGCGGTGCCGGGGCTGCGGTCACCCACTTGCGTCGGCAGACTCTTCCTTCGCGCGTCGTTGTTGCCGAAATGATGGAAACCCTGAGGTCGGTTCTTTTCCCGGGATATTTCGGCGGCTCGGAATTAAACGAGGACAATATACGTTTTCACGTAGGGTCCCGGCTCGACAAAGTGCAGCGCGTTATTGCCGAACAGATAATGCGCGGACTGTGCTTCACTTGCACGCAGAATTCGGATCACTGCCCGGTATGCAGCGAAAACGCACTGGGCATCACCAGAGCCTTTATTGAGAAACTGCCGACTGTGCGTAGCGTTCTGGCCATGGACGCGCAGGCCGCCTATGAGGGCGATCCCGCGGCGACCAGTCCGGACGAGGCCATTTTTTGTTATCCGGGGATGACGGCGATCACCAACTATCGCCTTGCGCACGAGCTTCATAAGTTGGAAGTCCCCATTATCCCGAGGATGATCACCGAACACGCGCACAGTATCACGGGCATTGATATTCATCCCGGCGCGACAATCGGGAAAAGGTTTTTTATCGACCACGGTACGGGGGTTGTGATTGGGGAAACATGCGTTATCGGCGACAATGTTCAGCTCTATCAGGGCGTGACGCTAGGCGCCAAGAGTTTTCCTCTGGATGAAAACGGCAATCCGATCAAAGGTGTAAAAAGACACCCGATTGTGGAAGACGGCGTGGTTATTTATTCCGGGGCGACCATTCTTGGGCCGATCACGATCGGCAAAGATTCCTCCATCGGCGGCAATGTCTGGCTAACGCGCAGCGTCCCGCCCAACAGCCGCATCACGCAGGCGCAGGCCCGCCGGGAATGCTTCGAAGACGGTTCCGGGATATAGGTTAAAGTATACTATTAGAATTTGCAGACCCTGATCAGGAACGCGCGCTAACTTCAGGCACTGAAGCTTGTCCTTGTCGGCGCATTTCTGCGAAGAAAATAGGGGACATCCAACCCCAAAAACCTATCCGCCTATGAAATTGCCTCGACAAAACCCCATTATGTTCGCGCTGCAATAATTGCTCGAATGGGTGTCTCCCATTTTCGCGTGTGAATGCCGCAAAAATTTCTTTGTTGTTTGCCGGATTTCATGGCATTGTCCATCAACGCAAGAAAAGAAACATGGATGCATAAAAGCGCTGGCCCAATTTGGATTGAACCGGGAACTCTATCTCACGCTTTAGGACACTCTCTCTTCAATTAAAACAACCCGCATTTACCGCCGCTGTCATCATCCTCCTTCGCTGAAGCTTCGGAGGACAAATCATCGTCGGCATTATCGCCAACATCATCTGCGTCGTCGTCGGAATCGTCATCTGCGTCGTCATCGGCGTCGTCGTCCGTGGGATCGGGATTTTCCGCGGCTTCGGCGTTTAACAAATCCACTGTCACGACTGAATCATTACGAATTATTTTTATCCGCAGACTCCGCCTCCGCCTTCATCATCATCGTCATCCGATGATTCGGAATCTGCAGCCCCGTCGCCTTCGTAAATAGAGGGGCTGCAAAGGTCCATGTCTTCCATGCACATTTCTCCCTCCAGGCAAGGATTGCCGGAATGGTCGCATGCGCGATTTTCCTCATTGCGGATTTCTTCACCGTTGCAAAAATAGCCGTCGTTCTCACACGGTATATTTACTTGCAGGCAATAATCGTTTCCTTCGTCGCATATTTCCATGCCGTTGCAATAGACAGCGTCATCCGGGCAGGGATTGCCGGCGTTGACACAAGCATGGAGTTCCTCGTCACAGAGTTCTTCGCCATTGCAAAAATGCCCGTCGAGAGCGCAGCGTGGATTGTCCTCATCGAACTCGTTAGCGCATACATCGTATTCCTCATCGCAAAATTCTTCGCCGCTACACCATAGCCCATCGTCGCTGCAACGGGGGGAATTGGGCCCATATTCGCTGATGCAAGCACGGTTGTCCTCGTCGCAGCTTTCGGCGCCGGTGCACCAGAATCCGTCGTCGGCACAGGGATCGCCAAGGTTAAGGCAAGTATCGGCCTCCTCGTCGCAGATTTCATCTCCGTTACAAAACACGCCGTCATCCTGGCAGGGATAGGCGCTGGATGCGCATTGATCATTGAATTCATCGCAGTATTCCGCGCCGTTGCAATACAGACCATCATCTTCGCAATCGGGGACATTGTTCAGGTCGCACAGGCCGGCGTCTTCGTTGCAGGATTCCTCGCCGTTGCACCAGAATCCATCGTCGGCGCACGGGTCGCCGGAGTGAATGCATTCTTCCGCCATCTCGTCGCAGATTTCGTCGCCGTTACAAAATACAAGGTCGTCCTGACAGGGGTTGCCCGTGTGGGCGCACTCGCTGTTATCCTCGTCGCAGTAATCCTGACCGTTGCAAAAATAGCCGTCGTCGCCGCAATTTGGAACCTCTTTGTGTATGCAGCTATTGATGTTCTCATCACAGACCTCGATGCCGTTGCACCACAGATCGTCGTCGGCACAGGGATCGCCCGAGTGGTAACACTCATTTTCAGCTTCGTTGCATAATTCAGGGCCGTTGCAGAAGAGGCTGTCTTCCTGGCAGGGGCTGCCCGAGTGCGCGCACTCGTCGCCTTCTTCATCGCAATAGTCATCTCCGCTGCACCATAAATTGTCATTCTGGCATTCGGGCACGTCTTTTTGCATGCACTCATCATTGTCTTCATCGCAAGTTTCGACGCCGCTGCACCATAAACCGTCGTCCGGGCATGATTCCCCGGGATTGGCGCATTGGTCAGCCTCCTCATCGCAGTATGCCACGCCGTTGCAGAATTCACCGTCATCCGGGCATCGCAAGTTATCAGGCCCATATTGATGAAAGCATTCGTTATGCACTTCATCACAAGTGTCTTTGCCGTTACACCATAAATCATCGGCGCATGGATCGCCGGCATGGTAACAGACATCCTGGATTTCATCGCAGATTTCGTCGCCGTTGCAAAACTTGCCGTCGCTTTGACAAGGGTTGCCGTCGTGGGAACATTCATCATTGTCTTCGTCGCAGAAATCCTGCCCATTGCACCACAGCCCGTCGTCGCTGCAATCGGGTATCTCCTTTATCAAGCATTCATTTTCATGCTCATCGCATATCTCCAGTCCGTTGCACCACAAACCGTCGTCGGCACAGGGATCGTCCGCGTGTCCGCAAACATCATCAGCGTCGTTGCAGATTTCTTCGCCATTGCAGAAAACGCCATCGTCTGGGCAGCGCGGATTTTCGGGGTTATAGTAGTGCTCGCATATTTGATTGTTTTCATTGCACAGATCACTACCGTTGCACCACAAATCATCCTGGCAGGGATCTCCTGTGTGTTCGCAGGCCTTATTGCTTTCATTGCAGACTTCGTCGCCGTTGCAGAATATCTTGTCGTCTTCGCAAGGGTCTTCGCTGCTGATGCATTGATCCCCTGCCTCGTCGCAGGATTCCTCGCCATCGCAGAATAAATTGTTGTCCGGGCAGCGCGGGTTGTCTGGATCGTATTGGTGTTCGCATACTTGGTTTTCTTCGTCGCACATATCATTGCCGTTGCACCACAGATCGTCTGGGCACGGGTCGCCGGAATGATCGCATACATTTTGAGCTTCATTGCAGGATTCATTGCCGTTGCAAAATATATCATCATCATTGCACGGGTCGCCGGCGTGGTCGCAGGAATCGGTTTCCGCGTTGCAGAACTCGTCGCCATTACAGAACAGGTCGTCGTCTTCGCAGGGATCGCCCGTATGGGCGTTGCATACGCCGCCGGAGCAAATCTCATCGCCGTTGCAAAAAATTTCGTCATCGCCGCAAATCTCGCCGTCGTTATCGCTCCAATCGCTTGAAGATTGTTGCGCGTTGCATATCTCGCATATGTTCACCGGATTCGTCATGCCGTTGGGATAGCATTTGTCGCCGATCTCGCATCCGTCGCAGGAACCGTGATAAACGTATGCGGTGCCTTCGTCGGTCTGGTCGTTATCAAAGTTTGGTGCTCCCACCAATGCGTCGTCGTAGCCATCGCCGTTGACGTCGCCCGCCCTGGCTACCGTCGCTCCAAAATTAGCGCCCGCCTGGTTGGACTCCCCCGTCCAATGATAATTGGCGGAAAGACCGGAATCGCCGCCCAGGTAAACGAATGCTCGTCCCTCATTGGACTGGCCGGCGTCGTACCCGGAGGCGCCCACAATAACATCGTCATAGGCATCGCCGTTAATATTGCCGACGCCGGACACGGCTACGCCGAAAATTGCGCTGGTTTGATTCGATTCCGCCGTCCAAGAGGGCGTTTCAGTCAGACCGGAAGCTGAGCCATGAAAGACGTATGCTCGTCCCTCGTCGTCTTGCCCGTTGGAAAATCCCGTAGCGCCGACGATCACATCAGCGTAATCGTCGCCGTTAACATCGCCGGCGTCGGAAACGGATTGGCCGAAAACCACCCATGAGTGACCGGCTCCGGGCGAGTACCACCAGTCGGCGGTGGTCGACAAACCGTTTCCCGAACCGTGGAACACGTATGCTATACCGCTGTTATTGGTATAACCGGGAGGCGTTGTCGTCGGGTAATCCTGTCCGGGAGCGCCGACGATCACATCGTGATAACCGTCGTCGTTGACGTCTCCCGCTCCGGATACTGAATAACCGAAATAAGCCGCGTCCTGCGTGCCGTGGGCGCTCCAACTGCTGTTTGATTCCAAACCGGATGCCGAGCCGTAATAAACGTAGGCTTGTCCCGAGGCGGTGCCGCCGGCAGTGGGATACATGTGGCCGCCGACAATCACATCGTCATATCCGTCGCCGTTGACATCCCCGGCGTCAGAGACGCTTTGTCCGTAATATACGTTCGAGGACGCTGGTTCGGAATGTACCCAGTCGGGGTCCGCCGACAAACCATTCGCCGAGCCGTGAAACACAAAGGCTCTGCCTGCATTGGGATATTGCAAGCTTTCGTCCCAGCCTGGCGCTCCGACGATGATGTCATCGTATGTGTCGTTATTAACGTCGCCGGCGCAGGCGATGCTATGGCCGAAGTTCGCCAGTTTCTGGGTTGCAATATAGGACCAATCCGGCGTGTCGGATAAACCGTTGATTTTGCCGTAATAGACAAATACAGCGCCTTCCTCATCTAAAGTGCCGAGGCCGTCATCGAAAGACCAGGCTCCGATGACGATGTCGGCGAATCCGTCGCCATTAACGTCGCAAACGCCGTCGATAGAGTTGCCGAAGTGGCCTTCAAACTGATCCGTAGGATCATCAGTCCAGTCCGGCGCTTGGGATAGTCCGTCAATGGTTGTCGGTAGATCGACAGTGCCGTCGAGGCGCAGGTCCGGTAGAAATTCCATAAAATTCAGCTTGCCGGTTACTGTTTGTGCCTTGCTGTGAGACTTGTTGAAATCGGCGTGGTCGCTTTCTGAAATTCCAGGAAAATCGTCACTCCTCTCGTCATTCGGATAATCACTGTGCTCAGTCATATCGCAGGAAAAGGAAAAAGGAAGAAGGATAGCAATAAGCAGAATAGAAAGGTTTTTGATGCAGTGTTTCATAAAATAATTCCTACTTTTCGATAGTGAATTTTCAAGTCAAAGGACTACTTTCCCAGATTTGTTTACATTTCTATCAAAAATCTGCCAGGGCCGTCAAGATGAAGATGTTTTGATCTCTTTTGATGGACATACGTTGGGAAATTCTCTCGAGCAGATGGAGCGGATCACGGACCGCACGGCGAAGCACGCCTACTGCGACAGGGCTATCGCGGTCATGGGTACAAGGGAGAAACAAAAGGTTCACATCACCGGTCAGCGCCGGAAAAACGTAGGGGTTGCCAGTGGATGTCAGATTTTGAAGGGACGGCTAAACAGCTAATGGATTCATCAATTAACTGCTCGGAGTCAATATGTTTTCAACACCCGCACGCGCCATCATCGTTATCATCGTCGTCATCGTCGCTTGCGGGGATTGTGTAGTCATCCACGTCGTCATCAATATCATCATTTGCGTCGTCGTCGGAATCATCGTTAGCATCATCATCATCGTCGTCCGTGGGATCGGGATTTTCCGCGGCTTCGGCGCTTAACAAATCCATCGTCATGACAGACTCGGGATTCGTTCGGTTGGAAATAAGAAGGTACCAGGGATTGCCGTCGCCCGGCGGGAAAATTTGCTGGTCGAAATTCATCACGCCTTCCCAGGCTTTTTGCGCGGTGTAGTGCAAGCCGCTCCCCCTGCAGTCGGCGAAGTTTTCTTCATCGACCAAATATACGCTCAGGCCTTTATTTAAAGGGTATCGCGTGAACTCGGTGGCGTTAAATTCATGCATCAGGTGCTGGAAACGCTGATGAAGGGCAAAAGAAAGGTTTAGGCCGTAAAGGCCTTCGCTCTTTGCATCATCCAGGACCGTGATGTCGCCCTGCATGACATCGGGCATCTCCTTGCTCCACGTAAAAGTTGACCCACCGATGGCGTTTTCTTCCTGGACGATGGTGGAGTAATGGTTTTCGTTGTCGTCTGGAAAAACGCCGGCGCCGGAATCGACGCGCGCATAGTAATTACGCAAATCGCCCAGCGTGACGGTGGCTCTGCCGTCGGCGTCGGTGAAAACAAAAAACCCCAGAGTGTTGAAATGCGGCGCGTAATAGCCTTCTGAGGCCAGCGAGATTTTTGCTCCCGGCACGGGTTGCCCCGCAGCGTCGGTGATTTCAAATTCAACGGTAATGAATTGGGAATAACGTTCGATGACCGAAACGATTTCGCCGTTGCCGTCCCAGCGGAAGATGAAGCTGGTTGTTTTGCCGCAGCCCTCGCCGCAGTAGTCCGTGTCCTGATTGCCGCCGGGCGTGGCGATGCGCGTGGGGCCGTTGGACCAGTCGTTCTGGAGATAATGCCACTGGCCGTCGTGGTAAAACTCGTTCCAAACGTGGTCTTCGTTTGTATCCGAAACGTTCATGGCGGGAATCAGGCAGGTGCGCGCCACGGCGGTCCAGACATCCTGATCCTCGCCGCAGTTGCCGAAGTGATTGCGAATGATGCGCGTTGGTTGAATGGCGCGCTCGATGCTTGAGGCGTTGTTTTTCTCGATCCATTCGGAGATATTGTCCATCATGTTCTTGCCGATCCAGTTGCCCAATATTTTCAGCGCCGTGGTTCCGTCGTTGCTAAAGGGTCTGTCGCCGGAAAGGGAGTTGTAAACCACGCCGTCCCAGACGTGATCAGCCAAGGCAATGACATCCGAAAGAAGAGGGCGTCCCGCGATCGTCACCGTATTCGTTTCCGATCCCGGTCCCGGCGCAGCGATTTTATAACCGCCGACGAAAGTGATATCCGACAGGTCGGTTGCGCCCGCGAGATGCATTTCCAAAACGCGATATCCGCCCTGGAGCCAGGCAAGGACCGGCGAATCCTGCGGGGCGCCGTCGGCGAAAATCTCGTAAGTTTCGTGCGTTGAACCAGAAGGGATTATGACTTTGTCAATGTCGTCGAGGGTCAGATCATTCGGCAGTTCGCCTGGAAAGTTGGCGTGCTGCACAACATAAATATTTTCATAGCTCATGCTTGTCATGGCCGTTTGGAGCGTGGCGGCCAGGTCATTATCCAGGGGCGCGTCATCGAGGATCACCACGTTTTTATTTGTCGGCAAAGTCATATCCCCGCAGCCGTATGCCAGCATGTTGTCCACGAGTGGTCTTTGCTCGGCGGGGTCTGCGACTTCGACGGTCATCGTCGTGGCGATGACGGTTCCTTTGCCGTAGGAAAATTCGACAAAAACCGGCTCGCCGTTTTCATGCAAAATCGCATCGATGTTGTAGATGTCTCGCTCGCTGAAATACGAGGTCGCGGTGCTGCCCCAATCCTGAAGCTCGGCCTCGGTGATCTCATTGGGATTGAGCAGGAAATAGGGCCGCGTGTAGTCCGCTTCTCCCTCGCCGCTGGTGAACAGATAATCGCGCCAGAAACGCCCGCCGTCTTCCGGGTCTCGTGTAGCGCCGGTGGCGGGGTCCACGTATTCCACGCGCTCCATATCCAGCTTGGGGTGCACGATGTACCAGTAGTAAATCTCTTTTGGAACCTCGAATGTCGTCGGCTCATCGTCGACGAGAGCCACGTATTCAACGGTTGTCCAGTAATCCTCATCTTCCGGCGTTCCGTGATCCACGACTGTAACGTAATCAAGATATTGGTCGTATTCGTAGATCAGGCGCACATTTTGGGCCATTAGGTCCGCCGAACGGTCGTAGTTGATGTCGCGGTTGCCGGTCATGGCAATGAGAAAAGCGAGTTCATCGACGTATCGCTCATCTTCCGGATTTAAAATCAGATCGGCAAAAGTCGCCGCATCGTCTTCGCTTAAGTCCAGGAAGCGATCAACGAGAGCCGTGCGCAGCCAGGGCGGCGCTTTCATGATCGCGTTTTGCGCCTGCTGCGTTAGACCGGGTTTCAGGGAGGTTCCGGCTGAGGTGATTTCTCCCGTGGCCGTATCGATTTTCCAGGCCAGGTAATGATCGCCCTGGATATAGGTTTGCGGAAATACCGGGTCTTCCTTGTCCGCACGCATTTGTTTTTGAATTTTGGGATTTTCTGCATCCAATATCGCCAGGTCTTCGCCTGCGACCATGATGGCCGGGCTGTCGAGATGCGAAGTGGGCCCCGGAGAAATATCCGCAAAGGCCGCGGTGCAGACACTGAGGACAACGAGAAGTGAAATTGTGATCGAGCGCATGTTAAGTCCCTCACGGTAATGCGAACAGCACGATAGCAAATCAACCCAAAGCATGCCAGACGCCGGAGATATTTTTGATACGATCAGAGCTTGGAATCTTCATCCTGATTTCGGCTTACAATAGCCAGGGCGACAGAGCTTAAGGTTAAAACGCAGCCGACGACAACCATCGGTCCGACTTTCTCGCCAAGCCATATCCATCCCAGGATCGTTGCGCCGACCGGTTCACCAAGAATGGCGATTCCGACCACGACCGGAGTCGTGTATTTCAATGACCATGTCAGGAGGTTATGGCCGATGAGCTGCGGGATGATCGCCGCGAGCGCCAGGTAAAAAAGGGCTTCCGGCCCCGCTAGTCGTATCGGTATGCCTAAGGCGAAGGCTGTGGCGAATATAGACATTGCGCCGACTAACGTGGCGACGCCTGAGAAAGCGAGGGCGTCGAGTTCGTCTCCAAGACGTTTGCCCAACATCAAATAAGCCGCCATGGCTGCAGCGCCGATGACTGCCAACACGTCGCCGAATAACGCATTACGGCCATGGCTGAAATCTTGCGATCCGATCAGCGCAAGACCGAAAAAGGCAAGAGCGAGGCAAATCCATAGCTTGGGGCTCGGGATGCCTTTGCCAGATAGCAAAGCGACGACGGCCAGGATCAGGGGCGTGGTTGTTACGAGTGTGACGGAAACGGCGATGGATGTTATATCAAGAGAGGCGACCCATGAGCTGAAGTGTATGCCGTAGGCCAAACCAGCAAGGATGGCGTAACGCATGAATTTGCCGTTGAGAATGCCCCTTGTAGCGGCCTTTGCAGTGAAAGGTAGAAGCAGTAGCCCCGCAATAGCCAACCTGAAGCCCGCGCACAGGAGGGGGTGCGTCGGAAAAGCCTTGCGAAAAAAAATGGCCGCGAAGCTGACGGCGATTACGGCAATCGTCAGGGCTGGCGCCGTACGCGTGGTTTGTCTGACATTTTGTGACGGGTTCGCCAACTGGCCTCCAGTCCCGGTTTCTTGATCGTTGACCATCATCGGTATAAGAGTAGCATTGTCAAAGGCAAGGCCTTGTGTGCAACCTAATTCAGCGCGGGGGCTAAAAGTGAAAGATTTTGCTCAGCTTGCAATCGAACATCTCAAAAAAGCAGGCGTTCAGTACGCCGATGCGCGCTTAGTGGCGCAGCGCAAGGAGCGCATTGATGTTAAGGACGACAAAGTTGAAGGCATCGCCGATCAATCGAGCAAGGGGATTGGCATCCGTGTTCTGGATAAGGGCGCTTGGGGATTCGCTTCAACCAGTGAGCTTGAAGCCGGCAATGTCATCGCGTGCGCGGATAGGGCTTTGGAGATCGCGCGCGCCAGCGCAACAACCCTGATAACGCCGGTGGAGTTGGACGAGCGCCCGCCGCAGCAGGGATCATGGAAAAGCCCGCGAACAATCGATCCCTTCGAAACGCCCTTAGCGCAAAAAGTCGAGCTTCTTCTCAAAACGTGTCGGATCATTCGCGAGCAGCCCGGCGTGACGACGGCGAAGGGTAATATCATGTTCATCGGTGAGGACAAGTATTTCATTGATACGGAAGGCGCCGATCTGCATCAGGATATACTCCATTCGGGAGGCGGCATCGAAGCCTTGGCTGAAAAAGACGGCGACGTGCAGAAGTTCTCCCATCCCAATTCCCACAGGGGCGATTGGGGGGCGGCGGGCTACGAGTGGATCGAGGGAATCGGCCTGGTTGAAAATGCTGAGAAAACCGGGAAGGGCGCCGTGGAACTTCTGTCGGCGATGGAGTGCCCGCAAGGCGAATACGACTTGATCATCGCCGGGCCGCAGCTTGCCTTACAGATCCATGAATCCTGCGGTCATCCCACAGAACTTGACCGAGCCTTGGGGACAGAAATCAGTCTGGCCGGCGGTTCGTTTATGACTCCCGATCGGCTCGGGAAATTGCAGTACGGCAGCGACAAGGTCAATCTTTACGGCGACGCCACAATTCCCGGGGCGCTGGGTTCTTTTGGATGGGACGATGAAGGCGTTGCGGCGCAACGCTTTGACATTGTGAAAGATGGACTTTTTGTCGGCTATCAGATGTCGCGGGAAACTGCAAAGAGCTTGGGCTTAAATTCCAACGGAACCATGAGGGCCGACGGCTGGGCGCGAACGCCGCTGATCCGAATGACAAACATCAACCTAGCTTACGATCCAAAAGGCCCCACGCTCGATGAATTGATCGCGGACACGAAGCGAGGCCTGTTTATGGATATTAACAAAAGTTGGAGTATTGATGACCTTCGTCTCAATTTCAGTTTTGGGTGCGAATACGCAAGGCTCATCGAGGACGGTAAGCTTACGGCTCTTGTCAAGAATCCTGTTTACACCGCACTGACGCCGAAATTTTGGGGCGCATGCGACGCCGTGTGCAATGCCGATTCATGGAGGGTCTGGGGCGTTCCCAATTGCGGTAAGGGGCAACCGATGCAAACGGCGCGCGTGGCGCATGGCTGCGGCGCAGCACGTTTTCGCGGCATTCAGGTCGGGAGGAAAAAATGATTGGCCAAGACAAAATATTCGCGAGCCTTGAGGCCGTGTTAAGCGCTGCGAAAAACGAAGCGACCATCGTGTGCGATGCTTCGTTTTCCGGCCTGACTCGTTTTGCCAACAACCACATCCATCAGAATATTCACACGGAATCCGTGGACGTGTCGATCCGTGCGAAAATAGGCGACCGCATCGGCGTGGCCGCGACGACGGGGCTTAATCTCGCAAGATTGATGGAAACATTGCGCCGCGCCGAAGCCATTGCGCTGGCCGGGCCGCCCGTTCCCGGACTTCCTCCTTTGCCGGGAAAGCAGGATTACGCGACGGTGACAACGTATTTTCAAAAAACAGCGGATTTCAACGCGAGTGATCGTGCAGAGCATGTCAAGCCTATCCTGTCCATGTCCAAGTCGAATGGAACTGTCGCGTCCGGATTGCTTTCGTCGGGTTACAGTGAAATTGCTGTCGCCAATACCAGCGGACTGCGTGCTTACGCACCGCTGACGGCGGCCGAACTGATGGTGATAATCGGCGACGACGCCTCGTCGGGTTATGCGGGGGGAGTTTCCAGGAACATCGATGAAATCGATACGGAAGGCGCGGGGCGGCGCGCGTTGATGAAATGCATTCAGGGCAGGCGCCGCGTCGAGATCGAACCGGGTGATTACGAGGTCGTTTTGGAGCACGCGGCAGTGGGCGATGCGCTGGAATGGCTGGACGTTATCGGTTTCGGAAGCAAGACTTATGAAGAGGGGCAAAGTTTTTTAACGGCAAAACAAGGCCAAAAGATTGTCGGCGGCAATATCTCCATTCGTGACGACGGATACGAACTTCAGGCGCTCGGCGTTCCATTTGATTTTGAAGGCGTTCCTAAGGAAAAGCATGATTTACTCAAAGAAGGTGTTTGCGGCGCCTGCGTTCACGACACCGTCACCGCCGCGAGAAACAATACGCAAAGCACCGGCCACGCCTTGTCGCCGACGGAGGCTGCGAGCGGGGCTTTCCCTTTGAATCTCGTCATGGATGGCGGCGATTCGAATCTTGATGAAATGATCGCTTCCGTAAAACGGGGCATACTTGTCACGCGTTTTCATTACATCAACGGATTCATCGACATGCCCAAAGCCGTGCTGACCGGAATGACCCGTGATGGAACCTTCCTGATTGAAGACGGGAAGATCACCGCGGGGTTGCCGAGTATGCGTTTCATGCAATCTTTCCTGGACGTTTTCAACGACGTAAAGAGACTTTCCGCGGATCGAAAAAGCTGCGCGGCGTGGTGGGGTTCGACAGGTGCTTATTATGTTCCGGCCATGCAGGTCGGAAAGTTTCGTTTTACCGGCGTGCAGAAGGAAGAGTGATGTCAGAGCTTAAGAAGCAAAGGTTGATTCTTGCTTTACTGGCGGCTTGCTTCACGCTTTTTTTCGTAAATTGCGGAGATGAGGATTCTTCGGCGAATTCGACTGTGGCCGTCGGCGATCCTGATGCATCAGACGATGATGTCGATGATGATGTTGAAGTGTTCGTTCATTGTGGGTATTTGCTTCAATCCGATGTTCTTCTTTCACAAGATCTGGACTGCTCCGCATCAAGCGAACCGGCTATCGTTCTCAATGCCTCCGGTATAACTCTCGATTGCGGGGGGTATACAATTATCGGCCCGGTCGTCGGCGAAATTCCCGCAGTGAAAGCCGAAGGAGTTTCGGATGTTGCCGTCATAAACTGCGTCCTGGTTGCTGGGGAAAACGGCGTTGATTTTCGGAATGTTTCGGAAGCGCGAGTTATCAATAATGACATAAGCAATCCGCGTAGGTTTGGCATTATGTTTGATGATGTTGAGGAGTTTGAAATCGACGGCAACATAGTTTTTTCAACAGGAGGCGTGGCCTTAAATGGTCTTGAGATTGGTGATTCAAAAAGCGGACTAGTTACGGGAAACGAGATCGACGGCTTTTTGTGGAGCGGCATCGCGGCTTATATTACGAGCGATGTCGAAATATTGGGAAACACGGTGAGCAATGTTGACGATACCGGCATTGGATTTTTCGGCTCCGGTTATTTGAGCGGCGGGTGTTTCGATATTGAAGTGAGCGGCAACGACGTCTCCGGCGCGCAAAACGTCGGCGCTGTCGAAATCATGCACGGAAGCCATCACTTGAGTTTCATTGGAAACAATTTTCACGATTGTCGACAGGCGTTTTATGTCTATGACGATTCGGGGGTCGAAAACCACGATATTTCAATCGTGGGCAATGAGTTTTTGGATAATGGCGCTGGAATTAACGTGGCCAGCGGCGCATACAATATTGAAGTGCTCGAAAATGAATTTTCTAATATCGCCGCGCCCTTGACCTTTCGTGTAGTCAGCGATGTTACTATCACCGGCAACACTATCGAAAATGATGTCCTTGAAACGGAATTTGCGTTGCGTTTCAGCGAGGTCAAGAACTTGAAGTTTAATAACAACGTGCTCATCAATTGTGAAAGGTACGTTGAGGCGTCAACATATGAGGAAATTGATCTGCGCTGGAATTACTGGGCCGGATGTCCATATCTTATTTGGTTTCATCTCGATGATGATCCGCTGACAGTGATTAATCCGCTCAACTCATTACCTTGCTCTTACGTTGACCAGGCCATTGATATCGTCGATGAAGATGCCGATGGATATGATGATGAAGATTGCGTACGGGAATTCCCCATTGAGTGCGTGGAACCTTGATTAATCCTCTTTAGGGGGATTCGTCGCCAGGCGAAAAATCAAAAAAGCCATGATAGCGCCAGCCGCGATGAGAACCAACCAAAGAGCGTAGGAATATTGTTCGTGCCACGGCAATTTCGCGGGTTTTTGAGGTGCGTGATCTTCGTTGGGCAAAACATCGCCCAATTGCGCAATCGTGACGCCTTGCTCCCGAAGACGTTCGGAATAATGACTGAAATCGTAGCTGAGCGCTTTCGCCTTGGGGTTTCCTAAAAGCAAGGCATAGAAAGCTTGTTTATCGGCCTGAAATGAGATCAATCGCGGATACCAAGTCGCCACCGCGCTTTTGAAGGTCAGAGGCGGATCGTCGCGGTTTTCTATGCGAATTTCAAGATAGCGATATGAAGTGTTCCGCAAGGAAATATCCAGCTTTTGATCCGGCTTTTTCCCGGCTGGAAATCGATATATCACGCTATTGGCAATGGCTTTCCAAGGCTCTTTCGTTTCCTTTTTTATTTTGCCGTTTTCCGTGTTGATGGTTTTGATGAACGTTTCACGGTCACGCCCCTTGACACTGACAAGACGAAAGAAATTCTCCTCCTCAAAATCCAGATCGACTTTAGCCGTCGGAAGATTCTTATGGCCAAGGTTAATGCTAAGGATAGTGGCTTTTTCTTTTTCCAAATACTCGGTATTGGTGCTTGTGGGTGTGATCTGGACAGGGCTTTCGGACGGCGGCGATTTGATCTCATATGTGAATGAAATGTTTTTGATTTCGATTTTCGCGGGGTCATCGTCGCCGTTAAAAACGCTCACGCGCAAGTATCGCTGATTATTGGTCGGTATCTCGACAGTGTCTTTGAGAAAACGCCCTTTGGGAAGCCAGGAAGCGTTGATGGAAAAAAGGAATGCTTGTTCGCGAACATGCTCCCATACTTTGGCGTTGTCGCTGCCTTCAATCAATACCTTACGCCTAAAATTGTTTCCCGGAGTTGTGATCGTGATTTTGTTTTTAAGAACCTCTGGGCCAAAACCCGCTACGACAGAAGAATAGCGATTGGGCTTGTATTTCCTGTTAAAAAGTTTTGCCCTAATGGACTTTAGAACATTGTCCTTGGGATGGAGTCTTGGCCCCCGCATGACAAATGGAACTGTCTGGCCCGATTCCTTCTCAATCAGGCGAAGATCGGAAAGGTCCTTCTTCGCCTGATCGGAGGCTTGCCTGGTCATTGAGAATTCAACCAGACCTTGGTCAGGTGCCTGATCAAAAATGACTTGCGTTTTGTGAGTCCAATTTGAAATGGCCTCGGCATCGTCTTCCTCGCCGTATGCCGCAATCGCCATGACAAGTAGAGAAAGCAAAATAATAAAGGCGACGGATGCATATTTCATGATTTTATCTCACGTGTTTCTTGTTGGAGACGACTTTCCAGTTTGTTGTAGAGGTACGCGGCGGCGATCATCAGGGCACCGATGACAAAAAATGAAATGATACGATAAATCTGCCCGATTTGGGACATGTCAACCAATATCAGTTTGAGGGCTGTTAGGCCGTATAATGCTAGAGCCGCCAAGCGCAACGCACGCACTCGTTTCCAGAAGCCGAGAATCAACATTGAGGTGGCATAGGCGCCCCAGACGAGACTTAGGCCCATGAGGGCGGACCAGTCGGCGGCGTGGTAATCAGAGGCAATCCTATGGCTGAACAAGTATACCTCAGTGCTGATAAGAATGAGTAGTATTATTCCGAAAGCCCCGCTTGTCAGTTGAAATAAACCAATTCCTTTGGATGGCGAATCCGATTTCGCTTTGTGATAAACGATGGCGTAGTTAAGGATCGTCAATGTTGCAAGGAGCGAGGCGGCGAAGCGGTAGTTGAGGAAAAGCTGGAGATTCAATCGCGCGCCGTCATAATAGGCCGCAAAAGCCAGCAGCATCGATACTGCCAGCGGGAGGAGCCCGGAAAGCCGCGCGGCGCGACTCTTTGTGTAATGGCCGATGTGCAGATATGCCAGTGCGCCGACCGCCCAAATAGCAATTATAACGCATTGGAAGAAGTATTTGGAACCAGTCCCCGCGTAGTAGTTGCTTAGCCAGATGCCGATTTCAAATTGAAAGAGCACAAGCGCCAGGAAGCCGCCGGCGATGGGAAGGCTAATTTTTATCGGTGAATCAATTTCAGTAGCCCGATCCTTGAAATGTTTATGAATGTACCAACTGACAAAGATAGCGACCGCTACGAAAATCGCGCCAGCGAAGTTTTTGTTGAAAATGGGAGTAAATTGCTCAACATGCAAAGGCCAGTGAGATGTGAAAATACGGCCTGTTGCGATGCATAGAACGATGAGGCCGAAAATCCGTGTCGGCAAGTATCGGAAGCGATATCCCAAATAGATTAGGACCGGGGCTTCGACCGCCCACATCAGCGTTATGCCGTGCAATTTCAACTGCAATGGAATGGCCAGCGTGAGCAGCGCGACCGCCATCGTCACGAAACTGAACAGCGAGTTGACATCCGAAGCCAGGCGACGGCGAGTCAGTGTTCCCATGACGATATAGGATGCCGACATTCCGAGGGCGATGAAGCCCAGGAGATGCCTGTGGTCGCTTTTGAGAATGACGTAGGCGAATCCGAAATAAAAGGTTGCGTTGGCAATCGACATGACAAAGCGTTCGACGGCGATCGGCGTTTCTTTGCGCAGGTGATGAATAAAAGGAAGAAGCAAAAATATCAAAAATATCGCCGACAACCAGAACACAGCCGGCATTTGATCGGCTATGCGATAGTGAGTTTCATGCCATGCCGTGAAAAGCACGGTGGTGCCGACGAAAGCGAGGATATCCAGGGCGCGCCATTTGCGGAAAAAGGCGACAGCGATCACACCCAGGTCGAGCAAGACGATATAGGCCATGAGGGCATCTCGGTTGGCTGAACCTGTAGAGATCATAACAGGCGTGAGAAAACCGCCCAGCGTGGCCATGAAGGCGATGCTTTTGGCGTTGTGCATGATTGCCATTCCCACGCCGGAAGCCGTCACCAGGATCATGAGGATAAAAGCATAGTCGCGGTGGAGGAGATCGTAGAAGGAAAAGGCGGCAAAAGTGGACATATACAAAACGGCCAGACCGCCGCCGATCAGGCTTTGGCCGAGGATGCGCATCTTTCGCCTGGTGAAGTTGTCGCCGCACACGATTAAGGCTATCCCGAAAACGACTCCCATAATTACGCGGGCGCTGGGCCCGATCCAATCGTTTTCAAAAGCATATTTGAGAAAGAAACCCGTTGCTATGACCAGAAGCAGAGTTCCGGCCCAGGTCATCCAGCGTTTGCCGATATTCTCCTCGATCCATTCGACGTTGAAAAAAGGCTTGCTCATCGCGCCATGTTTGAGCGCCGGAGGCTCTGTAGCTTTCTTGCTATAAATCGGAATGCCCGTCGGAATGAATTCCGCCGGTGTTTGTTCGTCCACAGGTTTATCCACAAAGTCTTCCACAAGTTTATCCCTTGTGGATTCAACAGGGATTTCAACAGGTTTGTCCGCAGGCTTATCAACAGTTATTGCAGATTTTTCAGGAGCTTCGAGCTTAGAATGAATCGCGGAAATAGCGGATTGAAGTTTGCCAATAGATGCGCTTTGTCCGCTGACAATACGGTGTAAGGTATCCAGTTTGTTATCCGTATTGCGGAGCTTATAGATGGCGATAAAACCAAGGGCGCCGCCGGAGACCGCCAACAAAATGATAAAAATACCCAGGACAATCACTGGAAACATGGTTTGGCTCCCTGTTAGAAGTGTTTGCACATAGTCGCCCCCGACTATAACAAAATTATATAACTTTCCAACTACAAAAAGTGCTTAACCCACGTGGTGATTATTGAGGCGATTCAACTTTGTTCACCGGAGCCATGAAATCGAAATCGGCGCCCAAGTGCGCTTGCAGCACGTGGCGATGGTGCAAAAGGCGATATCCGCGTGTGGGGGCATCTTTGGCTTTTGCGATCTTGGGCCTTTTCGCCAGTTCGGATTTCTCCACCAGCAGATCGATTCGGCGGTTTTTGACATCGAGTTCGATCATGTCTCCATTGCGAACAAGGGCCAACGGACCGCCCGCCACGGCCTCGGGGCTGCAGTGTAAAACAATCGTGCCGTAGGCCGTGCCGCTCATGCGCGCATCGGAAACTCGGACCATGTCCTTGACGCCCTTGGCTGCAAGGTATTGGGGAATGGGAATTGCTCCGGCCTCGGGCATTCCCGCAGCGATGGGGCCTGCGTTGCGCATAACCAGGACGTGATTGGGTGTCAGGGCAAGGCTTGGGTCATCAATACGCTCGGCCACATCCTCCGGCGACTCAAAAACTGCGGCGGGACCTCTATGCTTCATCAGTTCTGCAGTGGCTGCGGCGCTTTTAATGATGGCGCCATTAGGTGCCAGGGACCCTGACAACGTCGTCAGTGATCCGACAGGGCCAAGAGGATTTTCCAGGGTGCGAATCGTATTCTGCCATTCGCCGGGTTCGGAAACTTCATCAAGCAATGCGCCAAGGGTTTTACCGGCGACCCCTTGGGTTTCCAGGTCCAGAAGCGGCGCAAGAGCTTTCAACAGAACGGGAACGCCGCCTGCGCGATCCATATCTTCTAAGTATCCTTCGCCGGCGGGTTTGCAGTTGACCAATAAAGGCGTTTTCTCTGAGGCTTTTTGCAGGTCCCCAGGCGTTAAAATAATACCGACGCGTCGTGCGATGGCTGTTAAATGAATGATGGCGTTTGTGGACCCGCCCAGCGCAATCAGGACGGTCAGCGCATTGCGAAAAGCGCCAGGGGTTAAAATATCTTTCGCCGTGACCGGATTGCGAGCCAGTTCCACGGCGCGGCGTCCCGAGGCGGCGGCATGGTTTAAGCGCTTGCCGGTCACCGATGGCGGCGTCGCTCCTCCCGGCAGCATTAGGCCAAGGGTTTCCGTCAGGCAAGCCATCGTCGAGGCTGTTCCCATGACCATGCACGTGCCTCCGGTGGGGCACAGGTTTTGCTCGATTTCGGAGATTTCGTTTTGATTCAGTTCTCCTGCGCGATACTTGGCCCAATTTGCGCGGCAGTCTGTGCAGGCGCCAAGCCGTTCGCCTTTCCAGTGTCCCGTGATCATTGGTCCAGTGATCACGCTGACCACCGGAATATCCACGGAAGCCGCGGCCATGAGCTGCGCCGGAACGGTTTTGTCGCATCCGCCGACCAGGACAACGGCGTCCATGGGCTGTGCGCGGATCATCTCTTCGGTTTCCATCGCCATCAGGTTGCGGTAGAGCATTGTCGTGGGGGAAATGAGAATCTCGTGGAGGCTGCAGGTCGGGAAAACGAAGGGGAATCCACCCGCTTCGAAAACGCCCCGTTTGACGGCCTGCACAATCTCGGGCATTTCCCGGTGGCAGGTAACGTAGTCGGAGGATGTGTCGGCGATGCCGATGATGGGACGATCCAGATCCTTCGCATCCAGTCCCATCGAGGCGAGGAATGCCCGGCGCAGATATTTGCTGAACTCAGCGTCGCCGTAGGATGCCAGATTGCGGAAAATGCCTTTTGTATTGTCATCGCTTTTCATGACGAATGCCTCATTTGATTTAGGGAAATACTTTTTTCTACAAGCCGATCTTATGGCGCGAATTCTGCGTGTCCTGGACCCAATTCCCGACGTTCCATCGACCATAAGCGCCCAGACCACCGAGGGGATTGGGACCGTAGTACACAGGAAGATGAATCAACGACAGCCCCTTGTGTTGAAACGCGGCGTTAAGTGCTTTCTTTAGTGTTGCGGGGGAAAATCCGCCGTGCGTCGCAAAGATGCCTCGAAATGATTTGGCCATCGCCGAGTAATCCACTTCAACGCTGTCGCTCGTTGCGTATTCGCTTCCGTACTGCGCGTTTTGAAGGGAGGAGATGGCGGCCATGCGGCGATTGTCCAGCAGAAGAATGCAGCCGGTGGCGCCGTGCTCGACGCCGTCGATGAGAATTTGTGGATTCATCATAAAGGAGCCATCGCCCGTTATCGCAAGACCATAGAAATTTTCGTCGGCCAGCGCGGAAGCCAACAAGGCTGAAACGCCGAAACCCATGTAGCTGGCGCCCGTTTCGTTGTATGACTGGCCGATTCGCTCATCTTCGACGATTTGAAAACCATTGGCCTGCACGTCGCCCGCGTCGAAAAATGATTTAGCGCCCGCGCGTCTGGCCCAGTCCGTGGCAATTTTTATGGCCGCCGGTTGCGTGAGAACTTCGCATTGCCACGTTTCATCATAAAGGGTTGGATTCTTAAAACGTTCGTTTTTAAAGTCTTCCCATTCACGGCGCTTATGACTGCACTGGCGCATCCATTCCGATGCTCTTTTCGGCGGCGAGATCTCCTTTGCGCGCAAGAGGTCCATGAGCTTGTCGAGAGTGGGGGCCGCGTTTCCAACAAGCGCCGTCGTGTGGCTGTAGTGCATGGCGGCTCGGGCATCGGTGTTGATGTTAATGACGTGCCGGACTTTTGGATATCCGGTGCGCGAGGAATCGGATTGACAAACGGCGCGCGTGCCAATGGCGACCAGCAGATCGGCTTCTTCCATAGCGAAGTTGCCGCAGATCGATCCCTTCGAGCCGCCAACCGTCATGTTTCTTTGATTCTTATAGGGCAGGGCGCCTGTCAGGCGTGGACTCAGAACTGCAACACCATCGACAAGGTCGAGAAACTCCGCCAGTTGCCGACTGGCGTGCGCAGCGCCGCCGCCGACTTTGACCACGATGCGCTCCGCATTTCCAATGATATCGGAGGCCGATTCATAGGCCGCATCATCACTGGCCGCGCCGAGCGAAGACGGTGAACCGACGGGAAGCTCATCGATGTTGAAATTGGGAAGGGCTGCGGGCTGCGTGTTGAGGGGAAGAAGTAGGTAGAAGGGGCCTGCGAAATGCGGATCGTCCACGCGATGCAGGCCGCGACGCAGCGCCGTTCCGACCGCTTCGGGCGTGTGCAGTGAATACGCTTCGCCCATTGCCGAGCACAGCTTCAGAAAAGAGTGCTGCTCGTACTTTGGGATCTGCTGCATGTTGGGACCTTCGTCCTCCGTCGATTCGTCGCCGAAAAGATACCATACGCCGATCCCGTTGCTGGCCGGGGCCAGGGAACCCGCCAGCGCATGCAGTGCTCCCGGTCCGATCGAAGTGACGACAGCCGCTTTTTCGCCTGTGGTCCAGGCAAGAGCCGTGGCGGCATGGCTGGCGGCAACTTCGTTTCGGACGGCGTAGCTTTTGACGAGCTCGCAGCTTTCGTAGATGTTCAACACTTCGCCGATCTCTGTCGAGCCATGCCCGAGCACCACGATGAACTTTCGCACATTTTGGCGCATCAGTCCCAGCACGACGGTTTCGGACAATGTCGTGTTTATGTGTTGCGGCAGCGCGCCTTGCTCGATAGCTTTTTCTATTCCGCCGGCGTCGGCGATAGCCTGCGCCCTTTTCAATCGTAGCTCTTTGGTTGCGTGTTGATTCATGGCAGTCCCTGATAGTATTCGCTTCCTCATTGGCGAAGTTATGTTAGTCCTGAAAGTGAAAGGTGGCAATGTTTTTGCCGATGCGCGCCCACGAAAAATGAGTTGTCAGGCTTATCGAATAGCGTGGCAATCCATTAAAAAGATATTCGCTATAAGTTTGGCGCGATGAATTTTATGGAGAACATTCACGTACTGCTGGAAGAAGGCGCTTTCGACGTCGCCGGGGTTTTCGGACCATCAAAGCAGCGTGGCCGGATAAACCGATCATGGCCTGTTATCTTGGCGGTCGAAATGATCTGCTGACAGATTTTCAGTTGGGCTTGGAGTCGGTCGGGATTGCTGTTTTTAAGGGTCCGCAACAGGCGATCCAGGTCGCCTCGCACCTCTATCAAAGATCGCTGTCGAATAGATCCTCGCTAAAATAGCGCTGCATTTTCGGCGGAACATCGGCGAGCGATACGCTGTTATAATGTTTGGATAAATCGACGTTGTTGAGTGTTTGCCAAAACAAAACAGTTTCGTCGCCAATGTCTATCTTTTGTAAAAAGTCCGTCATGGCGGCGAATGTTTTTCCTGTATATGTTGGGTCGAGCGAAAGCTCCTGAGTCATTTCCGCCAGTTTGATGGCCGCCTTGCATTCGGGCGTCGGGCGACCGTATTGTCCGCCAAAAAAGTTGTCGATGAGCCTGACTTGCGAGGCTCCTATTCGTAGTTTTGGGATCGAAGGATCAAGCTTTCGCAACAAACGCATTGCGCGGTTGGCGTGGAAGGCGACGACGAAACGATTCGTTACGGCTTTTGGCACAACGCTAACGCCGATCACCTCTGTTGGGATGCCGGCCAGTTTCAAACCAAGCAATAATCCCGCATGCGTGCCGCAAGAGCCGGTCGTGACGAAAAGATAGCGCGGCAAAGGCAGGGCGCCTTCGCCAATTTGTTTTGCCAGTTCCAGGCCGGCTTCAATGAATCCGACAGTGCCGATTGTCGATGATCCGCCAAAATACATGAAATAGGGCGGCGTCTTTCCCTGAAATCCAGGACGAAAACGCATATCAATAGCTTTTATGACACTTGCGGCCTCACTCGAAGAATAGATCAGCTTCGCCTGTTGGGATTGGTTGACAAGGATATTTCGACGCACGCACGTGAGCACAGGCTGCGGGCAAAGCGACAGGATTGGCTCAAATCCATATCGTCGGCAAAACAAGCTTGTCGCTGCTCCGTGATTGCTTCCGGCGCCTCCCGTCGTGAGCATGGCGTTTCTGCCCATCTGCCTGGCTTCGGCAAAAATAAACTCAAATTTTCGGGGTTTATTTCCGCCGTATAGATCGGAAGTCAATTCGTCTCGCTTGATCCAAAGCTCTTTGACTCCAATGAGCTTTCCAGTTTCCGCAAGGCGCTCAACTGGCGTTGGCAAATCCGCCATAGGCATCCAGGGCAATTTGCCCACGAGTCCTGGAAAACGTTGGAAAATCAATCTGGCGCCTATCGGATGACTTTTTCCACTTTGCTGATTCATTTTTAAAATTATCCGTGCATGAAAATATTGGCAGTCCTTTGCCGTGGGACAATACTGCTTCGCGTACTTCCAAGCAAGAATCACGCAGGGTCTGATCTTGCCGTTTTAGGCGCTATCGTATAAAAGGTATTCGGATTTCAAGGGGGCTGACATGTGCATTATTTTCGGCATTCTCATTGTCATAACGATTCTTGCCGGCCTGTATTTATTCTCAAAGCTAAAATATACGACCGGGACAAGGCAGGATGAAACGCATTTCATCACGACATCTGACGGATGGCGACTTGCGCTGCATCGATATCGCCCTCAGGGCGCAAAGCCGCGCTCTGAACCGGTATTTCTTCATCACGGCCTGACCTGCAGCCATATTGGATTTGACCTGAATGTCGGCAACGAAAAACATCCCGTACCTTCACTGGCCCTTTGGCTGGCGGCGAAGGGTTATGATGTCTGGTCCTGCGATCTGCGTGGGCGAGATGCTTCAGAGCACGCGGGACATTTCCACGAGAAAAACTGGGATTGGAACGTGGATGATTATATCGAAAAAGATAATCCCGCCATTGTGGATTATATTTTGTCGAAATCGTCCTATAAAAACCTCCATTGGATCGGTCACAGCATGGGCGGGATTTTGCTCTTTTGCTATTGTGCCTTAAATGGATCGCCGAAAATCGCGAGCGGTATTTCCGCAGGCTCAGGTCTCGATTACACGGATACCGGTTCTCATTATCAGCCGCTCATTCCTTACGCGGGAATTGCCGGAAAATTCGGTCGCATCCCCGCCGGTGTTTTTGGCAAAGTATTCGCTCCTTTCTGCGGGCGAATAAACAACATGTTTGAAGCGTTCAACTACTATCCAAAAAACACCGCCCCAAAGGCGGCCAGGATGATTCACGGCGCGGCATTGTTCGATACGACCGGCAAGGTGTTTCACCAGATGGCCAGCTTATTCACCCCTGGCGGTTTGCGCTCTGCTGATGGGCGAACCATCTATACGGAACTGGCGGGGAAGGTGACAACGCCGATGCTGCTGCTTGCCGGAGACAAGGACATCCAGGCTTCCCCGCAGCTCGGCGAGAAAACACGAAAGCTATTTCCTGGCGATGACCATCAAACGGCCTTTTTCGGCAAAGAATACGGCCACATTGAGCACTATGGACATTTCGACCTTCTGTGCGGCTTGCGAGCAGAGATTGAAGTATATCCTCATATTATTCATTGGCTTGAAGCGCATCCGGCAAAAAAGGCGAGGGCGAAAAAGAAAGCATAGTCTAATGGAATCTAGAGCGTTCAACGGTCTTGGCGTTTTCTTTTCTTTTGAACAGTCAACAACCAGAAAAAAAGAATCATACCAGCGATGATGGCCCCTGCGATGATGATCCACTGCGGGGAAATAAAGTTGCGTATCGGGGAGCGTATCGCATCGGCAATAAGCGAATCGATTTTCAGTTCAATTTCATCCATGCCATACAGAGCTGCTTTCGCCGAGACAATGATGGGCAATGGTTCCCGCTTGTCGGCGATGTTTTCCAGGGACGCGCGGTTTTCGGGTTCTTCAAGATGACGATAGGTTGCGACGATGACGGCGTCTGCTTTCAGGCAAGCCCGGCGAAGCACTTCGGCCAGCGGATCGACTTCATTTTCTCTATTCCTGTAATAAACAGAAATGGCGGCTGACTTTTCGCCTTCGCCGTAGCTTTCAACGAAAGACGACGCAGGGGAGGAGGGGTTGCGGGTGTCTCCGTCCAATACAGCTTCGTAAAATTCGCTGCCGTGAGAGTCGATGGCCTTGACTCGCACGCCGGTCCGATCAATTTCCAGAATCAAAAAGTGATGGACGGCGCTGAAATATCGAAAGATTCCTTCCTTGGGCTTGGTTACATCGAGCAGCGCGCCGCCTCCGCCGTTGGTGAAATAATGAACATTGTTTCGAGTGGTGTGGGAAAAGTAATGAGCGCCGGAGAAAACAGCTATAACGCCAAATTCTTCGAAAATCGGCATGTAAACTTCGCGAAGGGCCTTTGGAATGTTCCCATGGGCGTCGATGACCGGCTCATGGACAACGGCGAAGATATTTTGAATGCCACGCACTTTCGCATCAGTGAGATCCTTGCGTAGCCATTGGACCTGTGATCCATCGGATAAAGTCTCATCTTTATCCTGTCTCGCCGTCTTCCACAGATTGCATATGACAAAGTGGGCTTCGGCCCTATCGAAGGAATACCAGGGTCTTTGAGTGAGCAATGGATAGACTGCGCGCATCAATTCAGGGGGTTGATCGCTTTGGCCAATGGTTGGGAAAATTGGCGCTCGGGCGACCAGATCCTTTTCGATTTTAAAGAAATTTGCCACAAGCTCTTCCCGATTGCCCTGCTCGACATAATCGCCGGTGTGAATGATGGCGTCGGGAACAACCGTATCATTGATAGCCCGCACGATGCGCGCGTGCGTCAGGTCGAAACTGTCGTCGCCGCTCCTGGTGTCGCCGTAGATCACGAGAGTGGCATCATCTTTGGAATGGGCGACAAAAGAAAGCGGCGCGCCGAAATCCAGCGGCGATTGGTTAAACAGGATCGCGTATGTATAAACCTCATCGGCGATGAGTCCCTTAAAACTCACGCAGGCAGGTTTGGTTCCGGTCGTGTTTTTCCGAATTATGTCCGATTCCGTTTGAAGTTGAATTTCCACCTGATCGCCTGGGTCGATGAAGAAGCAAATGGCTGTTTCGCTGGGCGACAGCGATTGCAGGTATGGGCCAAAATGCAATTTTGCGAGGGCAGAATCAGGCATGAACAAGAGGGTTAAGGAAAGAAGAATTATGGCGGCGGTTATTTTCATCACTTTGAAATGATTCGTTCCACCGTTTCGATGAGCGTTTTCTTTTCGCGCTCGCCAATGGTGGAAAATGTGGATGCCACGCGGCCGTTTGGACCAATGATGAACGTGGTCGGCAACTCTTGAACACCGTAAGCGGCCATGACCTTCTTCCCTTCGTCGAGCAAGATGGGATAAGGAATCGACAATGATCTAGCAATGGATTGAATCTTGTCGATGTTTTCCGGATCAACGTCGACGCAAAGAACGGTTGCCCGGTTGCGAAAACGACTATGGATGTCTATCAAATGCGGAATTTCTTCCCGGCACGGCGCGCACCATGTGGCGAAAAAGGTCAATACGACAGGACGTGCAAGTTCGGCATTCAGGAAGCGTGTTTGGCCGGTCAAATCGTTTAATCGAAAATCCGGGGCGACGGCGCCTGGTTGTGTTGCGGCTCTTTCGCAGGAGATCGCCGATAAAAGTGCGACGAAAAGAATAATCCTAGCGATTTTCACCGGCGCCGCTCCGTCGGTTTTTAAGCCATATGCGCAGGCCCGCATCTGTGAGATTGACGAGAATAGCCAGGGCCGTGGCGCCTATCAACAGCATGCCAAGATTAGCGCCCAATGAACTGGAGTTCGGATTTAACCCGAACCTTACATGAAGAATTTTGCCTTTTCGTTTCATTTCACACCCCAAATATATAAAGCTGGTGAAAGTGATACATGATCAAAAACAGCACAGCCACGCAGCAACTTAGCATATGCGGTATAATTATCCATCCTGATATTTGTTTTTTGTGTCCCAAGGCGCGGTTCCAACAAAGGACGAGGCACATGGTCATGGCGATGGCGAAAGTAGTGGGAAGAAGAACCTTGGTGACCTCATAGGTCAACCCGAAAATCAGACCGCCGACAAAAGCGTAAGCGATAAGAAACAATGTCGCGGCTTTCAAATCGCTTACCGTGGGAATGGATCGGGTTATCAAAGTGACTGTCATCCAAAACGCCAAGATCAGCCATGATGCCCATCGGGCGATTTCACGTTTTACATTTCGCTCAGATTTACGGATTTTGTCCTTGATCGACAGAGCGTATTGATCGGGCGCCTTTTCGGCGGCGGCTGTGTAAACCATGATCGCCTGTCGATAGCGCTTTGAACGATAAGCAATATCGCCCAGGGCGATGGAGGCCGCAACGGCGTTTTCGCTTTCAGGAAAGCGCTTCATGAGGGCCGTATAGTGTCCTGTGGCGCGGTTGGGGTCCTTTGTTTCCAGGATGTGGCCCAACCAGTAAAGCGCCTCTTGCGCCACACTCGAATCGGGATAATTGGACAGTAGGGATTCGACCTGCACGACGGCGGGCATGGGATCATTGCGTATGAGCCTGGCTTTAGCCCCTTCGAAAATGCTGAGGGGCGTATAACTCTCGCCGGAGTGTCGGCGGATGTAGTCCAGGCGATAATGGGCCAGCAAGGTTTTCCGACTTTTCGGAAATAATTTAAGGAATCTTTCATAGGCGACGATGGCTTCTGAGTAGCGGAAAAGTTTTTCGTCCAGAAGACGGGCGATGGAAAAACATGCATCTTCGACAGCATGCCGGTCCTGGTTTTTAGCGATAAAATCCTTATACCATGAGAGGCTTTCCTCGTAGCGTCCGCTTTCCAAAAGCCTGTCGCAATAAAGGCAGGTTTTTTTGGTCTCCGGTGGAGCTTCGACGATGACAGTTCTTTCATGCGCCTTGGATTTGCCCGCCGCGAAGGCGAGTTCGAATGTGTCCACTTCAAGCCGCGCCGATTGAGATGTCGGAAGCAGAATGACTTGGTCGTGAAATAGGGATCCGCGAGGCGAGATGATAGGGACGTCGACAAACGCCTCGGGGGAAGATTCGGGTAAAACGCGAGTGATGATAATGATATTCGTGCTTTCTTCGCTCGCCTTGATTTTCTCAGTCGCCGAGGCAATATCTGAGGCGATGATCAAAAGCGACGCCCCAAAGGCAAGGCTCAGAGGATTTCCGTTTTGAATTCGAAGAGTCAGTATGGATTCTGGACGACGCGACGGTTTCCCCTCACATTCACCGGCAAGAATCACGATGTCGGGATTCGTGTCGAATTCATCGGAGTCGCCGCTGCAGACCGGGGACTTGGAGTCGAGTATGGCAATATCGAAAGCCCCGTCTTTTTGCGGAGCGCTTCGGAAAGACGCCTCAACATCGCCCGGTTCAATGCGGTAAGCATAGCGGGTTGATGGTTTCAGCCCCGTGAGTTTAACGCTGTGTATGGTCGCTTGCCCGGTCGTCTCAAGCTCACGGTCAAAAAGAGATCCCTCGCCGTAAACAATTTTGAAGGTGGTCGGCCTGTCACATCGCCAGGAGATGGTTGCGGCGTAAGGTCCCACTTGGACCAAACGAAGATTGGATATTGTCGCCTTCTCCTCGCATCCAAAAAGAAGGACGCCCACGAAAATCACGACGAGCGCGAGGCTAAATGTTTTGTGGATATTCAGTCTGTCCATAAAAAACGCCCTTTTCAGGTTATTCGCTCAACTTGAGAGCTTACTCCTCCAGCGGATCGATGATTGTGCCCACGCCGGTTTCGTAGGCGGTCCGCAGAAATGTTCCGGCTTGCAGGTGGGCTGCGTCAAAAAGTTCGTTGTTGCTGACCAGTAAGTTATGATAGTCGGTGTCGAATTGAAAAGACGCAGGGCCGTTGAAGGGCATATCGGCCACGGCCAAATCATCAATTATGAAAACGTAGGGTGAAAGCTGCGTCAGATTCATGGACCAAGCCATTTTCGCGCTGGCGATTCCTCCCAGCGTGGCGTCGTAGGCGGCCATCTGGTGAAGGATGTTTGTCCTTGGCCCATCGCCGATAACAGGTTCATCGAGCACGTAGCGTGCGTAGCTATAGGGATCGCCCGCATCAATAATGTTCCTGAACAACTCGAAAGCAATGAAAATGTCGTCCTGAAGCGGTACGGGAATGATAAGATCGAGGATCCAAAAAATCGTTGCGAGAATATCGCCGATTTCTCCCCCCAGAGCTATGGATCGGAAGTCAGAAGCGCCTACGTTCAGCAGATATGCGTCAAGGTCGGGTTCCATGGCCGCCAGTATGCCGCCGTGTATGCTGCCCAGGGACATACTGGAAAAAAAGATGTGCTCCGTATCCAGGTCGGGCAAAGAGTTGCCTCCTGTTTCATGGGGAGCCAGATCAAGTTCGGACAATCCGCGAATGAGGTGCTTGAGCCATATCATATCCACAACGCCCTGCTTGAAGTTGTCTCGCATTTTTATCGGATCCAGGAAGTTGATGAACTGCACCGATTGCAAGGCACTGACCAGCCAATCTGGAAGCCCAGGAGGAGCTTGGGCGCGGGCGCCATGATAGATCCAATCGATAGCCGCCGCCGCTATGCCCCAACCGGCGAATTGTTCCGCCAGGCGGGTCGACTGAGTTCGGCTGGCATTGATGCCATGGCCGAAAATGGCCACAGGGTAGGGCGGTTCGTAATCCGTCGCTCCCGGGGAGGGGATTGTCAGGCGAAGGACGATTTGTACGTCTTCCGCAGAGACAGGATCGCCGTTTGCGTCGTATGCAAATTTTCCATCATGAAGCCAACTCGGCGCATCGTAAGTAGTTTCCCAGACTGAATCCACGTTTTCTTGTGCGTTGTCGATGCGCTCCCAGATGCCCACTTGCGGCGGATCGGAAATCGCCAAATTCTCGACTTGCTGCCGCATGCTCAACAAATCGTGCGTGGTCCACTGCGTGTGAAAGAAAGTCGCGCACCCGATGTCCTCAGGAGTCAGGTCGTATTGATCGAATAGTTCGTCAAAATACGGTGCGAATTTTAGACGGACCGGTTCCAGAAGCTCGTAATCCTCGTGCGTAGGATCTGGTTGCTCATTCATAACGTAATTGAAATGATTCGACGGTAAATAGGTTTCGGTTTCGGTTGTCGTTAGTACGGCCCTCACTATGCATGCATAGGTCGTGTTTTCGTAAAAGGGCCTATGGGGGTAGGCCTGGATGAGTTTCCACCCGCTCAAATAATCCACATCCAGGGCATGGATTTCGCCGTGGTGCGGGTGGCTGTCGTCTTCCAAAACCACGCAGTAAACAGAGTCGTCAATTGACGCGTCGGTGTGATCGGGGAATTGCCCCTGATTCGGTGGATCGCTGAGCGGGAACCAAACCGGCGCCGCGACGCTGAAACCATCCAACTCGTTCATTCCTTTGAGCATAAAGTAAACGGCGTCCATAACTTCGTCGATGTAATTTGTGACATGTCCTTCGATGTTCACTCGGTAACCCGTTGGGGCGCTCGCATCCTCGTCTAAAAAAAGAACGGAAGGGAAGGGCGCGTTTCGCTGATTGGGACTCATGTCGAAAATGAGTTGCGGTCCACTTGGAGGATCGGTCGTATCGTCATCGGAATCGTCGTTCACGTCATCGTCAGAAAGATCGTCGTCTACGTCATCATCGGGCGAAAGCGAGTCATCGTCGTCGCTTGATCCTGAGTCCGTGGAAGAATCGTCGTCATCGGACGAACAGGATGTGAAAACAAGAAAAAGAACAATTATTAATGGGAACAAATTCTTGGGTATCATTCAATGGCCCCCGTTGTGAAACTCAAAAAAGGCAGATGGATTATTGGTTTATTTTCAGTCATTTTCAAGCGGATAATTCGTAATGCTCTTTTTGGCTCTCATATTCCAGGTACAGCGGATCGAAACGAAGAAGCTGCATAAGACGCTCAGCAATCATTCCAGATAATATCGCAGGTTCCAATTTCTGGAAATAATCCTTGACATTGAGGTAATACTAAGTATTCCCTTGATGAGGCGCATTAACTGACTCGGATTGGGAAGGTCATGAGTGGAAAAAAGGGACAAGTTATAACATTCAAAGTGGATGACTCCCTGATGGAGGCAATGAAGGGCGTTGAAAACCGGTCGGATTTTATCCGGTCGTCCATATTGGCCGCACTGGAAAATTGTTGCCCGCTATGCAGGGGCACTGGAATCATTTCTCCTAATCAAAAAAAACACTGGCGCACATTTTCCGAAAGTCACGCCATTGTAGAGTGCGACAATTGCCATGAAATGCATCTGGTCTGCTCCAACTCTCGAAAAAAGGGGCGGGCGGCGAAGGGGGCTGCAAAATGAATAAGCGATTCCTCAAGATCACGCTCGTTGTCGCTCTGGCCCTTAGCATGTCCTTCGGCGTTGCCTGCAAGGTTCAAGCTCAAGAATCACCGGGACTCAAGGTTTTTGTCGGAATATTACCGCAAGGCTATTTTGTAAAGCGCATAGGCGGCTCAAATGTTTCCGTCAACGTCCTGGTCGGACCCGGGCAATCCCCGGCTACGTTTCAGGTGACGCCCAAGCAGATGGCGGAACTAGCTCAGGCTGACGTCTTGTTCATAACAGGGATGCCTTTTGAAAACCGTTTGATATCGAAGATCAACCGCTCTTTCAAGGGGCTTACCATAGTCGACCTGCGTAAGGACATCGAACTACGTGGTTTCCAGGATCATGACCACGGCTACGATGGTCACGAAGGGATTTCCGATCCTCACATCTGGCTCGACCCAAAGCTCGCGCCGATGCAGGCGAAGACAATCTGCGACAAGCTTGCGGGGCTTGATAGAAGCCACGCTACCGAGTTTCGGATCAACCTGCGTGAGTTTCAAAAAGAACTGCGTCGTGTGGATCGCAAAATAGCATCGAAGCTTGCGCCATATCGCGGAAGATTGATTATGGTCTTTCATCCGGCTTACGGATATTTTTTGAACTCCTATGGGCTGACGCAGGAGGCCGTTGAATTCAATGGCAAAAATCCCGGTCCAAAGCAGTTGGCCCGTTGGATTGAGAAAGTCCGTGCTCGAGATGTGAAAGTGGTTTTCGTGCAGCCGCAGTTTTCAAAACGTGAGGCGCAAACCATCGCGGAATCTGTCGGTGCTGTCGTCGTTCCCCTGGATCCCCTGGCTCCGGATTACATTTCCAATTTGGAAAAAATGGCCGACGTCATTGTTGAAGGTTTTCAAGAGAGAGGGGAGTGATGGAAGCCGGACCGGTTATTGATTTGCGTGATGTCGGTTTTGGTTACGACGATAGGCTGATTCTCGATTCCGTGGATCTGGTTGTAAAAGCGATGGATTTCACGAGCATCGTCGGACCGAACGGGGGAGGGAAGACAACGCTGCTCAAACTCATTTGCGGCCTTTTAAAGCCCCAATGTGGTTCTATTGAGGTCTTGGGGCAAACTCCGCGTCTAGCCCGCCCGCGTATTGGTTATATGCCGCAGTCCGCTCAACTTGATCCCCTGTTTCCTATCACTGTTCGGGAGGTTGTGCTGACCGGTCGGCTGAGCAGTCACCGTTGGTTTGGACGATACAACAATGAAGACCGGCGCATTGCGGACGAATCGCTGGCGGAAGTCGGCTTGTCGGATGCTTCGGATAACCCCTTTTTTTCACTCTCCGGCGGGCAAAGGCAGCGTGTATTGATTGGCCGCGCCCTGGCCACGCAGCCCGACATTCTCTTACTGGACGAGCCGACCGCCAATTTCGATCCTAAGGCCGAGCAGAGTTTTTACAAACTGCTTCGGGATTTGAACAAGCGACTGACGATCGTTTTGGTTTCTCACGATCTGAACTTTGTATCGACTTTTGTGAAAACCGTAATCTGCGTGCATGACGGGAAGGCCGTTGCCCATCCGACAAGTGAAATTCCCAATGAGCTGGCAAGCGATGTTCTCGGACGGGGGATGATGCGGCTTGTGTCGCACGATCACGCATTGAGTACCGAAAGAAGCTCATGATCTCTTTTTTGACGGATTTTTCGAAATATGCCTTTCTCCAATACGCCGTATTCGCCGGGATTCTCGCCGGCGTGGCTTGCGGGATTGTTGGAACTTACGTCGTAACGCGCAGGATCACCTACGTCGCCGGCGCTATCGCCCATTCCGTTTTGGGAGGTTTGGGCTTGGCCTTGTATCTGCAAAAAGTCAGGCACTGGGAATTTATTCATCCCTACCATGGGGCGCTGGCGGCTGGAATCTTCGCCGCCCTGGTGATCGGCATCGTAACTTTGAAAGCCAGGGAGCGTGAAGATACGGTCATTGGCGCCATTTGGGCCATCGGTATGGCTGTGGGGATATTGTTCATTGCGAAAACTCCTGGCTATAACCCGGACTTGATGAGTTATCTTTTTGGCGACATCCTTATGGTATCGTCCAGGGAATTGTGGCTTATCGGGGCGCTTGACCTCGCTATCGTCGCGCTGGGAATTATTTTCTACCACCACTTCCTGGCAGTATGTTTTGACGAGGAATTCGCGCGGATTCGAAACCTCAACGTTGAGTTTTTCTATTTGCTTCTTTTGTGCATGACGGCAGTCACTGTCGTTTTGTTGGTGACGGTGGTGGGGATCATTATGGTGATTGCCTTGTTAACGCTTCCGGCTGCAACCGCCGGAAACTTTTCCCGCTCTTTGTGGCGGATGATGCTCCTATCGATTTTTCTCAGTATTGCTTTGACGACATCGGGGATTGCGATCAGTTATGGCCCTGATCTTCCGACCGGGGCGACGATTATCGTACTGTCAGGGATTGCATATTTGTTTTCACTACTGATAAAGATATTCATCAGGAAAAGGCGCAATTTCTTTTAGGTGTCCTAAGAGGAGGATAGATAGTGAAAAGAGCGTGTTTCAATAAGCCGGTTGCGCGGGTATTCATTGCGGCTTCTGTCTTTCTACTCATCACTGTTATTTTCGCTTCCTGTAATAATTCTCAGCCCGAGAAAAACCCGGTTCAAATGACGACGACCCCGCCGAAAGCGGCGACCCGTGAGCCTGAGCTGCGACCGCCCCACTCTCTTCCGATGCCGACGAAATTCGATCCTAACACATCCATCAAGCCGATTCCTCCTTCCGGGACGCATTTGGACGGCACTACCGTGGACGAGTTAAAAGAAATAATTAGAAAGAAGGTTAAGAAGCCCGAGGACTTATGGCATTCATTTGCCACCAATGTATTTATCAACGAGCATCTGAAATCTTTGAAGTTCGATGAAAACACGGTCATCGGCGACATCGGCTGCGGTCCGGGGGCCTACGAAGTCTTTTTAATTTTGTCCAGGATTCCGTTTAAAAAAATCTATGCTGTAGATGTCGATAAGAAATCCCTCGATATTTTTCGGTTCATCCTTGATGAATATTTCCCGGAATATAAAAATAAAATTGAGTTTGTTTTATCGAAGTATGACGATGCGATGCTGCCGGCAAGAAGTCTCGACGTGGTGATGATGAACGATGCCCATTTCTTTATGGATTCTGATGTCGGGCGATTCAATGCTGAAACGGAAAGGTGCATGGCTTCCATACATCGGGCTATGAAACCTGACGGAAAGGCTTATGTTTACGAGGCCAAGGGATTCGGTATTTCTCCAGAAAATTTGCCGAAATTGAGCCAGATGTCAAGCCCGTTTACGCGAAACGGCTTTACGCTGCAATGGTCTTCGACGGATGGCCCTCTATTTTCATTTATTTTCACTCCTTAAAGCTTTTTCTTCACCAGAACTTCAATCAGCCGATTTTGCACATCGTATTCCCTGATGGAGGGGGCCGCCTCCGGCGGGATCCCAAATTGTCTCCCAGGTGATAAGAGCCATGGTCGGGATTCCCATTCCCCTGGGACCCCACCAGGATCCACCCCGGACGCCGTATTCAATTCCTTCACCAATGGGGGATTGGCGGCTGGTTGATGTCCATTCCAATAGATTCCCGCACATTTGCATGACGCCGTAAGGGGAAATGTTTTTTGGAAAGGCGTTGATGGGGGCGACTCCGGGATAGCCATCGATGTCGCCTTCACATTTGTTGTTTTGACGGTCGGGTGGAAGTGAAGGATTGAAAGATTCGCTGTCGCGCCAGTTGGCGAAGGTAGGCTCCCAATTGTCGCCCCAGGGATATTTGTGACCGCCTTCAGTTCCGCGGGCCGCCTTCTCCCATTCTTCGTTTGTCGGGAGCCTCTTGGAGGCCCATCGGCAGTAAGCGTCCGCCTGATACCAATTGACACCGTTGATCGGCATCAATTCGCCTTCCGAGTGAATGGACAGAGCAGCGCATGCTTCCGCTTCCACGCAGGCCAGGTAGTCAGTTCGCAGCACTTCGAATTTGTCGATCAAAAAAGCGTCAACATCGACAGTTTTCTCGTACCGTCCCATTTTAAAAGGTCCGGCCGGTATGAGAATCATCGCATGGGAGTCGTCGCTGTTCGCATTTTGTATGGTTTTGGCCTTTGGTCTGTCGCCCGGACGATTGATAATGATAAACGCAGTAACGACGCCTATAATGGAAAATATGCCCAGGATGAAAATGCCGGTGGAGAATTTTGGAATGAATTTACTCATATGATTCCAAGGAATAATTTTGTCATGACCATTAAGGCCAGCAAGGTTCGTCGGATTGCTTCCCACTTTTACCATCCGGGGGTCGTTTGCCGAATACGCTCCAATCAAAATTCGTGTCCTGTACAACTATTTGAAATCGCATTTCCAGTTCGGGTATCATCTTGATCGTCCTCCATGTCGGGTCGAGACGCCATGTGACCAGCCAGACCCCGCCTGTGGCTGGGTCCAATTTTTTGATGGTCGAGTCAATGATCTGGCCGCTTTGCGTGGCGTGAATGACAGGCTCTTTTGTCGGGTCGCTCGCGCCTTCAAAGATATACGTCACGCGGATACCCAAAAGCGGGTTTTTCATGGAAGACGAGTTGACCAAGTGTATGATCATATAGTCATTTGCTCGGCTGCATCGCTCCATAGGTATGGAAAAGGTCGATTGAAATGAGCCCCGATAATAATAATCGATGTTGCCGGTCGGAGCCTGTTTGTCGCGGAGTTTCGGGAAAATGCCCTGGTTCGGAATGGGGATGCGCTTTTCGCTTCGCACATCGACAGCGATGGTCATCGGCAATTTCTGCTTAATTTTGATGAGTTTCCATTCTGGAACCAATTGCCATCGTAACTCCCATTTGACATCCGAGTTTTCAGGCATTTTTTCCGAATACGGCATGATCGTTAGGTCCTCAAAAACAGCTTCGAAGAAACGTTCCGGAATAAAATTATCCACCTCCTCGTGTACTTTCAGAATGCGAATCGAAAGATAGGGCTGATTGCTTGGATCAATTTTGTCGAGCTGAACGATAATCTCGTCGGGGGACTCGGATTCAGCCGGGAGTTGAAACGGCCCTTTCTTTTTTCCCTCATTAACAAAATACACCGCCGAACCGGACACCGGAGCGAGCGCCTGCGCCCGGCCCCAATGCAGATAGGCAAATATTGCACCTGCCAGGGCGGTTGAGGCAATTACTGCCAATGCAATAATGACGGGTTTATTGAGTTTCATCCGGTCCTCGTTTAGCAGGGGAGCCATCGGTAATTTACAGTATAGGCATTCGTTTTAAGGAGCAAGACGATATGGGCAGGCGATTTTGCATTGGGATTGGCGGAAAGTGAAAATATAAAAAATGCGGCGAGGATTTTAGTCCTCGCCGCAAATTTACAGAAAGGGGATTGTTTAAAAGTCCTTGAAGTCGGGATCATCATCCATGGGGATTACTTCTTCCGGGTTTAGTTTGATGCCCGCCGAGGCATTGTGCCCGCCAGATGGCGAGGGAGCGGTCGCTGCGATTTGAGGAGGGCGTTTGAGTTGCGTTTTCGCAAAAGACACTTCCTGATGTGATCTGCTGATCTTGAATTGACTGACCAGATTTGCCAATTCGATGGCCTGAGAAGACAATTCCTCCGAAGCGCTGGAGGTCTCTTCAGACGCTGCGGCATTTTGCTGCGTCACCTTATCCATCTCAGAAACGGCCTTGTTGATCTGATCAATGCCGTTGGCCTGCTCCTGACTGGCGGCGTTGACTTCGTCGATGATGCCGCCGACTTTGCCGATGACGTCCACAATCTCATTTAAGTTGACATTGACTTCATCGGAGATCGTTCCGCCGCTTTCCGAGAGTTTCACCGAGGACTGAATCAGTTTTTCGGTCTTCTGCGCAGCTTCCTTGGAGCGCATCGCCAGGTTGCGGACTTCTTCGGCCACAACAGCGAATCCTCGACCGGCGTCTCCGGCGCGGGCCGCTTCAACTGCGGCGTTGAGCGCCAGCAGGTTGGTCTGGAAAGCGATTTCGTTGATGTCGCCGATAATCGCCGCCGTCCCTTCCGAGGCTTCGCGAATCTGCGTCATGGCGGTGATCATTCCCGACATGGCCGTGGCGCCCTTGCCGGCGGTCTCGTTGGCCGTGGTTCCCAGAACTTTGGCCTGGGCGGTGTTGTCGGCATTCTGTTTGGTCATTCCGGCCATCTCTTCAAGACTGCTGCTGCTTTCTTCCAGGGAACTGGCCTGCTCCGCAGCGCCCTGGGCGACGGTTTGGCTGCTTGATGAAATTTGCTCGGCTGCTCCTGTAACTTCGTTGACCGAGTTGGCCACCTGTCCAAGAGCTGTATCCAGAGCGTCCAGTGCGGCGTTTAAGGAATTTTTGATCTTGGCGTGGTCGCCCTGATAATCGCCCTTGACCCGGTCGGTCAAGTCGCGCACCGCCAACTTCCCGAGAACTATTGCTGTTTCGTTAATTGGTGCAATGACCGCGTCCAGCGTGTCGTTGACGCCCTTGACGACTTTCTGGAAGTCTCCCTGGTGCTTCGAGGCGTCGGCGCGGTTGTCGAGATTGCCCGACACCGCCGCCTCCACGAGGTTCCCAGTGTCATTCACGAGAAGGCTGACGGCGCCGATGAGCTGGTTGACGTTATTTTTGATCTCGTTGAAATCGCCATTGTAATTGTCGGTAATCTTCTCCGGGATATCGCCCTTGGAGATACGGTCCACGTACTCGGCGGCGACGTTCAAGGGTCCGATCACCGCGTCCAGCGTGTCGTTGACGCCCTTGAGGACTTTCTGGAAGTCTCCCTGGTGCTTCGAGGCGTCGGCGCGGTTGTCGAGCTTGCCCGCCAGCGCTGCATTCACGAGGTTCCCAGTGTCGTTCACGAGAAGGCTGACGGCGCCGATGAGCTGGTTGACGTTATTTTTGATCTCGTTGAAATCGCCATTGTAATTGTCGGTAATCTTCTCCGGGATATCGCCCTTGGAGATACGGTCCACGTATTCGGCCGCGACGTTTAAGGGTCCGATCACCGCGTCCAGCGTTTCGTTGACGCCCTTGAGGACTTTCTGGAAGTCTCCCTGATGTTTCGAGTCGTCGGCGCGGTTGTCGAGCTTACCCGCCACCGCCGCCTCCACGAGGTTCCCAGTGTCATTCACGAGAAGGTCGATGGCGCCGATGCACTGGTTGAGGTTATTTTTAATCTCGTTGAAATCGCCGTTGTAGTCATCGGTGATTTTATCGGGAATGTCACCCTTGGAAATGCGGTCTACGTACTCGGCTGCGACGTTCAAGGGTCCGATCAGTGCGTCCAGCGTCTCGTTGACGCCCTTGAGGACTTTCTGGAAGTCTCCCTGATGTTTCGAGTCGTCGGCGCGGTTGTCGAGCTTACCCGCCACCGCCGCCTCCACGAGGTTCCCAGTGTCATTCACGAGAAGGTCGATGGCGCCGATGCACTGGTTGAGGTTATTTTTAATCTCGTTGAAATCGCCGTTGTAGTCGTCGGTGATTTTATCGGGAATGTCGCCCTTGGAAATACGGTCTACGTACTCGGCGGTTACGTTCAAGGTTCCGATTACAGCGTCGATAACGCCATTCAAACTCTTCATCAAATTGGCGTATTCACCCTTGAAGGCGTCGGCGTTTCCTCGTGCATCCAATTTGCCTAGCGTAGTCGCATCAGATAACGTATTGACATCTTTCATAAGGTTTTTTACGGTGTCGACAGCCTGAGCAATTCCCTTGCCAAGATCTCCGATCTCGTCGCGGCGTTTTGTATCCAGGGCGAAATTAAAATCTCCCACCGCCATTTTTGCCATACTCGATACGATATCCTTTAAGGGGTTGGCGATTGAGCGGGAAATCATAATTCCCAGCAAGGCGGCTATTATCAGAGAGCCCACGGTTATGGCGATTAGGAATTTCTGGGCTGCGGATTTTGCCAAGGCGGCTTCAACCGCAGCCTCCTTCATCTGGTCATCCGCGCGGCTGACGACCTTCAGTACGCTTTCTTCAAGTTCTCGGCTTGCCTGGGCGAGTTTTTCCCGACTCAGGAGATTCATCGTATCATCTTTCAGAGAATCGCCAATACCCATCTCGCCAGTGTTGACTTTTGTCAGGAGGGTTTTCTTGTGCTTGATTAATTCGTTAGCAACCACTTCGAAGACCTTTAATTTTTGTACCACCTCCTTGGTGTACAATGCGATTTTGCCCCCCTCGCGAGCTGCAATGATGCCCATTTCTTCGTTGCCGTTCAGGACCGCCTCTGCTTTTTCTTTGAGTTCTTCCTGGCGCTTCAGGTATTTTTCGCGGTATTCGTCAAAGTTCTCCATATTCGTTCGAACCAGCGTTACTTCCAGCAAATTTCCACGCATGGCCCGTTGAAAAACGTCAATTTCCATGGCGGCCCCAAACTGTGGAAGGCGGCTTTTTACGATGTTGTCGCCAAGAGTGGCAATCTTGTTGCTGAAGATAATGCCCATGACGCCTGCGAATGCCACTAGCAGTGCGACGCATAAAAAACCAGAAACTAGTTTCGTGCCGATCTTCATGTTTCTAAAAGCACCCATTTCTTCTCCTCCTTGAAAGTTCTATGCTATTTCGGCTAACGTCGAGATTTCCTTTTGAGTCAGCACTTTTCCGATATCCAGCAAAAAGATCACGCGCTTTTCCGCTTTGCCGATTCCCAAAATGAAATCGGTATTGACGGCGCCCGTGCCGAAGGTAGGCGGCGGGGCGATGTTTTGGGCCGGAATGTCGAGGACTTCCAGTACTTCGTCCACGATGATCCCCATTGTTAGGTCCGCATCGGTGTTGCGATCCGTAAGCTGAACAACAATGATCACCGTTGTTTCAGTCTCTTCCGTTATGGGCATCTCAAACTTGTTGCTCAGGTCGATTACCGGGATGACCTTGCCACGAAGATTGATGACGCCCCTGATGTATTCCGGTGTTCGTGGAACGCGCGTGATGGACAACATGCCGATGATTTCACGCACGGTGAGAATTTCGGCGCCGTATTCCTCGCTGGCGAGCTTGAAAGTCATGTATTTACCGGCGAGGGATTCGCCAAAGCCGGCGCGGTTTTCGCCTGCCTGGCTGTTCGCAACCTCGTTACCCTTGACGAGATCTTCAGTCATTTTTGGCCCTTTCCAGTGTGTTTAGGTTTCTGCGGTATCCCAATTTTAAAAAACACTCACAATTAGTTAGTTTCTCAAACTATTTTGGCGCATATTTCATTTTTATTTGACGATAATTGCTTATCGCATATTCACTATCGGCAGAAATATGACGGGCTTGAGGAATTTTTTAATTCGCGTAAAAATAAGGCTAAAATTTGTGAAGGGAGTATTAATAAGGTAAATTGTGGAGGGAGTAGAGATAAAAGATGAGGAAGTACTTTAATAAAATTGGACAACTAGCTGAAAACGTGTTGCTTATTTGTTTTTAATATTCTAAAGTAAAAGGAGTAAGTTTTGAAAGGCGGTGGTGGACCACATGGGAAATAGGGAAAATGATCGGCACCAGGGATCTTTTCAAGGCAAACGACGCTACAGCGAGGTTCCCGCCACAAGAGATTTTCTGCATCCCGGTTTCGTCATGATTCCTTTTGAATCCACTGCAATTGCCGCGATAGTGGCCTCGGGCGTCGTGGTGACATTGTACGACCCCAAAAGCAAACGGGGTGGTCTGATACATTTTGTAATGCCCAAGCCACGCAAAGGTCAGAAATCTACGGCGGCATTCGGTCTTCCAGCTCTGGCTTATCTGACGAATGCCATGCTTGAGTTTGCGGAAAAAAAGGATCTACTCGCCGGACTTTATGGCGGCGCTTCACCGACATGGGCGACATACCTGCAAAAAAAGACGGCTGAAAAGAACGTCGATCTTGCCAGGCGCTTCATGCGCAGCCGCGGCATCAATATTTCCGACGATGATGTTGGCGGTCAACGTGGTCGAAAACTTGTTTACAATACTGAAAATAACGAGATCATGGTTTATAAAACCGATCTCGTCAGGCGAATGGACTGGTATACGCATCTGCATGTCGACTGCGCAAGGGCGTGATTTTCATTTATCGCTTGATTGTTTGCAAAAGACTAAGGCATAATCGGCATTGGTTGTTTGCACACTGATAAGAACAAGGAGACAGACTTTGAAAAAAGAGATGATTTTTCTATTGTGCTCCATTCTCGCGCTTTCCATGCTGCAAGTCATTGTTGCGTGCGGCGATGACGATGATGACGACGATGACGATGACGCCGATGATGACGCCGACGATGACGACGACGCAGTTACTGACATACCTCACGAGGAGTATCTCGGCCAGGATTGCGAAAGTTGCCATGCCGACGATCATGACGACGGCAACTTTCCATCGGATGACTGTACGAGCTGCCACAGTTACGCTTCCTAGAACAGAAAATCGCGCACAGCCCGTTGTCCAGGGCGTAATTGCCTTTGGACAGCGCTGCTTTATAAATCATATAATGAGTTTTCTGGACGACCTTTTCCCTTCGCCGATGGGTGGTTTTTCATTTTCTCCGTCATCGAAAAGACGGGGTGCCTGCACGCAAATCGCCCACTTCTTTCAAACGCGACTGGATACTGGGGCCTGTGAGATTGTTGCCCCCTTCGAATCCGATGAATAATTCCGAAGTCGATCACGCTGGGACTGCGTCGCCTGTATGCGCCGCGAGGCCTCGAAATTATTGGGTATTTCTTCTCCTTTTATACGCCATCGCATTTGCCATCTACGGCGGATATATCGCCAATGATTGGGTTTTCGACGACCACCAGTTGATAGTTGCCAGCGATTGGTATGAAAGGCCCATGCAGCCCGGCGATTTAATCGCCGACCTTGGCGAGCCGCTATGCGGACGCAAGATGAGCTATTGGCGTCCCGGGCAGCTTCTCCTTTACAAGTTACAATATACGATATTTGGGAAAAATCCGGCGGGGTGGCGCTTTTTTGCGATACTTTTACACGCCACGGTCGCCTGCCTGGCGATGTTGGTTTTCAGTCGATTTGTTAAGGATCCCAAGCTCGCATTCGCGGCAGCTGCCCTGTATCTGGCCCATCCCGCGCATACGGAAGTCATTGGCAGTAATAATATTTCGATTTCCGAGGGCCTCTTTGCACTGGCTGGATTGCTGGCGATGCAAAAAGGCCGCCCGATCCTCACCGCTCTTTTTGCCGTCATGGCTTTGTCGATCAGGGAAAGCGCCGTCGTCTTTCCGTTCATCTATTTTTTGTTCGCGATTTTTGGCGACTCGGAACTGAAAAAGCGCCGGCTTATGGCTGCGGCGTTTTCGCTTTGCGCCGTCGTTGCGATGATGGCGCTTAGATTTTTCGTGTTGAAACATTCTTTGCAAAGTTCGCCCGAGCCTTGGCCTGTCTTTTATCGCGTGGGCATGGCCGCCTATATGATAATAAAAACAATTTTCTTGCCGCTTCCCGCAAATTTGTCAATCTATCACGCGCAGATCCCGGAACTGCCGTACATCATCGCCGGGTGGATTCTCATTGCATTGGCGTTGGCGACGATTTTCGCACTCTACGTGTACCTGCGTCGTACAGGGGAATATGCGCCGCTGCTATTCGTTTTGGCTGCCGCTTTGGGTGTAGGACCATATATGGGTCTTTTTGCCTTGAATATTCCTTTCGCGCAGCACTATCTATACATTCCATTGGCATTTACTGTTTTCGGTTTTGCGGTGTTTCTCGACGGAAAATTCACCAGAGGGGGCCGGAGGATTTTGTTTGCGCTCATACTGACATTTTTTGCCGTCGTTTCCTTTGGGGAAGCCAAGACATATCGTCACGATGGGACGGCTTTTGAAGACGCCACACGCAAATATCCGGCTTCAGAAACGGTTTTCAGAAATTTGGCATATTACCAGTTCAACATTGGCGATTTTGAAGGTGCCGAGAAATCCTATCGCCGTGTTCTGAAACTGACGCGGGGGGAAGATAAAAAGGCCTGGAATAATCTTGGCGATATTTTTTTCAAAACCGGGCAACTCGAAAATGCGGAGAAATGCTTCCGCAAAGCCGCACAGGAAGGCGAAATCAACTTGGCCGTCTTATTGGTTAATACGCAGCGTTTTGACGAAGCCATGCCGCTGCTGGACAAGCTCCTTGCTGATAAACCCGATGACAAAACACTTCAGGCGATGATGCAGGTAGTGAAAAAATCAATGCAGAAATAAAATTTCCCATAGCCGGTTTTCTCAAAACTGCTCGCCACGAAACTGCTTTATACAAAATCGGAACGCACTGTAGATATTTTTGGACGTCCAATCCCAAAAATTGTCCTCCTACGAAACTGAATCGGGAAAACCAAAAAATTTTCGCTCTGCAAATAACCGAACTAATTGGCAACCCCAATTTTCGCTAGGCGCAGATTATTGCCGTTCCGCTAAGGGTATTCCTTATGCTTGCGAACAATAAATGTGTTTTATCCATCAGGTTATGTATGAGTGAATTATACAACTAGCCGATATTGCTGGATTATTTATAGTTGTTGTAAATTTTCATTTTAGGCTATTTTTGCACTTGACATCTACCCCCCCCCGCTATCTTTGTGCCAATCTGAAGCGAAAATCTGTAATTTATAGCAAAGGGGTTTTCCATGGCGATTGATTATTACGTTGACTATGACAGCGGCGACGATGCGTGGGACGGAACCACCAGCACTCCCGGCGCGCCCAGCGGACCCAAGCAGCATATCTCAGCCATGATCGAGGCTCTTGCCGAACCCATCGACGATGAGGTTACAATCAATCTCGCCGGAACAGTCGCAACGCCGGAAACCTACCTGGAAACCAGCGGCAAGGTCAACATGAATTCTCTCAATTTCGAGATGGACGCCACGCTGACCATTCAGGCGGAAACCTGGAATCAGAGCAACTACGAAAGCGACGACGACCCCTACAACGAAGGCGGAAGCTGGGACCCCACGGCGGGAAAGCCGTGCATTGTTCCGCCCTTCATGATTGAAAATACAAAGAACCTCACTTTCAAGGGTTTGGATTTTAGAAAGTCCGACGACAATGACATGATGATTGTGTCCGTGTCGAACCAAAGCGATGTGGCTTTTCATTACTGCGCAATCAGCCAGGGGAAATGGGGTTTCGTGGTGAGTTATCTGAGCAACGCCTATGCCTACAATTGCTATTTCTATCACAATGATTTGGGCGTCTCTGCCGCCTATCGTTCCATCCTCAGCCTGATCGGCGCGAATTACGTGACGGACAATTTGCGCGTCGGGGTAACGGCTTTCCAAAGCGCTACGATAGTTTTTCAGGCATGGCGAGACGACTCGTTGAAATACATCACCGACATCCGCACCACAACAGAGATTCTGAAATACACGGCGATTCACCTGAAAATGAATTCCTCGATTGACATTGAGGATGCGTGGTTTGTGGAGGACGACATCGACATCGCGCATGTGCGCATTATCAACGAGACGGCGTTTCGCAGCAAGCAGTATTTTGGAATTGTTGTGGAATCGCAATCGATTTTCTCCGGCGCGGAAAACACATCCTTCGCCGAAGCAACGGTCAATGACGGTAACGACACGATTCCGACCGGGCAGCAGATTGTCGCCAAAACCGAGGAAGGCGCGATAGCCATCAGTTAGATTTCTGCGACGGGCGGCGGGGCGTATTTCACTCGCCCCGCTGCCAAAAAAATAGTTTGCCGGCGTGCAGTCAATTTATGGTATAATAAGTTTATGCGGGGACAAGAAAAATGACACGAGATAAATTATTTTCCGGCTATGTCGATGATTCCGATAGCCCCTACAAGCCGCTGAAGGTCGTGCCGAAAGACACCCCGCTGGTTCCCTGGAAACCCGAGCATCGAGAAGATGACTTGCAACCGGCCAACATAGTTCCTAAGGATTCGCCGTTGACTGCGTACGGCAAGGACGGGAAGCCGCTGGATGGATCAAATTCTGCAATCAGTACTTCAACAAATCGTGAGCTTGGAACTGGAAATCAAAGCTTTTCAAGTTTTGAATTGAAGCCAATTGTCAAAGAAAAAGAATTCGATTTTGGTGATGTGAAAGTTATTAAGAAAAGCGTTACGGAATTCGTTTCAAAAGATAAAATTATAAAATACCCCAAGCCCGTGATTCATAATTTATACGAATCTATTCGTAAGCTCAATCGAAGTTCTTCGCTCAGTGATAGCAAGGGCACGCCTTATATTGTGGCGCAAAATTCGGAGGTGTTTGGGCCCATCCAATACAAATCCATAAATCCAAAAATATTTGGCATGCTAAGCAATTTCAAAATATTATTAAAGAAGAATGGGGATGTATCGATGTGGTACAGACCATATCGTGAAAGAGGAAGTGTGCGAAATCAGAACCAGAATAATTGGAATACTGCTTTTCATGTCAACGACCCTGAAAAGTTTTCACTATTTCTAAGAGGGCTGTATTCTCCTGGCAGCTATCTGAGACCTCTTCAAGCCGAAGGTAACGCCGCTTCAGATGCTGATTTTGACGAACCAATTTCGCCAGGAGATGCTGTAGAAAATTCTAGAATTTACCCTGGCTGGTTCTATGGCTTTTCCGGTGAATCAAAGATTGAAATAGAAATAGAACGATTGCAATTTGGTGTTATAGGGGGTGATAATCTGGCACCTGGTAAAATTATTATTGGGGATCCAGATTCAGAACATGATAATGTTATAATTGATATCAATTTTAATTTGTTCAGTAGTGCGCAAGAACCGATTTCGCTTTCCTGGAAATTGCTTGATTGGGATGCTGCTGTTCAAAGTGCAGCAAATTCTGACTACCATTTATTTTTGACATATTTTCAGCACCTTTCCGAGTCTATCATAGCTGGGGAAGACCACCCTTTAAACCATGATACTCCGGTACTTTGGAAATGCGATGATAAGATATGGAATCAGCTTAATCGATCTGATTATCACAGAGATACTATTGTTTTTGATAATGTTAGAATACAAGCAGGATACGGTCACAAAATAAATATCACTAAATTTAATATCATCTTAAATGACCACACTATACTTAGACATAATTGTTCATCTACGCCCATTGAGTTAGACCATCTGACTGGATATACATATAACGAAAATGCTCATTTTGACTTTGGGAGATTAATAAAACTGTACCGCCTTAAACACTATACTAATATTAACGCAATCCCTAGATTTGATTCCATTATAAGTTTAGCAGCATATGAAATTGGGCAGAGCTGGAGTTTACGACGCCCCGGCTATTGGCCATTTAACATGATACCTGGTTATCCTGATTATTCACATTTTTCCCCTGAGCCTAAAAATTGGTGCAGCGAATTTGCGGTTTATATTTGCAGAAAAATGGATATTGGGCTATTTTCAGATGAGTGGTTTGCAGAAAACAATATAGATGTTAACAACATTGACGGAAGCGCAATATACAAATATTTCAGCCAAAGAGAACGATTTATTAGTTATCAAACTCATCCATACTTTTATCTCAATGGGCTTGTGTCTGGAGATTTGGCTAAAATCAAAATGACCGGACATCTGTGCATATTCCTTGATTGGTCCAATTGTTTTAATCCATATGAGCGAGTAAATAAATTCAAAAGCCTTGATGGAAATCTCAAAAACACTGTCAGTAATGCAATTAGATCAGTGGGTATTCCTCTTTCCGACCCTGATGAGTTGGACATTGACTGGATTGAAGGAGTTGATGAGGAATTTAATTTTGAAGATTGGCCAGATGGTTTTGGAACACAACATATGTCTTTTACATCCAACTCAGGAGTTGATGATGCGTAAATGTATATTTATCGCAATATTTCTGGCTATTGTGCTCTCCTGTAGT
>CAZQAE010000023.1:0-70588 GCA_964591275.1 uncultured bacterium | reverse complement strand
AATGACAATAATGCCGACGATTCGTTCCGGTTGGAATGATAACAATGCTGGCGATTCGTTCCGGTTGCAATGACAATAATGCCGACGATTCGTTCCGGTTGGAATGATAACAATGCTGGCGATTGACAGGCGATGCTGCTTCAACTGCGCAGATTCATTGTTGACGAGCTTGAAGGTCTGGAAATTTCATGTGCCTTGGGTTAAGTTTTTGTTAGCGAGGAAATGCACTATGAAGAATGTGTCTGCTCTGATTTTTATTTTGTTATGCGTGGGACTGGTCATTGCAAGCAGCGCGAGGGCCGACCAGCCGGGGATGGTTTTCCTGGTCAATGTTGCAGCGCCCGGACAGGTGATGATCGGCCAGTGCGACGGTTCGGAAACGATCAGCGCGGCGTCCGGCGAACACCCATTTTGCCACAGCGACAATGCCGCTACCTTTCAAATCGGATCGGCGCCGGGCGTCCTTGCTTCCATAGATGTCACGCAGGAAGGGAATTTTTCCAAAATCCTGAGCGATGGAATGGTGATTTCGGGCGCCTTGGAAACGGTTCATCATCTCAACCCGGGAATCAGGAGCTACTACGTCTACATTTGGCGGATAGATGGAGGCGCCAAATGAAGAGCTGGATTTTCCTGCTTGTTGCAATGCTTTTGACTGTTGGCTTTCCCGGCTGCGTTGGCGATGACGATGATGATAATGGCGCTGACGATGACGACACCGACGGCGATGATGCCGATGACGATACGGGCGACGATGATGCCGATGACGACGCCGACGATGACGACACGGGCGACGACGATTCATATGCGCCGCTGTTCGTGCGTCCGTCTTTGCCGATCAACGCCTGGCACATGGCTGCCTCCCACAACACTTTCATCTGGCGCGGTCCTCCGGGAGGACCGACCACGCTGGTTGCCAGCCTCGGCCTGATCCGCGCTCTAAACCTGGGGCAGCTCTTTCTGGAAATCGATGTGACAAGCAAAACCGAGGACGGCGATTTCTGGGTGAACCATTCGGAAACGACGCAAAGTGTTCGGCTTTCGAGCATGTTGCGGAACCTTCGCTGGTGGTCCGACACGCACGCGGACCACGAGATGATCGTCGTGGGTTTTCAATGGGGCGTCGGAAGCGACGAGGCGACTATGAATGAGTTCAACGCCCTTATCGACGAGTTTCTTGTCGGACCGTCGCCGGTTTCGGATGCAGGCCCACTTTTCTCCCTTGCCGACTGGGTGCGGGAGATGACTGCGGCATTGGATGAAGCGACGAGGCTTGAAATTGCAGCGCTGCCTCTAATAGAACTGGCGCAGGTCCTGGGCTATCCCTCGATCGCTGAAATGCGGGGAAAGCTGGCTCTTGAAACGGGAAGCTCGGTATTTTCACAGACGCCTTCCTTTTTTCAGCTCGGAGGCGATGGGCATTTCACTAACGACGGCGAAGAAGCGTTGGACGATATTGCCGCGCACACGGCCAATCGCATGGCGCAGCGGCTGACGCGGATCTATACATCGGGGCGGATCTTTAACGGCAACTACGATCTCTTCGACGGCTTCCGGTCAGGCGTTTCAAACTGCGCGCTGAACATGGAGATGGTGGGCTCGGAGCACAAACCTGCCTATGTCTTTATGGATGAAAACGCGCGGGGCTACGCGCCGGCGGGGTACGTGGAAACAGTGGACGGTCAGCCCAATCGCCTGGGGCCGCCGGTTTTTGTCGGAGCTTTTGGCGCGGAGAGTGAAAGGATCGTATCTCTTGATCTTTCCTTCGATGAAGCGCTCGGCATGACGGATGCCCCTGCGGTGATTTTTCGCGTGGCGGCGCAGGGGATTGGCGGCGGGACCGTCGATTCCATGGGTGTGACGACGCCCGGATCCACGTTGCTGGCCAATTGGCAAGAGCCTGCCGCCGCGAACCTGTTTGCCCTGGCGAGCGGGGAAAGCGGCGCGACTATAGAACTCAAAGTCAGCGGCGATCAGATGGGATACGAAGTGCACGTGGTTGGGCCGACTGTGAGCAATGTAGTTGTCGTCGCGGAAACCGCATCCGCGCCAGCGACGCTCTGGACCTCGCCGACTTTCCGGCCGATCAATCTTGTACTAACCGGCGCATGCGCCACGCTGGCTGCGAACGGCGAACGGCTTTTCGGGCAGCTTGCGGGGCTACGCTGCGATGCATCGGAAAATCCGTCTTTTCTTGTCGAGATGAAATCGAGCCACTAGCCCGGATTTTTCTTTTTCGCCTACGCTATAGTTCGTTCGCAAGAAAATTCGGAGCATTTTTCACAGGATATTTTTGGGGATGCTATTTGAGCCTTTGTTTCCGGCGCTTAGGCATTGACGACCGACTCGGCTTTCTTGCGGTCGTTGTGATCCAGAATCCGTTTGCGTAGGCGAATGGATTGCGGCGTAAATTCGACCAACTCATCGTCGTTGATGAAATCGAGGGCTTCTTCAATCGTCAACACCTTATGCGGCTTGAATACATTCTTTTCGTCGGTGGCCGCCGCGCGGACGTTGGTCAGCTTTTTGGTTTTGCCGGGATTGACGACCAGGTCTCTATTGCGTGTGTGCGCGCCGATGACCTGCCCCGCATAAACTTTTTCACCCGGTCCAATAAAAAATATGCCGCGGTCTTCCAGTTTCCACAGCGCATAGATCACGGAAGTGCACGGGTCCAGCACGACCAGCGCTCCGACCGGTCGGTCTTTGATGTCGCCGGCCCAGGGGCCGTACTCGTGAAAGACTGCGTTGATGACGCCGGTTCCGTGCGTTTGGGTCATGAATCTTGGGCGATAGCCGATAAGGCCGCGCGTGGGGATGACGAATTCGACACGGGAGCGCCCCATGCCCACTTCGCGCAAATTGGTGATGCGACCGAAGCGTTGGTTCAACGACTCAATGACCGTGCCGGCGTGTATGGACTCGACATCGACGATGACGATTTCGTAAGGCTCGAGTGTGGCGCCGTTGTCGTTTTTGCGCAAAACGACCTTGGGGCGCGAGACCATGAACTCATAGCCCTCGCGCCGCATGGTTTCGATCAGCACCGAAAGGTGCAATTCGCCGCGTCCACTGACAATGAATGAATCGGTCGAGGCGGTATGCTCAACGCGCAGTGAGACGTTGGATTTCTTCTCGCGAGTCAGGCGTTCGCTGAGCTTGGCGCTGGTGATGTACTTGCCCTCGCGACCTACGGTGGGCGAGGTGTTGATCATAAAGGTCATGCTGACCGTGGGCGCATCAACCTCGAGCAGCGGCAACACCTTGGGGTTTTCCACCGAAGTGATTGTTTCGCCGACGTCCAATTCCTCCATGCCGGTCAGGGCGATGATGTCGCCGGCCATGGCCTGTTCCATTTCGAAGCGGTGAAGACCGCGAAAGCCGAGAATGGTGTTGATGCGAAACTCGTCGCGGCTGCCATCGCGATGCACCAGCAGGGCGCGGTCGCCGGTATGGAAAGTGCCTGATTCCATACGACCGATGGCCATGGATCCCAGGTATTCGTCGTGGTTGAAAGTAATGACCTGCAAGGCCGGGACATCGTTTAGGTCCACCACGGGCGGCGGCGCGTACTCGCCGATCAGGCGAAACAGGGGCATCAGGTCAGCCCGCTCGTCGTCCAGGTTGTTCACGGCGTAACCGTGCTTAGCCGATGCGTAGATGAGGGGAAAATCGCACTGCTCATCGGTGGCGTCCAGCGAAATGAACAGGTCTAGCACCGAGTCGGCGGCGGCGATGGGGTCGCAGCCGGGGCGATCAATTTTATTGATCACAACAATCGGGCGCAGGCCGCACGCGAGGGCTTTTTTGGTGACGAATCGCGTTTGCGGCATCGCTCCTTCGAAGGCGTCGACCAGCAGCAGCACAGAGTCGACCATGCGCATCACGCGCTCGACTTCGCCGCCGAAATCGGCATGGCCCGGCGTGTCCACCACGTTGATGTGCAAGTCCTCATAATCCAGCGAGGTGAACTTGGCGAGAATAGTGATGCCGCGCTCGCGCTCCAGTTCGCCGGAATCCATAGCTTGTTCGATGTCGCTTTCGCCGCGCCGGAAGCTGCCGGATTGCGCGAGCATTTTATCGACCAGCGTCGTTTTCCCATGATCGACATGGGCGATGATGGCGATGTTGCGGATTTTCTCTGGCATTCGTACTTGTTGATTGTCTGTCATGGTTGTCCTTTCCAAACCGGTGCGTAGGGTGGACGCGGAATGACCATTGGTCAAGACAAAAAATCCAAGTATTTTAGACCCGAATTTCGGTGCTTCCTGACCAGGAAAGTTATGCCTTTTCCGCCTTTTCGCGGTTTTGGCCTTGTCCAAACTGCTCACCGATGCGCCAAAAGTCTTGACTGTTGGCGTGCTTTTGCCGATTGTCGCGCAAAGCCTAGGCGATGAGGAAAGAAAAATGGCAAAAAAGAAAAAACTAAATCAAGTTCCCATGCTGGATTTGCAGCGTCATCACGCCCCCATTCAGGAAGAGCTTGAACAGGCGCTTCTCCGTTGCGCTCGATCAGGGCGCTATATTCTCGGACCCGAGATCAAGGCATTTGAGACCGAAGCCGCCAGTTACTGCGGCTCTGCGCATGCCGTCGCCGTTTCCAGCGGCACCGACGCCCTTTTCATGGCGCTTTTGTCGGAAAATGTCGGACCTGGCGATGAAGTCATCACGGTTCCTTTTTCTTTTTTCGCGACTGCCGGGGTTATTGAACGCGTCGGCGCGCGCCCGGTCTTCGTGGACATCGAGCCGGACGGTTGCAACATCGACATCGCGAAAATCGAAAGCGCAGTCACGGAAAAAACGAAGGCTATTATCCCGGTGCATCTTTATGGTCAATGCGCGGAGATGGACATCATCACGCAAATTGCCGACAAGCACGGGCTGGCGGTTATTGAGGACGCAGCACAGGCCATCGGCGCCGAGTACAAGCAGCAGCGGGCCGGGTCCATGGGTCGGTACGGATGCTTTTCCTTTTTTCCGAGCAAAAACCTGGGTGCCATGGGAGACGGCGGGCTGATCACCACGGACAGCAGCGCGCTGGCTGAGCACCTTAGAATCATGCGCGACCACGGGCAAAGCCCAAAGTACCAATATCACTTCATCGGCGGGAATTTTCGCTGCGACGAAATACAAGCTGCGGTATTGCGCGTGAAACTGCCAAAGCTCGACGCATGGTCGGAGGCCAGGAAGGCTAATGCAGATATATACCGCGAAGTCTTCGATGAGATGGGCCATCCGGACATCCTTTGCCCGCGAGTGTTGCCGCAACGTCGGCATATTTACAACCAGTTCACCGTTCGGATTAAAAATGGTGGTCGGGATAAAGTGCTGAATCATCTATATTCAAAGAAAATTGGCGCTGCCGTATACTATCCTTTGCCCCTGCACCTGCAGGATTGTTTCAAGCATCTTGAATACAAAAAGGGGGACATGCCGGTGTCGGAAGCCGCGGCCGCAGAGGTTTTGAGCCTCCCTGTTTTTCCGGAGCTTTCCTCGGATGAAATCCAACACGTCACCGAATCCGTCATTGAAGCGCTGATATTGAAATAAGGCATCAGCAATGAAACGCGCACTGATCACAGGAATCACAGCACAGGACGGAAGCTATCTGGCCGAGTTTCTGCTCACAAAGGGCTACGAAGTTCACGGCATTGACCTTCCCGCCGGAGTTTCCAGCGGGGGCTATCTCGACAGGAAACTGATTGAGGAAAAAAAAAGGCTCTTTGTTCACGAGGGCGACCTGACCGATGGATCGAACTTCACAACGTTGTTTGAAAAAATCCAACCTGACGAAGTGTATAACTTGGCAGCGCAGTCCCACGTGGGAACGTCCTTTGAGCAGCCTGTACTCACGGCGAATATTAACGCTCTCGGTACGATACGGCTTCTGGAAGCCGTCAGAAATCTCGACAAAAAGGTGAAATTTTTTCAAGCCTCCTCCGGCGACATGTTCGGCAAGGGAGGAAAGGTTCCGCAAAACGAAAAGACCTGTTTTCATCCACGCAATCCCTACGCCTGCTCGAAGGTCTACGCGCACTATCAAACCGTTAATTATCGCGAGGCCTATGGCATGTTCGCCTGCAGCGGCATCCTCTACAATCATGAGTCGCCCAGGCGGGGCGAAAACTTTGTAACGCGCAAGATCACGCGCGCCGCCGTCCGCATCAAGCTTGGCACGCAAAAGAAGTTGCTTTTAGGCAATATTGATACAAGACGTGACTGGGGTTTTGCGGCCGATTATGTCGAGGCGATGTATCTGATGCTGCAAAATGATGAGCCGGATGATTACGTGGTCGCCACCGGGGAAACGCATAGCGTCCGGGAGTTTCTGGAATTGAGTTTCGGGCGATTGGATTTGGACTGGGAACAATACGTTGAGATTGATCCGCGATATTTCCGTCCGACGGAGGCGGATGTTCTGGTCGGAGATGCATCCAAAGCACGCAAAGTTCTCGGTTGGGAGCCAAAGGCCTCCTTCGAGGATTTGGTGGCTTTGATGGTGGATCACGATATGGCCGAGGCTCTAAAGGAACAGGACCAGCGCCACGTGGATCGCTGATGGACGCGGCGTCGTAAAAGATAAGTGGAGTTTCAATGACCAGCTCCTTAAGCGTTGCCCTGATAGGCTGCGGCAAGGTTTCGAAAAAACATCTCGATGTCATTGCGCGGATCGAAAATATTGATCTTGTGGGCGTATGTGATCGAAAAATGGAGCAGGCAAAAAGGCGGGCCGAGCCAAACGGCGTTCGGGCCTTCGACGACGCAACGGCCATGCTCAGCGAATTGAGACCCGACATCACGGTTGTTTTGGTCGAAAGCGGTTCGCATTGCGCGGTAGCGTGCGCTGCGGCGCCTTACACCCGTCATCTGGTGATTGAAAAGCCCATGACTCTAACGCTGCACGAGGCGGACCACCTGTTGGAGACCTGCGAGAAAAATGCGGTTTCGATTTTTGTCGTCAAACAGAATCGTTATAACCGGCCCGTGGTCAAATTGCGGGAGGCCGCCCAGTCCGGTCGCTTGGGCAAACTAACGCTTGGCTCGGTTCGCCTGCGTTGGCGAAGGACGCAGGGCTATTATAATTCGGATCCCTGGCGTGGGACGGTCAAGGACGACGGCGGACTCTTTGCCAACCAGGCCAACCATTTCGTCGATCTCCTGCAGCATCTTATGGGCCCGGTTCAAAGCGTGCAGGCTTATACGGCCCGGCGGCTCGTGGACATCGAAACCGAAGATGTCGGCGTGGCAATCCTCAGATTCACATCCGGCGCTCTGGGCGTCATCGAGGCGACAACAGCCACAAGGCCCGACGACTTGGAAGGCGGCATCACCATCCTTGGTGAAAAGGGAGCCGTGGTCATCGAAGGTTTTTGTATGGACAAACTCAAAACCTGGAGTTTCGTCGATTCGGCCTCAGGAATTGACGAGGTTGGGAACGACGTTTGCAATCCTCTCGGCATCAGCGCCTATGGCCACCAGGAATTTTATAAAGATGTCGTCAAAAGCATCAGGGCGAAAGGACGGCACATGCTTGACGGCATGGAAGAGCGAAAATCCGTGGAACTCGTGGAGGCCATATATCAAGCCGCCGCCACGCATTCCGAGGTCAGATTGGGTTATCCCGGACGCGACCGTGGTTGAATCTATGCCAGACAAAGACAACATAATAATCTATCCGAATGTTTCGATTGGACCGGGAGCGCGGATTGATCCTTTCGTCATTCTCGGCAGACCGCCCGAAGGAATTTCGCCGAGTGATTTTACCACGAGTTTGGGAAACGAAGTCCTCATCCGTTCCCATACGGTTATTTACGCCGGAGCGCATATCGGCCATGGATTCCAAACCGGTCATCACGTCTTGATAAGACAGGGCGCTAAAATCGGAGACGATTGCAGCATCGGCAGCGGATCCGTTGTGGAATTTCTGGTCGAAATCGGCTGCAATGTCAGGCTGCACTCAAACGTGTTTGTTCCGGAGTTTTGCCATCTCGAAGACAACTGCTGGATAGGCCCCGGCGTAGCGCTCACCAACGCCAAATACCCGGCTTCGCCGGATGTAAAAAGAAACTTGAAGGGTGTTAGAGTAAAAAAAGGCGCCATTGTGGGCGCCGGCGCCGTGATTCTGCCGGGCATTATCATTGGGGAAGGGGCTCTGGTCGGCGCAGGTTCCGTTGTCACATCGGATGTCCAGCCCGGTGTCGTTGTTGCGGGAAACCCGGCTCGCGTGATCGGCGAAACACAGCAACTGCGTGATGCAAAAACGGGTCGCCTCATTTATGGGGAGCGCAGGCCATGACGCAGAATTCGGCGATACCTTTCGTTGACCTGGCGGCGCAATACGAATCCATCAAAGACGAGATCGATGACGGTATTCGAAGGGTGCTTCAAAACGGCGCTTTCATCCTTGGGCCCGAAACATCGGCCTTCGAGCGGGAATTTGCTGGTTATTGCGGCGTCGAGCACTGCGTGGCATGCGCGAACGGTACGGATGCTCTCGCCCTGGCATTGCGTGGTTTCGGTATCGGTCCGGGCGACGAAGTCATTACGGTGGCGCACACTTTTATTGCCACGGCGGAGGCAATACTTCTTGTCGGCGCTGTGCCGGTGTTTGTCGATGTTCGCGACGACACGCTCCTGATGGATGTCTCAAAGGTCGAAGCGGCAATTACACCGCGCACAAAAGCCGTCATTCCCGTGCATCTTTACGGCCAGACGGTGGATATGGACCCTTTGATGGAGATCGCCGGGCGACGCAGTTTGCGTGTGATAGAGGATGCCGCGCAGGCGCATGGTGCGAAATACAAAGGCCGCCGCGCCGGAAGTTTCGCAGACGCGGCAGCATTTAGTTTTTATCCCAGCAAGAACTTGGGCGCTTATGGCGACGCCGGCGCTGTTACAACCCATGACAAGGAGCTGGCCTCCTGGCTCCAAAAAGCCCGAAACCACGGGAGAAGCCAAAAGCACAAGCACGAATTTGCATCGCAAAACAGTCGCTTTGACGATCTCCAGGCCGCCGTATTACGCGTTAAACTGCCATACCTGGATTCATGGAACGAAGGTCGGCGCGCCAAAGCCGCAATATACGAAGAGGGATTGCGCGATATTCGGGGTTTGAAACTGACCGCCATTGGTGAAAGCTGCACGCCTGTTTATCATATTTACGCCGTCAGAATAGCGCACAGAGACGTCGTTTTGAAAAAACTGCGTGAGTCGGGCGTGGCCGCCTCAATCCACTATCCTGTTCCTGTACATCGCCAGGAAGCTTTCCTGGCCTTAGGCTCGGTTCATAGCGCGCTGCCGGTCACGGAAAAAGCGGCTCGGGAATTGATATCTCTTCCCATCTATCCCGAAATATCCAAAGAAGATGTTATCGGCGTGATATTGCGGCTTCGAACGGCTTTGGTCGCTGTTGAAGATTCAAAATAACTACGGCGAAGTGAAGCTAAGATTCATACATTCTTTCGATCTGCGTCGCGTAATATTTTTCGATAACGCTCCGATTGTTTCGCTGCGCCGCCGTCAACATGTTATTGGCCGTTGTAAAGTCACTTTCAGCAATAATGAAATCCACTAGAGCTTCATGTTTAATGAGGTCCTTGTTGACTTCGGAGACAGCCTGCTCAAGAAGCGTTCTGACTTCATCGGAATACAACAGGTCGGTCATGTCCGTGAAATGAAAACCATTGGCTTTTGCGTAAGCGCGCAATTCCTCCAAATCGGGGACGATAATCGCCGTAATATACTTTCTATCGTTGCCTATAATGCTGACTTGTTTGATGTGCCTGTTGATTGTCAGCGCGTGTTCAATAACCTTGGGCGCGATGGTTTCGCCTCCGCTGGTGATGATGACATCTTTTTCGCGCCCGGTGATTTTTAAAAAACCGTCTTCGTCGATCTCGCCCAGGTCGCCGCTGCTGAGCCAGTGTCCCGGCACTGCTTGAATCGTCTTTTGTTCATCGTCGAGAAATTCTTTCATGATGTTTGCGCCATGGCACTGAATTTCGCCATTTTTCGATAAACGAATCTTAACGCCTGGGATCGCCTTGCCCACGGTTCCCAACTTGAAATCATCCGGACGGTTCATGGCAATCAGGTAGCTTGATTCGGTCATGCCGTATGCGTCGAAAACGGGCATGCCAATGATATGGAAAAACTCCGCCAGCTTGTACACGAGCGGAGCGCCCGAACAAATGCAGAATTTCATCCTACCGCCGAAATCAGATCTGATTTTTTTAAACACAAAAAGGTTCGCAATGAAATGTCTTATCGATTCTGAAAAGGAAAGATCTTTCCCCGCAGTCTTGTTTTCCAGGACCCGTTTGCCAACTTCCAAAGCCCAGGGATACAATTTTCTTCTGAGCGCGCCGCCGCTTTCCACCTTCACGATGATTTTTCTACGGATACTTTCCAGGTTTCGCGGCACAACCAGGGCGATAGTCGGTTTCGTGCTCTGAAAAAGCTTTTCTTCCATGTCGGCTTTGTCGGCAATCACCATGGTGCCGCCGGAATATATGGGAGAAAAATATCCAAATAAACGGCAGGGACCATATGTCAAGGGTAGGGAATGCAAGGTGATATCTTCCTCGGACCCACTGAGAATATCTCCTATCGCTTTCAAATTCGAGTATATATTGCCATGGGTTAGAATGATCCCTTTGACCTCGCCTTCAACATCCGTCGTGTAGTTGATTGTGGCGGGATCATCCATGTCAATTTGATCGATGTGCTCCTCAAAAGTATGGGATCGATGATGGCTCTTGCCCCGCATTTGGATTTCGGAAAAGCTGGTAATGAGTTTGTCGCCCTCTTTTATCCCCGACACCATTTCCATGACGATGATTTTCTCAACATCGGGATATTCTTCGCCGTTGGTGGTGAACTTTCGAAGCTGCTTATAATCCGCAATAATCAAAAATCGGCTCTTGGAATCCCGGACAATGTGGCGGATTTGGCCGGGGGTGCTGTTGTGTTGAATCGGGACGACAACTCCGCCCGCAGAGAGAATTGCGAGATCGCAAAATACCCACTTGGCTCGGTTTGTCGACAGCAAAGCTACCCGATCGCCCGGTTTAACTCCCAGAGAAATGAAGCCAAGGCAGAGTTTTCGAACTGTTCGCCTGGCATAGCGCCAGGACAGGACATTCCAGTTATCTTTTCGATAGCTCAAAATAAAAGGGTTCTTTTTATGAGAGCGACTGCGATTCAAAAACATATGGGCTAAATTTTTGTCTTCCATCAGGTCCTCTTGCGGATTGATGCCGAAATTATTAGCTGCTTATTAGCAGTCGCACAGCTTTAGTTCAAGCGACTTGAAAATAGAAAAGGATGATGGGTAAATGGGGGTCCTGAATTCATCTTTGCCACGGGGGTAAAATTTCTTTTGTAATTTCAATACTGATTTTTATCCTTCGCGGCCACGGGACTTGAACGCCGAAGGGCTTTTCAGGTAAGATTACGGTGGAACAAGCGTGGTGAAAAAATGACTGAAATCGATATGAAAAAAATAAGACCCTACGGGGATAAACTCAATGACGGTGCGGTGCAGCTATCATTCACGCTGCCGATTCCGTGCGATGAAAAGGCTTCGCACGCCGCCAAAGCCTGGGCAAAGAAGCTTGGGCTAAAAGATGTCAGTGTTGTTCATCAGGCTGACCTGGGAGGATTTAGCTTCTTCATTGTTTATGGGAAAAGCGAAACTTATGTTGATGTGGCCGCGCTGAATATTCCCCGCGTTGATGTCCATGTCTGGGATCGGGAGACTTGCGATCGGATCATCAAAGAGAAAATCGGTCGGAAGTTGGTCATGGTCGGTGCCTGCATTGGAACCGACGCGCACACCGTGGGCATAGACGCCATCATGAACATGAAAGGCTTCAACGGGCACTACGGCCTTGAGCGCTATCAGATGGTGGAAGCCTATAATCTGGGAGCGCAAACTCCGCCGGAAATGCTCCTCGAAAAAGCGCGGGAATATAATGCCGACGCTGTTTTGGCTAGCCAGATCGTTACGGGTAATGACCTCCATCGGCTGAACCTGACGAAATTGATTGAACTGGCCGAGGCCTCCAGGCTGCGCGAGCGCTTTTTTTTCATCTGCGGCGGACCGCGCATCGACCACATGCTGGCTCTGGAATTGGGATTTGACGCCGGTTTCGGACCGGGCGCCTATGCGGAGCGGGTCGCCTCATACGTCATTCAACGTGTTTTAAAAAATATGGATGTGGAAATTCCCGACGCCGGCTGAGGGCAAAGCCTTGCCGAGTGTAAGAACGATAAAGCCGAAGGCGAAATAGACAATCCCTCCACGACAATCGACCGGCTTGTCAATTTTTAGAAATCGATTTCGCCACTTCCTTAAAAAATCAGCATCCCTTAAACTTAACCTTTTTGTCGGTATTGACGATGGGTATGCATAACTCATAAACACCGCTGCTGACCTTTAGCTTCATATCCTCGCAGCTACGCTCGAATACCTTCATCATGGCCTTGTTGGAGGTCAGGACATCGGCGGTGATCATCTTCACGCCGCGCTCCTTGGCCAGCCGTGTCAACATTTTCAAAAGGAAGGTCGCAATGCCAAGGCCCTGGTGTCCTTCATCCACGATGAAAGCAATGTCCGCCGCAAAGGGGTCGTCTTTTTTGCGTGCGTAGCGGCCTTCGGCGATGATTCTCTCCTTGCCCAGTTCGCCGATAAGCCCGACGATGGGCATGATGCTCGTATAATCCACGTTCGTGTACTCCTGCATCTTCCGGTGCGGCATTGTCTTGATCGGGCTGAAGTAGCGGTAATACACGGACTGGTCGGAGAATTGATAAAACAACCGCCGCATGGACTCTTCGTCGCTGGGCTTCAGGGGGCGGAAATGTACATCCAGCCCGCCTTTGAATGTGCGGCGGACGTTTATATCGTGAGGATAGGTCTTGCCGCTGCTCTGCAGGTATATTTGGTCCGGGTACAGGACCTTCATCTCTTTGGCTTTTTCGACGAGGTTCTTCCGATCATCCGGATGGGCAATGTCGATGAGCGCCTGCGCACGCTCCCGATAGGTGCGCTCCGAAAGATAGGCGACGCCGTATTCGGTGACGACCATATCCACCACTTCCGAGTTGAGGAAAAGATTGGGCATATGTTCCACGGAAGGGAGAATATTCGGCTGGCCTTCCAGATTGCGGCTGGGCAGGGCCAGGATCGTTCGACCGCCTTTGGACAGGGCGGCGGAAGTGAACATGTCATGCGTTTCGCCCAGGCCGAGTCCCGTCAGCAGACTGCTTTTGCCGAAGTGAAAAGCGAAGCCCCCCGACAGGTCCACTTTGCGCACTTGGACGATGGCCATGAAACGGTCGTTGCGTGCAACGTTCAGTGGATTCGCCACAACGTCAAGAGCCTGGAACTCGATCAATGGATTGCGGTGCAACCAGTTCATCAAATCTTTTGTGCCCATGGCGTAGCAGGTCACGCATTTGCCCAGGAAGCTGTCTTTGTGGCGGTTTGTTACGGCACCGGATTTCACGAGATCCATTAGAGCATCGGTGAAAAGGGGTGAATGAATGCCCAAGCCGCGCTTGCGTGAAAGGTGCGGCGTCAGGGCTTCGAAGAGCGGGCCGAGGGAATAGGTTAGGCAGCTGCGATCTTCAATGAGCGACGCTACGTTGGCGGCTACGCGATCGAATGCATCGTCGGATTTCCACCGCTGGAAGTAAATCGGCTTCTCGGTTGCCTCAACGAGGCAGTCAAATTTTGAGACGTGGACGAAGGTGTCGCCCTGCGTGCGGGGAACTTCCTCATTGACCTCGCCGATAACCAGGGTGGCCCGGTCAATGGCCTGCTGCGCCACGTCCAGGGAAACGCCGAGGCTCGAATACCCCGCCTCGTCGGGCGGCGTGATTTGCACAATGGCGGCGTCGAGAGGCACGGCGCCGGATTTGAAAAGTGCAGGCACACGGGAAAATCGGCATGGCGTCAGATCGACGCGCCCATCTGCGATGGCGTCGGAGGCGATCCAGCCGGAGAAAAATGTTCTTAGACGGAATTTTTGAAAATGCAATTGCTTGAGCGAAATGGCGTCGCCCAATGATACGAGTTGGATCAGTTCCAGGTCCTGCAGGTTCACCTGCTGCGAGTTCATCAGCGTATGCACGAGCGTGCGCGGCTCGGACAGGCCCGTACCAATGAACACGCGCATGCCCGGCTCGATTCGCGACAGCGCCTCTTCGGGCGAAATCGCCTTGCTTTTCCAGTCTGGATCAATGTGTTGCATAGCCTGCCCCCTCCATTTTCCACTATGACCCATACTACGCAAAACGACATGGGAAGACCATAGAGCTTGACAAGGTACCTGAAACTCGGTTACGAATCCAATCCGCTGCGCGGGTCGTTAGCTCAGGTGGTAGAGCAACGGACTTTTAATCCGTAGGTCCAGGGTTCGAATCCCTGACGACTCATTTAAATGATTTCAATGACCTGGAGCGCTTTTTTATTTTAGGTGCTCCACGGATTTCGGCTTTTTTCGGCTACTGGCGCCCGATTTCGCATAAAAAAGGGGGTTATCATGGCAAGAAAAAAGAACGGCCAAAAAAGATCAACGCGCCACTCCGCTCTTAGCAAGATAACAAATCCATATGGAGAAATCATCTTTATCCCGCATTCGAAAATGTGCAGTTAAATCACATTTCGACGGAAAAAATCGAGAAGTTAAAGGTTGAGCTTTTTGCAAAGGGTTTTGCTGTAAATACAATTCGCAACATTCTCGCTTGCCTTTCAGGGATTTTAGCATTACGCGCAAGAATTGGATATTATCTTTCATTCGCCAAAAATCAAAAAGCCCCGCCTACACGTCCAGGACTATGCCTATTTGCGCTCAGAATCCGATATAAGAGGCTTACTTAATGCCACGCAGGGAAAGGGTCAAGATGTCCATGCTTTCTTTGCAACGGCGATCTTTTCAAACTGCAAAAAATTCTGGGCCATGCCGATCAAAAGATGACTCAAAGATACGCGCACCTTGCGCCGGAAGCCTTTAGCGATCTTCACGGGATGTTCGGAAAGCATGAGGCAACCGGAGAGGTTGTGAAGATGAAGGGCAAGAGGAAAAACTAAAGCAAAGTAATTGTCATTCACGCACGTTCGCCTGGGTTGCTGTCAAATTTGCTGTCAAAATGTCAGTCAGGAAAATCACCGCACCGGACCAAATCACCAAAAATCACGGTCTAAGGACGGACGCAGCGAACATAGCTGCCGTTGTCGTCACGATTACTGTGAACGGAACCGTCAGTGAAATTGATGATCCAACCAAGGCCAACAAAAATGCCATCTGGATTCGGCGAAATTGACCAATGCCAATCGATATTACCTGATATGCTATCAGGCCAATAAGCTCCACCTGATCCAGGACCGCTCAGATAGTAACAGCCATCGCACGAATAGCTCCAACAATCACTCAGACTCAAGCATGCATCCGTTACACCGCAGGAGCCGTCCAGTTCGGTTTGGTCGCAGCCGCGGATTAGTGACCGCAGTTCGCTGATCGTAGGTAGACGCCAGTCGTCCTGGCCTAAAAGACTCAAGCTCCAACAGTAATCATGCGCTCCATTTTGAGGAAGCAGAAGCTCATCATGTGGGTTTTGCCAAGTCAAGCCTGAAGAAGGGTCCGTCCAGGGGCCATCGTCATCCGAGTCATCATCCGAGTCATCATCCAAATCGTCATCCGAGTCGGCATTACGAACGCAACGAGTGGCATATTCCCTTGTTTTTGAAATATAATCCACAGATGCATCTCTGAAATTTAGATAATATGCTAAACTGTAATCACCATACACTGGCGTAGAAGACCAATGAGCATCGCAAGTAGAGAGGCTCAACTCAATATCAAGGTTTGCAATTCCATGTGGCCAAAAACAACCTACAAAAGGAGCGTCACTTTCGTCACAAGTACGACACCAAAGGGAGCCACAATCGTTTCCACATTCATCGGTGATTTCGCAGTTGCCGCCCGTCTCTGTATCCGGGCATCCACGTACCAGTGTTCTCAATTCAGATATTGTTGGTAACCACCAATCGTTGTAACCGGCATAAGTAAGATTATTACAAGCTTGTTTTGCCCCTTCCCAAGTTTGATTCCAAAGTCTCCCTACGCCTGCGAGGCCCGGATTTAGCCACATAAGGCCGGTATCTGGATCAGTCCACGTTGGCTCGTCATCATCGTCTGTGTCATCGTCTGCATCATCATCCTGGTTATCATTGAGATCGTCATTTCCACCGTCATCATCGTCCGACGGCACATAAGCATCGCCGCCTCTGTCATCATCATCATCATCGTCGCCGCAGGCTACGGCCAAGACCAAGCTCAAAATCAGAGCAATAAGAAAGGCGTTTTTCCAAGTCTTCATTTTTCCCCTTCGTTGTCCACGCCGGTTGCCTAGAGGCCACGAACGCAGCGCGTGCCGAAGCCTTGAGAGCCGGAAGTGTCCATCCTGTCTATTGATCCAATAGCAAAATTGGCATACCACGCACTCGCTGATTCCGAATCCGTACGCTCCGACGATGACCAATAACAATAGGTCGTGCCCTCCATACCTTCCGGCCAGTAGCGCCCTTCGGGGCCGGGTCCGCCAAACTGTTCGCAATTCCAACACAAATCACCCCAACATTCGCCGCACGAAAGGCAATCATCCGTCACGTTGCATTTCCCGCCCGTTACCGTTTCGGGGCAACCTCGGATCAAGCTGCGAAGTTCCGATATCGTCGGCAGTCGCCACCCGTGAAACCCGCCGAAGCCATCCCCGGCGTCAAGGCTTTCGCAATAATCAATGGAGCTTTCCCACCTAGTGTATGAAGTTGTGTCTTCATTTTGCCACATCAACCCCACCGCCGGGTCCGTGCAGACTTCGCCGGAACATGAAAAGGCGGGGTGGTAGAAATCGTCATCGTCGGCGTCATCATCCGCGTCGTCGTCAAGGTAGGGTGAGCCACGGTCATCGTCATCATCGCCGCAGGCTACGGCCAAGACCAAGCTCAAAACCAGGGCGATAAGAAAGGCGCTTTTCCAAGTCTTCATTTTCCCCCTTCGTTGTCCACGCCGGTCATTTAGAGGTCACGAACGCAGCGGGTGCCGCAATCAATAGCACCTGATTTTCCAGACCTACTTATTGACCCATTGGCAAATACAACATGCCACGCATTTTCATCTTCTGGATAATCGGTTTCCGACGCGGACCAATGGAAGGTTGTCGTGCCCTCCATGCCTTCGGGCCAGTATCGCCCCTCCAAACCAGGCCCGCCAAACACTTCACAACTACGGCACGAATCATCCCAGCATTCGCCCCATGAAAGGCAATCGTCCGCAACGGCGCATTCGCCGCCCGTTACCGTTTCGGGGCATCCCCGGATCAAGCTGCGAAGCTCCGATATCGTCGGCAGCCGCCAGCCGTGAAACCCGCCGAAGCCATCACCCATGTCAAGATCGTGGCAATAATCAATGGATTCATTCCAACCTGTTTTCCTGTCCGTGTCTTCATTTTGCCACATCAACCCCACCGCCGGGTCCGTGCAGACTTCGCCGGAACACGAAAAGGCGGGGTCATAAAAATCATCATCGTCGGCGTCATCATCCGCATCGTCGTCAAGGTAAGGGGAACCCTGGTTATCATCGTCGTCGTCGCCACAAGCTACGGCCAAGACCAAGCTCAAAACCAGGGCGATAAGAATGGCGCTTTTCCAGATATTCATAATCCCGATCCTTGTTTTTGATTTTCTTAAGCTGTCGCCACTATAGGCCGCTCGGTTTTGGAAGGGAAGCCGCCGCTCCGTTGATTGCTTGGGCTACACCGCCCGGAGCCGTTGTCGCCTATTCGATTTATGGAAGGGTTCACCGACGCATTTTCTTGATTGCTTCGGATAATAATAAAGCCCCGGTTCGCTTTTTGACCTTCTATATGTTGCTATGATGGGTGGAGCGGAAAACGGACGTAGCGCGAAGAGAGGAGAGATTTGAGAGGTTGGTAGTAAACTAGACCCACAATGGAAGAGAGGCACCCCACGCAGTCGCGGTCCGTGAATACAGAGGAAGTCCAAAAAGCGGGACAAGGTCGATTGAATCGGTTCTCATTAAACCCTGAGCCGCTGTACATCGCACACGGCTTTCTGGGCGTGAACAATTTCAGGCAGGACGATGAACCAGGACGGAGGGATCGCCGCTCAGACGTCGACTTTTCGCCGAATCATCTGTTTCTGGCATTTGATGATGTAGGCAGTGAGACGTTTGTGGGTTTCCCTGTCCAGCACGTCAAACTGAATGCCGAGGCAGCAGCCCCCTTTCTCTCCGGGCATCACAAGCCGGACGATGCCGTCCGCGTTCAATTCCCCCTCGCTCGCCAGGCGCAGACGGATATTCTTCAGGATTTTTCCCACACTGATGTCGGCTGTGCTGGAAAAGGTGAGCAAAGCGCCGTCAAGGCTGATGTTTTCCACGCGCACCCGACCCACCGTGTTACGTTTGCTGATCGAAACGCAGGTCGCCGGCAATTCCTGAGTTGGGTGGGCGCGAAAATATTTCCGCCGCTGATAAACCCGGAGCGATGACGGCCAATCCGTGTAGAATTGATATTCCTTGCCCACCCGAACACCCTGGACAGTGGTGTTAAAGGAAAAGGCACCCTTGTCCGCCATCTTGAAATCCGCCTCAATGGAGCAGGGCTGGACGAAGGATTCTTCCAGTTCCTTGGGTTGAAGGCCGGCCAGGATCAAATGGCTTTCGTTTATCCCTAAAAGGTTGGAGTAAGCAGGTGTTTCATCAGCCGTCCGATACAACTTTATTCTCAGCTTGAGATCGCAGGCTTCCTTAAGCAACGCGACCGTCTTTTTTTCGCTGACGAGTTCAAAGTTTTCAGCTATTTGCGGAACCATGACTCCCTCTTTATTCGGCTTGCCGCCAACGGTTGAAAGCATCTCTCAAGGCCTCGGAAAAGTCCGAGGACACGCCTTGAAAAATTCGGGGGGGCCAAAATGCGCTTTGAGGAACATCAAGGGTTTGTCGCGACTTTGCCGAAGCCCTGAGGCATCCTCAAGATAGTGACCAAATTCCTCCAATTAAAACACTATAACATAATTTATGCATTAAAGAAGTAGTTCGTTGTCATCCATCGCAGGCTTTCGAGGGAAGGAACGTCCGGCATCATCATCGTCGCCGTAAGATAACGCCAGCGCAAAGCACTAGGCTAAGCCTGCAACCAGGCTACCACCAACGTGGTTTTCAAGGCCTTCATGGATTCCTCCTGCTTTTAGTAAGTTACCATTATGTCAGGTTCGCTATTCGCAAGGAAGCGCCGCCCGGTTGATTGCCTTGGCAAGTCGATACAGTTTCCACCGCCGCCGCTGATATTGTGCAATGGAATCCCTGCCAGGACCGCAAGAAAGGCCACCGTGCATTCTACAACGTCCGTTGCGCGGTTCGTCTAATTCGTCATTCCAAACAGCCCGCGCTTTGCACGCATGCCTGTCTCGACAACGAGGGCCGCACTTTGGCAGCCGTCGATAATTGCGACGCGCGGCGTCCGAGGGGATTTTTTCCTCGCCATCAATAACCCACTGATAAAGCGCCCTCGTGGATAGTATCAACGCCATCGCAATGCAATATTGAGGCTTGTTCGGATGAGTCAGTTTTCATAAAGAAAAAGGGCGGCGCCCTTTTAAGGCCCGCCCTTTGGTTTAATTAAAGGAACTAAAAATTAACAGCCGCATCCGCTGTCGTCATCATCGTCGTCATCGTCGTCGCCGTCGGCTTCGTCATCGTCAGCCGCGTCGTCATCGGCTGTGTCATCGTCATCATCATCGACTTGCTCGCCGACATTGAGTTGATTACTTTCAACGCCGCAGATGTCCTTGACGTAAACCTGGATGGAGGAAAATTCATCCGCAATGATAAATGACGCTTCGCCGCTTAGGCCAACGAGCTGCGTGGTCGGGGAGTCGAAACGGACAAAGTCGCCGCCATCAATGGAATAAAAGAGTTCGGCGCCGGCCAGATTGGCGTCCAAATCCTCATAATTGAAGAGAATCTCGGATTCGCCTTCGGCTTTGCCGGAAACGACCAGATCGCTGATGGCGGGCGCTTCATTGCCGCCGCAAACACTTTCAAAGCTGACGTCCATGTGTGCGGCCTGGTAGCCGAAGTCGAGCAGGCCGTCGCCCCAGCGAACGCGGAAGTAGCCGTTTTCACCCCAGTCGGCTCCCCAACTGTTCTTGCAGATCCAGTACTCTTCCTGCGCGTCGTATCCTACGATAAGCACGGCGTGGCCTCCCAGCATCGCTCCCGTGGTGTGATCGTAAACGCCTTCGGTGTAGTCCTGGAAATCCTCGAAGACCATGAAGCCCGCGACGATGGGGCCGCTTTGCAGAGGTTGGATAAAGGTTTCCGGCTGCTGGAACATAAAAAATTGATATTCATCAATGCCGTATGTCCGGTTTTCCCAATCCTCGCAACGCTCCGCGCAATCGACGCGGCCCAGGGAACTGTCGGCGCATTGCTCCTCGGCATCGTAGGGAAAACAAGCCTCATCCGCGGTTCCCTCGCTTTGCAGCCATCCCAGAGTATGAAAAAAAGTGGCTGGCGGCATTATCCCGCCTGAGCAAGACCATACAAGCTGCTCAGCCAGATTCGGCTCGATGAATTCATTGTCCATGACGATCTTGATGTGGGATTCCAGGCAGCCGACGGTGCTGAAGGTGGCGCACGAACCGCAGGGATGCTGGTCCTTGATCGAGGTCAGGAAGTTCTTGCCGTTATAATCCCTCCAGTCGAGCTGATCGGGGGGATCATCTTTAACTTCGCCGTTCCACTCGTGGAGAATCTTTCCTTCCGGCAAAACGGGGGTTTCCAGCGGATAGTTAAGCATTTGCGCGAACCCTTCGGCGCTTAGGTGCGAAAACTTTGTTTCGCCGGCTGTCCACTCGGCGCCTTTTTCGTCAATCGATTTTTGGAGTTCGGCGATGTCCAGGGCGTAGGATGGAGTCATCTGGGCTGATGCCGCAAAGATGACGACAAATAGAATGATAATCGACGCATTTTTCACTTTGCATTCTCCTTTTCTCATTACCGATTCAAAGACCAAGCCCCGAATATTTCCCTGCGCAGTGCGCAAAATAAAGCTGCGAACACTTACGGTTCGCGACCTCCGTCCATAGTCAATTGCTTCTGGAAAGTCAAGATAAAAGGAAAAGTTGAGAAATTCTCCAATGTCTCTGTAGTCAACGAAAATGCGGTAATTGGGAGAAATAATTTTCTTTCTGAAACGAAAGAGAACCTCTTTCCGCCTTCTTTCTTTACCCTTTCAGACAAAGAGCCTCTTGCCGTGTTTGGCAAGAAGCTCTTGGTGTCATTTTAGGAAAGAGAGATGAGCTTATTTTGTATACTTTCCCGGATCGGCCTTGAACTTTTCAATGCATCCCTGGCAGCACAAATACACGTGCTTGCCTTTGTACTCTTTGTGAATCGTGTCTTTTTCAATGGCAAAGACAGTGCCCATGACAGGGCAGGTGACTTGCGTCCCGACGGTCTGTGCCTTGTCGAACACTTTCGGCGCCGCCGTCGTCGTATCCGCCTTTGCCGAGACATCGGAATTTTCGTCGCAGGCGAAACTGACCGAGGCGATGGCGAGCACAAAAACAGTCGCGATGAGAAGTATGAACAAGTCTTTCATGGTATTTGACCTCTTTTTCGATCTGTTGGCTTTTCCTATTTGCTCGGATCGGTACCCATAATCAGCATATTTTCGCCATTCTTTTTCCGCATCAAGTTCATTTTTTAAGTCCGTCATTTTTATTCCCCCGCATTTCTATCGTGTTTATTCGTTTTCAAAAGCCTTTTTGAAGGCTTGCTGCTTTCTTTTTTCGTTTGACTGAAAAAGCGTCGGTTCATCTCCCTTTTTATAAAGCAAATAAACTGCCGGAAGTATGATTAAGATCAGTATTGTTGAACTGATGAGACCCCCGACCATTGGACCACCCCTGCATAGTTTCTCAAATCCACATAACACTCAAGCACCTGCGGGAGATATTCAAAAAGTTCTCCGGTCTTAAAGGCTTCGCGGGCGTATTGCTGGACGAAATGCTGCCGCCGGGATTGGAACTTATCGTCGGCGCAAAAACCGATCCCCAATTCGATGTCGTGGTTGTTGTCGGCATCGGAGGCACTTCGGTGGAAGTTTATAAGGATGTGGTCATTCGCATGGCGCCTGTATCGGAAGGGGAAGCCCTTTCGGCGCTTCGCATGCTCAAAGGACGTCCGCTTCTGGAAGGGCTCCGCGGCGCCGCAGCCATCAATGTCGAATCCGTGGCGCAATTGATTGCTGATTTTTCCGAAGCGGCCTATCAAATGCGTGAAGTTATCGAATCCATTGATCTCAATCCGGTTATCGCTTCGCCGCTAAGGGCTGTCATAGCCGACGCAAGGGTTATTCTTCGCTAAGTCAAGACACGAAGCCAAGTGAGCGTACGTCGCCGATGAGTGAGCGGGCGACGACTGAGTGATCGGGTGATTGTTTGACAAGCGCTTGATTTACGCTCCCAACCAAATACGTCCGCGTTTGAGGAATGTTGCCAAGGATCACGGTCGAGGGCGATCGCTCGACCTTGAGGCTCTCGATAGGCTGTACCACACTCTCTTGCCTGGCAAAATTTTTTTCAATATGTCAGGACATTTTGCAGGGACGACTACTTAAGCCTTGGTGAAGAAAAACGAGGCTGTTTATTAGGCAACCTCGTTATCGAATCGGTCAAAAGTCGATCAGCAATCCTCTTGCTCGGCGATCACCAGACATTCGCTCCATATTTCCCAGGCGTTTTCGCAACTGGTCGGCGTCACTTCACTACATTCTTCGTCAATCTCACTCATCGTATTTAAGCATTCACCGGCCAATACTTCACAGGGATTCTCGGAATCAAGGAGAGGTTCGATAATGTTTTCATGGCATTCCTTCACCGTTTCAAATCCGAATTCAAAAGCATCAACACAATTCAAATCCGAATCATTCGGAGCTTGGATATCGGTAATGAACTCGCATGCATCTTCATAGCTATGTTGACATGTCTGGGTTTGAGAGTCATCCGAATCATCATCGTCATCATCATCGCCGCAGGATAAGGCCATCAGCGCAATGGGTAATGCCACGAGAATGACAAGCAGCAACGCGAAGGGCAGCCTGTTGAATATCTTAAAATTCCTCATTTCCTTTTCTCCTTCCCGTTAGGGGATTTATTCCACCAAGTTAATATCGAATCCTATAACAGGTCCCTGCTCGGAACGAACCACCATGACGCGCAAAGCGGGCATGGCGCGAATGACATCGCCGTCTTCCTGATGGACAATGACGGGGTAAAGGCCATAGCTTACCTTCGGATTCTTATAGTATATGGCGTCCAATTGATCGTAAACTTTCAGCGCCACCCGGGAAATATCCACTTTCTGCTTAGTAACCGGTTGAGCCTCAAGAATCGGCCATTGAGCAAGCACTCTTGTTACAATCCCACTATCGCTGATCGCCAAACGTACGCGGCTGTCGGCAACGGGTGTGTTGTTTATCGAGCGATATATTGTCACAAGATACTCCGCTTCCACTTTTTCCTCAACAACGCCGTTTTCTCCTCCGCTTTCTCCGGCGACAACCTTAATATCGACATCCCATATCTGATCTCTTTCAATTCCGATGTAGTCTGAAAATACAAGAGCGCTTTCCAACGCATCCTCTTTGCTGATGTCTAAAGTTTTATTGGACCTCGAAGCGATGTTTCTCGATTCCTCGATGCCTCTTTTCTCAATTATTCTCAAATATCCTAGCTTTCTTTTAATGATTAAATCTTCGTTTTCATCTCGAAGTTTTTTTCCATTACGGAAAGTGGATCGTGTAAATGCTTTCCCCGCTTCATACCATTCGGAAATATCCTCATTGGAAAACGAGGCGACAGAGGATTCGCATTTTCTCATACTCTGGGTAATCGTTTCATCGATTTTCTGTTCCTTTTGAGATATTTCATCGAGAATTGCATTGTAATCCAGTACTCTTTTACCTCCGAAGTATTTTTCCGATGTATTGTCCTCCTCGTCGGCCCTGACTTGGATGGTTTGCACAAGAAGGATGAGCGCAATGAGAACAAAACTGATTAAATGTTGCCTTTTCATGACCATGTCCTTTCATTTATTAGTATGCGCCTTCGCCGCCGGGATCGCAACCTATAACGCCCCATCTTGCCCAATTTGAATTCCCTGATGGGTCTGAGCCCCATGTATAGTAATAGTAATTATCTCTGTAGCTGCGTGCTTCCGTCGAAGATGAACCTGCCGAAACAGTTACCGGACATTGATCAACAATGGTTCCACCATCGTTGAACGCATTCGACTCATAGAGGTTATCCATAAAGGCCGTTTTTAAAGGCACATCGAAACCATCATCAGCGAAGTTTTCATAATCGTCGTGCAACCAATCCGCCAACCAGGCCTTGCCATGAAAACCATTAAGCGCTTGCATCCCTCCGAACATTTGTTTCCATTCACTCCAATGTGAGAAGTAGTTTTTATTTACAGAATAACATGAAACAAGGACTAAGTTTTCATTGTTATAGTCCCCAACTTCCATTTCATCTGGGTCAGCAATGCACTCATCATTGATGTTTTGACTTCTAACCCTTGCACCCCAATGATGATTAGAATTTCTTCTTGTGCCATGCAATGCTACAATTGCCACATCGACATAGTCTATCCAGGACGAATCCGCCGCGTATTGTTCATATGTGCCATCAGTCAAAAGATCTTGAGTGAAATGTCCGTCGATTCGCCATTTGGAGTAATCATCAAAGGCTCTTGATCCATGTGAGCCATCTCGTACTTCATTGAACCAATGTCCGACCATGTTGTTGAAACCCGGTAATGCATCGCAACTTGCACAGCAATCGTCACTCCATGTATTAACGACGAGTTCCGCCGATTCCCTGGCGTTAAGGATTTGCGCTGCTACGAGCAGCAATAAGATTGATAAAACTGAAATCAAACAAAATTTTTGCATCAAGCGACCTCCTTTTCCCTGTTTGTTGAGCGTAAAAAATTAATCCCCCTCATGATTCTCATCTTCTTATGGGCTAGCAAAAAAAATACAGAACTGTCAAGGGCCTGCGACATAAAACCGGTTTTTTTTTCTTACTCTTTTTTTTGCCTGTGGTAATGTAGTTTTGCGTACTACATGCGAAGGGTGAAATGGCTTCAAAAGATCTCACGGCAAGGCGCAAAGACATCCTGTCCGAATTAGCGAATCTGGATCGCATGAGACGGGGAAGTATTGTCCAGCAGTATAGGGAGGGCAAAAACAAGGAAGGCGAGATGGTGCGGCGCGGGCCTTACCCCCTCTACACTTTCAAGGAAGGAGGAAAGACCGTCTCCAAAAGGCTCAAGAGCCTGAAGGAAGTCGCCAAATATCAACAGCAGATCGACAACTTCAGGCGTTTTGAGAAATTGACAAAGGAATTGCGGGAAATTGGAGAGGCCTTATGTGAAGCTCTAAAGAACCCGTCGAAAAAAAACGGCGCAGGTCGCCATTGAGCAAGACAAAGAAGTAAAGCGCATTCTCGAAAAGCCGTCGAAGGCGGGAAACGCCGACCTGGAGGCGTGGGAGAGCGCCATACGCGCCGCCGTCCATACAGCCGGCGCCAAAATGCTGTCGGACCTGCTGAGAAAAATCGGTTCGGGCAGGCGGACCGAGCCGGTGCTCTGCTCCTGCGGCCGCCGAATGGGAAGCCAGGGACTTCAAAGCAAGCCCTTGTTGTCGATCCTCGGCCCTGTGTCATATTCGCGTTCGATGTTCGTTTGTCCTTCCTGCGGGGAAACACGCTACCCCGGAGACGAGGAACTGGACGTTGTAGACACCACCCGGACGCCGGGCCTTCGCCGGATGATGGCGCGGACCGGAAGCCAGCCCACCTTCAAGGAAGGAAGCGAAGAATATTATTCGCAAAAATAACGTGATTCATACCTCCGGTTGATTTCAATCGTCCCTACAGGACGAAAATTTCTGCACCATCCGTAATCCCGCCGATGAATCGACGGGTTATTTTCAGCTGTCCCTGCGGGACTTTTCGAAAGCGAAGGAAAATTCGTATTGTCCCACTTTAATTCCCATAATTCCCATAGATCAGGATGCCTGAGCATATGTGGCGCTAACCGATCACCCCACTTTAAATAAAATCCCCGCCATCACAATGTGATCGCGGGGATTTTTGATCGTATGAGCTATTTACGCAATCGGCGTTATTTCTTTGCTTTGGCCTTAGCCTTTTCTGCTTTAGCTTTAAGGGCGCCGGCTTTCGGACAATCACCCTTTTTGGCCATGGGGCAATCACCCTTCAGAGTCGCTTTCGGATTGCTTCCTTTTAAAGCGGCTTTCCGGCCTCCGATCTTTGCAATCAGCGCCGTAACATCGCCCTGGATTTTGTTGTAGTCGGCTTTGTAATCGTCGGCGCCGGCCGCGCTGAGAAAGTCCACTGTGTTCTGCAGGTTTTTCAGCTGGTACAACTGCCATGCATTTTTGTCGACATTATTGAGCTCGTTGAGCTGATCCTCGAGTTTGTGAAGACCGTTGCCGAGGTGGTCGAGCTTGCCATTGATCATATCCTGATCTTCCTGCTGAAAGGGCGAATATGCCATTTGGCTCCAACCGAACATCAGAATTGCGGCAATGGCCAGCAGAAGAGCCACGCCGGAAATCAGACTAACGTTTTTTCTTCTTTCATCCATGCCAACCCCCCCCTGTTTTCATTGAAATATTTTGTGTCTGTGCTTTTGTTGCACCGGACGTTTTCGACTCGTCAATTGGTTTTGGCGGTGATTCTTCGGCTTTCTTTTCGCCGCTCGTTATCCTTGCATGAGTTACGCAGTAATCCGATCCATGCATGGCGTTTGCCTTACACGGATTTCCTGATTTTGTTGTCGCCTTGCATTTCATCAGTGCCCCCATTCCGTTTGACCGGCAAACACGTACGCCTTAGCTCCGCAGGAGAAAAATCCACCTGTCATTCATTTTTGAGACCCACCAAGGATCTTAATATTAACCAAGTCATGGTCCATGCGTCAATCCGAAATTGGCATAGGGGAGAAAAAAGGGGGCTTTTGTGTAGCCTGCGGCGGCCCACAGCCCGAAGTTTTGGAAAAGCAGCGTATAGGGCGGTGCATGGCGCATTACGCTATGGTATTCGTGAATCCTTCGCGGGCTTCATTTCAATTCGCCGTTCCTAACACCCGCAGCCTCTGCCTGCGGAATCCCCCTCGTCGGTTTCAATGGAATTATCCATTGCTTCGCTGTCATCATCATTGGCGTCATCGTCATCTGAATCGTCATCGGGCAACCAATCGTCGTCGTCCGAGTCGTCATCATCAACATCGTCATCCACGTCGTCGTCATCGCCTCCAAGGTCAAATACATCATCCCACGCGAGCCAGACGGGTGATTTGAAGGGCGCCAGTCCTTCGGCATCCGTATACGAAATGGCCAGACTACGGTTGAAAGGTACGAAGATCATGGCCTGCGTCGCCATCCACTGGTCGCTCATACTCTGTAGGACCTCCCACATCCGCGACAAAGTAATCTCGCCGTTCCAGCCCAGGACATCGCGCTTCATGGCGTTGTAGCGACCATCGGGATACGGCGGGTACAACTTGCGCATATTATTGACCGAAGCCAGAACGCTGGATGGCAGTTCCGTATTATCCGCACCGCTACGCAAAGCGAACTCTTTGTGGTTGATTTCGGCGACAACCGGTTCGTGTCCGGCGCTGGTTGGACCGACGATCATGATGTTGTATGCCGAAGAACGCACCGACTCCGAAAGCGCTAATGCCAGGTCGGCCACCGTTGAGGCGCCGTCTCCGTCCACGTCTTGCGCCTGCAGAGCGTCGCGCATGACAATGTTGAGGGGAGTAAAGGGACGGGAAAAATCCATCTGCCATCCCGGCGTGCCGTGATTGGACATCATTCGCGTCGTGGCGACGCCGGCTTCGTTCATGCACGAATAACAACCCGTTAATCCGGAAAAACTGACCGTCAATGTAGCGCGGGCGTCATCCGGTTCACGACCTATGACAAGAGTATTTTTCGCCAGCATGTATGGACGACCAAAGGGCGCAAACCAGTCGAGATTGCGCGCAAGCGCCGATTCGCCAAGCAACACGGCATCCGATGTTGTAGATTCAATCCATGCGGCGAACGATGAGCATTCGTACACCGTGCGTATGTCGGACAATGAATCCATTGTCCCCAAATCATCCGCGTCCAGATCCCGGCCCAAAACCGGTACGAAAAGGCCGGCGCTTGATGCGGCGATACCGTCGATAATCCCCTGGGTTTCTTCCATGTGCCACGCGGGCATGGCGTAGCGGTCGCGAAAGAGCACTCGGTTTTCTTCCATGCCTTCGGCGTTGCCGATTAATGGCACTAAAATTTTGTCAAACAACTCAACAATATCATCGGCCAGCAAATAGCCGTGTGCGTAGCCCATTTCGTAATGTGAGCCCCACACATGCAGCACGCGAATGCCGTCGATGATCTGGAATTCACCTTTCACCGAAGGCGATGCCGAGGAAATATCCGCGCCGAATGCGCCGACAAAAATCATGAAAACAGAAATTGAAATTATTAAGGTCGGACTTCTCATCGCCGTGATCTCCCGGATATTGGTGGAGCGTTCATTGAAACGGTAGGGTCTGCGTCGGCTCGTACGGTGGAACGAGCAGACTGGGTTTCTCTAGATTTGCATTTTACACGTTCACAAATGTCATGACAATGGGGTTTGGTAAAAATACCCGTTTTTAAAGAAAAAGTCACAAGCTGTGGCTCGTGAATCGTCAGAATCAATGCTTCGTTATGATTGTGTCTTTTGAGTGTTCGATTTTGCCGACCCCTGGGCAGTCGAGACTGTAATGCAGTCCGCGTGATTCGCGCCTGGCCATGGCGCAACGGATGACGAGGTCGGCGGATTCGGCGAGGTTGCGCAGTTCCAGAAGATCCTGCGTGATGATGAAATCCCAAAAATATTGTCTGATTTCCCGCTTCAAGTTGTCAATCCGGGTCTTCGCTCGCTCCAGGCGACGATCCGTTCGCACAATACTCACGTAGTTCTGCATGAGTCGCCGGATTTCGTCCCAGTTGTGCGTGACCACGACCATCTCGTCCGAATCCGTTGCGTGCCCGGGGTCCCAGGCTTTGACCAGATTCGGATTAATGATCTTTGCATCCTCGCTTGTGGAACTGCCGGCGGCTCTGTGTGCGTAAACGGCGGCTTCCAGAAGTGAATTTGAGGCAAGCCGATTGGCGCCGTGCATTCCGGTGCAACTGACCTCCCCGATGGCGTAGAGGTTCGGGGTCGTCGTTTTTCCGTCCTTGTCCACGAGGATCCCGCCGCATTGGTAATGGGCGCCGGGCGCAACAGGGATCAGTGCCTTTGTGATGTCGATATCAAAACCAAGGCATCTTTGGTAAATGTTGGGAAATTCGGTTTTCACTTCGCTGGCCGGTTTGTGCGTGATGTCGAGGTACAGGCACTCGCTGCCGCTTTTTTTAATCTCGCTGTCGATGGCGCGAGCGACGATGTCTCTGGGCGCAAGGCTGCCGCGCTCATCATAGCGCTGCATGAACTCATGGCCGTTTTTATCCACGAGAACGGCTCCGGCGCCGCGCAGGGCCTCGGTGATGAGAAAATTCCTTGCTAGCGGATGAAAGAGGCACGTGGGGTGGAACTGCATAAATTCCATGTTGGCGACAGCGGCACCCGCGCGAAACGCGATGGCGATTCCGTCCCCGCTGGCGATGTCGGGGTTCGATGTGACCAGATAAATTTTCCCCATGCCGCCGGTCGCCAGGAGCGTTGTTTTTGCGACGTAGGTGGGAATTTTGCCGGATTTTGTGTTGAGTACGTAGGCGCCCAGGCATCGGTCGTTTTCGATGTCGCCGTCGATTTTTCGCTTCATAATCAGATCAACGGCCATGTGGTGATCGAGGATTTTGATATTTGGGTGTTCGCGCACTCTTTCCAGCAGCGCCTTTTCGATGGCGGCTCCGGTCAGGTCCGCGGCATGCAGGATGCGCTTCCGGCTGTGGCCGCCCTCCAAATGCAGATCGTAGCCCTTTCCCTCTTGCTCGTTGCGCGTGAATTCAACGCCCCAATCGATCAGTTCGCGTATCCTGGCGGGGCCTGATTCCACCACCATACGTACAACATCTTCGTGGCACAGTCCGGCGCCCGCTTCCAAAGTATCCCGAACATGCAGGTCGAAATCGTCCTGGTCGGAAAAGACGGAGGCAATTCCGCCCTGCGCGTATTTTGTGTTCGTTTCTTCCGGCCCGCATTTCGTGACGATAATGACAGGGCCACAGGCCGCGGCTTTGAGCGCGTACGAAAGTCCGGCAATGCCCGAACCGATTACTAAATAGTCACATTCATGCGTCATGGTCGCTCCAGAAAACAAACAATATCCATTGAGTCGCGCCGCGTCAATTCAAGGTCGCGGTTTTGTCGATGTCATGGTGGAGGGAGCGATTTCAATTGATTAGGTATTCGGCTGATCGATTGATTCCCACGTATCAAAGTTGGGCAACGATGTGAAAAGATTATCGGCGCAAGTCAGCGAAAGTTCCGGCGTAAATTCATCGGACTTATTAATCCAATATCTTCCATGAGCCAGCCAATGTCTGAATAGTATAAGTCTTTCGAAAAGACTGATGTGACGTCCGCACTCGGAGTATCGTTTTTTCCAGACGTTCAGCAATGTTTCCATGCGTATTCTCTCGCCATGTTTCTTATGCAACACCCGAAAACTTTTGCTGATATCGTCCTTAAAGCGATTGCGAACTCTGTGTTGATAATCCAGTCTCAATTCGGCTTCAAAAATGGAACTTAGGGTGAGCACCACTTCTTGTGAGAGTTCCGTATAATAACTCTCCAAAAGGTCGAAAACTTCACTTTTTGGCATAAAGCGGGCTTCATTCGAATCGGATTGAACATTCTCGTTTGCCAGAGAATCGAGAAGTTCTTTCTGATAAAGCTTCAGCGCTTTTGTCGATGCCGCGTAATAATCCCATATTTCCCTGACGCGCGGTCGGTCAGGATTCAAGGGAATCTTCTTGCGCGTCATTCCATCATTTCTTGTAAAATTTCCGTGAACGATTTTTTGTTAAGAGGCCAGGACTCAAACTTGGGCGTTCTAATCGCGAATTTCCACTTATCATCACTACGAACAATCATCATTTTCTTTGATCCGCAGATCATATCAAGGCGTCCCTTGCCGCCGATGACAATGCGTGCCACCGGACGGATTTTCACACGAATGAACTCCGAATCGATATGCATCGAGCGAATTTTATAGCTTCCCAATCTCTCTTCTGACAATTCCTCATCTTCATATTGAATTTTCAGCAAATCCTCGTCTTGCGCCTGCTTGAGCCACCGTTCAATTTTTTTATATAGCGCATCAACGGAAGCAATCCAATCCTCTTTTTCTTTATCCCAATCGACCGAGGGTTCCTTATTGAACTCCTCTTTCCTGCGCTTCAAGAAATCTGTAAATGTCTCTGTGCCGGGCATGGGCAAAACTCCTTGATGCAAGTATAAAAGTAATTGTTGGATATTGCCAGTTTTATCTGCAATATATGCCAAGTCGTTTTTCTGACCGGCAGCTTGCATATCCTGAAAGGCTCGGCAAGCGAGAAGAGTAAAGGTCTGATGAAAAAATTCAAATCATTCTGCGTTGCCGTGACATTTACGTTGCTTCTTTTCTGCGTGCATTGTGGTTTAAAAACAGAGCCTGTTGCGCCCGAACTGGTGAAAGAGGGCCGGAAGCCGGTTGTGGGAATTGGCGCTCCAAAGCCCAGGCCAGAAGCGGACGAAAAGGAAATACTCGATCTTTACGGCGAAAAGACCATAGGAGACCCGCAAGATTTCGCCACGCCCCCCGATGCACCGAAAGACAATGAAGCGGGCGATGTCGATTGGGACAAGTGGCCAGAAATGCCTGAAGACGAAAGCGCGGACGACGCATCGGAAAACTCGGAGACTGAAAAGCCGAGCGAAGAACCATCCACGCAACCCGCTGAATAGCGACTTTCATGCCAAAGCAAGACCAGAAAAATCAAGCCGAATCAGGCAGGGGATTAAGCCTTGATTCAGTGCTGCGCTTTCTCAATGTCTGGCTTGTCGTCGCGGCTCTATTCGGCATTGGCGGAGTTGTTGTCGGTTTAGGGAAGGCCGGGCCGCATCAGTATATGGAGCGAGACCTCCCCGGCGTTCTATTGGCGATGGTGCAGGCGCAGCTTGGTCCGGTGCTCGCAAACGGCTTGATCTTCGGTCTGTGGCTGGCGATCATAGCCACAATCGCGCGGGTCCTGGGAGGAAGGCATCGGCTGAAACTGGGGATTTTAGCCGCCATATGGATTATTGCGACGCCTCTGTTGCATCTGGCGCTGATGTTTTTTGAAACGAATGGAGCCTTGTTCGGCGCCCGGATTATCGTCAGGTGGGCCGGTGCCGGGCAGTTGTTAAAGTCGATCATCTCCTTTGGCCTGGAACAAGAGCCTCTTCGTTTTCGCGCCACGGCAATAACCTTCTTCGGAATTGTCAGCTTAATCCTTCTGGTGATTCTCCATCTTGTCGCGAAGCTCTTCCCTGGCGGAAAATCCGCAGCTTGGCAAAGCGGAAAACCTTCGCGAATTGCCGTTCCCGTTTCTCTTGTTCTGATATTGATCTTCATGACGACGCTGGGCCGCAGCGCCACGGAAATGCTCCCATATGATTCGCCCGAGATCATCTTTATCAGCATCGATACCTTGCGGGCCGATCATTTATCCAGCTATGGATATGAGAGAAACACCTCGCCGAATCTTGATCTACTGGCCAAAGAGGGTGTTCTTGCGGAGCACTTCATCGCGCATGCGCCGTGGACCTTGCCGAGCCACGCCTCCATGTTCACGGGTCTTTTGCCCTATGAACACGGCGCCGTGGAGCCGCTTTCGTCGATAGATCCGAAAATGACCGTTTTCCCGGAACTGCTTAAGCAAAAGGGGTATCGAACCGCCGCTTACGTGACGGGAATCCTTGTGTCCCAGAAATTCGGTTTCGACAGCGGTTTCGATGTTTTTTCCTTTAAGGATTCTCAAGACGCCGCAACGACAACACGGGAAGCCGCCGGCTGGTTTCTCGCGGAAAACGCACCGAGCTTTCTTTTTCTTCATCTCTTCGATCTCCACTATCCCTACAAACCACCGCCGGAGCTTTACACGCATTTCGGACCGCCGACGCCTTTTCTCAATGCCGAGATTGGCAGCGATTTCGGGGATTTCCTCCGGTGGGCGAATGGCGCGCCCGAACACGCCGCACGCTCTTCCATTGATCGTTACGATGAACTGATACTTTCCGTGGATTTTGTTCTGGGGCGGTTTTTTGAGATGTTAAGAAGAGCGGGGCGATACGACAACGCCATGATCGTTGTCGTATCCGACCACGGTGAGGAATTCTACGAACACGGCGCGTGGGGTCATTCCCAACATCTTTTCGACGAAAGCATCCGTGTTCCCCTTATCGTCAAATTTCCTCGTGGCGCGTGCGCGGGCGCAAGGCTCTCGGACCGTTCGATTCCATCCAAAGCGATTGCGGACCTGATAATGTCGGTGGCTGGGCAGACGCCGGAGATGAACCTGCGCCTGTCATGCGGGGAGCGAGGAGTGCCGGAACTTTTGGAAAAGCTTGCCGCGACGGGGCCTGTCTTTTCAGAAACCCAGTTTTCATGGATCAGCGAACATCAGGGAGCGCATCGTTTCAGCGCCAGAACGACCACGCATAAACTGCTTGAGCCATATCATCCCAATGAAAATGCGATGGAGAAATTCGGACACGATTGGCTTCTTTTCGACCTGGCCAATGATCCGGGGGAAAAGAGCAACATCCATACTCCGGAAGCCGCCGCCGCCCTGGATAAAGTCATCGCCGAGGAAAATGAAAAATTCGCTTCGCGTATCGAAGAAGGCACGACGCTAAGATTGGACGATGAAACGATTAATAGGCTGCGTTCATTAGGCTATCTGCAATAGAGACTACGCTGACAGATGTGCGCGGGGATGGCGGTTTTTTGCATCGCGGTTACAAACCGCTCCTATACTGATCCGAATCACTGGTTAACTCGGTCGATGATTTCGCGGGCGAGCAGTCCCAAGCCTTCACGGTCCATTGTTTCGCGGAAAACATGGGGCAGTTCAATGAATTCGGCATCGATTTTTTCGCGACCGGCAGCGACGTAGCTTTCGGCGAGTTTGCGACGGGCTGATTGCTGCCGAGCGGCTGTGATTAATCTCTGATGACCGCCGGGGAAAAAGCTGTTGAGGACTTTGAGCGCCTTTTTGTCCTTTTTCATTTCGTCGATGATCTTGAGCTGTTTGTCGCCCAGGATTTTCGGGGGCATCATATTAATGAACACTCGGCCGAAGGGCATTTTCAGCGTTTCAATCGTGGCCTGATGGATTTCGATGGATTCATTGATGGGCATTTCTTCGGCCAGGCTCACAACGTTGATCTGCGTGCGCGCCGGATCGGTCATCATCTTATGCACGGCTTCCGTCTGCTTGCGCAGCGTCCCTGTCCTCAAGGTGTCGAGGATGACCTGCGGTATGCGAAAGAAGTTGATGCCGTGCCCCGTTGCTGGAGAATCCACGACAATCAAATCCCATTTTGGATGGCCGCCTTTGCCCTTTTCAAGCTCCTGCTCCAATTTCCATATCTTTCCGAGGATCATCAGGTCGCGCCAGGCGGGAAGAAATTGCAGGAGATATCGGATCATTTCCATGTCCATGAACTTCTTGGCCGCCCATTGCATCTTGAGCGATAATGCAATGTATTCTTCCAAAGCCCGGAGTGGATCGATGCGGATGACGTGGAGCCCGTCTTCGATATGTGTGATGTCATAAACGGGGAGCCACTTTCTGAAAATCTGCTCCAGATTCTGCGTGATCCCGATCTCCACCAGCAAAGTCTTTAAGCCCAACTCCTTGGCAGCGATGGCAATGGATGCCGCGATGGTGGTTTTGCCGACGCCGCCTTTGCCGGTTATGAAAAGTAGCCTTTTATCGAACATGCCTGAATATCCCATAAGAAAACAGGGGCAAACATTAGCGATGGGAACTGCGTTCGTCAATCAATGCGCCGGACCGTCCATGGTCCTAAGAAGCCTCCAATGAACAAAATGCTCGTTTTAGAGGGAATAGCACTTCCCTTTTTGCACAAATCCTGTGATAAAATATTCCTGTCCGAAGACGGAGGGTGCTGATTTATGAAATATGCGTTGTACATTGCGGTTACGGCCTGCCTTGCCATGACCATGCTGCTTTCGGCTGAATACGCCGTTGCCGATGAGGTGGAGGCCAAAGAAGAAGCGGACAATCATGCTCCCTGGCGTCCCAGCTCGCTGGTGAGTTTGCAGGCATTCACCTCCGTTCATTTTATCGATCATTCCGATATCAACAACTACATCGGGCAGGGGCGCGTCGAGGATTTCGGATATCCCAACGGCGAAGGATATCTTCAGCGAGCTACTCCTGTTTCGGGGATTCGCCTAGCCTACACGCAAAAGTCCTTCATGGGCGATATTATGCTCCAATACTATAAACAATTACGGAAAGGGCCTGATACCGGCGCCATGCTTTCCGGCGTTCATTTGCTTTTTCACGTGGGCTACAACATCGTTCAGCGTCGCTATCTCGTTTATCCATTTTTTGGATTGGGTTGGTCATACACGAATTTCGTGGTCAACGGAGACGAGCGTTGCGTGCCCTACAACCTGAGTTCAGAGGGCACGATTTACAGCAATATCGACGATCCGGGAATCTGCAAGGACCGGGGTTCTTTTCCCGATTTTGCCGGGGCTAAGGAGGGAGTGCCGGGAGACGTGGGGATTGGGTTCGAGCTGCAAAATCCCCTTTGGAAATCCAAAGACGACTATTATCGCAAGGCGACGAATATTCCACTGTTCATTCAAATCGGATACCAGGGGGAATTGATCACCTACTTCTGGCAGATCAAGCACGGTCGGCTGGAAAGGCCGGTTCTGGACCGATTCATGGGGCCCTATCTCCGGGTCGGCCTGGGATTTGGACGCGGCAAGTATTATCGCTGACGGCCTTCGCGCGCCGTGTGAGCCTGATTCCTATTAATCATCCGGCGATAACCGGCGTTCTCAGGGTGTCGGCTTCGCTTTTGTGCAAGCCATAAGAACCTTCTCAAAATCTCTCGCGAAGTTGTCGCCTACCCAGTTCGTGTATTCGACGGGATCGATTCCGAGCATTTCCAGACTGGCGGTCTGCACGGGAGTGCCCTCGGTCGACACGTTAATTCCCGCGTGGATAAGGGCGCTGACCGGACTCAAAGTGGCAATGGACACCGACAGCTTCCGGCAGCCCGGGATATCGTAATGAAATCCGCCGGATCGGATGAAGGCGCTGATGTCTTGGCCTGCGTCCAGTTGGATTTCGTCCGGGAAAAGCGCGTAAACATCATTGCCCGAAAGCTCAATAAGGCAATGGACATCCGGGGATTTAAAAAGCTTCGCCCCGCGTTCCATCCAGCCGTTGAGCAGGCGCTGGGCCATGACGCCGAATTTCAGATCGACGCCGAACATTTCCACCACGTAGTGCACCTGCGATTCGGCGTGGATCGGTCGATTGTTGACGGCGTCGTCCCGGTCGATGAGTTTTTCCACCGTGATGTGGCAAGGCGAAACGAATCCGACGACGGAATCGCCCTGAACGCGGAATGTTTCGAAGGCGAAAAGGCTTCGAAGCTGCGAGGCATCGTAAATATCTCGATAATCATTGGCGAAGTGGTATTTCATTGTTGGCCTCCGAGTTTTTCAGATTGCATGATGATTTGGTCATCACCATAAAGCAAGCCCACGTGGTTCTGAGCCGCGACTCATGTCATCTGAACCGGCGCGAAGTTTTTTTATAAAAGGGCGAGGCTCAAGTGGTTGTTCGAATTATCGCAGGCGATCTTTTTCGATTCGCATTTTTTAGAGAAATCGTACCGTATGGCATTCCACTGTTTTTTACTTTATGCTTTTCAAAGTTTAAAAAGCTTCCCGAAGAGTTTTTTTGCAATCCGCCTGGACGGGCTTTGCCCTTTTTCCTAAAAAAGATAGCCAAGGGAGTCAAATTTACAATATGAAATGGAAAATGCAGATGAAAAGCGTAGTTCTCCTCATACTGATCATGCTTGCCTTGCTTTTGACGTCGACCGGATGCGGTGACGACGATGACAATGATGATTCCGATTCAGGCGGAGGCTCGGACGATGACATTGACGATGACGACAACGCTCCATTGCCCGATGATGATACGGACGATGATGTCGACGATGATACGGACGATGATGTCGATGATGATACGGACGACGATGTCGATGATGATACGGACGACGATGTCGATGATGACGTGGACGACGATGTCGATGATGACATCGACGATGATTACGACGTCAGCATCGATAAATTTCCCCATGTCTCAGGCAGCTTTTCAGTCAGGAAAAGCGTTGAGCAACTTCATATCTGGAACGGCGAGCCGGACACCGAGATTGAAATTGTCGATCCGAGCGGCGCTGTGGTGTTTTCATCACCCACCGATTACCAGGGCAGTCTGGTCGTTCGGGAACTTGAACCTGGTGCGGGGTATGTTGTTCGCCTTGCCGAAGATCACGAAGATTACACTGACCGACTCACCGTCATGTCAGTGGAGGAAAGCCTACCCCGTCAAACATTCTACGATCGTCAGGTTTTGGATATCGGCTACGGCTACCTGACTACACGCGACGGCACGCAGCTTTCGATTTTCGTTTCGCTTCCCGGGCCAGTGGAGGATGGGCCATACCCAACTTTGTTAAATCTGTCCGGATATACGCCTTCAAGACCCGGACAAAGCGTGGGCGGCGATGCCGAGAACTTCTGCTGGCTGTATCCAGTGCTCTGCAATGCGCCCGACCACCCCTACGGAATAATCGGCAACGTGCTCGGCTACGCAACAGTGGGCGTCAATATTCGCGGAACTGGTTGCAGCGGCGGGGCTTACGATTATTTTGAGATGCTGCAGCTTCTTGACGGATACGATGTTATTGAAACCATCGCAGCGCAGGAATGGGTTTTTGACCACAAGGTGGCTATGGTGGGCTTGTCTTACCCCGGCATAACGCAACTTTTCGTGGCCTCCATCAATCCGCCGAGCCTGGCTTCCATATCGCCTTTTTCAGTCATTGCCGACACCGTGTCCTCCACGCTGGTTCCCGGAGGCATATACAACAACGGCTTTGCCTTTGACTGGATCGAAATGGTTCTAAACAAGGCAGAACCCTACGCTCACGATTGGATAACCGAACTGGTTGATGCCGGGGACACGATTTGCGAGGAAAATCAGCTTCTACACAGCCAACTGCTGGATGCCATTGAAAAAGCGCTGGAAAATCCATTTTACACTGATGAGGTAGCGGCGCCGCTGGACCCCAGCAAGTTTGTTCAAAATATTAACGTTCCCGTATTTATGGCAGGACAGATGCAGGATGAACAAACCGGACCCCATTCCCCAGCCCTGTTCGATAAATTCACAAGCGCTCCAGTTACTCGGTTCACCGTAACAAACGGCGTGCATATGGACGGGTATTCGCCGCAGAACCTGACGGAGTGGCACAATTTTCAGTCATTTTACCTCACCGGCGAAATCCCCCGAATCCCCCTTCTGGTCAGATTATTGGTGCCAATTTTCATGGAAGATGTCTTTGAAAGCTCACAGGGTATGGATTTCGGGCCGGATCGATTTGCTTCCTATACGAATTTTGAGCAGGCGAAAGCCGATTACGAAGCCGAAGACGAGGTACGGGTGATTTTCGAATCCGGCGCCCACCCCGATGTGGAACCCGGAGCGCCGGTGGGCACATTTGAAGTGAAATTTCCCGAATGGCCTATCCCGTCGACAGTGCCCACAAGATTATATTTTCAACCCGATGGAAGTCTTTCTGAAGATTTGCCTCCTACAGATGGAGGGGCCTGTGAATTCGAACACGATCCGGAAGCCGGGGAGAGAGTGAATCTGGCCAGCGGCTCCGTAAATCATCTCCAACCAAATTGGGACTACCGCCAACCCGTGCCCGGCAAGGCGGTGAGTTTTTTAACAGCGCCCCTTGAAGAAGATGTAGTTCTCGTGGGATCTGCAAGCGTAGATCTTTGGTTTCAGTCCACGGCCAACGATGCGGACCTGGAGGTGAATCTTTCCGAAGTGAGGCCGGATGATTTTGAGTCATACGTCCAAAGCGGGTGGCTTCGCGCCAGCCACAGGACCTTGTTCGAAGAAAGCACCGAGCTTCGCCCCATTTCTTCCCACTATGAGGAGGATATTATTCCACTTGAGGCCGGGCAGTGGAACGAAGTGCGAGTGGAATTTATGCCTATACTCCATATTTTCAGAGCCGGTTCCCGCATTCGGTTAACCGTGGACACTCCTGGAGACAGCATGGCCCGATGGCGGTTTTTGCTTTTGGATTTCGATACGCCGCCGACAAATATCATTTCTCATCACGAAGCCTTTCCGTCCAGTATCGTTTTTCCGGTCATTCCCGGAATCGACGTGCCGACGGCCCTGCCCGAATGCCATGCGCTTCGCGGCCAGCCGTGCCGGCAATATGAAGTGTATGAGAATCAACTGGCGCCATAGGAAAGCTGCTTGTCATAAAATCGGGAATACTTGTCGCGCCTAAACGGGATCGCCTGAAATTACTGTGCGACTATCTCTTTTCTAAAATAGCGCTTATCAACACCCTCGTTACTTCAATAATTTGAATATCTTGCCCGGTGATCCTGCCGCTGACAGGCAAATTTTTCCCGATGCTCACCTTTAATGCTGGTTGGAATTGCCTCGTGGATTAGCACTAATACGCATCGTAGTTACTTTAATGATCAACTCCTAAGCGGCTGATAATAATACATATTATAGCTTCCCGCCCAAGCGCGCCACCTGTTGGCATGGCCCTTGCTTAATCCAGTATCGTGAGAAAACCGGGAGCCAGAATGCGTTTTGTTGGAATCATAATTTTTGCCGTGCTGATAGCGATGCCTCTTCTTAGTTGCGAGGATGATTTTCTCACAACCGAATCGGCCGTTATGACCAATGACGCGGGGCAGACCTTAAAGCTCACGGTTTCACCCGACAATCTTGACGTTTTTTCGGGCGGCGCCTGCACGGTGTTGGTCGAGCTATACGCGCCGGACGGCTCGGCCATTGAAAGGGCTGACATCGTGGTCACTTCCACCATCGGCGCGCTTTCGGAAAACAAAATGGAAACGGATGTGGACGGGGTTGCCGTGACGGCTTTGAGTGCCACCGGAACAGCGGGTTACTCGGCCGTCGTCGCCACGTACAAGTCCATGCAGGTCATCGTGTCGGTGGATTTCTGGGAAGGGGATCCTAACGGCAGCGCCGAGTCTGGCGGGGGCGTCGATATCGACGACGAAGACACAACGCCCATAGATGAAGGCACCGAAGCATAGACACGGCGCCAGCTTTGACAATTGAATTGCATAACGCAAACCGCGTCATCCCCTCGGCGAAAGGATCTTCGCCTACCGGATGAAACGGTTTTCGTGGGGGTCAGACCCGATCTTAAACACAGGGAAATATGCCGCAAGCATATGAACGTGTTTTTGATCTAAACTTAGACCCGTCACACTGGAGAGTCGGTCAGCAATACGCGGCCGGCTTTTTTTTTGTGCATTCGCCAAGGCGCACGCACTCGCTGGTGAACTCATTTGCAAAGGTCCAAAACGGCGAGATATTCCTTGTGCCAGGATTGCGGAAACATATCGAAAGGCGTCAATGCGCGGAGAATGAATCCGCCTTTGTGCAATATTTTTATGTCGTCTCTGAGCGAATCGATATCGCAGGACAGGTAAACGATGCGCCGGGGCGCGATCTTCGAGATCGAGACACAGACGTTATGCCCCATTCCTTTCCGGGGTGGATCGGTCAAAATCTTGTCGATGGGGCGCTTTGCGTGGACGATATTGCCGCAGGCATGCAACGCGGAATCGCTGACATGCTCAATATTTTCCCGGCGATGTTTCCGCGCGTTTGATCGAATATTTTCACGGGCCGGGGAAAAAGACTCAACGGCGATCATTCGCTTCACGCGAGATGAAATCGGGATGGTGAAATTGCCGATGCCCGCATAAAGTTCCAGAACAACGTCGCGCTCGGATGGTTTGAGCGAGGCGGCAACGTAATCCGCCAGGATGCGGTTCACCTCTGGATTGACCTGCGTAAAGGCTGAGGGGTGGTGGCTCAAGTCGAGGCCGCTGACCGAGGTGGTGAAATCACCGAATTTCTGGACGGGTTTCGCCTTGTTGTCGCGTGTGTCGATGATCCAACCCTCGATGGGACCGGATTGAAAACGCGTCATGGGAACCGGTATGGCGGCCACGAGTCCCTGGATTTCGTCGAGCACGACGCGAATCCGGTAGTCTTCGCCCTCTATAAGACCTGCTATGACCAACGCCTCTTTGACCGCGGGCAGCGCTGCGGATAACGCGGGCTTCATGATGGGGCATGATGTCGTCTCGATGATGCGACGGCTGTTTTTGCGCCGGAAACCCAGTTCAACTTCGCCGCCGGACGCACGCGCCGCCATATCTCCACGCACGCGATAGCCGTAAGGGGAGGGCGCCCCGTGCGTTGGTTCGAGAATGTGCTCAAAAGAATCGATGTTGCCAAGGCGCTTAATGGAGTAAGCGGCGATATCGTCCGATTGCGCCAATTGCGCCTCGTAAGAAAGATGTTGCCAGTCGCAACCGCCGCATTCGTTGAAAATCGGGCATTGCGGCGTTGCGCGTTGCGGCGAAGGGGTGATGATCTCCTCGATCTCGGCGTTGATATAGCGTTTGACGACGGAATCAACGCGGACGCGGGCCACATCGCCCGGCGCCGCGGACGAGGCGAAGACGCTCATGAAGCCGGGGTGTCTGCCGACGGGCGTGCCCTTGCAGGCGCCTCCCAAGGCCATAGTTTCAAATTGCACTTCAATAATGTCGCCTTTTTTATAAGGCGGATCGGTTTTGATTGTCATGAGTTTTTGTCGGCTTTCCATGGGTAAAGGGCGTACACGGCCCAGGTTGCGGCGATAAGGGCGGCCAGGTTCAGCCATTCCCATCCGCGCAGTGTGCCGGTGACCAGGTGAAAGAAGAATACGGGAATCGTCAGGCCGGCGCAAACGAAGAACTGGATGATGACCACGCGGTATTTTATCGGATCTTGCGCCGCAATCCAAAAACCGACGCACAGCGCTATGACGACGACGCCCACCATGTTGGCGAGGAATATCTGAAAGGGATCGCCGGGGTCGAATTGCGTCTGGCTTAGAAAACCGAAATAAGCGGCAGGGAAAAACAGGTGCGACAATCCGAAGCCGCTCCCCATCGCCAGCGACAGAATTCGCATCAGCCATTTCAATTGATTTATTTTGTTCATAGCATAGCCCCGATTAATCCTGCTAGAGCTTAACTCCAATGTGGAGCTTTGAAAACATGAAAAGCTCCGAGTTGTTGTCTATTCGTTATAAAAGTACGATAGTTCAAGTCGCATTGACCGGCTATCTGAAAGGTGTGCAAAATGACAATTCAAAAAATGACGCCGCTTGAAACAGCAGTGTATAAGGCATTGCAGTCATTTGCAGAGACGGTGCATAAGAAAATGTCTGCATTGGTTGACGGTCACCCGGAGGACCAACTGCGTTCGCCCCTTGAAATATTTCTGAAAGAGGTTGGCCAGGCGACCTCTCAGGAGATAATTGCAAAAGGAGAATCAAAGCTACACAGGCTTGGCATTCCTGATTATGCGGTTTTGCTCGACGGAGTGCTTCAGGGTTACATGGAATTGAAGGAAACAGGAAAGGGCGTCGATCCGGCTCGTTATAGAGGACATGACAAAAATCAATGGATGCGCTTTAAGGCCATACCAAACCTAATATATTGCGATGGGAATGACTGGGTGCTTTATAGAAATGGGGAACGTGTCGGTCGCGCGGTTCGTCTTTCAGGCGACATCGCAAGCGACGGCAAGAAAGCGATTCAGAAAAATGACGCCCTTGCCCTGGCTCGGCTTATTACGGATTTTATCACTTGGAATCCAATAGCGCCGGATGAACCGGAGGGACTGGCCGCCCTTCTGGCTCCATTATGCCGTATGCTGCGCGACGATGTGACGGATGCCCTCACCGATAACTCATCTCCACTCACAGCCATTGCCAATGACTGGCGACAGCTTTTATTTCCAGACGCAAGCAACGCGCGTTTCGCCGACGCATACGCACAGACAGTGACCTTTGCGCTTCTTTTGGCAAAATCCGAAGGCGCCGCGGTCACCGACATCGATGATGCCGTCAAGAAGCTATATGCCAAGCATACATTGCTTTCAAAGGCGTTGGAAATTCTGACTGACCCGTTGGCCAGGGAGGAAATACCACCGTCGTTGAAATTGCTTCAACGCGTCGTGAACGCCATTCCGGAAAAGGTGATGGCCAATGGGAAAAAGGAAGACCCCTGGCTGTATTTCTACGAGGATTTTCTCGCCGTTTACGATCCGAAGATGCGAAAAGACTCTGGAGTTTACTATACGCCTGTTGAGGTTGTTCGCGCGCAGGTACGCTTGGTTGACGAGTTGCTTCGGGAGAGATTCGATAAACAGACGGGTTTCGCGGATAATGATGTCATAACGCTTGATCCCGCCGTCGGTACGGGCACATACCTGCTTGGAGTCATTGATCACGCCCTGGATCGTGTTGAAGACGAAGAAGGGAAAGGGGCTGTCCCTGGGCGTGCTTCGATCCTGGCAAAAAACCTGTTTGGTTTTGAAATTATGGTCGGCCCTTACTCCGTTTCGGAATTACGGGTCAGCCGCGCGTTGATCGACCGAGGGGCATCGCTTCCCAAAGACGGCCTCGGAGTGTATTTGACTGACACGCTGGAATCTCCTTTTGCCAAGCCGATTCAGTTGACAACCATCCTCAGGGAAATCAGCAATCAGCATCGTTTGGCATTAAGGGTAAAGGAGAAGGTTCCGGTTTTCGTTTGCCTTGGAAATCCGCCCTATGATCGTCACGATGCGGCGGATAATTCAGATCCTCATTATAAAGTCCGCACGGGCGGCTGGGTCCGGTATGGCGATGAAAATCGTCCGGGCGAAAAGCCGATCTTAAAAGACTTCATTGAACCCGCGGTCAAAGCAGGACATGGCGGAGATATAAAAAATCTCTACAACCTTTATATATATTTCTGGCGTTGGGCGTTGTGGAAGGTTCTTGAGCATATGACTTCCCAAGGTCCGGGAATCGTCTCTTTCATTTCCGCATCATCGTATCTTGAGGGCGATGCTTTTTCCGGTATGCGAGAGCACATGCGCCGCACCTGCGACGAAATATGGATAATCGATCTTGGGGGAGAAGGAAGAGGAACCCGAAAGGGGAAAAATATCTTTGCGATTCAGACGCCGGTGGCAATCTGTATTGCGCTCAGGAATGCGTCGGAGAAAAAAGAAGAGCCTGCAACAACGCGCTACGTCCGTATCAGAGGGTCAAAAAAGGATAAGCTCGACGCTTTGGACTCCATATCCGGCTTCAAGCCCCTTAAGTGGCGTAAGTGCCCGGAAGAATGGCAGGGAAATTTCAAACCTAACGGTACGGGAAAATTCTTCTCCTGGCCGCTTTTAACGGACCTAATGCCCTGGCAACATTCGGGTGTGCAAATGAAGCGCAAATGGCCAATTGCGCCTGATGAGGAAATACTTAAACACAGATGGGATAGCCTATTAAGGGCCGACAATCGAGGAATCGCTTTTAAAGAATCTGGGGATCGAAAAATTGATCAAAGCTATTGTGTACGTCTCACAGAAAATAACCGGACTATTCCGATCGCAAAAGAACCGCGAAATGCATCAATACCTCCCTTGATGGATTATTCATATAGATCGTTTGATAACCAAAAAATAATTGCAGATGGTCGATTGATTTCTCGACCAAGGCCGGCAATATGGCTTTGTCACAGTGAAAAGCAACTGTATTTTGCGAGTGTTTTTACTCAGCCTATTGGCGCTGGCCCCGCGCTGACGGTAGCTGCGGCTCCCCCTGATTTGCATTTCTTTTGCGGCAGAGGCGCTAAAGATGTTGTCCCCTTATACCGGGACCGAGATTTAAAATCCCCAAATATTAATATTGGGGTTCTCGGACTGCTGACTCAACATTACGATTTCGCACGCAAAATAAAACCTGAAGACTTTTCGGCTTATCTTTACGGTGTTCTGGCGCATCCAGGATATGCCAAACGGTTTTGGGATGAGTTGGGAAAACAGGAAATACGAGTACCGTTGACGAAAAATCGGGAACTGTTTGAAAAGATGAAAAAGATCGGTCGGCGTTTGATATGGCTCCACACATACGGTGAGCGATTCTCTGGACAGGGTCGAAAGAAGGGTGCAATTCCGCGTGGAAAAATTCGATGCACAAAACATGTGCCGAATTCTCCCGCCAAATGCCCGGACGATTTCGGATATAACGAGTCCACGGAAGTGCTGCGAGTGGGCGAAGGCGAGTTTGCACCCGTAAGGAGGGAAGTCTGGGAGTTCAAAGTTTCGGGTTTGAAAGTTGTCCAGTCATGGTTGGCGAATCGTATGAAAACGCCCAGAGGCAGAAAATCTTCCCCTTTGGATGACATTGGTCCTGAATCCTGGACGCCGGATTTTACGACGGAATTACTCAAGTTGTTGGCCATTTTGGATGAAACGGTGAACACATATTCCAGGCAGCGGAAACTTCTTGAGGAGATACTCGCTGGACCGCTGTTCACAGAAGATGAATTGCCGCCGGTTTTGCCTGAGATGCGAAAATCACCGAAAATCGATCTTGAAATACAGAGATCGTTGAATTTGTGAATTAACCAAACAAGCTTCGATGTTTGGCAGAAAAAACACGGTCAGCGCTAGCTCAACTCCGGCTTCAATCCGATTTGATCTTTTTCCTGTGGAGTCAGGAAGCGGACGAAAGACTTTTTGTCCACGGCGGCCATGTAGGCGTCGAGGCCATGGATCTTCTTTCTTTCGAGCAGATCCGTCAGCGCCTGGTCCATGAGCTGCATGCCGATACTCTTGCTGGTCTGAATCAGCGAAGGAATCTGGAAAGACTTTTTATCGCGTATGATGTTCGCCAGCGCCGGGGTGGACATGAGAATTTCCAGGGCGGCTATGCGCCCTTTGCCGTCCGCCGTTGGAAGAAGGACCTGCGCCACAACGCCTTTGAGCGACTCAGAAAGCATCACCCGAATCTGCTCTTGCATGTCTGCGGGAAAAGCATCGATGATGCGGTCCACGGTTTTCACGGCGCTGCTGGTGTGCAGGGTTCCGAAAACCAGATGGCCCGTTTCCGCGGCGGAGATGGCCAGGGAAATTGTTTCCAGATCACGCATCTCGCCGACGAGGATTATGTCGGGGTCTTCGCGCAAGGCGGCCCGGAGCGCGTCGCTGAACGAGTCGACATTTTCGCCGATTTGCCGCTGGTTCACCAAAGCCTTTTTGTTCTTGTGAACGAATTCTATCGGATCCTCGACAGTAAGAATGTGATCGCACCGGTTTTCGTTGATTTCGTTGATGATGGCGGCGAGGGTCGTCGATTTCCCCGACCCCGTGGGTCCCGTCACGACCACGAGCCCTTTGGTGAGTTTGGTGAATCCGTAAAGGGCCTTGGGCATATTCAGGTCCGTCATGCTCAGAACCTTGCTCGGAATCAGTCGTGAGACAAACCCGACGCCAACGCGTTGCGTGAAAGCGTTGCAGCGAAATCGGCCCGCGTCTCCAAGGACATATATGAAGTCGGCCTGTTTTTTTCCTCAAATTCCTTTCTCACGCGATCATTCATTATCTCTGTAATGATTTTATACAGATCTTCGTTTTTGAAAGGCGGGTGGTTGATGCTTTTCAACTCGCCATGAACACGCACCATGGGCGGAGAACCCGTTGTGAGGTGCAAATCGCTCGCATTGCTTTCGGTGACGAATTTAAAATATCGGTCAATAACAGGCATTAATCACTCCTTGGAAGAATTGTCGTCGCCCATTCTCGGGTCAGTCGTCTCTTCGTCTTTTGCCACTTTGGCTTCATTCAAGCGCATTTCAACGCGCACCAATGAGTTGCGCGCGGTATCGATCATGGGACGGACTTTGCCCAATTTGAAAATCGGGAACATGAAGATTCTGAATAAGGGGAAAGCCCAGCAGCGGATCATTAATTTTAAGGTTGAGCGGGCGTTTTTTGTCCCCAAATTCCCAAGGCCCTTCAATGCCGCGTCGCGCAGTTCGTAATCCCTGTTGTAGGCGCTGACGATGTGACCCATGGAAGTAAAGTTTTCCTGGAATTTAGCGGCGGGGATGAGGATTTTTTCGGATACTTTGTCGCCTATTCGCGCCAGAGATTTCACAACGGCGATCCTGAGTTTGGGTTCGGCAAAAAATATTTCCGAAAGCTTGGTGGATATTCCTTCAGGTTTGCGTTGACCCAATTCGCCGATGGCCTCGCTCATGCCTTCCTGGTCGAGATCGATCATGGATACGGGCTTTTCGATGATTTCGTTGACGATCTTGTCGATGTTGATCCGCGGCTTGGCAGCCTGCCCGGGCGCAGCCGAATCGGCAAAATGAGATGAAGCCATTTCATAGACTTCATCAAGGATCGCCAGAATTTCGTCGGCCATGCCAACGGCCAGATTCACCTTGCGACGGCTGACAGCTTGAACATCCTTTACGGCATCTTCCTTGAAAGGATCGTCTATGATGATGGTCAGTTCGTCTTCCATCAACAGGTAGGGAACGAGTGTATGCTTTTTGGCGATTTCAATCGGAACCAGGGCAACGGCATTGATATCAACTGATGAGGCGCTCACGTGAATCAGTGGAATATCGAGTTGCTGCGACAAAGCCCAGGCAATGTCTTCGGCTTTAATGGCGCCGAGCTTCAGAAGGGCTTCGCCGAAACGGAGGCCCAACTCTTTCTGCTTCGCCAATGCTTTCTCGATATGATCTTCTTGAATGATGCCGGCGTCTAAAAGAATCCCGCCAAGTTTGATCTTCTCAGCCATTTTTCCCCGCCCGATTTAAATTATTGAATTCGGTACACCGCTAACTCATAGCACAGGATTTCGAAAGTGAAAACCAAGCGGTTGTCGGCAAAGGCAACTTTTTTCAACCAGGATCAACGATGATCAAAATGACGGTGTTTAATAGTTAAGGTCGGCTAACAAATCCATCTTACGAATGCCCTTTTGCCACAACTTTCAGCGCTTCTTCCGCCGCGCCCAGCACCTGCTCAAGATCCGCATCCGTATGCCGCCAGGCGATGTAGCTGTGGTGAAAGGGCTGCATGAAGACGCCGCGCCGGATCAACTCTGTATAAAAAGTTTTTCGTTGCCATTTATGGGACTTGTCTTGCTTCGACGGGAAGGTCACGAAGGGCATTGGCGGTATTCCCGAAACATGCGCGTCTGTTGCGCTGCCTTCCGCGATGGCGCGCAAGCGATTCAGGAAATCCTCGCCGCGTCGCCAGATGCCATCCATGACGTTCTCACGTTCGAGGATTTCTATTGTTTTGAGGGCGGCGATCGTCTCGGTGCTGTTGGGGAAATACGTGCTGGAAATGAAGACCTCTTTTTCGGCGATGCGCATGATATCCGATTTGCCCACCACCGCCGCGATGGGATAGCCGTTGGCCATAGCTTTGCCCACCGTGGCCAAATCCGGCGTCACGCCGTAACGCTCCTGCGCCCCGCCCAAAGCGGCCCGGAAACCGGTGCGGATTTCGTCGAACACGAGGACGCACTCGTGCCGGTCGGCCAGTTCGCGGACGCCTTCGAGATAACCCGGTTTCGGCGCTTCGACCGGCCGCGCCAAAGGATGGCCGACGGGAGTAATAATCACGCACGCCACATCGCCCGAATGTTCTTTCAGGAGCGCCTCCAGGGCGTCCAGATCGTTGTAAGGAAACTCGTGCGTGTCCTCGTAAAGTTTTGGCGGGACGCCGCCTTTCACTTCGACGCACCAGTCGTGCCAGCCGTGATAGCCGCAACGCAGCACCTTGAGTTTTTTCGTAAATCCGCGGGAAATGCGCACCGCGCACGTTGTGGCGTCCGAGCCTGTTTTGACGATGATGCCCATTTCGCAGCATGGGATGACGCGACGCAGGGTTTCGACCAGGCGATTCTGGGATTCGTGAACGAGGGAAAAGCAGAAACCGCTTGATCGGATGTGCTCAATGACCGCGTCGTCGATCTCTTTTTCACAATGCCCGAGGATGATCGGGCCGTAGGAACAAAGCATATCGACGTATTCGTTGCCGTCCACGTCCGTCACGCGACCGCCTTTGCCCGAGGCGATGAAGACGGGATATTCATCGGGCACGAAATTATACGGGCGACGAATGCCCAGCATGCCGCCGGGAATCAAGTTTTTGGCCTGCGTGTAAAGCGCCTGAGATTTGTCGAGTTGTAAAGGATTGGACATATGAAGACTCCTGGAAAGCAATTCAAACCATATTTGCCTATACATGAACAGACAGAATTATGCCATGACCCAAAGTGAAAAGAGATGCCCTCGCTATTTTTCGGACGCTTTAAATGACCAGGCCATCCATGCGGACAATGTGCTCGATACTGTGCTTCATGGCGATGAGCTTGAAAACGAGCCGGGCAGCGGCGAAGGCCGAGTTGACGTCGTTTTCTTTTGGAGCCAGTTCCATCACGTCGCAGGCCACAACATTCTTGTCTTTGAAAATCATATCGAGAAGCTCAAGCATTTCACGCCAGGTGAAGCCTCCCGGCTCCAGCGTGCCGGTTGAGCGGATAACCGACCAATCCAGGCAACCCAAGTCAATAGTGAGATAAACCCGCTCGCCGATCGTGGCCAGGATTCTTCCGATATCCACTTTTTTCTGATAGAACTCCTGCATTCGTACGGTTTCGATTTTCTCGTTTTTAATACGCTGCGCTTCAGCGGCGTTCATGCTTCGAATGCCGAGGTGAAGAGTCTGGGCCTTAAGTTCGCGAATCCGCGACATCACGCAGACATGGCTGAGCGGATCATTCGCATAGATATTACGCAAATCCGGGCGGGCATCGATCTGGATGCACGCTATGTCAGGATGCGCTTCTTGAACGCCGCCAAACAGGCCGAAGGTGACAGAATGATCTCCGCCGATACCGATAAGGAATTTACCGTTTTTCATCCACTTCGCCGCCTCCGCCCGGATATTTTCCATAACTGTCCGGGGATCTCCTGATGTATCGACAGGCGCTAATGTTGCGATACCGCCAGTGTGAATCTCTTTTCCGTAGACTTCATCGTAGAGTTCAATATTGCGTGAAACCTCGATAATGGCCCTCGGACCGTTCGCTGCGCCCTTTCCATGCGAGGCGCCTCCCTCGTAAGGAACGGGCAGAATAACCGTTTGGGCCAATTTTGGATTGGTGAATTCAGGTTCCAGGTTAAGGAACTGAGCAGGGTTTGGACTCATAACGCAATCACCTCCGAGTGAAATATTCACAACAGACAATTTTCACCGTGAGCCATCGAAATTATACCCGAAAGCAAAAGAATTGTGAAAAGAAAAAATTAATAAGTTCCTGTCCCGTAATGGGGGTTTTCGAGCGACCGGGCAGTCCGATTGGCTGATGCGGTTGTCGCATGAGGCGCAATAATCGTTGATTGAGCCTTGCCGGTGCGCCATCTCCCTATTGGATTCATGCTTTGCGTGCAGCTTTGCCCTCGATTCCGGTGCGGAAATTGTGCAGGCGCTTATAGACTCAGGCGCTCTTCGCCATGTCGTCGATCTTCAGTCCCCGTTTCTTGTGGAAGGCGACGTCTTTGACGTCGAGCGCCTTGATGTCCTTCAGGTTGTCCTTGGAGGCAAAGCCGCCGTCGAAGGCGGCCTGACGCGGCGCACGTCCGTAAATCTCTTTTTGCCGAACGATCATCTTTTCGGCCAGACTTGAGTCCGCCGGATTGCCTTTTTCGACAACGAGATCGGTGAGCAGATCCGAAGCGCCGCCGGTGAGCACGACCTTGTGTTCGAAGTATGTATCCCGCCGATCCTTGACGATAATGTCGGTATGCGGCTCGAAGATGGAGACGAGCTTCTCCGCGGGCGGGAGGGTCTCACCCTTGAGTACGCGGCGTTCGGCCTGATCGATGACGCGACGGACCTGCGGAATATAATGCCGCAACTCGACGGTGATCGCGGCGGCGAGTCAGTATCGCCGACTTTAGTAGAAAACTCGTTGCAAACCAACAGGTTTCCGAAGGGCAAAATAAGAAAAAGCCAGCAACTTTCAGTAGTTACCGGCCTTTTCGCTTTAGCGGGCGACGGGGTTCGAAAGCGAATCGATGAAATGAGAAAAACTCTGGTATTACGCCACATTGCCACTATTTCAATCACTTACGGCGCTTTCAAAGTTGTTTTCAGTGCCGGAAAATTTGTTTCAATGCACGAAAATTCGCCGAAAATCTGTCAATTGACAAACTGCAAAAAGAAACCCATCACGGCGTCCATTCATCAGCGCCAATGTCCCAGGCTGCGCCGTAGGGGCGGGCATCGCCCTTGAAATGAAGATTCTCATCTTCGCCCCAAGTCCCACCAAAGGGGATACCCCTTTGGAAACCCCTTTCAAAGGGTAAAAGAGCTCAAGGGTAAATCAGTCCCGGGAACAACGGAACCCGTAGTAGCCGTACGTGTTGCGAGGGACGCCCGAGGCCCGGTCCGACGCACGCAGGTACATGAAACCATAGCCCCGGCAACCGCCGCGCAAAACACGGTACCCACCGGAAACCGGTCCCGGAGGATCGGTTGATGGGCTGGTGGAATAGTAGGTTGACGAGTACCAGTCGTTCACCCATTCCCACACATTGCCAGCCATATCGTGCGCGCCATAAGGACTGCGTCCATCAGTTGTCTGATACGCGCCGCCGTGGTCGCTGCCGTCGAAGTATCCAACCGGCGTCGTATCATTATCGTAGGGGTCGCCGGAGTCCCTGTAATTTGCGGCATTGGTGATCATCGTGTCGCCCCAAGGGTAGATGTAGTGTTCCGCAGCGCCCTTGGCGGCCTTTTCCCACTCGGCTTCCGTCGGCAAACGCTTGCCTTGCGACTCGCAATAAGCCCTTGCGCCGTACCAAGTCACTTCTACCAGAGGATGATCTTCATAACCGGAATCGACTGACCAGACGCCGTCGGATTCGCTGAGGCGCAGAGAAGAAGAATCCGCACCCACGCACCCGTACCCCTCGCAGACGTTGCCGTGCCAAGTCAGAAACTCCGCGTAACTTTCGTTGGTCACTTCGTATGTATCGATGGAATACGCGGACAACCAGACCTCGTGGCGGGGCGATTCATTATTTGAGCAATTTTCATCCTCCGGCTCGCAACCCATCTGGAATGCGCCCTCGGGCACGGAAACCTCCTCGTCGTCGGGATTCCCTGTCGTGGTTGTTGTGGTCGGTTCTACTGTAGTCGTCGTGGTTGGTTCCTGGGTCGTGGTTGTTGTAGTTTCAACGGTTGTCGTTGTCGAAGTGGATGTGCTTGTCGTCGTCGTTGTCGTCACGCAAACATTGTTCTCTTCATCGCAAATCGTTCCATCTTCGCATGGATCGCCTTCGCTGTCGCACAGATCATTTACCTCGTCGCAGAATTCATTTCCGGTACAGAACAGGTTGTCATCAGGACATTCCGGGATGTTGAGCTGCTCACATTCTTCAAGAATGTCGTTGCAGCCTTCCACACCGGTGCACCATAAGCCATCATCCGGGCAGGGGTCGCCTGAATGATCGGAACAAGTGCGCTCCAGGCAGGCATCCGTTCCGTTGCAGAATTCTTCATCGTCACACAATTCGCCGTCGTTTGAGGACCAGTCGAAGCGATCCTGATCGGGTTTGCATATTTCGCAGATATTGTCGGGATTAACCTCATCTTCCGCCAAACAAGTCTCTCCAATGTAACATCCCGGACACGCCGTTGTTGTCGTTGTGGACGTGGTCGTCGTGGTCGTGGTCGGCGCAACCGTCGTCGTTGTAGTCTCGATAGTTGTTGTGGTCGGATTCTGCGTCGTTGTGGTTGTTGGCGCAACCGTGGTCGTCGTGGTTGGATCCTGCGTCGTTGTGGTTGTTGGCGCAACCGTGGTTGTCGTGGTCGGTTCCTGCGTGGTTGTGGTCGTCGGTGCAACCGTGGTTGTCGTTGTTGGTGCAATCGTAGTCGTTGTTGTGGAAGTAGTCGTTGGTGAGGCAAATGCACATCGAAAACCGATTCTACCATTGGAATCAAAAGAAAGCTCATTTTCTCTAAGGCTGTTTCTCTGTTCCCAGCTTGGATTTGAATTATTCCAGTTACCTCCCTTAAATACCTTGCGGTTGACTTCATCCGGGCCAACAGGATCTACCCAACCTCCAGCGGGCGTTTGAGAATAGTAATCAGCTTGATAGCTATCATAGACCCATTCGTCAACATTGCCGAGCATGTCATGTGCTCCGTAAGGACTGCGTCCATCCATGGTTTGGTATTCCCACATAGTACCTTCATCATAAATGTCGCCATTAAAATAACCCACTGGAGTTGTCTTCGGCAACTCTGAAATTCTTTCATATTCGTCCATCTGATTGGCCCAGTTAGTCGAATAATAGTTCCATGTATTACCCCAGGGATAGATGTAATGCTCATCTCCACCTTTTGCCGCTTTTTCCCATTGCGCTTCTGTCGGCAAAGACTTATCCTGTGCTTCGCAATACGCTAACGCACCATACCATGTTACGCCAACTACAGGACGAGACTCATATCTTTCGTCAACCATCCAGACTCCGCTTTCCTCATATATCCCTTTGCTACTGGCCTTATGAGACGATTCCACACATGTGTAGTCATAGCAATCATTCAAAGGATTATGCAGGTTCATGTATTGGGCGTATTTCTCATTGGTTACTTCAAACACGTCAATGTAGTATTCCGACATTTCTACTTCGTGTCGAGGATGTTCGTTCGGATTTAATTCACATTCAGAGTCGTCCGGTTCGCAACCCATCCAAAAAGTACCTGCAGGCACGATAACTTCCTCGGCGTCGGGATTCCCTGTCGTGGTTGTTGTCGAAGTTGTTGTGACAATTGTCGTTGTGGTCGGTTCCTGCGTGGTTGTTGTGGTTGTTGGCTCAACCGTGGTCGTCGTGGTCGGCTCCTGCGTCGTTGTGGTTGTTGGCGCAACCGTGGTCGTCGTGGTTGGCTCCTGCGTCGTTGTTGTCGTCGGTGCAACCGTGGTCGTCGTGGTCGGCTCCTGCGTCGTTGTGGTCGTTGGTTCGACAGTCGTCGTTGTTGTCGGCTCCGTTGTGTCATCATCATCTACGTCATCGTCCGCATCATCGTCTGTGTCGTCGTCCGTATCATCATCCGCGTCGTCATCAACATCGTCGTCAACGTCATCATCCGCGTCGTCATCAACATCGTCGTCAACGTCATCATCCACGTCGTCGTCAACGCACGGATTAGGATCGCAATTCGTGCCCGGTCCCTGCCAGGAACCGGAACAATCAGCGTATGTTGTCACTGAGCAGGCGCCATCGACGCAGCAGGCCCCGTATTCGCTTTCCCCAGCATCGTCATCATCGGAATCATCGTCGTCTCCGCCTCCGCCGCACGAAATAGAAAAAGAAAGCAGGCAAGCCAAAAGCAAAGTCCAAAAAATTACCGGCGTTCGCATTTATTATCCCCGTCAATTTGAAAATTCTCAACGAATGGTGAACTTAAAAACATGAAATAGCAAATTGGGAGAATCATCCTCTGATGCTGATAGGCGTTTAGCACCAATTGTGAGTCCAGAGGGGCACCAAGTGACGGCATATTCATTTCGTAAACCCTTTCATCGAGTTTGCGTGAAGGCGGGATTGAAGCGCATTCGCTTTCACGACATTCGGCATTCCTTCGCTTCGCTGCTCGTTCTGAATGGGACTTCGTTTGAAGTCGTACAAAAAATCCTTGGCCATTCCGATATTCGTGTCACGATGAGGTACACGCACAGCCCTGGTCAGGCAGCGAAAGACGCCGTAGATCGCCTGCTCCCTGGGCTTGAAAAGCAAGAAAGTTGTCAAGAAATCTGTCAACGGCCTGAAAGATCCAGTCATTTGAGGCTTGTAAAATGAGAAAAGGCCCGCAAAAACAATGCCTTATGGACCATCTTTCATTTAGCGGGCGACGGGGTTCGAACCCTAACGAACGGAAACATCTAACTATGCGAGATTACGGCGCTTCCCTTGCATTATCTCGCTTTTATGCATTCCACGCACCTCTCGTTACTTCCGGATACTTCCGGTTAGTTCCCGTTATGGGCCATTATTCTGGGCACGGTTATAGGCACAGTCCACTTCAAGGTGTCTTCGCTCTCGGCCTCCTCCTCGTCGTGCTCGACCAGCTCCCTGTTGGGTCGCGGGATGAGAAACCGCCCGCATACTTCCGACCTACCGTCTGAACCTCTGGGCTGACAAAGCAAGGCCCCGGGACTTCGGCTCGCCTTAAAGGGGACCCACTCAGCCGGTGAAATGCCGGTCGGTGTATTATTTTTTCCGGTGTGTGGAAATTGACCGTGCGTACGGATTTTTGTGTGCGGAGTATCGGCGCTGCGCGTTGACGTTGAATCGCCGGAGGCCTATGATCTGAAATCGCTTTAATGTCAGGCGCGTTTGAAGGTTATGTGAAATCTGGATTCATTGTATCCCTTCGATTGGCCGGGTTATCAGATTGAGCGAAACTGACGGGGAAATTTATGAACGCTCCCGGCGCTAAAACTCCGGAAGAGAAAGCCCGCATTGTCATTGATGGGATGCTCGGCATGACAGGGTGGATTGTCCAGAATCGTGACGTGATGAATCTTCACACCACTAAAGGCGTGGCGGTTCGCGAATTCCCCCTGAACCCAGACCATGTTGATGTGTACTATTTACTTTCTCCCGCCCCAGGGATGGGAAAGGAATTTTACGAATGGCGAAGCTAGAGGAATTGACTGCTGGAGCGCGGATGAGCGGCATCTCGCCCACTGGTGTTGCGACCGTCGTCTCGGCAGAGTGGATCGGAGACCAGGCAATGAAGCTTGTCTACAAGGACTCCTCTGGCCAGTATGGAGAACGCCTCATCTATCGTGACGATGAACCGGGCATCGAGGTTGTCGCCGGCGGTAAGCCCTGGTCCTTTGATGGGGACGGTGCGCTCCTTCGTCTTGTCTCAGAAGCGTATCGGATCAATCTTGCTTGGCTGTTTGATCCATATGTTGCGATCACCACCAGCATCATCATGCCCTTGCCGCATCAAATATCAGCAGTCTATGAAGAGATGCTGCCTCGTCAGCCGATGCGCTTTCTTCTCGCAGATGATCCTGGCGCCGGTAAGACCATCATGGCCGGACTCCTCATCAAGGAGCTAATGGTTCGGGGTGACCTCAAGCGATGCCTTATTATCTCTCCCGGGTCCCTTACGGATCAATGGCAAGACGAGCTATATGAAAAGTTTGGGCTGAACTTCGATCTGCTTAACCGAGAAATGATTCAAAGCTCACGCACGGCCAACCCTTTCGACCACAACAACTACCTCATCGCTCGGATGGACCAACTCTCCCGCAACGAAGATCTGCAGGAAAAGTTTATACACGCCACCGAGTGGGATCTCATCATCGTTGATGAAGCCCATCGGATGAGCGGCCATTACTTCGGCAACGAGGTCAAACTCACCAAGAGATACAAGCTGGGCCAGTTGGTTGGTAGACACTGTCGGAACTTTCTTCTGATGACAGCAACCCCGCACAATGGGAAGAACGAGGACTTTCAGATTTTCCTCGCCCTGTTGGATAGCGATCGTTTCGAGGGCAAATTCCGTGATGGTGTCCATACGCCTGACCCCTCAGATCTAATGCGCCGCTTGGTCAAAGAGGACCTCTACAAGTTCGACGGCAAACCTCTCTTCCCCGAGCGCCGTTCCTACACTGTTCAGTATGACCTGTCGGCGCCCGAGGCGGCTCTGTATACAGAAGTAACGGACTACGTTCGCGAGGAGATGAACCGGGCCGAGCGATTCGCTGAAGGAGAAGGGACACGGCGTGTCAACGTGGGCTTTGCCTTGATGATCCTCCAACGTCGTCTGGCTTCGTCTCCTGAGTCTATCTATAGATCACTCAAGCGCCGTCACGAGAAGCTGGAGAGCCGCCTGCGTGAGGCGCGCATCCTGCTCAAGGGTGAGAAGGCTAAGCTGGAGTTTTCTGACTCTGTGCTCGATGGTATAACTGAGGACAACTTTGATGATGCCTACGATGAGGCTCCCCAGGAGGAGCGGGAGGATCTTGAGACCCAACTCATCGACAACGCTACAGCAGCGGCGACCATCGAAGAACTTCAGATTGAGATCGAGACACTCAAACGACTGGAAGGGCTTGCCCGGACGGTGGTGCGCTCAGGCCAAGATGCCAAGTGGAACCAACTCAGTACAATCCTTGATGATCCATTGATGACAGATGATGACGGGAACCGTCGAAAGCTGGTCATCTTCAGTGAGTTCAAGGACACCCTTTTTTATCTTGGCAGACGTATCCGAAACCGGCTCGGGCGGGACAAGGCCGTCGTAGAGATACACGGGTCCGTAACCCGAGAAGAGCGACGCAGTATCGTCAATGGGTTCATGAACGACCCCGAAGTCCTGGTGTTGGTCGCCAACGATGCCGCGGGCGAAGGTGTGAACCTCCAGAGGTCGCACCTGATGGTGAACTACGATTTGCCCTGGAATCCTAACCGACTGGAACAGCGCTTCGGTCGCATTCACCGCATCGGCCAGGCCGAGGTCTGTCACTTGTGGAACTTGATCGCCAAAGATACCCGTGAGGGCGATGTATACGTCCGCCTGCTGGAGAAGCTCGAAGCCGAGCGTGAAGCCCTCGGCGGCAAGGTCTACGACGTACTCGGCAGGCTCTTCGATCAGAAAGCCCTTCGTGAGATGCTCATGGATGCGATTTGCTACGGCAACGACCCCGAGGTCAAGGCACGCCTCAACGAAGCGGTAGACGGCGTCATCAACCATGACCATCTCCTGGAGATTCTCGATGAAAGGGCTTTGGTCAACGACTCGATGGACACCACGCACATTCAGAGCATCCGAGAGGAGATGGAACGCGCCCATGCCCGCAGACTCCAGCCTCACTTCATTCAAGCCTTCTTCCTCGATGCCTTCCCCCGCCTGGGTGGTAAGGTCCACCGCCGTGAGTCGGGCCGATGGGAGGTCTCCCGTGTCCCTGTAGCTCTGCGTCGCCGGGATCGGCAGATAGGAATGGGCGCCCCGCTTGGTGAACGTTACGAGCGCATATGTTTCGAGAAAGACATGGTTGACCAGCAGCCTCGCGCCGAACTGGTCTGCCCTGGCAGCCCGCTTCTTGATGCCACCATCGACCTCGTCCTAGAAAAGCACGGCGAGCTGATGAAGCGTGGTGCTGTCTTGGTGGATGAAGCTGACGCGAGTGAGACGCCACGAATACTCTTCTACCTGGAGCACGAAATCCATGATGGTCGTCGGGGTCGAGACGGGGACTTCCTGACCATCTCCAAGCGCCTTCAGTTTGTTGAGGTTGGACCCGACGGCAACTACCGATCAGCAGGCGCAGCGCCCTATCTTGATTACCGTCCTTTGGCCGAAAACGAACACTCCTTGATTGAAGCCGAGTTGGACGCGCAGTGGCTGCGGCAAGACTGGGACAACGAGGTCATGGGATACGCCATCACCGATGTGATCCCTGAGCATGTAAATGAGATCAAAGCACAGCGTATGGAGCAGACCGATCGCGTGGAGCAGCAGGTCAAGGCTCGGCTCACAAAAGAGATCAACCATTGGGATCACCGCGCCCAGATGCTCAAACACAAGGAACGTGCCGGCAAGAACACTCGACTACCTGCCCACGTTGCGCAGGAACGCGCCGACAAGCTCGCTGACCGGCTCCAGTCACGACTGGATGAGCTGCAAAAGGAGAGGCAGATCATGGCGGGTCCACCGCAGGTCAAAGGTGGCGCGCTCATTATCCCCGCGGGACTCTTGCTGAAGCACCAGGGCCATGCACCGGTTTCGCCTGATGACGGAGTAGATGCTGAGGCACGTAAGCGGGTTGAGGCGTTGGCGATGGCAGCGGTTATGGAGGCTGAGCGCTCTCTGGACTGCGTTCCTAAAGACGTGAGCGCCACAAAAGGTATTGGCTACGACATTGAGTCCCAGGACGCCGAAGGCACACTTCGCTTCATTGAGGTGAAGGGCAGAGCCAAGGGTGCAGATAAGGTCACGCTGACTACTAACGAAGTACGGTGTGCTGTGAACGCGCCCGACCAGTTCATTCTGGCAGTAGCCATAATCTATGGGGATGCAGTATCCGAGCTGACCTACATCCGCGCCTTCCCATTCAAAGAACCCGGGTTTGGCGAAGTAGCAACGGCCTACAAGCTGGATGATCTACTGAATCATGGAGCGACACCCGCATGATCACTTTCAAAGCAGAATCGCGTTTATGTTCTGTTGTCGTTTCCTTTTCTCCCACCGACCTGGAGAAGATCAGCAACGGTTCATTAAAACGAGTGATTAGGAAACGATATCCACGCACAGGTACGCCCGATTGGATATATCTTTGGGCGAAGGCACCTGTTTCAGCCATCGTTGGAAGAGCACCGATAATCAAGATTGGTGCGATCACGAGAGATGAGGCTCTGCAGCAACATAAGCTCTTCTGTCTTTCGAGAGAAGAAGTCAAAAGCTATTGTGCAAACTGTGAAACACTAGGTGTATTTGTCTTGGGTGCCTACGAACATGCTTCCACTCCTCAAGGGCTTCGTAAGCTTAGCGAAGCGGGTCGATTCCATCCACCACAGAGCTTTCTCTACTTGTCTGGTCCAGGCGAGAAGTTCCTTTGTGCCAAATCATCATTTAAACTGAAGAAGGCATCCACATGAGTACTTCTCGAAAGAAGCTGATTGAGGTGGCGCTCCCTCTTGATGATATCAACGCCGCCTGTAAACGCGAAAAGTCAATTCGGCATGGTCACCCAAGCACCCTGCATCTGTGGTGGGCACGGCGCCCTCTCGCAGCAGCACGAGCTGTTATCTTTGCCCAGATGGTGGACGATCCAGGCTCCATTCCGGGACTCAGCGATGAAGAAGTAGTGAAAGAGCGAGAACGCCTCTTTGATCTGATTCGTGAACTGGTGAAGTGGGAGAACACCAACAACGAAGAGGTGCTCAATCAGGCTCGGGCCGAGATCAAGAAATCATGGGCACGAACTTGTGAGGAGACGGGGGAAGATCCAGAAAAGCTTCCCGCCTTCCACGACCCCTTTGCAGGCGGTGGCACATTACCTTTGGAAGCTCAACGATTGGGATTGGAGTCCTGCGCATCAGACCTGAACCCGGTTGCAGTACTTATTAACAAGGCAATGATTGAAATCCCCCCCAAGTTTGCAGGGATGCCGCCCGTGAACCTCGAAGCTCACAGTAAGAAATCACTCATTGAAAAGGAGTGGAAGAGTGCGGGTGGTCTTGCCGAGGACGTTCGCTATTATGCCGAGTGGATGCGAGACGAGGCTGATGAGCGAATTGGACACTTATACCCAAAAGTTAAAATCACGAATGAAATGGTCACCGAGCGTCCTGATCTTGAGAAATATCGCGGGCAAGAACTTACGGTGATTGCCTGGCTTTGGGCAAGGACGGTGAAGAGTCCAAATCCAGCGTTTAGTCAGGTGGACGTGCCATTGATTTCTACTTTTATACTCAGTACAATAAAAGGGAAAGAAGCCTATGTTGAACCAATCGTTAATGGCAGCGTTTATTTATTTAGAATACGACGCAGAGTACCACTCCACCCAATGATCTCTAAATCTGGTACTAAGACAGGCCGTGGAGTTTTTCAATGTCTAATATCTGGCTCTGTTATCAATACTGCATACATTCGTTCCGAAGCTCAGGCAGGAAGAATGGGGCGACGCCTTTTAGCGATAATTGCGGAAGGTAGGTCGGAGCGTGTTTTTCTTGATCCACAGAGTCAATCGGAGTCCTTGGCTTTTCCGCCAGAGCCTATTGGGAAGCCCAACATTCCAGTTCCAACAAAATGCCATGATGTCGATAGGTTGCCGATGTACGGAATGTTTCAATGGGGTGATGCATTTACTTCCCGACAGCAAACTGCACTCGTCACGTTTAGTGAGTTAGTGCGAGAGTGTTGGAAGAAGGTGCGGAAAGATGCAGCAATAGACTTTTATCGCGCTCCGCGATTGGGATACAGTGACGCTGATAGTTTTGCTCATGATTATGCTGATGCAATCGCTACCTACACTGGACTCGGTGTTGGACGTAGTGTCAACTATTGGTCTTCTCTAACACCATGGGCAGGCAATTTTATCGTACAGACATTTGGACGTAACGCACTTCGGATGGTGTGGGACCATGCTGAAGCAAATCCGTTTTCAGATTCGACTGGCAACTGGTCGGGTGCAATCAACTGGATTTGCAAAGTGCTTGAAACTTCCTTACCTGCTTCGCAGGTTGGTATTGCTGTCCAAATGGACGCACAAAAGCAAATTCAAAGTAAAAGGCGGATTGTTTCTACGGATCCACCATACTTCGATAATATTGGGTACGCAGAGCTATCAGACTTCTTTTATGTTTGGCTTCGACCCTGCCTTAAGGATATATATCCAAAACTACTCAGTACCATAGTGGTTCCCAAGTCTGAGGAACTGGTGTCGGCTGCCCATCGTCATGGTGGAAAAGTACAAGCTGAGAAATTTTTCATGGGTGGGATGACTTCGGCGATGCAACGGATCGCAGAACAAGCTCACCCTGCTTTTCCTGTGACCATCTACTACGCCTTTAAGCAATCTGAAAGCAAAAAAGATGAAGGCACTGTTAGCACTGGTTGGGAAACTTTCCTAGATGCTGTCATAGAGGCTGGATTAAACATAATTGGTACATGGCCCATACGCACGGAGCGCGACCAAGGTTTGAAGACTGGGAGCAATGTGCTTGCTTCTAGCATCGTGCTCGTCTGCCGCAAGCGCCCAGAGGACGCACCGATAACAACCCGCCGCGACTTCATTCGTACTCTTCGCGCCGAGCTTCCCAGCGCACTCCAAAACCTCCAGAAGAGCAACATTGCTCCCGTTGACCTCGCTCAATCCTCCATCGGCCCAGGCATGGCGGTTTTCTCCAAGTACAAGAAAGTCATCGAGGCCGACGGCTCGGCTATGACGGTTCGAAGTGCCCTCCAACTTATCAACCAGGTGCTCGACGAATCTTTGGGTGCTGAAGAGGGCGCACTCGACGGTGACACCCGCTTTGCCGTGACCTGGTTCGAGACCCACCAATACCAGGCCGGTCCCTTCGGAGAGGCCGATAATCTTGCTCGTGCCCGAAACGTATCCGTGCAGGGTGTGCAAGAGGCAGGCGTCCTTCACTCCGCCGCAGGCAAGGTCCGGCTCTTCACACGAGCAGAATTGCCCAAAGATTGGGACCCGGAGGCCGACAAGCGTCTTACGGTCTGGGAGGCGACCCAGCATCTTATCAAACGACTGGAAGAAGACGGCGAGGAGGCCGCAGCAACGCTTTTGAAGAAGCTTGGCCCAATGGCGGAGCAGGCGCGGAACCTTGCCTACCGTCTCTACACTACTTGCGAGCGCAACAAGTGGGCTGAGGAAGCTCGTGCTTACAACGGCCTGGTTATCGCATGGCCGGAGTTGGAGAAGCTTGCCAGTAAAACCGAATCCACGTCTACATCCGGCACGCAGGCTGAACTCTTTGATTGAGGGAATTGAACAATGACCATGAGTAACAGGGACCGAATCCGCAAAGGACTCGACCATACCAAAACTGGGCTGACCCCCTTTGTTGAGCGAGAGTTGAAGTCAAAGCTCGGCAGCTATTGGGTTGATGATGTCACAAATCGTATCCGAGGCATCAGGCGCGATGGAGATAGCATCCATTGGGACACTCAAGCGCTCTTCGTGGCGATGACTGGCAACTGGCAGAGTGTGTTCCGCTATGTGCTCGGGCACGTTGAGCGATCCTATGTGGGTGAGCTGATTGAGGTCCGCAACAAGTGGGCACACGAAAAGCCCTTCAATTCAGATGATGTCTACCGCGCTCTCGATACCATGCAAAGGCTCTTGCAGGCCGTTTCCGCCTTTGACCCTGCCGAAGAGCTCGGCACGCTGCGAGTGGACCTCCAGAGGCAGGTTTTCCAGGAGCAAGCTCGTAACAAGACGCGCTATCAGCAGCTAAATCTGGATGGGATGCCGCAGGCCGGGCTGAAACCTTGGCGGGAGATCATCAGCCCTCACAAAGATGTGGCCTCGGGACAGTATATGCAGGCTGAATTCGCGGCGGACCTGGCGCAGGTTTACCAGGACCGGGGATCAGAGGAGTACCTCGATCCGCACGAGTTCTATCGCCGAACTTACATAACAATCGGTTTGCGGGACCTCCTGGCCGGAGCTCTACAACGCATGAATGATTCCGGGGGTGACCCCGTGCTTGAACTTCAAACCAACTTCGGAGGCGGAAAGACGCACTCCATGCTCGCTCTCTTTCACCTCTTCAGCGGGGTGGAGACTGGAAGCCTGGAAGGCATTGAACCGGTTCTTTCAGACGCGGGAGTGAACGTCGCTCCCAAAGCCAACCGTGCGGTGCTTGTGGGCACGGCGCTTTCACCCGGAGAAGTATCGGTAAAGTCTGATGGCACCGAAGTTCGCACCATCTGGGGTGAGATGGCATGGCAACTCGGGAAAGCCCCGGGCTACGCGATGGTCGCTGACTCCGATAAAAATGGAACCAGCCCTGGTTCAGATACCTTGAGCAAGCTCTTTCGTGCTTACAGTCCCTGCCTTATTCTCATCGATGAGTGGGTAGCTTATGCACGGCAGCTCTTCGACAAGAACGATCTGCCAGCGGGTACATTCGACTCACAGGGAAGCTTTGCTCAGGCGTTGACCGAGGCCGCAAAGGCTGCTCCCAGGACACTCGTTGTGGCATCGGTCCCCCAGTCTCGAATCGAGATCGGTGGTGAGAACGGCATCAAGGCGCTCGATGTGCTGAAGAACATATTCTCTCGCGTCGCCAAACCTTGGCGGGCAGCCACGAGTGATGAGGGATTCGAGATTGTGAGACGGCGACTCTTTGAGCCTCTCAGCGGCAAAGATGCTTTCGCAGCTCGCGACGCCACTATCAACGCCTTTGCGAAGATGTATCGGGACAACGACAAGGACTTCCCTCGTGATTGTGGGGAGGGCGCCTACCAGGACGAGATTATAGCGAGCTATCCGATACACCCCGAGTTGTTTCGCAGGCTCTACGACGACTGGAGTACGCTCGACAAATTTCAGAGAACCCGTGGTGTGTTGCGCCTGCTGGCGAAAGTGATTCACCGTCTTTGGGAGTCGCAAGACGGGGGGCTGCTTATCATGCCTGCGTCGATCCCAATGGATGACCATGCCGTGAAGAGTGAACTGACTCGCTATCTGCCTGATGTATGGGAGCCCATCATCAGCCAGGATGTAGACGGACCGAACTCGTTGCCCTTGAAAATCGACCAGGAGGTCCGAAACATGGGCCGCTACTCGGCTTGCCGGCGAGTCGCCCGTGCTCTCTACATTGGGACCGCTCCTGGGGCTGAGAGCGCCACGCCAGGTGTTGGTTCAGAGCGGATCAGACTTGCCTGTGCCCAACCGGGAGAAACCGTGGCCACCTTTGGCGATGCCCTGCGTCGGGTCAGCGAGAGGGGGCAGTACATTCATCAGGATGGAAACAGGTATTGGCTTTCCACACGTCCCAACTTGAACCGCACTGCCGAGGACCGGGCTGCAGCATTGCTGCGTGAACCGGAAGATCTGTACGCGGAGATCGTAACTCGGCTTGAGAAAGACCGCAGCTCTGGGCACTTCGCGGGCGTTCACATTTGTCCTCAGAACACTGCAGATGTTCCAGACGACCCAACGGCTCGATTGGTGATCCTGCGTCCCGAACACACACATAAACGGAACTTGAACGACTCGAAAGCCCGCAAGGCTGCCGATGAGTTCCTGTCCAAGAGAAGCAACTCTCCACGCTTAAACCGCAACTGTCTGGTCTTTGCCGCACCGGACGAGAAGTCGCTTGAGGGCTTGATGGCATCGTCGGCTCAGTATCTGGCGTGGACTTCCATTCTCAAAGATAAGCAAGGTTTGAACCTTGACCAGTTCCAACTCGCTCAGGCCGAGTCCAAGATATCGGAGTGTGATCGTACTATGGACCTTCGCATTGCAGCGACGTGGACTCATGCGTTAGTGCCTTACCAGAGCGACCCCGCTTCATCGGTGAGTTGGGAGGAAACAAAGATATCAGGCAACGGATCGCTTGCCGATCGTACAGGAAAGAGGCTGGTCCAGGACGAGCTACTCCTGCCGAGCATGGGCGGTGTAAGACTGCGGATGACTTTGGATCAGTATCTTTGGAAAGACCGCGACCACGTCACCATCGCTGACTTGGCTGAGTGGTTTCCTCGCTATCTGTATCTGCCTCGGGTGACCGGACGTGAGACCTTGGTAGGCGCGGTACGAGACGGGGCTTCGGTTCTAATTCCAGGCGAGACCTTTGCCACCGCTGAACTCTACAACGAGGACAGCGGTCGTTATTTGGGACTCCGACTCGGTACCGCTCCGTCTTCTCTCGATAGCAGCACCTGCATCGTCAAGGTCGATGTGGCTCGTAAGCAGCAGGAAGAAGATGCCGAGAAGGTCGAACCGTCTACCCCGACGCGACCTATTGACACTGATGTTGGCCAGCTAGGCCCCGGAGGTGATGGTCCACCGGATGGTGAGACGCCTCCGGTTCAGCCGCCTGGTCCATCCAAACCCACGGCCTTCGTCGGATCAGTTAAATTGAATGGCACACGAGTAGGTCGAGATGCAGGTCGAATTGCTGATGAAGTACTCAGTCATCTGGCTGCTCTACCTGGGGCTCGGGTTTCTGTCACGATGGAGATTGAGATCAAGGTGGCTGACGGAGTTGAGAGCGACATCGTTCGTATTGTGAGTGAAAACGCCAACGCGCTGAAGTTCGAACACTATGGATTTGAGGACGAATAGCTTGTGTGTGCAAATAATGCTGCGGACTACTCTACTGGGCCTCGTTTTTACTACTCCTGCCTGGTCTACCGGCTCCTTTACAGTGATTAGGTGACATCTAAAAAAAGCCGAGGACAATCCTCGGCTCAATTTCAGTACATATTCACAGCCCGTCCTAATGACCTGCTCCCCAAAAACTGGTCCACGCAAAATGAGAGTATTGGGTTAATATTGGCCCAGGAAAGGAGCATGGATCATGAGGCGAAGTCGTTTTACGCAGGAGCAGATCATCAGGATTCTCGCCAAACTTGGTCAGCAAGCCTGGTCATAGGCCCAGTCCAGGCCTTTCATTATCGTTTCCTGTGTCATGCTCATTATTTACCTCCTTGCTGTGTGGGGATACGCCGCACCTGAATGCTAATGTGTCCTGACTTCAACTCGATGATTCGGTAGGCCAACTGTCCCGGGCGCCGCGAGTCCGACTGCGTTGTTGAACCGGCGCAAAGGATCTGCGTCCCTTTGGATGCCCTCGGGAATAGCAACCAACTCAAAGGATACTAGACACAGACAGGAAGGATCGATAATCTCGTGTCAGGTGCTTCACAAATTAAAGCGCCGGAAATCGCTTCACTTTTCGACCGGCGTTCACAGTTGATATGGGGAATACCGGATTACCTAAGGTTCGTCCCACGCAATGTCAATCGAGATCGGTGTAAGATCGAACGTCCGAAGCCGACTCAGACCGAATATGAAAACGAGGAGAGCCATGAGCCGTCAACATGACACCCTGTTTCGCTCCTTCCGATTCGGAAACATAGAACTTGGCAACCGCGTCGTCATGGCGCCGATGACACGCAGCCAATCGCCAGGCAACGTGCCCACCGACGACGTCGTCGAGTACTACCGCCGACGGGCCGCCGCGCAAGTCGGGTTGATCGTCACGGAGGGGACCGCCGTGGGCCACAAGGCGTCGCACGGCTACCCGGACGTGCCGGACTTCTTCGGCGACGACGCCCTGGCCGGGTGGAAGAAGGTCGTCGACGCGGTCCACGCCGAGGGCGGCGCGATCGTCCCGCAGCTCTGGCACGTGGGCAGCATCCGCCAGCCGGACATGCCGCCTGACCCGAAGGTCCCCGGCTACGGCCCGTCGCCCGTCCCGCACCCGTTTTACGAGGGCAAGGGGCAGCCGCCGGTCGAGATGACGCAGGCGGACATCGACGAGGCGGTCGCGGCCTACGGCGCGTCGGCGGGTTACGCGAAGACGCTGGGCTTCGACGGCGTGGAGATCCACGGGGCGCACAGCTACCTGATCGACCAGTTCTTCTGGTCGACGACCAACGAGCGGACCGACGGCTACGGCGGCGACCTGGTTCAACGGACGCGGTTCGCCGTCGAGGTGATCCGCGCGGTCCGCGAGGCGGTCGGCCCGGACTTCCCGGTGATCCTGCGCTTCTCCCAGTGGAAGATGGGCGCCTACGACGAAAAGCTGGCGCAGACGCCCGACGAGTTGGCCGCGTTCCTCGCGCCGCTGGTGGACGCCGGCGTTGACCTGTTCCATTGCAGCACGCGCCGGTTCTGGATCCCGGAGTTCGACGGCTCGGACCTGAACCTGGCCGGCTGGACGAAGAAGCTGACCGGCAAGCCGACGATCACCGTCGGCAGCGTCGGGCTGGACGGCGATTTTCTGCGCAGCTTCGCCGGGAAAGAGACGAGCCCCGCGAGCATCGAGAAGCTGCTGGAGCGCCTGGAGAGAGACGAGTTCGACCTCGTCGCGGTCGGACGCCAGATCCTGGCCGATCCGGAGTGGCTGCTCAAGATCCGCGACGGGCGGGAGGACGAGATCGTCAACTTCAGTCCGGAGAAGCTGCTGCTGTTTCCGTGAGGAGGACTAATCGTTCGGAACCAGCAAGGTGGGCCGGACCATCAGCACACCCGCGAGCGGACCGTCGTCGAAGTCGTTGAAGTTGACCCACTGACCGTCCTCGTTGTTGGACAGATCCCAGAACCACATGTCGTCTGTGAACGCCGGTTGAAAATCGCAGCCGGTGGCGTTTGGAGTTGCCTCTTTCACAAAAACCGTTATGGCGTCCACTCGTCGGCGCCGATGTCCCAGCCTGCGTCGTAGGGGCGCGCATCGCCGTCGAAGTCGAAGTCCGCGAAGCCAGCGCTAATGTAACCCGGTACGGGATCAATGCCGGTATTGATGCAGGGGCTTGAATCAGTGAGGTGGTATCCGTCGACGGCGAACAATGGGTCGTCGCTGATGTTGCCCGATGCCTCGGTGCAGCCAGTCCATGCGCAGGCGTTGACTGCAGCGACTGTATTGGCCTCGCATTCATCAGTTTGGTTTGAATAAATCTTACAATCCATGTCCGCGCCCCACAGGTCGTTGTTCACCAGTGCAACTGTGACATTATAGTTGTATATGCCAAAGCTGTAAGAGCTCCCAGACCCGCTGTTGATAGTGTTGTTTGCGAGAGTTGTCATGTGGAAACTTAGTACGCCGTGACTGTAGCTTCCCGATCCGCCGTCGATAGTGTTATTCACCAGCGTTGCGGTGCCTCCCCCGTCATTGTACATGCCGTAGCTGTAATCGCCTCCCGATCCACCGTTGAGGATGTTGTTTATCAGTGTTGTAGAGCCCGAATTGAATACGCTACGGCTGAAGCCGATACCCGACCCGCCTTCGATGATGTTGTTCGTCAGCGTCATCGTGCCGGAGTTGTACACGCCGTTGCTTCTATTTTGGCCGCCTGTCGGCGATCCGCCGTCTATGACGTTGTTCATTAGCGTCGTCGTGCCATCGTTGTACACTCCGTAGCTGAGGTTTCCCGATCCGCCGTCAATGACGTTGTTTGCAATCGTCACCGTGCCATAATTGCTGTTGTGCACGCCATAGCTGTTGTCTCCCGAACCACCATTGATGGTGAAGCCGTGAATTTCTACGGGATTTGAACCACTTATCTCCACAGCCGTAGACTCTCCCGCATTTATTGTTGTGACATAAACATCAATATCTCTCATCCAGCTAGAGGATTCGTAACCGCCGGACAGAGAGACCTTTGTTTTCACATATTCTGTATATTCGCCAGCAGCGACATAGACTGATTTGCCCGCTGTAAATGCTAGGGCCGCACCAACGTCTATCGTGCGCTTGGGCGCCGCCATTGTGCCGGGATTTGCATCGTCGCCTGAGGGCGCAACGAAAACGCCGGTTGTGTCGTCCACATCGTCATCCGCGTCATCGTCCACATCATCGTCCGCGTCATCATCCAGATCATCGTCAATGTCGTCGTCGTCCGCATCATCATCGTCGTTGACTTCCTGTCCATCGTCATCATCGCCGCCGACACCTGCACCTCCGCATGAAAGGATTGTAGCCATGGTGGCGCTCATCAACAGGCTGATAAGCAGGATCAGAAAGAAAAAGCTTTTCGTTCGGTTCATTTTTGGTTTCTCCTCTGGAGTTGATTTGCTGCAATATGAGAATAATAGCCGTGCATATTCTTCATATTACCCTCGTGATACTGCATGTCAACACGATATGCAGCAATACGGGTGTTTATGATTTTCTTGCGCGCTGTACGCTTTTCCGAATGGAAGACAAAGCACTTAAAAGCCAAAGGCAACTGTTGGGCAGACGCATCCGCGCCCTAAGGACTGCGAAGAGCCTGACCCAGCAGCAGCTCGGCGAACAAGCCGATGTTCATTACAAATTCATTGGGGAATGTGAACGGGGAGAGCGGTTCCCGTCGACGGCCATCCTATTCAAGCTGGCCGATGCTCTTGGGATCCCACCCAGGCAGATGTTGGTTTTCGAGCACGGATTGACGGGCAAGAAGGCGTTGGAAAAGGCGATCAGGGAAAGGCTTGGTATTGCGGACGAAGATCAGCTTCGGATCTTCCTGAAGTTCCTCGATACCGTCCTTTATTGATCCTTCCCCCTGATGAGTGCCCAAGCCTCGGCATCGAAGTTTTCCCGATAGGACTCCAGCAAACGCGCTTCTTCATCGGTGAGCATGCGAAGCAAGAGTTCTTTCCCGGCAGTCATCCCCCGCTCCCAGCCCAGTATGATGTACCAGCGCCCTTCATGATGAATGAACGGTGAGAGGATCATGGCGACCCTCCCTCGTCGCACTTGTAGCGGTACTGACAATCCGCGCAGGCCCATGATCGGTTTTTCCAGAAATGCCCAGCCTCGATGGCGCTCAGGACAGTGCAAACAGTCTCCAGAGCTTCGGTGATCTCCTTTTCCCCACGCTCGATATTGCAGAGCTGAAGGGAAGGGCTCTTCGTCTTCACCAGAAGCTGGTATCGCAGGCCAACATCGCCGATCCC
>CAZQAE010000022.1:70258-70854 GCA_964591275.1 uncultured bacterium | reverse complement strand
TTGATCCTGCTGATCCATGAAGAAAAAGGAATGGGTGTCCTTCGTGACCTGCTTAATCCTGTGCGATCTGAAACAATAAGAAGAAATACGAATATGTTTGAAATGAAGATGAGCTTTAGCTTTATACGCCGTGGCGATATCTTCAGATTTATTTGATGTCAGCCATTTGCAAATTAGCGATTGGCAGCTCAACGTCATCCTGTTTCATTCAAAGCGCTAGCGAAAAAATACCCCCCCCCATATTTCGCTAAAAGCATTTTTATCGGTTTTCCAAAAACGCCTCTTGACAGACATAGAGCTGATTTAATAAAACAATCTAATCAATAAGGAGGTGAGCTGTGGCAAAAAAGGGCAGTGTGAAGAAGAAAGTTGCAAAGATGACTTCTGAGGCGCTCGTCAAAAAGGAAGAGGGGCTGACGCCAAAGGAACTAATGGCCCTTAACACTGCTGTTGAGTTCGTCAACAAGTGCATTGACAATGCCAGCAGCTCTCTTATTGAGGTAGGCGGGTACCTGCTGAAGATTTTCTTTGATGGAGACATTGAAAAAGTCCATGACAGGGCTCCCAGGAAAGGGATCTCTCTCAGGAAGCTCGCT
>CAZQAE010000022.1:0-70248 GCA_964591275.1 uncultured bacterium | reverse complement strand
CTTTCAAATGCCGTTAACCTGGCTGTTCAGGAAGAGGAGCTTGGAACTGTTCAAGCGCTTGAACAGTTAACTCCAACGCACAAAATTCACCTCCTAAAAGTGCCTGATCTTAAAGAAAAGAAGAAATATGTCTTTCGGATTGGCAAGGACAAGCTCTCAGTCAGGCAGTTTGAAGCTATCCTGGTTAGTGATGGCTACAGCAAGCCAAGGGGCCTGGCCGCAATAGAGAGTGAGAAGGAAAGGAAATTGCTTCGCTCAGGCTTCCAAAAGTACATGAATCCCTTTGAGGCCATTATGGAAATGGACTTGGGCAACCTGTTCGGAATGTCAAAAACGAATGTGAAGAGCACCTATGAGGCGGCTAAGAAGGCTAGGAAACAGCTGGACAAGATCATTGTGGAGCTGGAGGGGAAGTTGGGGTGAATAGTAAATATCATGGATATCGGAACTGAAGACCGCCGATCTTCTGACGCTGGCGCTGAAATACGGGGACCATTTACGGGAAGACCACGTCCCGCTGAAGTTGCAATCCCTGGATAAATTTGCTCATATGGATCTAGACGAAATCGGGACGCAGCGCACCTGGGAAGGTTGACCATACAAGAATCCGGCATTGGCAGGTTAAGAAATCATAATGAAACACCCTATTCGCCATAGGTTTTATTGGATGTTGCTGGCCATAGTAGCATTGATATTAAGTGTTATCTGGGGGGCAATCCTATGGCAATTCCAAGGTATTGGATGCTTTTCTATTCCTATTTGGTTTGTTTTCATAATTCACATAATTCAATTTTGTGTATGTATAAAAAGGATATTCGTTTTGCCTGATTAGGGTTATTAAAGCGGTGAAGTACTCCATGGATCGAATGGGCGGCCCTGGCTCAGACGTTCAATGCTATTGAAAGAGTTGAAGTAGTATGAGCTACAACTTAGATTAATTGGGGTTGAATTTGCGCAATCATAAGGAGCAAACATGAATAGAAGTCAAAAATACTCGTCTGATATTGCGCAAGCTTGGCATGCTATTGAGAATCAGTCTTTGGAATTTATAGAGCGAGTCCTTCACGGGGAAATTTCATCTGACTTAGACTCTATTTCCACTTTAGCCACCTCTTTATTCTACCGGACAATGATGGCTCGTTATTGGTGGAAAGTAATGAAATCACCATTGCCAAACGGAGTTCTTCAAGCAAATGAAAATGACTCAATTTTAATACTAAGAGATCTTTCGCTCGTCGGCAAATCTCAACTTAAAAATCTCTCCATGGCTATTGCCGAACAATTTGTTAAAAATGGAGCATTTTTGAATGAGTGGAAAGATTGGAACAATCTATATTATCTCTTTGAAGATCGTGATGTAATTGATGATACACGCGTACTATTTGAATATACTTGCAGGGAATACGCTTCCCAGTGGATGATTAACATCGCCTATCAAAACTTATGTCGACTCCGCTTTATGGATAAGGATGAAACTGAATGGACTTCAGAAGAGCTAAACCAAGTACACACTATGGTTGAAATGAAGACTAACATATCACTATTGGGTTTTAAGCCAGATGTGTTAATATGTGATGTAAAACATTCAACCAAAATATTTAGCTCCATGGAGGTCAGCGACGAACGTGCTTGTGCAGTTAGCGATAGTACAATAGAAGAGACAATCAGTATGGCAGAGAGCAGAGGGTTTGCTCCTCATTTTTTAGCAAGAAAAATGGCTAATGCCGTGCTAGATATTTGCATGAATAAATATAAACTCTCAAAGAAAATATCTCAGTTATGGTATTTTCATCTGCTTGGTAAATCGACCAAAGAAGAAAGATTGAGGCTTCGAGAGTCATCTGGATTAAGGTTAGGTTCCACTCAAACGCATGAGCAGCAAGAAAAAATGAACGCAGGATATGAGCGCAATAAAGAATCCCTTGATTTGAATAGTAATGCCAAAGAAGCCACACCTATTGGTTCAAAAAATGGTACTGGTTGTTTTTTGTTACCTCTAGTTGCAATAAGTATAATTATTATGTTATTAAGTATGTTGTTTTGAAAGCTGAAAATGCAATAAATATAAAAATATGGATTCAGTGATCTCCATTTACAGCGAAAGCAAATATCCGATATATGCAAAAATGGAGATATAAATGAAAACAATACTATGTCCTAATTCATGCATAATCTTTGCCTGCATGGATATTTCAATCAGGGACTTTTTGAAATGGTGCCCATACGGTGCCTATTTCTTGCTCAAAACGATGCTCTGGGCACCATATTTGAAGAATTTCAGGACTTTTCAGAAACCGCATAAATAGCTGTAATCATTGCTGAAGGCAGCAATATCAGTGGATGAAAAAACAGCGATGGTCAATCTTCGACTCCCGCCACCTCCATTCGATTCACTTCGCTCGCTCATGGTCTTTGACCATTCTAAAAAGCGAGTCGGATGCCCTGAGTAAGCGACCGTAGAGAGCGCATCGAAGGGCGCTGATTTGATCAACCAATACTACCTGTACATACTACGATGTTCCGACCGCAGTTATTACGTTGGATCGACAACAAACGTCGAACAGCGTGTGAAAGCGCACAACGACGGAAAAGCCGCCAGTTTCACAAGGTTACGCCGACCAGTGACTTTGGCATACTTAGAACCTTGCGGAAGTGAAATCATGGCGGTCCGACGAGAGCGCCAAATTAAAAAATGGAGCAGAGTAAAGAAAGAAGCTTTGATAGAAGGAGACAGGGAAGCATTGCATTCCCTTGGCCGGAGACGAAAATGAGCGCACCTGCTCACTTGGACGCGCTTGCGCCCCAAAGACCTCCATTTCACTCCAAAATGATCTCGTTCCATTGGTTCGCCGATCTCGTCAAGGCTCGCGACTTCGAGCAATATTTGAAATCCGGTTCGGGAAGGTCCTTTGCGAAAAGGCACTTTTGATGAGTACCCATTTCTTGTTTTGGCGCCTAAAATGGCGCCTACGGCGAGACAGAATTTAGCCATATGAGACAAACCCCTCACCTTTTAATGAGACAGTTTTTTAGTGAATAATTTGAGCTTGGGTTTATGGGATATTTGGTTGTTTCGACTCATCATAGGTCATCGAAAATACTGAATCCGATAGCCATTTGCGGAATGAGTCGTTGTCACAAAACTGCTTGAACAGCTCTGTGTCGTCCTTCAGCACATCGTTCATCGCTCTGGCCAACGCCTTATCGTGTTCAATCCTGGCATTTTGCCTGTCGGAATGCTTCTTGGCATTCTTGTAAGCCTTATCCGCCGCAACATTCTTCGGAATTTGCTCAGTGAACCGACAACGCCCCGTGCGTTCCGAGACTGCCGAGGAGTGGAGCGTCGATCGCGCGGCGTTTTTTGGGGCTCCGCTCTGTTCCGACTCGCTTCGCTCGCCTTCGCTATGCTGCGCCCCCAAAAACGATCCTTCACCGCTTTGCCGTTGCTTGTTCATTCGAGTTCTCCTTACCGCCCTCGAATTATGCACTAAATTCATCACCGGAATTTGTCTCCCTCTTATTGGCACAGAGGGTGCGCGTTCGGACTTCTCGCTTCATTTCAGCCCTATTTTGCCCACATTTTGCTCCATCCCTCTCCCCCTCTTCATTGAGTTCGGACTTTGCCCATTTAGTCCGAACGTGGAGAATGAATAAAATCAAGGAGTTACGATGCGTCAAAAAATTGTGGTTCGACTCCCGCACGGTATGGGGTTGATTCACTTGTGATACAATCCGATACAAACCGATGCCAATTCACTGCTGAATTTTGTCCTATTCTGCTATAGTATGTATTGTTAGAAAATATTGATCCCTTCGTGGGATTTACGCTTGATGATTTTATGCGTTGGAAAGGGCACGGGGGAAAATGGGAAAAGACGACCCAACAACCATACTCATCGTTGAGGATGACCCGAAGCTAGCCAAGTCGGTGAAAGATTACCTGGAGTCGAATCATTATCGGGTATTGCTTGAGGAGCGTGGTGACAGTGCGCCTGTGAGGATTCTTTCTGAGAAGCCGGACCTGGTTCTCCTGGATATCATGCTTCCCGGAAAAGACGGGCTTACTATCTGCCGCGAGGTGCGCCCTGAATATTCTGGACCCATCATCATGCTTACTGCCCTGGATGAGGAAACTGATGAAGTTGTCGGGCTGGAGATCGGAGCGGATGATTATCTGACCAAGCCTGTGAGTCCGCGTCTTTTGCTGACCAGGATTCACGCCCAACTGCGCCGTACGGAGCGCGAAAGCGACAAGGAAAAACATCATGAGGGTCAACTGGCTAAGCCGTCAAAGAAGATTGTCATTGGGACTTTGACCATCGATTCCGCCAATCGCCTTGTCTGGCTTGACGATAATCCAATCGACCTCACAACGGCGGAATTCGACCTGCTTTACTACCTTGCCCAGCACCCCGGTGAAGTTCTGACACGTGAGCAGATTTATCCGGCGGTCCGGGGATTCGAGTATGACGGTATCGACCGTTCCATCGATCTTCGCATCGCCAGGTTGCGCAAAAAGCTGGGCGATGACACAAAGCAGTCCCGCCGCATCAAAGCGGTTCGCGGTACCGGCTACCTGTTTGCGGAGGATCAATGAGGCGATTGTATCTAACCATATCAATGGGCATCCTCCTGGCGTTGATCATCGCATCGGTCATCGCCAGTCAAGTGCTTCGGTATTCTTTTGACCAACACATGAGGCAAAGGCTCGGTTCGCGCCATCATGGGCAAATACGCATAATCCAACAACGTTTGGATAGTGTGCCCGAGTCTGAACTGGAAAATGAATTGGTTAAGTTGCAGGAGTCCACCCTCGCCCCATTGAGGCTGGTTCCCTTTGAATCCGCTTTGCTTCCAGCCAGAATCACAACGGATTTACAGAACCGGGATCGAACCCATGAATATAAGGAAAAGGGCAAGATCGATTATTTTATTGTTCAAAATGGCAGGTACGTCGGCATTTTCGGTCCGACAAGACCTCCTTTTCCTTTCAAGTGGAGCCATCTTCTCATTGTCGTTTTCATCATGATCCCCATTGTAGGGCTCGTGGGTTATATTTTAACTTTTCCCGTGGCCAGACGCTTGCGAATACTGGATGAAGCAACAAAGCGCGTCGGTGAGGGTAATCTTTCCGCCCGTGCGGATATCCATTCGACAGACGCAATCGGCGGCCTTGCCCATCGCTTCAATGACATGGCTGACAAGATAGAAGTATTGCTGAAAAACCAGCGTCATCTGATCCAGGCTGTTTCACATGAACTGCGTACCCCTATCGCCCGCATTCGATTTGACCTGGAATTATTGGAAAGTTCCGAAACTAAAAAAGAGCGTTCCGAGAAAGCCACGGAAATCAAAGAAGGGCTTGACGAACTGAACGGCCTGGTTGATGAGCTGTTTCTGTATATGCGTTTTGATTCAAACAACCGCCCTTTGAAAAAAGAAATATTCGATGTGCCGATGGTTCTGGATGAATTGTCGGAAAAGTTTGACAGGGTGCGCCCTGATGTAAAAATCAAACTTCAGTCCGATTCGGATCAGGAAATGAAAGTTGAAGCAAACGAAAGATATTTCAAGCGTGCTATACAGAATCTGATCAGCAACGCGGTTCGATACGCCGAGACTACGGTGACGATCCATTATTCAAAGACTAAGGACAATGTTCTTGTCGAAGTATCGGACGATGGTCCCGGCATCCCGTCCGATAAACGCGCACACCTGTTTGAGCCCTTTTACCGCGTGGATGACAGCCGCAACCGCAAATCCGGTGGTGCGGGCCTTGGGCTTGCCATCGTTCGTAGAATTATTAAAGCTCACGGTGGTGACGTGGCCGTTGCCGATAGCAACGTCGGATGTAAGATGATTACGAATTGGCCTGCCAAACCCTAAGAACAAGCCTCACTTCCTTACGATACAAACCGATACAAACTGATTCCAAACCGCATCAAACTTTCCCCCCTATTTGCGGTGTCATATAGGCATGACAACGAAAAACAGACACCCCAAACTCTTGAAAGGAATTACATTATGAACAAATCGTTGTTTCGCATTCTGACAGTTTTTGCATTGGCCATTGCTCTTGCCGTACCGGTTGCTGCTTTTGCACGAGGCGGCGGTCGACGCCATCCAGGAGAGCGAATGGACCAGATGCTGTCCCAGCTCTCCCTCACAACGGAGCAGCAGACGCTTCTTGACGCCATGAAATCCTCGCACAGGTCATTTGTGCAGGCCGAACGCGCCGACCGAGAAGAAATGGAACAAGGGCGCAAAGCTAAAGGGCGTCGTGGCGGGATAAAGTTTCACCGCGAATTCAATGATGAATGCAGCAAGAATTCTCCTGACTTTGCCTCAGTGGCCGCAGACATGAAAGCCCAGTACCCAGGACAGAACACGGATGCCTTTGCTGCCGCCGTGAATGCAACAGTAGCCTTTTACGCGAGCCTAGACCCTGACCAGCGCAATCAGCATGTCGAGTTGCACGAGCAAATGCGTGCAAATCGAGGTCACCGAGGAGGAAAAAGCGAGCGATTTCAGGAATAAGCCCTCTTGGATTCAAACCAGTGCCGCGTCAGTAACTGGCGCGGCATTTTTTGTTGATACCAACCGATACAAAACGATTCTGAAACGCTGCTGAAAATAAAAACCTCCAGGTTCATGATGCAGGTGTTTGGTGATGGACATGAAATAGTTGGAAGGATAAGAAAATGGCTCGCCCTACAAAGATACTCACCTTCATAATGATTGTTCTTTTTTTAGGTTGCAGTTTGTCGGCGATGGCCGACGATGGTCGGGCCCTTACTTTGGAACAGGCCGTGCAACTTGCCCTAGAAAATAACCCTACGATTTTGCAGGCAACGGAAACCGTTACCGCCACACAAGCTGACGTTACCGGTGCAGCGGGTGATTTCCTTCCCACATTGTCAGTCAACGTCAGAGGATATCATCAGTATGACAGCGGCCAAAATAGCGCAGATCAACCGACCCAGACTGGCGATTCAAATCAACTGTTCCAGCGGGATTACGAAGCTCTGGATATCACCGGAACAGCCAACCTGACTGTTTTTGACGGCCTTTCCAATGTGGCATCGATAAAGGGCACAAGGCTGGAAAGGGATGCAGCCCAAACCAACAAATCCTGGACAAAGCAATCACTGGCCTACGAGGCCGCCACCCGTTTTTTCCAGGTTGTCAAAAGTCGTGAGTTGGTTGCTTTGGAGGAGAAAAACCTTGAACAAAACCAAATGCAGCTTGAAAAAATCGAGACCTACTTCAATGCAGGAAAAGTGCCAGTCACCGATCTGTATCAGCAAAAAGTCGAAATGAGCAAGGCAAGGAAGCAATTATTGGAAGCTAGAAACGCACTTGAGATCAACCGTCTTTTGCTTATCCAGATATTGGGTCTGTCTGAATCCGTTTCGATCTCTATTTTTCCACCAGGGGCTGCTTCGGATTCGTTTCCGACCCAACCTCTTGCAAATGAAATTTCCGTAAAAGAAGCAATGGTCAATCGCGACGATTTACGATCCCAAAATTTAATCGAAAAGGCACGCACGCAGGATGTGACCAAAGCAAATTCCGGTTACTGGCCGAAGGTTGATCTTTTCGCCAGCCTCGGTTCCGGTTACAGCACTGTCGATGATACGACTTCCTTTTCAGATCAAATTTCCGATGACCAGGTAGTCGGAACCGTCGGTGTAAACCTTAGCATACCGATCTTCGACAGACTCGATACCCATGCCGCCGCGACAAAAGCCAGAACTCAGCAGCGAATCGCAAAACTGGAAGCCATAAAGATGAAGCAACAGGTGGCTGTAGATTTGGGGCAAGCCATCGAGGATTGCAAAACTGCAAACGAACAGGTGGAAGTGGCAAAGACGCAAGTCGAAGCCTCCGAGCTGGCCCTGGAAGCAATGGAGGAACGATATGATGTCGGTGCCTCCAGTCTCCTGGAGCTTAGCTCTACGCGAACCGATTATTTCGTTGCCAACTATGACCGCATTGATGCTGCCTATTCCCTGGTCGAAAAGCGGCTTGCAGTCGCATACCAAAAAGGGACCTTGATGGATAAGTTGAACCTGCTTTACGAAGGGGAAAGCAAATGAATATTTACAGTGCAATCATAAACCGAAAAAGACTCTTATTGATAATGGCAGCTGTCTGTCTTCTGACATTGGTAGTCCTGAAGTTAAGCAGTTCCGTAGCAGCTTCAGAAGACAATCTGCCTTTTGAGACAAGCCAGATTGAACGAGGGGACCTGACAATCACGATTTCCAGCACAGGAAGCCTCGCTGCCCAGGGAACGGTTGAGATCGGAACCCAAGTGTCCGGCACCATTGAAATCATAGCCGTGGATTACAACGATCAAGTAAAGAAAGGGCAGGTTCTGGCCAAACTTGACCAGGCTCTTTTCAGAGCGGATGTGCTTCAAGCCCAGGCTTCGGTCGCCAGTGCACAGGCTCAACTGGATCAAGCCCAGGCAGAGTATGATCGCAATGCTCCATTGAATGACAAGAAATACATCTCCGATGAAGAATTCCTGGTCTTTAGAACCAATCTGAACACGACCAAGGCATCCCTTTCTTCTGCAAAGGCTGCCTTGATTCGTGCGCAAACCAATCTGGAATACACTGTGATTCGTTCGCCCATCGACGGCACTGTCATTGAGCGATCCATCGAGGAAGGGCAGACAGTCGCCGCATCATTGAGTACACCCACGCTATTTATTATTGCTGAAGATTTGTCTCAGATGCAGATCGAAGCCAACGTGGATGAAAGCGACATCGGGCAGATCAAAGTCGGCCAATCCACTAAATTCGAGGTCGCCGCTTACCCGGATCGGAAGTTTTCGGGAACGGTGGAGCAAATCCGCCTCCAACCCCAGACTGTCTCGAATGTGGTGACCTATACGGTTGTTGTGGAATCTAAAAACGATGACGGTGTCCTTCTTCCAGGCATGACTGCCACAGTCGATTTTTTGGTGAATCAGCAGGCCGATGCATTGCTGGTGCCGGATTCCGCACTTCTGGTTTCCCTTGGCGATGAGAAAGGTCAAAGGATAGAAAGCTCGAAAATAGAAGGACGAATTTACGTCCTGGAAAACGGTGGACCTCCTCGGTCAATTCAGGTGGAAAAGGGGTTGTCCGATGGAAGCGATACCGTTGTGACGGGCGACGGCATTCAGGAAGGAATGCAGGTTATCATCTCTGTTAAATCGAAATCAAAGGCTGAAAAGCAAGGGCTGTTCTCTAGGCTGATGCCCGGTCCTCCGGGTGGTGGAGGAAAAAAATGATGATCAAAGAAAAGAAGGCTGAAGTGATCAGGTTGAGCAACATTCACAAGGTGTTTCAGATGGGCGATGTAATCGTACGCGCGCTGAACGGCGTTTTCTTGTCCATCAAAGCCGGAGAATTCATTGCCATTATGGGATCATCCGGCTCCGGAAAATCAACGCTGATGAATCTTCTCGGGTGCCTCGATCTGGCCACGAAGGGCGACTATATCCTGGACGGTGTCAACGTCAATGAAATTGAAAAGAGGCGATTGGCGGATATCCGAAATCAAAGAATAGGATTCGTATTTCAGGGATTCAATCTGCTTGCACGCACCACTGCTTTGGAAAATGTGGAACTGCCTCTTTTGTATGACCGCACCGGAAAGACGGAAAATCCAAAGCAAAGGGCAAAACAGGCTTTGAACAAAGTGGGACTTGGGGACCGGCTCGACCATACGCCCAGTCAGTTATCCGGCGGGCAGCAGCAGCGTGTGGCCATTGCCCGCGCCCTGGTGAATGACCCTCCCATCATTCTTGCAGACGAACCGACCGGCAACCTGGACAGCCAAACCACCACTGAGGTGATGGCATTGTTTCAGGAACTGAATCAGCAGGGCAACACCATTGTCCTGGTAACTCACGAGGACGAGGTCGCCAAATATACCAACCGAATTGTTGAACTGCGAGACGGCCAAATCGTGGCGGACAGCGCCATAAAAAATCCCCGGTCTGCGACAGATGATTTAAGCGCAGGGAAAACAATTTCCTCTGAAAACAGCTTGATTGCTTCCCAAATAGCGGGGTTGTAAAAATGAAATTTAAAAGATTTGTCATTGCGGCAACCAAGAGCATCATGCGCAACAAAATGCGAGGTTTGCTGACAATCCTTGGAATCATCATCGGTGTGGCCTCAGTTGTCTCGTTGATGTCTCTTGGGCAGGGGGCGCAGGCCGATATCGAAGACCAGGTCGCTTCGCTGGGAACAAACCTCATCATGATTCACTCAGGTAGTTCAAACAGAGGCGGCGTTAGAGGCGGCAGGGGCAGCAAGCCGACACTTAAAGCCAAAGACATTGAATATTTGAAAAAGGACGCTTCCGCGCTGAAATACATCTCACCTGTCATTCGCGCAAACGACCAGGTTGTTTCCGGTGGGCAGAATTGGAACACGTCGATTTTCGGAGTCACGCCGGAGTATAAAGAAATCAAGAGCTATGAAGTCACATCGGGAAAATTCATCACAGCAAAAGATGTCAAAGGGCGCAAAAAGGTTGCTCTGGTTGGAAAGACCGTCGTTGATGAATTATTCAACGGGAACGATCCGGTGGGCTCATCTATCCGCATCCGAAATGTGCCTTTTAAGGTAATCGGTGTATTAGGTGAAAAAGGCACCGACAGCAGAGGGCAGGATCAGGACGATGTCGTTATCGCCCCTTCAACGTCCGTGATGTACCGGCTGGGCGACGGCGAGACGATCCACGAAATCGTGGTTAGCGCAGTTTCCGATTCGGAAATGGAAACGGCTCAAAACCAGATCGAAACACTGCTGCGCAAGTCCCATAGGCTCAGCGACAGCCAGGACAGCGATTTTCACGTTCTCGATCAAACGGAAATCAAGGAACACGCAACTTCCATCACCGGTACCATGACCCTCCTTCTAAGCGCCATTGCCGGGGTTTCGCTTTTAGTCGGCGGCATCGGCATCATGAATATCATGCTCGTGTCGGTCACAGAGAGAACTCGTGAGATCGGGCTTCGCCTTGCGGTTGGTGCGCACCCAAATGACGTACTGATTCAATTTCTCATCGAAGCCACAATCCTGAGCGTGATGGGTGGGATCATCGGGATCATGGCAGGATTGGGAATTGCTTATGCCCTTGGTTCGGTTATCGGAAGTAGTGTTGTTGTGGATACTCAAATGGTGATGCTGGCCTTCGCGTTTTCAGGTGGAGTAGGTATCTTCTTTGGTTTTTATCCAGCCCGGAAAGCCGCCAATTTGAATCCCATTGAAGCATTGCGACATGAGTAGTAAAGGTTCCTTGTTAATTATGGGAAGCATTGATGTAATAGTTTTTCATAGAGGAAAAACTGAAATTTTCCACCAACTGCCTCCTCTACATGCCCCTCCCGTCACTTCCCTGGCCAGTGCCGCGATGCCCCGGTCGTGGAAAGTGAGGTCCAGGTGCACTTGGCCTGCCCCCATTAGCTGCATGTCAGGCCAGAGTTATGAACGCCGGTTGAAAAGTGAAGCGTTCGGCGGTTGAAAAGGATATCGCTGAACTGGGGCTAACCCGGGTTGTGGAGGCATCCTGTTCCCCGCGAATGCACGAGCGTACATTTCGGACGGCATACGAACGCGCCGGACTGAATCCGTTTAAGAGCCTTCACCATGTCTGCGTGCGCGAACATGTTTCATGGGTGCATCAGAGCGAAGATGAAGCCACGCAGAAATCCAAGGAAAGCCTTGAGCTGACTGGCATGTGCTTGACGCGCATCACTTCCTTTTTTGGCAATATAAATATGGGGAGGCCACCCGATCCGGAGGGATTGTCGATCAGCCGCACGAAATCTTGCGCTCTTTTTGCAAGAACTTCGTTGAAATGGAATTTCCGGGCAAAGACAACATTTGTTGCGGTGGCGGGGGCGGCGCTGTTTCAATTGATGAGATTCGCCCATACCGCATGAATGTCGGCGGGCGAGCCAAAGCCGAGCAGATTCGGCAAACCGGCGCCAAATACGTGGTCGCGCATTGCGCCAACTGCAAAAAGCAGCTCAAGGAGCTGATCGAAACGCACAAACTGGGGTGTGAACTGGTCAGGCTTCACGACCTGATTTACATGGCCATCATCTTTCCTGATCAAAACGATTCCGCCGACAATCAATAAGGAGGTTCTTTGTGGAAGCCTTCATTGAATTCGGACAAGAACCGCTGTTAAAATTCTCCTTTGCGATCATGGTTCTGGGGCTGCTGCGCGTTTTCGCTCTGACCATATTCGGGGTTGGGCGCGCTCTTTATATCGTAGAAGACCGAAGCCTGAACTACCGTGACATTGCAAACAGAACCCTTGAATGGCTGGTGCTCGTGAAGCGCTGGAAGAAAATGCGTCCGATATACAGTGGCGTTTCCATTTTGTTTCACATCGGATTGTTAATCGTTCCGATCTTGTTGGCCGCGCATCTGAGCCTGTTGTTTCCAGGCGGGAAACTCACGTTTGTGTCTTTGCCACAGGTTGTCGCCGATTTGCTGGCGCTGATGGTCATATTTATGGGCCCCGCCCTGTTTTTCGGGAGGCTGCTTCATAAAGAATCACGTAGCATCTCGCGTATTCAGGATTACTTCTAGCCACTAATACTGACCGTTCCTGCCTTTTCGGGATTTCTGTGCGCGAACATGGGTCTTTCGGCCATGGTCTGGCAATTTTGGATGCTGATTCACATCTACACGGCCAATCTGATCTTTATTTTGGTGCCATTTACAAAACTGGCCCACTGCGTTTTGATACCGCTCACGCAGTTGGTCAGCACCGCCGGCTGGAAGTTTCCTAAGGGATCGGGCGACAAAGTGGCTGCCACACTCAGAAAGCGAGGACAACCGGTATGATAGCGATATTGACCGATACAACGAAATGCATTGGATGCGGGCAGTGCGTTATTGCCTGCAAAAAAGAGAACAAACTCGAACCGGAAAAACCGAGGCGCTGGCAGGTTGGCGATGGGTTGTCTTCTCGAAACTGGACATCCGTCATCATGCACGAGCCTGGGAAATTCGTTCGAAAGCAATGTCGGCACTGCATTGATCCGGCCTGCATGAGCGTGTGCCCGGTGCAGGCATTTTCCAAAACGCCTGAGGGCGCGGTCGTATACGATCCTAAAAAATGTATCGGTTGTCGTTATTGCATGATGGCATGTCCGTACGGAATCCCGCGTTACGAATGGGACAAGGCCGTGCCCTACGTACAAAAATGCACCTTATGCGCCCCCAGATTGGCCAAAGGCTTGCAGCCGGCGTGCACTGAAGCCTGTCCGACCAAGGCGACAATCTTTGGGGACCGCGATGCGCTGATCAAGGAGGCTCGAAAACGAATCAGCGAGCAACCAGATCTTTACAGGAATAAAATCTGGGGCGAGACCGAGGTCGGTGGCACGCGTGTCATGTACATCTCGGATATGGACCTGTCCTTCCTGCATTACGGACGTCCTGTTGGAGACACGCCTCGGCCGGAACTGACGGCCCCCGCGATGAAGGCGGTTCCTTATGCCTTTGCCGGAATGGGCGCGGCGATGGCCGGCCTGTGCTGGATCATCGATCGCAGAAACAAGCTGATGAACACCGACAAGCAGGAGTCTGGAAACGATGAATAGAGTCCGAAACCTTAAACTGGCGTTGTGGCTGATCACCGGCTTTGCCTTTGCGATCATCACTTTTCGTTTCCTATACGGCTTGGGCGCCAGCACGAATCTAAGCGACGCAACCCCGTGGGGCATGTGGATCGGTTTCGACCTGCTCGGCGGTGTCGCACTGGCCGCCGGCGGTTTTGTGATCTGCGCTTTCGTCTACGTGCTGAAAATCGAAGAATTTCACGGCATCATCCGTCCTGCCGTGCTGACGGCCTTTTTAGGATATCTGGCCTTTATCGCGGGATTAACTTTGGATGTCGGTCTTCCCTGGATGCTCTGGCACGTTCTCATCCATTGGAACATTCACTCGGCGATGTTCGAGGTCGCCTGGTGCGTAATGCTTTACACCACGGTGCTGATGCTGGAATTTCTACCGGTGCCGCTGGAGTCAACAAGCAAGTTTTCGAAACTTCGAAAAATTTTGGTCAAGATCCGCTTGCCGCTGGTCATTCTCGGCATTATGCTTTCAACCCTGCACCAGTCCTCGTTGGGTTCCTTGTTTCTGTCCATGCCGCATCGCGTACATCCGCTATGGTATTCGCCGTTGATTCCGGTCATGTTTTTCATCTCCGCTGTCGGCCTGGGCTTGGCCGTGGTCACCCTGGAAGGACTCGTGTCGTCGTATTTGTACAAGCGCGGGCCGGAAGTCTCGATCAACGAAAAGCTGCTCAACGCTTCCAGGTGGGCGCTCGCGACCTTTCTTGGCCTGCGTGTGGCCGATCTTCTGGTGCGTGGTCAGATATTGCACGCATTCGATTGGGATTGGCGCGTTTTGGTTTTCTGGGCGGAGATCATGATTGGCGTGATCGCTCCCATGGCTTTGCTTTCAATAAAGCGGGTCCGAAGTTCCGTGAAATGGCAATGGGTTGTTTCAAGCATGATCATTTTTGGAATCGTCTGGAATCGGATGAATGTCGGCGGCTTCACGCATCTTGATCTCGGAGTTGCCCAATATATTCCGGCGTGGACCGAGGTGGCGATGAGCCTGGGCGTTGTGTCCTTTTTCGGCCTGATCTTTTTATTCGCGGTGGAGCATTTCAATATTTGGGAGCAGCGACCTAAGGATTTAGAAAACGAAGCAAGCCTTAATCCGCGCAGCAATGTCTGGCTGGGCACGTCCGACTATTATTCCGCCACGGTATACTCCCTGGCTTTCATCATCGCGGCGGCCTTCGGTTTTGCCAGCGTGTCCGGCAGTGCACACACCGGCATGGCGAAAACTCCGGTTGAAAAGGCCCGGGGCGACATCAATGATGAGTTGTTCATCGACGGCAACCACGACGGCTACGGCTCGATGTTCAATCACCAGATTCACACCGAGGGCGGCCTCCAGGATTCATGCGTTATTTGCCACCACATGAATCTGCCGCGGGACAAAAACTCAGCATGTTCGAAATGTCATGCCGACATGTATCTGCCCGTCGACGCCTTCAAGCACGACTGGCATGCCTCTTCGAACGGCGCGAAGCTGTCGTGTTCGCAATGTCATCCACGCTCAGGCGCCAAAACAGGAAAGACGGCCAGGAAGTGCAAAGAGTGCCACAATGATCTGATACCCGAAGGCGCGCTTATCCATGTTAATCAATACGATGCGCCAGGTTACGTGGACGCGCTGCATAAGTTATGCATCGACTGTCATAAGGAAAAAGGTCTGGAAATTGATGAGCCAACATTGCCTGAATGCGGAACCTGCCATAGGGACAGGCGCGACTATATTGACAATAAAGCGCTCATGGGAAAGCGGGACGGACTGATCGGGAAAAACGTCGTGGTTCCGCTCAATTATGATAAGGATAGTCATGAGTGACGAAAAAAAAGACTGCTTTCGCAATCGACACTGAACGAATTGATCGAGCAGACGCCCTTTGATATCGCCGTGATCGACCGGGACTATCGAATCGTCGATGCAAACGGGAAATTCCAGGAGTACTTTGGCCCCTGGGAAGGGCGACGCTGCGATGAGGTTTATAAAGGGGAAAGTGTCCCTTGCCCGGATTGCAAGGCCAGGGAGACTTTTGAAGACGGGATGGTGCACGTTTCGGACGAAACCGGACACGACCTATTTCGATGTGGATGGGATCGAGGCGTCCCTGACAAATCTGCTTTCCAATGCCATGGACGCCGTCATTTTACGCGGCGAAAAAGACGGGCGCGTGATTCTTCACACCAGGGATGAAGACGGCGACCTGATCTTCGAAGTCGAGGACAACGGCTGTGGTATGGATTGGGAGGTCAAGCAGCGAATCTTCACCACATTTTTTACGACCAAAGGTGGGGAAGGCACAGGGCTCGGACTTTTAACGACTCGAAAAATTGTTTAGGAACACGGCGGGAAAATTGAGATCGAGACACGGCCCGCTATCGGAAACGTGTTTCGCATCAGAATGCCGCGCAAACGGCTAAGCGACCTTTAGGGAAAAACTCGCATGAACCGCGATCGGGACAAGGGGAAAATTTCAAAATCGACCTCGACGATCACGGATTTTCTCAACCCCGAAAAGGAATACAAGGCGCGATCTCATCGACATTTTCTTCATTTCGATTTATGGAATACTGGAGTGGGAAAAATGGGAAGGCTAAAAAATCATGGAATATGAAGTTATCGACCTTCGGTCGGACACGGTCACAAAACCGGACCTTGGCATGCGCAACGCCCTCGTCAGCGCTGTCGTGGGCGACGATGTCTGGCGAGATGATCCGACCGTTTTGTTTTTTGAAAAGCAGGTTGCGAAAATGCTCGGCAAGGATCGGGCGCTTTTTTTTCCTTCAGGCACTATGAGCAACGCCGTAGCCATTGCCTTGCACACAGAACCCGGCACCGAAGTTCTGTGTGAGCAAAACTGCCACATTTTCAATTACGAAAGCGGCCACGCCGCCGCTTATGCCGGCGTTCAACTTCATCCCGTACCCGGAGAAAACGGCGTTCTTTCGCCGAAAATGCTCCAGGAGCGCTTGCGGCCAAACAACATCCATTTTCCGCAAACACGTCTTTTGACGCTGGAAAACACGCACAATCGATGCGGCGGTCGGACAATTCCCATGGCGACATCCCAAGCGCTCTATGAATGGGCGTCTGAATCCGGCATTGCGGTGCATCTGGATGGAGCGCGCATATGGAACGCCTCCGTCGCCCTTGATGTTCCGGTTCATGAAATCGCCCAATGGGCAGACACAGTCAGTTGCTGCTTTTCCAAGGGACTCGGAGCGCCGGTGGGTTCGATTCTGAGCATGCCGGACAATCTCTTTGACAAGGCCCTTCGGCTGCGTAAGCGCATGGGGGGAGGGATGCGCCAGACCGGCATTCTGGCCGCCGCCGCGCTCTACGGACTGGAAATAAACTTTCCGAAATTGATCGATGATCACGCCAACGCGAAAAGACTTGCCGAGGGTTTGAATGAAATCGACGGTATCGACATCGATCCGGCGGACGTGGAAACGAACATCGTTATCTTCCACCTAAAACACCCCTGGACGGCGCCGGAACTGGAGGCTTCCCTGGCGAGCCGCAGCGTCCTGGTCGGCTCACTCGGACCAGGCAGCATCCGCGCGGTAACGCACCTGGGCGTCAGCGCAGAGCAGATTGAAAAGGCCATCGAGATCACCCGTGCGACGATGCCTCGCTGAAGGCGGAATGACACGGAAGCGACCGGAATATCGCCACATGAATTACTGATCTTGGACCACTGTCCGAATGGCTTCGACGATTCACGTTAGATGGTGAAATCAAAGTCTTGCATTTTTCGTTTCAGAGGTATAATTACGGGCGTGTCGCTCGCCGGACGCACATGAGCTTTTTTCCAACCCCACATATTTCACCGGCGAACCTGACGCGGCAAGAAAGGTTTGCTGGAATGACATTCGCCCCGATCCCAGAAGTATTGGACGTTATACGCCAAGGTAAAATGATTATCCTGGTGGACGATGAAGACCGTGAAAATGAGGGCGACCTCTACATGGCCGCCGAAAAAGTCATGCCTGAAGACATCAACTTCATGGCCAAGTTCGGTCGCGGCCTTATTTGCCTGACCCTCACCGGGGAAAGAGCGGATCATCTTCAGATAGCCCCAATGGTTTCGAATAACACCAGCCAGTTTGAAACGGCTTTCACCGTGAGCATTGAGGCCAGAACCGGCGTCACTACCGGTATTTCGGCCCATGACAGAGCCCGAACAATTCAGGTGGCCGTGTCCGACGACGCGCAAGCCTCCGATCTGGTGCGACCTGGTCACATCTTCCCTATTCGCGCCCGCAAAGGCGGCGTCATCGTTCGCGCCGGACAGACCGAGGGGTCGGTGGATATATCGCGCCTGGCAGGCCTCAAGCCCTCAGGCGTTATTTGTGAAATCATGAAAGACGACGGCACAATGGCCCGGCTTCCTGAACTGAAAGTCCTCGCCAAAGAGCATGGACTACTCATTGCCAGCATAGCGGACCTCATCCATTTTCGCATTCAGAAAGAGATCCTCGTCAAATGCGTGGCCGAGGCGAATCTTCCGACCAAATACGGCGAGTTTAAATCCATGGTTTTTGCTAGTGAGGTTGACGGCCTTGAGCACGTGGCGCTTGTCAAAGGAGACCTCTCTAATTTCGATGAATCGGTGCTGGTGCGCGTTCATTCCATGTGCCTGACCGGCGATGTTTTTGGAAGTCTTCGTTGTGATTGCGGTTCGCAGCTTCACGCTGCCATGAAAATGGTCGAGAAAGAAGGTCGCGGTGTGATTCTCTATATGAATCAGGAAGGTCGCGGCATTGGCCTGACCGCCAAAATCAAGGCCTATTATCTCCAGCAGGAGAAGGGGCTTGACACAGTCGAGGCCAACGTCCAGCTTGGCTTCAAGCCGGACTTGCGCGACTACGGAGTCGGCGCGCAGATTCTGCGCAGTCTCGGCGTCAAAAAAATGCGAATTCTTACCAACAATCCTCGAAAAATCGTCGGACTTCAGGGCTACGGCCTGGAAGTTACAGGACGTGTTCCCATCGAGATAGAGCCGACCGATGAAAACAGGAATTATTTAAGGGTCAAAGCCAGTAAAATGGGCCATATATTAAAAAACGTCTAGTGTCATGTCATGCGTCAACTGTTAGCATAGAGGTTGACGAGACACCCGGTTGGCCAGGCGGTCCCAGCGAGCATATCGGGAATATTTGAGAGAAGGCCAACGCCGGTAGCCGGGATGAATCGGCGACCGAATGCAACTTGTGATGCGTAACATGGCACTAACACTCACTGGAGGAAGCCTTGCCGAAAGTCATCGAAGGAAATCTGAGCGCTGAAGGGATGCGTTTCTGCCTGGTGGCGGGGCGCTTCAACAATTTCATTACCAAAAAACTGGTGGATGGAGCCTTGGACGCCATCGTGAGGCACGGCGGCGATGATCAGGCCGTCACTCTTGTTTGGGCGCCGGGAGCATTCGAGATTCCGGCCATCACGAAAAAAGCGGCTGATTCTGGAAATTACGACGCCGTGATCGCCCTGGGAGCCGTTATTCGAGGCGGAACGCCGCACTTTGATTACGTGGCGGCAGAGGTGAGCAAAGGCGTCGCGGCGGTGGCCATGAACTCTAAGGCGCCCGTCGTTTTTGGCGTTTTGACAACAGATACCATTGAGCAAGCCATTGAACGCGCCGGAACCAAAGCCGGCAACAAGGGCTTCGAGGCCGCGATGGCCGCCATTGAAATGGCCGATCTGTATCGGGCATTATAGGCTGACGGTTTAATTACATTACGGCAGGCGGAATTTCATGGGAAACAGGCACAAGGCACGGGAATTTACCCTACAAATTCTCTACGCTATCGATATTTCCGAAAGCGAAGTACAAGAAGTTTTACGATATTTCTGGGATTCTCTGACCAGCCCGCCGGAGGTTCGCGCTTTCGCCAGCCAGCTCGTGGACGGCGTGTTGGACAACCAGAACCATATCGACGCCGTCATCTCCAAATACTCTGAGCACTGGGCGATCGACCGAATGACCTCGGTGGATCGCAACATTCTTCGCATGGCGGTTTATGAGCTATTATTTCTATCTGACATTCCGCATAGCGTGACAATAAACGAAGCGGTCGAGGTCGGGAAAAAGTTCGGTTCCGATGAATCCGGCGCCTTTGTGAACGGAATCCTTGATCGCATCGCCAAAGAGTGCGATGAGATTGCGGAAGGCGAAGAAATCGAGGTCGAAAAGACGCCATCGGTCCCGAAGGTCGCCGTCCGCATGCCCACGATGCCGGCGAATTTTGGGTTCCCAGTCGAAGACGAGGAAGATGTCCCCGCAGATGAAGAGGAAGTCAAAACGCCGGATGAAGCCAAAGAGCTTTCCCGGATGCGCCGACTGGCGATAAATAAATCAGTGGCCAAAGGAAAACGCAACGGCATCATCACCTTGAGAAAGGGAGAAAATTCTTGAGGCTTAGGGCGGTTAATACAGACGTCGTCAAGCTTGATGTCGAGACGCTTGTCATCACCTTCTTCGAAGATGAGAGGCCGCTGAAAGGCCAGGCCGGGCTTGCGGACTGGCGCTTGTGCGGCGCGGTGTCGCAGCTAATCATTGACCGGCGAATTGATGGCTACGTGGGAGAGAAAATTCTTTTCCCCATGAGTCATCGGATGAAATGCGATAAAATTCTTGCCATCGGCCTGGGTCCGTCGAGTGCGTTCGGAGACGAGGCCTACTCAAGAATTTGCAGGATCGTAGCCGACTCCATGTTCAAACTCCGTTGCCTGGCCTTCTCCATTTCCCTTCCGGGCTCCATCATTGAGGGTTTCGACTCCGGCGCCGCGACGGCCAGATTGTGCGAGGAAATCGGCGACCGCTACAGAGTTGATAGAAAAATGTTCGAAGATCTCAATCTCGTTATCCTGGTGGATTCGCATAAGCTCAAGGACACGGTCCCAATTGCAACGAAATACGAACTGCGCTTTAATGAAGAGCTGCGTATTTAATTCGCGTCAGGTTTTTTATTACAGGTTGCTTGAAAAACCTTATCGCACAATCGGGAGCGGATATTATCGTGTCGAGGCAAATCACTAAACTTCTACTTTTCGATCTGGACGGAACGCTGATGCTCTCGGGCGGCGCCGGAAAGCGCGCCATGGAGCGAGCCATGAAGGATCGCTTCGGCATCGACGAGGCTTTTCGCGATATCAAACCGGACGGCATGACCGATCCGATGATATTTCGCGAAATATTCCAAAATTTCGGCCTTGAAATTGATGATCCCGACAGCGCCATCCAGCAGCTTGCCGAAGATTATCGAGTTTATATGCAGGGCGAAATGCCCCGGTCCAAAGAAGCTTTTCTTATGCCCGGCGTCGTGGAAGTTCTGACCGAGTTGTCAAAATATGACCACGTCCAGCTGGCACTGCTGACGGGCAACTTTGAAGCGACGGCCCGCATCAAGCTGGATCGTTTTGATCTCAACCGCTTTTTTCCTTTCGGAGCCTTTGCGTCCGACGACCCGGTGCGCTCAAATCTGCCCCCGATTGCCGTTGCCCGCGCCGAAGAACACGCAGGACATAAAATCGGCATGGGACGACATGTCTTTATCATTGGCGATACTGATCGCGACGTGCAGACCGCACTCGACAACGGCGCCACCGCGGTGGGTGTGGCGACGCTCAACTACACGCAAGAGGATTTGCGAAAAGCAGGCGCGCACCTCACATTAGAAGATTTTCGGGACATCCACGCCGTCTGCGAAAAATTGGAGATTTTAGCATGAAAAAAGAAACCGCTCTTTCGATATTGGAGATCCTTCATCAGTCCGGGGATATCGATGATGTTACCTATGCCAACGCGCTGCGCTGGCTGCGTGATAAGGAGTATAGGAACTATCGCAAGGATGTAACGGCGATGCTGCGCCCGCAGAAACTGATCGACAGCTTCTATACCGCTGTTCCCTTCGGAACGGGCGGGCGGCGCGGAACCGTGGGCGCGGGAACGAATCGGATCAATGAACGCACGATAGGCGAATCCGCTCAAGGCCTGGCGCAATATATCCTCAATGCCGATCCTTCGGGAGCCTATGCCAAAAAGGGCGTGGCGATTGCCTACGATGTCCGGCGCCATTCCAAAAATTTTGCGAAGTTGTGCGCCGGCGTCCTGGCGGCCAACGGCGTGAGAGTTTTTCTATTCGCCCAGCCGCGCTCGACGCCGGAGTTGTCCTTCGCGATTCGCCACCTGGGATGCGTAAGCGGCATCGTTATCACCGCCAGTCATAATCCGCCCACCGATAACGGTTTCAAGGCCTACTGGATGGACGGCGGGCAGCTGGTTGCGCCGCATGACAAGGGGGTCATGGAGCAGGTCATGGCGGTGACGGTCATCAAAAAGATGTCCATGTCCAAAGGGGAAAAGGACGGACTGATCAAAATCATCGGCGCCGAAGTGGACGACGCTTACATGTCCCTATTCCCGAAAGAACTTTGGCTTTGCGATGAGCGCCTGGCGAAAATCGTTTATTCCCCGCTGCACGGAACCGGTCTGACCATCGTCCCGCGCGCCCTGGCCGAAATGGGATTCACTGATGTGATCATGCCCGCGGATCAGATGAAAATGGACGGAACATTTCCGACGGTGCCCAATAACTATCCGAATCCGGAAATGCCCATCGCGATGGAAAAGGCCGTAACGTTGGCAAAAAAAGTCGGCGCGGACATCGTCCTGGCTTCGGACCCGGACGGGGACCGCATGGGCGTTTTCGCGCCGGACGGCAAAGGGGACTACCGCAACCTGAGCGGCAACCAGGTCGGCGCGGCCATGTGTCACTTTACGCTGTCGATGCTCAAAGAACGAAAAGAAATGCCGAAAGGCCCCTTCGTTTTAACCACTCTCGTTTCCACGCAGATGACGCGCGCCATATGCAAAAGCTTTCGCGTGCGGATCATCGACGACCTGCTTGTCGGGTTCAAAAACATGGCCTTCGAGATGAAAAAAGCGGAAGAAAAAGGAAAAATCGACGGCTTCGTTTTTGCCTTTGAAGAATCCATCGGCTTCTTGCGGGGCAGTTTCGTGCGTGACAAAGACGCCGCCTCCGCCGCGGTCACCTGCGCGCAGATGGTTGCCCGCCTGAAGGACGCCGGCAAAACCGTCGTGGATTATCTGGACGAATTGTACACGCAGTACGGATATTTTTCCGAGAATCAGTTGTCCGTTTTTCTCTACGGCGCTGACGGCATGCACAAGATGGCCCGGATCATGGAAGCCCTACGCGCAAAGCCGCCCAGGGAAATCGCCGGCATGAAGGTGCTCAAAGTCATCGACCGCCAAAGCGGAAAACAGGCGAACCCGGCCACCGGCAAGAACACAACGATCAAAGGCGTAAAAGGCGACGTCATGCAGTTCTGGTTCGATGAGGAAGGTAAAAACCGCCTGACAGTCCGCCCTTCAGGCACCGAACCCAAAATCAAGCATTACGCGCAGGTTTATGAACCCGTTTCATCTCCCGAAAATCTGGCCGCCGCCAAAAAGAAGGGCCAAAAGAAAATCCTAATACTGATAAAGAGCATCAAGGCCTGGGAAGACAGCGTGATCGGCCAGTGAAGAGCGCGGCCCGATGAATTATTTGAAATCCGCTCCCGCCAGAATGGTATTACCGGTCAAAAATTAATTTCACCGGAAAATATGGATACCTCTTATAAAGCGCTCAGATTTCGAAAAAGGTTTTAACGAAAATCTGGATGAATCCAGATTTTTGCTTTGCCTCTGAGGGCTGAAATGCGTTTCTCGTAAATGGATTTCCGATCCGCGATCGATGATTTCACGGTCTCGAAGTCGTGTCTTGCGATCGCCCAACCGTCGGCAAGGACCTCCTCGCCGGGAGGGTCGGAAAGGCGAATTTTTTCATCACCGATGGGCTTGCCGCCGTCTTGTTTGAGCAATTGGGATTCAATCCATAGTCCAACCAGCTTGCGACTCTGCTCTTGGTCCCCGATTCCGGAAAGATAAGGCCGATAGGTGATGACGAGTTGATCGAGAACCTCGTGGGTGAGGCTTGCGCCGTTCACCGAGGCTATAGCGTTTTCCGTTGGCTGTCTTCCGGCAAACATGATCGCTGAAGTGACGACAACAGCCGCGACGATCAAACCGGCCACCAACATGATGAGCCATGTGCGGCGAGTCATCGAGGTAAAACATTTTTTCCAGGGAATAAATCGAGTCATGGATAGCAACTCCCTCAACCGGCTTGATGGAATGACGTGAGCACTGGTAAGTCGAAATGCCGCACGGATCGTCGCCATGCGATTTACGATAAAGTGACCATTTCAACGGATGTGCTCTTCGCCGGGATGGCGCTTTGCTCTTCGCATTCATTCTCATCGCATTGGGAGCGGCATAGGTCCTGAAGATTTTCATAGTCCGAACAGGCTAATTCCATGCAAGCGCATAGACAGGTCATGTAGGGAATGTAGGGGCATCGCGCATCCTCGCCCTCCAATCGCCAATATTCATCCTCAAGGCAGAGCGATTCCACGCCCGTGTACTCGGGATAGCTAACCTCCATGCAATCCGCATGATAGACGCAGAAATCCTCGGAAGTGCATGACTCCGTCGAGGTATCATCATCCACGCTGTCGTCGTCAGAACTGTCGTCGTCACCCTCGGTTTCGTCGGTGCAAGCAAGCCCGGCCAGCACATGGGCCAGCAGAATCGCCCAAAGAAGCGAATCAAACAGAATAACCGCCAGCCGCTGTTTTCGAGTTGTTTTCATTTTTCACATCCTTTTTCGCACAAACTTTCATTGTCGCAAAAGGTCAGTCATTAATTTCTACACAGTCATCTGAAGGAAATGGTAGCGGTGTGAACGAGATGATGCAAGCCATATTTTCGCCCAAAGAACCGTCCGGCACCGTGTATATCCATAAACTAGCACGGCCAGGACAATCATAGTATCCTAAAGAAAAGGAAAATTCTCCTCCGGCAAGTTCCACATAGCAAGGATCTCCTTCCGCGTCTCCCGTAAGGAGAAAATGAGGTCCCCCTGAGCTAAGGTAAGAGCCTTTTCCGGCGAAATTCGTCCTGCCTTTATTGAAGGATAAATCGATAATTTCAATATCAATTCCGACCGCCGCGCACTCGTCAAGTCCCCATACTTCGTATTCACTTCCGACGAGGTCATCGAATTCCCTCCGAGATGTACATTCACCAACGCCTTCTTCTTCTTCGTCGTCGTCATCGTCGTCACCGCAGCCTATGCTACCTGAAAAGCCCCAAACCAAGATTAAAACCAGAACGCTTAGATGAATTATTTTCATGACCGTCATTTTCCTCCCGGTTTTTTGATCGACGTTGAAATTTCAATTCGCATCACGAACACATCGCGCGCGACCGTCATTGAAAGACCCGTTGAATATGTAGCCGGAGTCGAAAATTACACCCCACGACTTTCCGGCGCCGGGGATTCCCGAAGAGGACCAGTACCGCCAACCCCTTCCTGTTTCGAGCTGCTCGGGCCAGTACTCACCTTCCGGCCCGGGGCCAAAATCCGACATACATCCATCGCATAAATAATTCCAACAATCATGATCGAGACAGTCATCCGTCACGTTGCAGGCGCCGCCTGCTTCCGTTTCAGGGCAACCGCGGATCAGGCTGCGTAACTCCGATATCGTCGGCAGGCGCCAATCGTCATACCCACCCCAAATCAACTCTCCGCAGTAGCTTAGAGCTTCATCCGCCCCCAATTCATTTTCATCGCCGTTTTGCCACATCAAACCGGAGGACAGGTCTGTACAAATGTCGTCAACGCAACTGAAATCACTGGGAGTGTCATCGTCACCTGTATCGTCATCGCCGCTTTCTTCCGGCCACAACTCATCCGGTCCGATGTCCCAGCCATAGCCGTTGTTACGCGGTTCTCCTTCGAAGTCGTATTTCAGTACGTCGTCGAGATGAAAGGCTTCGCAGAAACCTTCAAAACGGATAACGGTACCAAACATGTCTCGCCAATCCACCCAGGCATCAGCGCCGGCATCCAGGCAGGCGCTCTCTGGTCTAAGATGCCAATCCTGATTGTCCGGATCAACAAGGAGAGGGTCCGTGCTGATGTTGCCACTTACATCCACACCCTCATACACAGGAATATTCAACCCATTGATTTCCTCAATTGAAGAAAAGCAAAATTCCTCAAATGAGAAATCAACGAAATTAAAAAAACCATAAGCAAACAGGCAATCAGTTGTGGTCCCCCATATATTATTATTAAATATTGAAAGATAATTTCCGTTTTCAATATATAAAGCAAGCGAATTGCCGGCGCCTGTTCCGCCGTTGACAATGCTGTTTATTAACACAAAATCCCAAAATGGAAATTTCTCCCTTGGGCCATACACCGAAATGCCCGTAGAATATGAGTCCGTCCCCATCGGATCGCCGCCGTAAATATTACTGCTGACAATGACAACACTCATTAAATCTCCAGAAAGCCATACTCCGTGCGAATATTCTCCTAATTCGGAGGAACCTCCATGAATGATGCTATTTACAATTGCAATTTCTGGGAGACGAGCTTTGATTCCATAAGTCTCGATTGATGAGACATCTTCGCCTTCAGTATTGCTGCCAATTATTATGCTGTTAAATACCCTTAGGATGCCTTGAAAATCACATTCTAAGCCATAAGCATATTCATCCGGTCGCCCACCGAATATGATGCAATTCGAGATGGTTGCGCTATTATTAACAAGAACACCTCTTGAAGAAGAAATCGGATTTTCTTCAGTGCCTTTTCCTCCGAAAATGGAAAAACCTTCGATAATAAGGCTAAGGCTGGTTTCCACTCCATTTTCTTCGGTCGCAATAATGGTCGTTGTGTACTCCTTGATCTTCCTTTGCCATGCCTCGGATTCATAACCCCCAAAAAGAGATACGCCCTGCGTTACGACGGATTCATGGTAATCGCCCTGCGCCACGAATACGGATTTGTCTTCCAGTTCCGCTAGCTCCACTCCGGCGGATATGCTCAGTTTCGGAAGTTCCATCGTCCCGGGATTGTTGTCATCGCCGGTCTTGGCGACGAATATTCCTTCTTCATTTGATGGCGGCGGCGCGAATTCATAGGGAAACGTAGTTTGCTCGTCGTCGTCATCATCGGCGGTCATATCGTCATCGGAATCGTCATTTGCGTCGTCGTCGACATCATCGTTTGCGTCTTCGCCGGAAGAACTGTCGTCATCATCGTCCGACGCACAAGAGGCAAACGCTGCGAGGGAAAGGGCAAGAAGGAAAACCAGAGCGAATCGCTTGCATGGAATCATAAGGCGCTCCCGTATTGAAAGATTGCATCGCAACCTTTCAAAGAAAACCGTAATTTTGCCCCATTCAAATTTTAACAAATCAAATATACCGCATTGGCCGTGTGAATGATAGTTTTACTACGAATCAAAGCAAAAGTATTTTGATGCGGCGCGGTCGTCTTTGGCGATGAGCCTTTCGAATCACAGGCGCAGCTTTTCGACCCTTGGCGACTGATATCCATAAAATGGAATGACAGGGGCACCCGAGGCTTTGCAATGCCCATCGCAATTTCTCAAGTTCCAATGGATCGATAGAGAAACCACGAAAAAATCCCCGACCTTTTTTAGATCGGGGATTCGGATAATCGATATTGTTTTTTTGTTTTATCTTGCCCAGGCGGCGGCGGGCATTCCGGCGACAAATTCTCGCGCACGTTGCGGAGCGCGCTCTACTATTCGCCAGCTTTCGCTTTCGGTCATGAGCTTTCGCGCCAGGCGGTTGTTGAGGCCGTGGCCCGATTTGTAGGCGACGAAACGTCCCAGGATCGGCATTCCGGCCAGATACAAATCGCCGAGGGAGTCGAGGATTTTGTGTCGGACAAACTCATCCGGGAAGCGCAGGCCGCCCTTGTTGAGAACCGAGTAGTCGCCCAGAACCACTGCGTTGTCCAGTCCGCCGCCGGCAGCGAGGCCGTTGGCCTGGAGCATGCTGATTTCGGACAAAAATCCGAAGGTGCGAGCCGGGGCGATATCACTGATGTAGCTTTCCGGCGTGATTTCGATTTCCAGGCGTTGCGTGTTGATGGCCGGGTGCTCGAAATCGATCTCGCAATCAACGCGAAAACCATCGTGCGGATAAAGGGCGACGGACTTGCCGGCCTCGCGGATCATGATGGGCCTTACGATCTCCATATAAAGCCTGGGCTTGCTTTGTCTGCGTAAGCCGACCGAGGCGATCAGGCAGGCGAAAGGCGCTGCGGATCCGTCCATGATCGGCACTTCCTCGCCGTCGATCTTGACGATGGCGTTGTCCACGCCCATTCCGACCAGCGCGGACATGAGGTGTTCGACCGTGGAGATATAAAAATCTTTACCGGATATCGTCGTGGCGAAGCTTGTGCCCGAAACGGTCGAGGGACCGACTTTGACTTTATTTTTGCCGCGAAGGTCCGTTCTGACGAACTGAATGCCAAAACCCGACGGAGCGGGGCTGACTGTCAGATTGACCTTTTTGCCCGAGTGCAAACCAATCCCCGAACAGGAAAAGTCGGCGTTGAGGGTTTGCTGATAAAACATACTTTGTGCCCCGCCCATAAAAACGGGTCCTTTCGAAAGGAAATAATTAAAGAGAAATTTCAATGCATCCGATAAGAATAAAGAGCAAGTGGCGTGCCATTGGCACCGTGCGTTTACTTATAATACCTCTAAAGTCAAATTAGACAAACTTATCAATAAGTTACAAGCAACTCCTTAAAGTATTGGTTTCACAAATTCAGCGCCCGCAGAAGGCGGGTGTTGCGAAAATGCCACAGGCCTGTGGCGCTTGTGCAACTATATCAGGCTGCCGCCATCAACGAGGATTTCCTGGCCGGTGACGAATGCGGCGTCATCCGAGGCCAAAAACATCACCGCTCCGGTAATATCTTCCGGTTCGCCTAGTTTCTTGATTTTTTGAGATTCCAGGGCGAATTTCAAGGCGTCCTCCGAGCCCCATATTGCCTGGGAGAATTTTGTTTTTATAAGGCCGGGGCATACCGTGTTGACGCGAACATTGAAAGGCGCCCACTCCGCGGCCATCATGCGTCCCAATCCAACGAGGGCCGTTTTGCTCACGGAGTAAATACCGATCAGAGGCATGGGCTTGATAGCCGCAACGGAAGCGATGTTGACGATGACGCCGCCGCCCTGCTCCTGAAATACGGTCAGGACCTGTTTGGATAAAAAGAAAGGGCCTTTGACGTTGACCGCGAATATTTTATCGAAAGCCGCCTCTTCAGCGAACATGGACGGGCCGAAAATGGGATTGGTGCCCGCGTTGTTGACGAGAACGTCGATGCGTCCGAATTTTCCCTTGACGGCTTCTATGGCCTGCCCCGCCATCTCGGCTTTTCCCAGGTGAAAAGCGAAAGGGAAAGCCTCGCCTCCATCTTCGGCGATCTTTGCGGCGACGGCGTCCAGGGCTTCCTGCTTACGACTGAGCAATGCCACTTTCGCACCCTCGGCGGCGAATCCACGCGCGATGGCCTCGCCGATGCCGCGACTGGCGCCGGTCACCATGACGACTTTGTCCTGAAAACGCTTTGTCATTTCCCGGTCCTTTCAAAAATCAATGGGTGCATTTATCACGAACTGGCACCCGTCAGCGTAAAGCCCGCTTTGGCTATGGTCAACTAATTCCACGGCGGAATTATCTAGTTCCTGTCCCAGAATGGCCCTTTTCCGCGATCTCGTCGTCAATTTTCGGGTTTGATTGTGCGGCGTACTTGGGTACGCCTCCGCACAAACCCTTGATTTCCTTGACCTCACAAAAAATTGCTCAGTCTGGGTCGAGGAACCACGCCAGTCCCATACTCAGTTCTGGGATGGAAACTACCTAAGGGAAGCTCGGAATATCCTTTTCGTTGACATCATAAGGGAGATTGGCGGCGATGCGATTTTTTGGCTCCTGCAAAAGCGCGTACTTGACGTAAAGTTCAACTCGCTCCTCTCCGGCAGCCTCTTTCCATTGACCCTCATAGGATTTAGCCAGAAGTTTATTGGTGGTTTTTATAAACCACGAAGCCGCTTTGTTGATGGCGCTCGCCTCGGAATGTTCGCGAACAGTTTTTATCGAATCCAATCTCGCCTTTTTGGGGTTTATTCCCAGCCTTCGATTGTGGCCGATGATAGTATAATCGGTGCTTTTCCAATTGCCATGAACCTCCCCGGCGTAGGAATCTGTTGCGGGCTTCGGCGCTGCCAGCCCCAGATACAGGATGGTCGAAACGCTCCGAGTCTTATGCAGCCTTTGATAGGACCAATAGGAGTAGACGGGTTTCCGCCTGGTGCTCGGTGTTTTATTAAGCTCCCGCTCCCTTTCAATCACGCGATGGCGACGGCGCTGCAACTCGCGCTCCATATCCCGCCGCTCACGGCTGTGCTTGTTTCTCAGACGCGCTACTTTATCTTCCGCGCTGGATAAGCGTCTTCGCCATGATTCCTGTTGATTCGGATCTTCGGGCATGTCGCCTGCGATGCGACGCCTGTCTTTTTCAACCCGCTCCATTTCCCGCGACTGATCTTCAGACAGCCTCGATAGCCTCCTCTCATTATTCAGCTCTTGGCGCCGGGCGTCGGACAGCCTGTCAGCGGCGCGGTCATAATCAGGATTGCGCACCGATTTGTAGCCGCTTCGGTATTTTTTTGAAAGATTTTCCGGCTTTTGGAAATAATCCGACCGTTGCGTTGTTTCAGCAATGTTGAAAGTCCATACAGGAATGCGTGCGGTAGAGTTGGCGGAAAATAAATTGTTCGACTTTTCTTCCAGCCTTCCGGCGATTTTATGAACATATGGCCGTCCGCTTCGCCCCCCGGCCTTCACAACAAAGCTTTGCCGCATTTCCTGGGCCAGTGCTGCGATGATTTCTGATTCCAGACTGCGCAGTCTGTCATCTTTGACAGTTTGGGCGGCTCGGACGCAAACGAGGAGCGCGTGGCCCAACCGGTCGTTAGAAATGTGATCCCGTGCAAATTCAGAATATAAATCGGCGAAGGCTTCGCGAATTGGCCCGTAATCGGACAAAAACTTTGCTGAGCTCTGCAAGGCGCTTTCGGCTTCGAGATACTTTCCGCGACCAGCCAAGTCTTTTGCTCCGGCAATAAAACCCTTAAGCGCCCGTTTTAGTCCACGCAGTCCCTGATCTTCATCATTCGCAAATTCCGGATCGCGCTTTTTGGCATCACGGATTTTTGCCGCCGCTTCATCGAAAGAGCCTTTGGTCGCCAGGCTTGCGGCGTCATTCAGCATCGCCCGGACAATTTTGCGCTGCGCTTCTATCTTGCCCGATGCTTCGCGATACTTCTTGTCGGCTTCAGCAAAGCGCAAGGATTTTTGAAGAGCGAAAAAAGCTTCGGTCAGGTGGCCGCCTTCCAACTTTTGCATGGCCTTGTTGATAGCCTGATCCGCCGCGCAGCGCCGAGCTTTTCGGTAGCGACGCATAACCTTTTCGCTGTCTTTTAAGCTCGGTTTTTTCTCGAATCGGTATTCGTATTCCTCAACGGCATCCTGGCACTCACCGGCTTTTAACTGCCTGTCGGCGCTCCAGGTCTGGATGGATGAGCAGGCGGCGAGGATTCCTGTCATGAGCGTGAAGAGCGCCAGAAGAAAAAAGCGTTTTTTTAAGGCAGTCATTTTTATAAACTACCAAAAATCGGCGGCGAATAACAACGCTTTATGTTTTCTTCAAAAATCGATGTCTTTGATGGCTTCTTTACATAGACTTCTCAATGAAACCGTAGGCGGAAGCCATCCAATAGGCGACAAGATAATCGGCACCAGGATTCACCTTTTGCGGATTGTCCGCGCCGCAAGGGCTCATGTGCCAGGGATTGCGCTGCCATAAGAAATCCGTTGTGCACTGAAAGGGAACCGGATAAGCGTCCAGAGCCTGTATGTCAACATCTCCCATGATATCCGCCAGCCAGGGCGCGTTCTGCTGCAACTCATGCAGTAGCACCGAAATCGGGTCAACAGGCGCCGCTGGCGGCTCCACGAAATACTGATCGTTGGGAGCGTCGCGGAAATCGTTAAGATCCTGCAGCATCTGATCATATTGCAACTGCCAATAATCCTCATCGGCCAGATCGCTTTGACTCATGTGGATCAGCGTGAAAAAGGCGTTGTGCGAAAGATCGCAGTGGTAGTGCAACTGCTCTGCGAAAATGCGTTTGATGAAATCATTGGCCTGGCAATATGGCCTGGACAATCTCATGAGATTGAAAAAATTTTGATGCGCGAGATTCAGGCCGTAATGCTGCGTGTAGCGGTTCGTGATGGAGATGTTCATCGCCCGGAGCATCGGCCTTCGCTCCGGGTTGGCCCAAAATTCAAAAATCTCTTGAAATCGTTCCAGCCCCGTAATGTTATAGCCGATCAAGGCCCAGGTCTGCTGCATAGTGGGGAGGACTCCCGGCGCGGCGGTCGTGGCGATGTCGTCCACATCGATGATTCGCCAGTACTGCTCCATGAGCGCGTCGAGAACTTCCGTCATATCAGCTTCGATCATCGCCTTGACTTCCTGCACCTCTTCGTCCCGGTCATCGGTGAGCGTATCGTAAGCCAGAGCCATGCCGAAAAACCAGCCCGTGTATTGATCCCGGCTTGTGTTGCCCTTCCAGAAATCGCCGGCGAATTCGCCTTCGGTCAGGCAATGATAATATTCGGGCTCTTCGTCGCAGTCGGCCTGTACATCGCCATATTTTGGATCATCCATGGGACCCACGTAGCGGGCGATGAAACCCGGACGTCCGGTGACGTGCAAATGTCGATCAAGCGCCCGTACGGATTTGATGACGTTTTGCCTGGCCTGTTCGTCTTTAGTAACGTGATAGCGAAGGGCCTGCGAGGCAAGGTATGTCCCGGTCCACATGCATGAGTCGCCGGTTCCGCCGTAGAACGCGGCTTCCGGCCGGTTTTCATCCGTGAAGGTCACTTCCACCGTCGAACCGTAATTCGGCTGATGCCATTGTTCGTGCCACAAATCGTATTCAACGGCCTTTTGGCGCAGGATTCCCGGCCCCGGCGTTTCGTCATAGCTCATGCCCAGGAGGGGATCGGGATCGCAGACCTCATCGGTCGTGTCGTCATCCGCATCATCATCCACGTCATCATCCGCGTCGTCGTCCGCATCATCATCCGCGTCATCGTCTGTGTCGTCATTTACGAAAATGTCGTCATTATCATCATCGTCATCGTCATCGCCGCATCCGATTTGAAAAAACAAAACGGTGAATAGCAGGATTGAGACCAAGAAAACAATTTGCGTTTGCTTGAACATGGTTTTTTCCTCCGGTGGACAAAAGCGATGGGCTCACTTCATGCGCTATCGAATATCCGTTATCGGGCAGTTGCCGTCAATGATTTGTCAACAATTGCACATTGTGTATAATCACCGGCGGTTGAAGGAAGCTTCAATCGAATCACAGTTTCATTTTCTAAGACCCGGGAGGACATAATGAAGAATTTTCGCTGGCTCCTAACAATTCTGGCCGTTTTTTCGCTGATTTACGCAGTGGGACTGATCGCTGCATGCGGCGATGACGACGACGACGACGATGATGATGACGATTTGGATGACGATACAGACGACGCCGACGACGACGCCGACGACGACGTCGACGACGACGTGGATGATGACGCCGATGATGATGTGGATGACGACGTTGATGACGACGTTGACGATGACATCGATGACGACGTGGACGACGATGTGGACGACGATGCGCCGACAGACTACATCATTTTTTCTCTCGAAGACTTTGCGACGGGCGACGCCGTTGCCGACGCCACCTGTGAACTGGTGAAAAGCACCGACGGTGCATCCTTCAATCCGCCGATCACAACCACTTCCAACGCCGGGGGGCAATGCGAATTCAACGCTCCGGCAGTCAAGGGGCTATTTTCGGTGAAGATCACCAAAAATGGATATCCCGATCATTACTGCTTCAACTACGAAACCTTTGAGCAGTGGGTCTTTTACCTTGCTGATTCCGATACCCGCGCCGGGATCGCCATGGGATTCGGTGAAACCCTGGATCCCACCAAGGGCATTCTGGCGGGCATCGTGCAATATTTCGACGCTAATCCCGCTGAACCTCACTTGGAGTACGTAGGCTGCGCGGATGTGAGCGGCAACACCGGCACGACCTTCAAATATTTCGACGTCATGGGCATGCCGGACCCCACGCGCACGAATACAAACCCGAGCAACGGTCTATATCTCACACTCAATGTGTCTCCGGGAACCTATACGCTGGATGTCGATACGAATGGGCAGGCTATACAAGCCGCCGTTCCGATGATATTCGCCGACGCGATCACCTTTGTGAATCCCAACTACTACAAGAGCGAATTTCCTACGAATCCAACGCCGGATATCTGCATATAGCCGACAATAAAATCACTGTTCTGATACGCCCCGGTTCTAACTGAACCGGGGTTTTCTTTTTGTGAAACCAGAGCCGTATTAATTCAGCAGCCGCAGCATCCATCATCACCATCGTCGTCGTCGTCGCCAAGGTCCGTCGCCGAGTCATCATCAAGATCGTCATCGGCATCGTGATTCACAACAGCACGCAAACTGTCAACGGCAAAAAACACGCCCTGAGCCAATGAAGCGATTGAGCGCAAAGGTTTAATTTCCTCCTAAAATGATGTAAGGGGCTGTTAACAATTGTTAAGCTCTAACGATTTGGTCTGATTTTGAAAAAGAGAAATAAATCCCTCGCCGTTGCCATCCTGGTTTTGATCGCCTTCGCGGTTCAACCGGCGGAAGGATCGCTGGTTTATACCCCCAATACTTTCGGCATGTCCGCGCGTGGCATTGCGCTGGCCAACGCGCTGACCGCCGACGATGAGGACATTTCCGGCTGCTATTACAACCCGGCGGGGCTGGCGAGCGCTGGACTTCATCGTGTTGGCGTCAGCTATATTTACTCCCAGCCCAAGCTCGAAGGTGGATTGTCAGGCGGCGATCACACGAAAATGGAGAAGAACAATAAAATTGTCGTGCTGAACTTTCGATCCAACATTCGCAAACTCTTCAGCGAGGAGTTGCCCCTTCCGCCGATTGGCCTGGGATTCAGCGTTGCCGTTGATAATAACTTCATGACGATGATGTACTTCGATGATATACGCAGCAATGAGGGCGCCTTCGACCGTTACGGACTTGCCAACATGGTTATGCAAGGAGCATTCGGCGTCGGCCTCACCGACTGGTTGTCGCTGGGTTTCGGATTTCATGGAGGTTTCCGCGGCAAGGGCGAAGTCACGACAAGGGCGGAAGTCTCCGGCGAAAGCTCAAATGAAGGCACGCGGATGGAGGGAAGTTTCAATCCCGTGCCGCTGGGAGGAGTCTTTGCGCATGGTCAAATCTGGGGCGTGGGGCTAACCTACCGGTCGGAAACCTACGGTGCCTTCGATTCCATCGAAGTGACTGCGTATCCCTCTTTATCCGGGTTTGAACTGCCGGCCATGAACATGCCGATGAACTTTTTCGACACATTCGTTCCGCGCGAGGTCGCCCTGGGCCTTTCCGTCGATGTGACTGATGCGCTGACTGTATTATCCGACATCACCTGGCGGCAGTGGAGCCGCTACGAGATTCTAGCCGGTCAAACGGAATTTGTCGGAGCGCATTCTGAATTTCACACCATCGATATATGGACGCCAAAAGCCGCCGCCGAGTGGAAAATTAACGAACGCTGGACGGCGCGCGGCGGTTATCGATATGAACAAACGCCCTTTCGCACCATCGGAACCCGTTTCCCTGATGGCGGTGAAACGGTCAAAGGAAAAGCAACGCTCGACAATGACGTTCACGTTTCATCCACTGGATTCGGATATCAGTTCAAGGCGGGCGATTTCTTTTCCACGGACATCCGGATCGACGCAGCCTACCAGCTTCACTACTTTGTCCCACGTAAATCCCGGGCCTCGGACGGATATACCTACGAAAGCGAAGGTGTGCTTCATCTTCTGGGCGCTTCATTCGAATTGGAATTCGACTGATCGTTAGTGACTGACCTGAATGGCGCTAAGTTAAGCCTTTGTCGTTATAGTCCGGTATGCAGCGCAGCAGTTATCCACGCACCAATACCCCTCGCCCACCCGCTCACTCATCGCCTGGCGGCGATTTTGTCGTTCGCGGCTCTGTTTCATTGCCGCATAGTGAGTCGACGGTTTCCGAGCCGCGAATGTCCAGTCGCATCTGATGCTTTAGCGAAGATGCGACAATGAGCGGGTATGCACCGGAAATTGGCGACAGGCACACCTGAGGCTTAGGGATACCAGTCGCCATTTCCTATAGCACCCGAATTTTATGGTGCGTTTACGATGCCGACGTAAATTTGCTATCATGGGAAAGATAGTTTCCTGTTTCGCCAATGAACGGGACTATTAAAAAGAAACATGTATCCAATTCGAGGAATTTTTTAACATGAGGAAACTTTTTGCAGGCCTGGCGACGCTATTTTGTTCGATGATGATTCTGACGCCTATGGTCGCCGCGCAGGGATTCGATCCTGAACTCCATCAAAAGGCGCAGGACTACACCGATTATCTGATGGAATGGCATTCCACGGGGTACGGCGGCGTGTCCGACGTGCTGTTTACGGACGATACTCGGCAGGAGCTTGAAAGGATGTGGGGAGCGGGCGACAGCGGGGACTGGACCGGGACCTATCTGGTGAGCCAGGCCATCCGGTACATCGTCACCGGCGAGCAAGAGGCCCGCGACGAAGTCATCCGCATCGGCAATTACATGCATATGCTCAAAGAAGTGACCGGCGATCCGGGCTACCTCGCGCGCTACGCCGCGCCGAATGAACCGCCCTGGAACGTGGAGTATCCTCCAGACACCGAAAATCTCTACCCCTGCGTCGGATACGACAACTGCTTCTGGCTTGGCGATAATGTCCGGGACAAATACATCACCTGGTATTGGGGCCTGGCCTGGGTTTTTGACGCGCTGGAAGGCGACGAGGGCGCTGACGCCATCGAACTTCGCCAGATCATAAAAGAAGACTTTCGGAGTGTCACGCTGACGCTGCAGAGCAACGATTGGACCATCACCGATCCTTGGGGAAATGTCTTCAAGGCCGCGGCGATTCTGGATGACATACGCCTCGCTATCCTCGTGCAGACCGCGCACGTGATAGACGAGCCGGAGTTTTGGGACCTGCTCGACGAGGAGTACGAAAACGCAAAATGGTCGCTTCTCATATCCAGCATCACGATATTCAACCGCTATGAGGATTATTACGCCTTCATCAACAATTACTCCAACGCGCAGCCCCTCTTCAGGCTATGGCCAGACCGCGAGCGCTTCAATCACATCTTCGGAATCTGGCTTTTCAACGTCCGGGCGTGGTCATCGGAAACGCATCAGACTTTTTTTGACGCCGTGTGGTACGGGGCGTGCCTGCGCTATGGCCAATGCGATCCCGACGAGATGGAGTGGTATAAGAATGACATGACCCATGGCCTGCGTGTGATGTGGGAAGCGCCGAATTATCAGAGGCAAGTGACCTGCCGCGATGATTTGCCTCTGGATAACTTTTCTGTCTGGGCGGATCAATTTTTAGCCGACAACCCATGGATTACGACTCTGACCGGCTTCGACATCAACCCGCAAACCGCCGTGGCGCATGAACTGGACGACCGCTGCTGGTCGTCGGTCATGTGGGAGCGAACCCCGTACCACATCGAATGCACACGCCCGGAAAATCAGGCGCACACCGCGCACGGCGCCGATTTCCTCATCGCGTACTGGCTGGGCGTGTGGTATGGAATTTTGCCCGGCGGCGGACAGGGAGATGCAGAGCTGATTGACGATGACGCGGATGACGACGTCGATGACGACCTTAACGATGACGCCGACGATGACCTTGATGATGACGCAGGCGACGATGATGACGATGATCTTAATGACGACACTGGCGACGGTGATCAGCAGATCATCCCCTTGCCGGACGATTCGTCGGGAGATGACGACGATGACGACTGCTGCGGTCTTTGATTGATGACAAATAAGGCACAACTCCTTGGAGGAATGAGCAGAAGAAAATTATTAGAATATGCTGTAAATATTGCCAGCGTGGCAACGGCTACAGGAGTTGGAATTTGGGGATGGAATAGTTCTGCGCGGAAATTTGATAATTGTTATTATCCAGCGAATGATCCGAAAAGAAGGGGGTCAGGTTATTGCAATCCTGTCGCAAAAATTGTTTCCCCTTCAATTGAAGGGTCTCCAGATATCCTGATAATCGTCAATGATGCATGGAGAAAAGACCATTTTAATAAATTATGTTCACCTCGCTTGTGGAAACTATCAAAAGAGGGAATCGTTTACAACAATTTTTTTGTTAACGCAGGATTTACTCGTGCTTCGGTTCCATCATATTTATCAGGAATTATTCCAAAGTTTTTCAAAGGAGATAAGGCTTATGACTCAACGGGTTTTAGGCTCCTTGCAAAAACACCAATTCCAATAAACGGTCTTGGAGGAGAGGCAATTCCAAATGAATTGCTGACTTTCCCGCAGATGTTAAAAAAAGAAGGCTACAGAACAATCCTCGCAACACAAAACCAAATGCTTAGTCATTGGAATAATTTTGGTAATAAACAGTGGGATCATATTATCAATCTTCCGCTTTTTTCCAATGACCTTGGGGGGAAACATCTGGTAAAGAAAGCCTACAAATTTTTGAAGAAAATCAAACGGCGCGATGGAAAACACGTTCCTACTCTCACCTATTTGCATCTCGTTGACTCTCACGAACCATATGCGCAAACCTCAATGAATAAAAAAGAACTTAAAAGGCAACATGAATTTTTCATGACTGTAAAAAGAAAAGATCTCATTACCCGTGAAAAACTAATTCCATGGATGAAGGAAGCATACATAAAAGGAGTCAATTATGCGGATAAATATATTTCTTGGGCAATAGACGCTATTGAAGATATCGACCGAGGAAGGAGAAGTATTTACACTTTCATTTTCTCTGATCACGGCGAGATGTTTAATGAACTTGGGGAAATCTGGAATATTGCTCACACTGGTTATGTTCCTGAAGAAATTGTTAGAGTCCCATTGATTATTAGAGGAACTGGCCTAAAATCAAAAGTTGTTGAATATCCTTTTCAAGCAATAGATATTGCTCCAACAATTTTGAGGTTAGCAGGAGTAGCTCCTTCAAAAAGTATGAACGGAGAATCTCTTTTGTCAGAAAATCCAAATACAAATAGAATGATAATTTCTGCTTCCCCCTACGAAACTGCAATAATATTGTCCAATAAAGAGAAAATTAGTATTTCACGAATCCCTCTTATTTGATTCTTCGATCAGGGAAATTCATAACAGTCGCGAATGGCGTTGTTTGCGTTCTATCCACCCCTCCAACCATGCGTGCCAGTTGCCACCAGATGGCCTGCCCCGTGCGGTAGCACAAGAAGCAGTGGGCATGGCCGCAAAGATCGCAATCCGGGCAATCGTGATCGTCGCACCAGGCGAGACACCACCGGCAATCCTGATGCGCATCGGAATAGAAATTCCCGTCCGGGTCCTAATACTCGATGTCGCCGAAGTCGTAGAGAACCTTGTCATGATCACGGCAGTGGATGCGGATCAGATTGTTGTTGCCCTGTTCTTCTTCCTGCGCCCACATATCGCTGTGGCCGGTCATATAGACGAAGCGCACGTCTGGGTAGTTGCTTTCCAGGTCCATCATGGTGTCCAGATAAACCTGCGTGTCATCGAGGTCGATATGGGTCATTCGGTCGCACCAGGACCAAATGACCACGTTGCAGGCGACGATGATGCAAACGATGATCAGCAGATCATCCCCTTGCCGGACGATTCGTCGGGAGATGACGACGATGAGGACTGCTGTGGCCGCTGATGAAAAACGAGATGGAATTAATGGATAACCAAATTGAACGGAGTGGGTGAGAAATTTACAGCGAAAGGCGAGCTGTCCGCCGCACCCCTGGCAATGGACGAAATTCCGAAAAGGGACGTGAGAATTTGAGTATTTTCTTTGTCTAAAGGGCGATGCCCCAAACCTTAATCTTAGACCTTTTCCGCGATCGTTATTGCTCTACTCCGCGGGATGCCATTCCGTGTTATCGCACTCAAACTTGACGCTTTCGGTGCTGTCTGGCGTCACGTAGCCTTCCAGGTCTTCGCAGGCGCCCATGACGTCGCCGCCCCAGATGTTGTTTAGCTCAAAAGTACGATAAAGACTGTTGTTGGTGCAGTACTCTTCCGTGGATTCAACAATGCTGTCGCCGACATTGTGTTCAATTCGAACGGGACTGTGGTTTTCGCCCGGTTCCGCCTCATAAAAACACGTGACCTTGCATCCCCAAAAGGAGCAGGTTTCGGGAGGAAATTCATCCTCGTCATCGTCCTCGTCTCCGCCGCATCCAAAAAACGAAAGCGCGGTCATTATGAGAAGTGCGCCGATAACAGGCCAAATAGTCATTTTCATCGTCATTGCTTCCTTGGTCAAAGGTTCGCTTCCAAACCAATTTACACGACTGCGGCTGTTTTGCGAAGGGTTCCTGCAATCGGCTTAAGGTCTTGCGGTCGATTCGGTTTCCATTGCCTCCGCGCAGGGCTACTTTTCAAATAAGGCCCCAACGCTTTCAGTGGTAGGCGGCTTGGCCACGCCTTTTTCCGTAAATAGCGCCGCGATGTATTTCGCCGGCGTTACGTCGAAGGCGGGATTCAGGGCCTTGATTCCCATGGGTGCGATCTGGAGCTTGCCGTGAATATTGGTCACCTCTTCCGGCGAACGCTGTTCGATTTTGATGTGCCCGCCGTCGGGAATGGCGCGGTCGATGGTGGACAGAGGCGCCGCCACGTAAAAGGGAATGTCGTGTTCTTTGGCCAGTACAGCGACCGAATAGGTGCCGATTTTATTGGCCGCGTCGCCGTTTGCGGCCACGCGGTCGGAGCCGGTCACCACGAGATCAATCTCACCCTGCTTCATCAGATGCCCTGCCATGTTGTCGCAGATCAGCACAACGTCAATGCCGTCGGCGGCCAATTCATAGCAAGTCAAGCGCGCTCCCTGCAGCCAGGGTCGCGTTTCGTCGGCCAGCACGCGAATCTTTTTGCCCGCCTCCGCCGCGGCGCGGATGACGCCCAGTGCCGTGCCGTATCCGCCTGTGGCCAGGGCGCCGGCGTTGCAGTGCGTGAGAATGGTTGCTCCATCAGGAACAAATTCAGCGCCGAATTTCCCCATGGCCTTGCAGGACGCCACATCGTCCACGTGAATCTGCACGGCCTTGTCGTAAATGGCTTTGCGAACCGCATCCATGCCTTGAGCCTGATTTTTTTCGAACAAACCCTTCATCGTGTCGATGGCCCAGAAAAGATTGACCGCCGTCGGGCGCGTCGCGGCCATAAAGGCGCAAACCTTTTCAAAGTTTTCCTTCGCCCGGCCCACGTCATCGGGTCCCTGCGCCACAGCCTGTGCCAACCCGTAGGAGGCGGCGATGCCGATGGCGGGCGCGCCGCGAATGACCATGCTTTTTATCGATTCGGCCACTTCCTCCGGAGTTTTACATATGACGTAATCCTCCTCGTGGGGAAGAATGCGCTGATCAATCATGACCACATTGCCGTCCTTGTACTCAATCGTTTCCACTAACATCTCGCCTCCTCGTCTGCGTTATTGTATGCGCTTGCCGTTTTTGTATTCGCCTTCGTCCTTGAGCCTTCCGTCTGCGTACCATGTCTTGAAAGGCCCGTGCCTGAGACCGTTCTCATAATAGTGCAACGAACGCATCACCTTGTTTTCATACCAGGTGCGGAACATGCCGTGGATCAACCCGTTTTGGCATTGCGCCAGGTACATCTTTTTGCCCCAGGGATACCAGAAGCCCCAGCGATTGCAGAGCCTGCGACCGTCCTGGTACTGATGTTCGATCTGGTATTTGTCATCTTCCAAGTACTCGATCCATATGCCGTTCATATTGTCGTCAGAATAATTTCCCTCAAATCTCTTCTTGCCGGCGGGGTTGTAATTGACCCATTTTCCGTCCTTGTCGCCGCCCTTGAAATGACCTTCCAGGGTTTTCCTTCCCTGCTTATCGAAAAAAGTCCATTTCCCGTCTTTTTGACCGTTTTTATAATGTCCTTCAACCATGAGAGTCTGATTAAGATACCATTTCCGGAATCGTCCATGCTTTTTCCCATCTAAAAATTCCACGGCGATTTTCTTATTTCCATCGCCCTGGAATTCTTCCGGCAAAAAAGGATCCGGCTCTTTTGCGCTTTCTTTTGTTGTTTCCGGCTTGGCTTCCTTTAAGGATTTATCCTGGCCTTCGGCGCTTTCGGCATCGCTTTCCTCCCCGGAGATGGCAATGTCCATTAATTCGTCGCCGCTTTCCAAATTCTCTATATCCGTTATGAGCGCATCTTCCGCGGAACCTATCGGAACGCTTTCAATGATTTCGATGGTGGAATCCACTTCTCCGTCATCCTCCACTGCCGATTCATCGGCGCTTTCCTCATCTCCCGCTGTCTCTATTATTAGGGGCGTTGCGGCGGCATCCTCTATTTCTTCATCCGTCTTGTCCGCATCTTCCTCCGCCTGCGTTGCTTCTGTTTCCAAATCGACCTCAGAGCCAGGCGCATCCGTTTCCGGGCTTGGTGATTCGGTTTCGCCCTCGGGTGTGCCTATGACAACAGTCGGGGGAAGATGGATGTCTTCCGCTGGTTCGCCGGCGTCCTCCGGCGTGGGTTCCGGCGTCGGCTCGGGCGTGGGTTCCGGCGTTGGCTCGGGCGTTGGTTCGGGCGTTGGCTCGGGCGTTGGCTCGGGCGTTGGCTCGGGCGTTGGCTCGGGAGTCAGTTCCGGCGTCGGCTCGGGCGTTGGCTCGGGAGTCAGTTCCGGCGTCGGCTCGGGCGTTGGCTCGGACGTTGGCTCGGGAGTCGGTTCCGGCGTCGGCTCGGGAGTCGGCTCGGGCGTTGGCTCGGGCGTCGGCTCAGGCGTCGGCTCGGGCGTCGGCTCAGGCGTTGGCTCGGGCGTCGGCTCGGGCGTTGGCTCGGGCGTGGGTTCCGGCTCGTCCTGCTCTTCCGAGGGCTGCTGCGTCTTGATCGTCTTTTCCGCGAAGAAAACTGCCGGTGAAAAATATTCATACGGATCATCATCGTCGCCATCGTCCCACATTTCATCATCAGCGGGGGCGTCGTCATCCGAGTATTCCATTTCATCTTCAAGGGCAGGCTCATCGACGTTCTCATCCGCCGTCGGCGACGCAGCCGATTCTTCTCCAGAGTCGGTTTCCACGGGTATCACTGCGGGCGCTTCTTCGCCCGGCGAGGTTTCTGCTTCTTTTTCCGGTTCCTTTTCACCTTCAGGGGCAGGCTCATCGACGTTCTCATCCGCCGTCGGCGACGCAGCCGATTCTTCTTCAGAGTCGGTTTCCACGGGTATCACTGCGGGCGTTTCTTCGCCCGGCGTGGTTTCTGCTTCTTTTTCCGGTTCCTTTTCCGTTGTATCGGGCTGGCTTGCGTCGGCAGGAGGAATCGGCGGCTCTTCATCAGCGACATCCAGGATCGTCTCTGGCGGAGTGGTCGGTTCCTCCGGCGCACTTTCCACGGGCGCCTGAGTCTCGGCCGGGGTCTCTTCCGATGGCGCTTCGGCGGATGTTTCCACGGGCGTTTCATCGGCTTTGGCGGGCTGCGCTGCTTCGCCACCGGCGTCAGGCGGTGCGGCTTGCTCGTCTTCAGCCGTCACGGGCGGCGCGGCTTGCTCGTCTTCAGCCGTCATGGGCGACGCGGCTTGCTCGTCTTCAGCCGTCACGGGCGGCGCGACCATCTCCTCCATGAGTTCATTCATATCCTTTGCGGCATCTTGCTGAAGTCGCTCCTCCTCGGCCACTGCTCCGCTGGTTTCCGCTTCGGGAATATCCGCGGGCTTTTCCAGGGGCACGGGATCATTTTCCAGATCTTCCTGCCATTTCTTCACCGCCTCAAGATACTCCATTGCCTCCGGCGTAATCCGATACCACGCAATCCAAATGCCATTTCGTTTGCCGTTGAGATATTCCCGGCGATTGAGCTTGATGCCGTCTTCGCTCCATCGCGTCATGACGTAGCTGTCGTTGTCCGTGCCGAGGTACTCGATCCTGGTTTCCATGGCCCCGTTTTCGTACCAGGTCGTCCACGTCCCGACTCGAATGGCATTTTCGTACAGCCCTTCCTCTTCCTTCTGTCCGTTTTCGTACCAGATGGTCCACATTCCCACCTGCATATCATCAAGATACTCTCCCTTTTCCTTCTCAGCGCCATTTTTGTGGTAGCGGGCATAAGGGCCGGTTTGCTTACCCCGGTCGTAGGATTCCTCGACGCGTTTGTGACCGTTTTCATGCCAATGGACTTTCGGACCGTCCTGGAGGCCATCGCGGCATCGACCTTCAACTTGTTTTTGCCCGTCCGCGAAAAAGCCGTTGTGCTCGCATAGCACATGGCCGTGATCATAGCTGATGTCGGAGTCGATCAGGCCGCTGGAATGCCACGACTGCGTGCGTCCGTGAGGCTCCTCGTTGATGAACTCCGAAATCGATTGCCTGGAGCCGTTTTCATACCAGGTCTGTATGCGTACGTGATTCGATCCATCGAGATAATTGATTTCCTGGCTCTTTCGTCCAGTTTCGGACCAGAATGTCCAGATGCCGATTTTCTCGCCGTGATCGTATTCGCCGCTTTCCTTGATCTTTCCGTTGCGGTACCAGCTTTCATAGACGCCATGTTTGACCGTTTCGCCGCTTTCGTTCTTGATCTCGCACCACAACTCCGGCTGCTGCAACATCGCGGCCTTTTCCACAATATACGCGCCCGGCGGGCACTCGGTCTTCACCGCGCACCCGCACACAAATATTGCGCCCAGGGAAAGGAGCAAGACCGGAATCAGGATTTTAAGTTTTCGCATATATGGCCTTCCTTTTTGGCAAAGCCTTGAAAGCAGCGGAAAATGTAGGGGAAAGCCGCTTTGATTTCAAGCACGGGGAAGCGATGTGGAAAATGGCGACTGGCATGAATGGCGCAAAGATAAGACTTTGTCGTTATAGTCCGGTATGCAGCGCAGCAATTATCCACGCACCAATACTCCTCGCCCACCCGCTCACTCATCGCCTGGCGGCGATTTTGTCGTTCGCGGCTCTGTTTTGTTGCCGCACAGTGGGTCGACGGCTTCCGAGCCGCGAATGTCCAGTCGCATCTGATGCTTTAGCAAAGATGCGACAATGAGCGGGTATGCAGCGAAAATAGCGACAGCAACGAATGGCGCTAAGTTAGGCCATTTTGCGCCTTCACTTTTCATACTTCATATTGCGATTTCCTCAATCTTTGGGGTTGAAAATTGGGGACGCCCATCAGGATGATTTTTTGCAAGTCGAAAAATATTGGTTTTTCGAAGTAACTTTTCTGCGCGAATGGCTTTACGGATTGGGTGTTCCAAAATTTGCCAATGGTGATTTTTTCGCGGACTTTAAATTATCAGTGAAAAAGGTTGCCTTTGCCACGTGCGGAAATTGCTTGCAAATCAAAAATGGCCAGAATAATATTGAAACGGCAAAGCGCCAATTGTTAGGAAAAAAGAATGCCTGAAAAAATCTATTCTTATACGGTTGTTTTTGAACCTGCGGAGGAAGGCGGATATGTTGTTCGTGTTCCTGCCCTTCCTGGTTGCGTAACGCAGGCAGAGACCCTGGAAGAAGCTCGCGAAATGGCTGCTGACGCCATAAAGCTGTTTTTGGAGGATTTGAGGGCGGAAGGCGAGCCTGTTCCTGTTGAAACGAGTGATGTTAAGGTTACGAAAACGGAAGTCCTTTTTTTCCCAGTCCAAACAGCTTAACTCGTGACTCAACTCCCTGTTGTCACGCCCAAACGCGTAATCAAGGCCTTGGGAAAATGTGGCTTTGTCGTTCGTCGGCAATCCGGCAGCCATGCGCTGCTTTATCATCCGGAAAAACCTGGACGTGTCATAGTGGCTATTCATGCTGCGGACATAAAGCGCGGGACATTAAAAAGTATTTTGAAGCAAGCCGATCTTAATGTGGATGAATTCATAGCGCTTTTGAAAAAATAGCCTCAAACCCAAAAGATTCTACTCCCAATCGTTTTCGCTATTGCCCCAAAATCACCGATATTATTCAACAGCCGCAGCAACCGTCGTCGTCATCATCGTCATCGGATTCATCATCATCGACATCATCATCGTCTTCAGGCCCTGAGCCGGGTTTAACCGGTCGGCTGATCATCGACAGATTTCCGACATCGTCTTTCGACTGGATGGCGAAATATAAACCGGATTCCTCCAAATCAATATTAATGGAAATTTCCGTTCCGCCGTAACCGGGATGAATGGAGCCGGAATCGGACGCGCGCTGCGCCGACGTGAATTTCTCCGGGTCACGCAGATCGTCAGCCGATTCAGCGTAGCGTATGTCATAGCTTTTCGGCGTGCCGCATCCCCAGTCGTCGCCCGGCGCGGTAAAGGTCAGTGTGTATTGACCGTCTTCCTCAACAACTTCCAGGTTCGTTACGACATTTGGCGGTTGCGTGTCCTCGCCAAATAATCCCGTGTGGCGTTCATCGTGATGGAATGTCCACCAGTCCGGCGCGGCGCCGTCATTCCGGCATGCACCGCCGAGCGTGTTCCAGCCATAGAGATTTCCCTCGCGCGTGTGCACGAAAACTTCGAGCATGCCGTCAGCGTCGACGTCGCCGATGGTGGGCGCGCTCACGGTCCAGTTATTAGTGAATTTTGGCCAGCTCTCAGTTTCCTGTCCAAAGATATCCGGGGCATGGACCATGAAACCGCCGGTCCCGGTCACCATTTCGGCGTAGCCATCGCCGGAGATGTCGGCCACGGCAGCGTTGCAGTACCAGTTGCTGTCTTCCAGGTCCATGGAAAACGCAGGTTTGGAAAGATCATCCAAATCCCAAGCCACGAGGATCGGTCGGATAAGCGAAATCCATTGGTCGATGATATCCACGGCGCTGGTTGTGGGAAGTATGTAATACAGCCGGTCGTCATTCATCAGGCGACCGAAGGAGCCGTGGCCCATGAGGTTGACCGACAGACTGCCTGGAAGAGTGATGGTTCGGGTTTCGTCCCCATCGATTTCCAGAATCGTGGGCAGCCAGGCCACGGGGCTGATTCCGATATAGGTTTTGCCATTGTGCCTGGCCATAGCGGGCGTGGAAGTGATGCCGATGGTCACCGGGGGAATCGGCAGGGCGTCGCCCAGGGGCGCGAAGATGGATTTCGGCCAGCCCGGTAGAAATGGCGAGCCGGAGGCGTTTTGCGTGCCGTCGTGAAAGATGCCGTAAAAGCGCGCGGTTTTTAACAGACCCTCGCCGCAGACTTCCGATGTGCCGATGAAAAGCGAAGGATAGTTTGCAATGTCGGGATTGTCGGAATCCGGATCAAGAATGCCGACCGCCGGTGTTCCCAGAATCTGCGGCGGATAGTCTTCCAGTTCATGTCGGCAGACTTTATTTGGTGGAACCATGCCAGGATCGGATTTCGCCAGAACCGGGAATCCGGGTGCCGGATCGGCCAGGCCGTCGCCATCGCCATCAATTGGTTTGAAGGCGTAAATTTTTCCATCAAAACAGCTGAGGATAATTTCGAGCAGGCCGTCTTTGTCCAGATCGCTGAGCACCGGCGAGCCGCCGAAGCTGCGACCGTGGGCGAAGCTTTCTGTGCTGGTGTTGTCCAATTCGTCGGACCAGACCGGGAAGCCTTCCAGGATCGGCGCCGGATCGCCGTTGTCATCCAGATGCAGATTTCCGTTGCGGTGTACAGGCAGGACCGCTCCGCCGTTCGTGGCAGCTACGATGTAGGGCGTGCCGTCGCCAAACAAATCGCCAACGGCGGGAGAGCTGGTGCTGGAATCCACCGGATTATCCAGGCCGTTATATTCCTTCAAGTTGATGGGGAAACCGTCCATCATTTCGTGTTTACCTGTATCGGCATTGTATTTGTATACAAGAATTTGGGCCTTGCTGGTGGCGGTGATGATTTCCAGGTGCCCGTCGGGAGCGCCGTCCAGGTCATAGAGCGTCGGGGACGACTCACCGGAAGCGCCCAGTTCAATCGGAAATCCCGGCATCAATCCTTGAGAATCGTCGGCGTCGCGATGAATGGCGATGGTTCGCCGATCTTCGCCCAAAACACCCTGCTCACTGGTCGCCTGAAGTCGTAGCGTGATCGTGAAATCGAAAGAATCCGTTGGTGGATTTTCGTAAACTTCCTCGGCAAGAAGGGCCGTGACATCAACGGAAGCTATCTGCTCATCAATTTCTGCCGATCCGCTGCCCGAAGCGACCGTTTCAAATTCTTCTGCCAAAGGCTCCTTGCCCGCTGCAATCTGAAGCACCCAATCAAAGTTATTTCCCCGAGCATGCATATTTGCACTGACGTCAACGCTCGGCGTGACTTGCGGATCAACGATGGTGAACCAGTCCGGGGATTTGAAGCGGACCTCCGGCGGAATACGTGAGGGAACGCCGTTTGCCGGATCACCGAGCATCTCGAAGGCCGACACGAGGTTGGGTCGCCCGTAGCCGAAGTGCGCGTCCCAGCCGGGTTGGCATCCGCCGCCGGTCAGCGTCACGCAGTAGCGATAAATATCATCGGCGCTCATGATCATGATCTGTTTGATCTCGTTGGCCGACAGCTCGATTTCCAGATCCCAGGCGCGGGAGACTAGCAGTCCCGCGAAGCCGGCGGTGTTGCCTGCCGCCTCGGAAGAGCAAGCACCGGAAGAACCGGAGAGAAGGACGGTTTCGCCCCACATGGTGCAATAAGTTTCCACGAAACCGAAGACGTGCAAGGGAAAGAAACCCAGAAAATCAATCGGGGGAATGGGGAAGATGGATTTGACGCTGATGACATCGTCGCACGACCCTGAGTAGGCGTGATGGTAACTCAGCTCGTCGCTGGCTACGCCGATCAGCACGGTCCCCGCATCCGAGATTTCCGTGAGCAGCTCATTGACATCGCCGTTATAGTTGAGCGAACCGGATGCGAAAACCGCGACGGAAGCGCCCATGTCGTGACCGTATTTTACGCCTGCGCCCAGCGTATTGTGTTCGCCCATTACAGAATCGGATACGCGAACCGGCAAAATAGTGCAGCGTGGGCAAAAGCCGGGCTTGTCGCCGCTATTGTTTTCCGCTATCGCTGCGGCGTCCTTGGCCCGATCCTCGCCGTGTCCGCCTTCAGGAAATTCGGCGACTCCCAGAGCTTCGTTGGTATTGCGAAAAAAATCCCAGCCGCAAATATCGTCGGGCAGGCCGTTGCCGTCGTCGTCGTTATCGTCGGAGAAAGTGTCGATCAGATCTTTGATGCTCACGGGCCGGCCCAGGTCGATAAAACGCGAATCCAGGTCATAATCGCGGATATTGAAGCGACCGTCTCCGTTGCAGTCCCAGGGATCGGGAGCGCATGGCTCCTGACCATCGGTGGGTTTATAAAGTTCGAGTTCGCCTTTGTTGATAAAATAGTTTTCGGCCAGTTCTGGAATGTCGTAACTTTCGATGCCGTCGTCCACCACGGCGATGATCACGTCAGGACGTCCGGCGGTGTATTTCCAGGCCTCCGTAGCGCCCATGCCGGGAATTGTTTCCGGGCGGTTCACATCGGTGTTTTCCGGATCAACCGGATTATAGCCAAGAAGCACGTTGGCGTTGGCAAAGGCGTCCACGAAATCCATCGGATCGCCAGGGTCCCAATTCTGCAGGATATCCATGTCCGTTGGGATGTTGGCCACGAAGACTTGCCCGAAAGTGTACTGGCCGTCGAAGGCCGCGTCGCCGCTGCTGCGAAGCTCAGCGGTGATATTGATGGTTAAACGCCGCGCAAAGGGCCACCGGTTTTCGTTTTGCGTGGGGCTTAAAATGAGAGTGTCATTACTCAGAGTCGTCGTGCGAATTTCATATTCGAGGTCGACATGAGTGTTCGCATCCGATTCCCAGGCCACGAAAACGGAATCCGCGTTAACGCTGGCCGGATTCAGTGAATCGTTGAAAATCAAGGTCATCGGATCGGAAGTGAGATTCTGGAACATTCCAATGTGCGGGTCTTGACCGGTAAGCGACAAGGCGAATGCGCTGTGCATTGGGAAAATTACAAAAACAAAAACAGCCATTAATAAAGTGCGGTTTCGCATGGATTCCTCCAAATTCCCTGATACATTTTTCGCGCTGAGTTTAAATGAAAGTGGGCGGCTTTGCCATAGGCAAAGAGTTCCGAACAGACCTTTAGCCCATCACCCGGAAAAGCCCGATAGGCGCGTAAGCGCCGTGAAAATCAATCAACCACCGAGCATTTACCCGCTCACTCATCGCCTAGCGGCGATTTGCCGTTCGCGGCTCGGTTTCATCACCGCACAGTGGGTTGACGGCTTCTGAGCCGCGAATGTCCAGTCGCATCTGATGCTTTAGCTGAAGATGCGACAATGAGCGGGCAATTTTGAGTAAATATAAATCAAATCTTTGGGACATCCTCATAATATGCCATTGCTTTGCCTTGGCCACGTATCACGTAATCTATTGTCGATGCCAAACCTTCATCATCCCAAATATATCGTGTGCTTCCGTGCCTGGACCAACGTTTTCGATTCTTCTCATTGGATTCAAACTGATTGAGCCTACGCGTCGCAAATGCTTTCAATGCATTCATGACATCTTCGGGCTTGTCGGCGGCCTGAACAACCGTGTGGACATGCTCTGGCCTAATATGCGTCGCATAAAGACGCCATTTCCTGCGTTTGCATAAATCAACCATGCTATCAAGAACGATATTCCGTCGATTTTCATTCAAGTGAAAAGGTTGGGTGCGCAAAATTTTTCTCTCGTATTGACCCCATCGGGAGTTTGGCGCAATGGCCGGTTGGCCGAAACTACGATGATGTCGGTCAACTGAATAGGGATCATCGCCATGGAGATGAGTTCCGTAGCACGTGAAGATGATGAAGTATGCACAAGGCGGTGTTTTCAACATTTGATTTTAACATAGCCCAGCAAAACAAAATGAACAACATGCTGTCATTAATCGATGCGCACCCGCTCACTCATCGCCTGGCGGCGATTTGCCATTCGCGGCTCGGTTTCATCGCCTGGCGGCGATTTGCCGTTCGCGGCTCTTGCCTGCTATGCCGCGCTGCGCTTACTATCAGCGCAGCATAAGCAATTCGTTTGGCCTAAATAGATGCATCTTATTTTTGAATCCATCGCCCACATGGGGCCATTGATCGAGCCGATCTCGGCGCCGGGCATTTTTGACCTGACGCCTGTCCTGAAAGTTTACTTCGGCATCTTCGCCTCGGCGCCGGTTTTTTTGGTGTCCCTGGCTTTTTATCTTCTCGCACTTTCGCTGGCCGCCGCCTCGGCGCTCATCGGTGTTTATTTCGGCATCGCGGTCACGCGCGCGCTTATCGCCCTTGTGCTGGTGATTGTCATCGGAAGTATCTATGCCTTGTGGAAAACGGCATGGCTTTCCCCAAAGCTTATTGCGCTGAACCGGATTGGCGAAGGCGCGAAATTTACACGGCGTTACGGCGCCAAAGCGGTCAACCTCGGCAGGCTTATCCGTGCGGGTTTCAATGTGCCCGGCGGATATGCGCTGACGAATGCGCGTGCATCGTCAACAAATAAATTGTGTAAAAGGCTTGCGAGGCAGGCCGGGCGGCGTTTTGATCACGGCCTGATTATCATCCGGTCCTCTTTTGCGGGCGAGGATTCGAAACATGCGAGTTATTCCGGTGTGTTTCTTTCCGTCAAATCGACGCCCTCCGGCGACGCCAAAACGCTGGCCGAAGCCATTCGGCGTGTGTCGGCTTCGAAAGCCAAGGCCGGGATCATCGATTTCCCTTTAGCGCCGGGCGACGGATTGTCTGTTGTCGTGCAAAAACAAATCGAGCATCGCCTTGCGGGATTTGCCTTTTCCGTGGATGTGAGCACCGGTCGCCGGGAGTGTTTGCTCATCGAAGCACAAGAGGGTGGAAGCGCGACATATCGCATTGATCGAATAACGGGCGTGCGACACTGCATTGCAGGCAAACCGGAAACATTGGACGAAAGCCTTCTGGATCGGATCATTGATCTAACGGATAAAGCCGCCGATCTCTTTGGCGCTCCCACGCAGATTGAATGGGGCTGGGACGGAAACAAGCTGTGGACATACCAGGCGCGACCAATTCTGAAAATTCCGGTCCTTGATACCTGGGTCGTCGCGCCGGGACTGGAAGCGACCAGGGCGCTCACGCCGATGTCTAATAGCGTGCTTTTAGGCGGCAGCTCGAACGGGAATCCCGATGGGACGCTCGCGAGACTGGGGCTTTGGCGAGGCGTCTGGCGTCGGGATTTCGAAGGTAGGCGCTTTTTCAACTGGACAGCGCTCGAATCCGCAAAGCGAAAACTGCGGAAGGGCGACCTGCCACGCAAAACGCAATTCAAATTACTGCGAATGTTTTTCCGCTCTAAAAAACGCAGTCCGGGACTTAAGGTTTTGACCGGCGCCGACCAGACGCTAAAAAACTTAATTCGCGGACTTCACAAGCAAATCCGCGCTCAGCAAGATGACCGCCTTGTCATCGACGCCCTGTGCGTTGTCGGATCATTTTTATGTGGCGGGCGGATTAGCCCCGATCAAATTCATGACCTATATCCTTTGGGCGAGTTGAATCCTTTTATGGTCTTGAGCCGCGATCTTGCACGCCTGATTCAAAACGAAGGATCAGAGGCCGCGTCGAAAAAATTTCCTTTTCTCACGCTCAATGAAAATGAGCTTGCGGCCACGCGGTCCGTCGATGATCCGAGCATTGTCGATTCTTTCATCATTGCCGACTCGCCGCTGCGTAAATTGGATGAGAAGGGGGGCGGAGCACTTGCGGTCCTGAAGCACGCGCAGCGCGACGCTTTAATTCGCTGGCTACCTTTTGTCGCATCAAGGATCGGCAAGGCCGTGCGCCGGCGACGCATTTCGGCGGAAACCAGTCACCTCAACATTCTCAAAATCAACCAGGCTATCCGGCGATATGCGCTGAAGCTGGGGGCGGAATCGGACATTAGCGCCCAAAACGTTTTCTTCTTTTGCGCCGAAGAATTGACCGGCGGCGCGGGCGATTATCCCGGCGCTGAGACAATCCTAAAACGCCGGCGACGCTACCGCGAATGGATGAACTCGGATTCTCCTGATGTTCTTCATTACAGGGGTGATGAGCAGATCAGTTTCGATTTGGTGGAGGATAAATCGGGTTTATCGCGCGGTATCGGGATAGGGCAGGGTGTCTGTCGCGGAAGGCTTGTTGATCCCAAGGACTCCGGTGATGCCGGGGCAGGCGGGATCGCCTTACTACCCGACACGGGCGTGCATTGGCTTGGCGCTTTACGGGCAGGTTTTCCGGTTCTTTGCGCAAGAGGCGGAATTTGTTCTCACCTGGCCAACGTGGCGCGTGAGATCGATGTTCCGATTTTCGTTTTGACCGAGGCGTCATCTCAAACTTTTGGCGTCGGCGATGAGGTCGAGATTGATTTTGACCGGGGGACGATCAACCGTGTTTAGCATCAGCCCCCTGACCCTTTTTCTATTCATGATTTCATTGGCGATGCTGCGCGTTCTCCACAATCGTTCCGCCAAAGGCCTAGCTTGGGCAAGCGCCGCCTGCGGTTTGGCTTCGATTGCGATGCATGTCGTTTTTGTCTGGCTTTGGGCTTTTCAAAATGCCATTCCCGGCAAGATCATCGGCCTGAGCGCATTGGGATTTTATTTATCCGTTTTTTTGGCTTTTGCCGCTGTCATGCAGTCAAAAAATCTTGGCGAAGGCAGACGCTTTTCCGCCGTGTCTGGAATTTGGCTGCTGACCTTCTTTCTTTTGATGCGAGGATTTCAACAGGATTACCTGGAGAGCATCTGGTTCATGGATGTGATGAACAACCTGCTGCATTCCCTAATCGGCGACCAGCAATCCGGTGAAGTTACGCTGTCTCTCATCAAGGCCTTCGGCAAAACCAACTGGCTTGTCGCGAAGTATTTTCTGGAACTGGCGACAGTGGGCACGCTGATTCTAGCTTACGTCTTTTACATCTTCGTCGGCGCGTATTACGATCACGAAAGTTATCTCGACTGGCGGCACATCCGAGCACCTCGCCTTCTGCCGCCAATCGCCGTCGCCGTCATAATTGCCTACGCTCTTTGGAGCCATTTCGAGCAGGGGCGCATCGAGTCGAATTCCTTCCACGTTGCCGTTCACATCCTTGCGGGTGTTTACTTGTTTGTCGGTCTCCTTGTTTTGTTTCGGGGATTCGTTCATGGGGGCTTTCCCCGGAAAGCCGTGCTTTCGGCGATGTTGCTCGTTTTCCTTTCAAATCGCCCCATCGAGCTTATGGCGTTGATCGGGTTTTTGGACAACCTGCTCGGCGTGCTCCCGGCAGGCCGCAAAACGAAAGTCATCAAAAGCCGGCTCCCACGCCTGTTCATGCGCAAGGCCTCATCGACAAAGGGCCTTATCGCCATGGTTTTTATTTCGTTTATTCTTGTTGTTGTATTCAATGTGAAAAGCAACATGCCATCCAGGATTGGATTTGCTCGGGCAAAATCTCATAAATCCACTCCAAACGAGATGAAGCTTATTGAGACCGATAGCCATCTTTTCACCATGGACATCTATGAGTTTCCAAATAAAGAAGGGGAACTGCCTCGGCGGGGGATTTCTTTTGCCAAGGCGGAGCGAACATGCCTGCGCAACGGCAAACGCCTTTGCACGGCGGATGAATGGGAGGCGGTCTGCCGGGGATCAAAGGCCATGAGATACGAATTTTCCAACGACGGAAACGAATCCCATCACATCCTGAACACGCGCTGCAATACGCTGCCCCTGGGTCTTACGCGAAAGGGGGTAGCGAAAAGCGGTGCGATGGATTGCGTGAACGAACTGGGCATTCGAGATATGACGGGCAACGTCTGGGAATGGGTCGACAATGAAAACGGCGGACCTTTTCGCACGCTCAAAGGCTCCAGTTATCAATATAACGACGACTACACCACGCAGTGCGCGACGAATGTGCTTTTACTGGATGTTCAGATTCAAAAACTCAAGCTGCCGTCGGTGGGATTTCGATGCTGCGCCGATAGGCGTTAAAGCGGCTTACTGCAAACTTTTCAACAGTTTCTTTGCTTCGTTGTTGTAGGGGTAGTTTTCGATGGATTTTTGAAGCAGTTTTTTCGCTTCTTTGCGGCGACCCTCTTTGATATATATCATCGCCAGACCGTTAAATTTTTTGTATTCCATGTTGGGGTTGATCGAAATGGCTTTTTCAAAATTTTTCTTGGCCGAGGCGAGATCGCCCTTTTTTAGATAAACCAGACCTAATCCCTCATAAGGGCAGGTGTAGCGCTCCTGATCCTGATCCAGGGCCAGACGAAAATACTTTTCCGCATCCTGGTCATCGCCCTGGTTGAGTTTGACAATACCAAGTTCGGCCAGAGCGTACTGGTTGTCGGGTTGTATTTTCAGCACTTTGGCGAAAAGCTTTTCCGCCTGATCAAATCTATGCAAAGCGGTGCAGGCCACGCCCTTGCTTTGCAGGGCCAGAAGATGATTCGGCATGTTCTCAAGGATCCTGTCATAATAGATTAAAGCGCGATCATGCCGGCTCTGATTGGCCATGACCCATCCCATTCCCAGGCACGCCATGCCATGAACAAAATCAATATATGAAGCATCAACATCAGCAATAAAGCCGCTTGTCTTTTGGAGATTCCTAATTGCCGATTCGAATAGAATCATGGCGCCAGGATAGTCTCTTTTGACAATGCGCAAATGTCCTTTTCCCACCTGAACGCCCAGATTTTGAGGATCCTTGATCTTGGCTTCGGCAAAATCCGAGTCAGCTTCTGAATACTTCTTGTCGAGGATGCGTATTATGCCTCTCAGAACGGCAACAGTGCTTAGAAAGCGTTTTCGTGCAATTTCGTTGGAGCCAGCAACGTGGGTATTGCCCACGAATGCCACTGCATCGGCATATTCGCCCCGAGTGAAAGCGGCCAGGGATTTTTCAAATTCGCTCTTTTGTGCGGCCATATCGTAATCGCCCGCCTTGACGAAATATTCCCGTGATTTTTTTGGGCGCTTCATACGTTGGTAGAGTTCCCCCAGCGCCGCGTACGGGCACCCCTTGTAGTAAGCCCCAGGATCAATGTCGTTAACTTTAATAAATAATTTGATAGCGTTATTAAGTGTCTTTTCCGCCAACTCGTATTGCCCTTTGCGCGTGTAGAGTTTCCCGAGGTATTCCATAGCTTCCAAATGAAAGCGATTGGTGACGTCGGTAATGGGCTGCTCTAACAGCTTCTGAAAGCTTTGCTCGACCTGATCGTTTTTGTCGCGCAATTGATAACAATGAATTCCCAGGCTCAGTAAAGCCAATTCGTTATTCGGGTCCAGAGCAAGGAACTTTTTGCACAGTTCGATCGACTTCCTGATATGTTCATCGCGCCTGGGCCAATATACGACTTTCGGTCGAGAATCATGAAGGACCAAACCCCAGATCGCATCCCGATTTTCCGGATTAATCCTTAGCGCATTTTCAAAAGCTCCTTTTGCCTTGAGCCATCGATCCTCCTCTGTATCCGAAAGTTGATCGATTATGTGCGGTGCCGACATGGCTATCTTGGAATGCAAAACACCGAGCAGAACATAAGCTTCATCCGAATCGGCTTTGCGCGCGATAATTTGATTTAGCTTGTTTTCAATTTCAATTGGCAATCTTTGAATAAGTTCGTTGGATTTTTCAAGCACAGGGTCCGACAACCACGAATTGTCCATGCCAATCCTGTCACGAAACTCGAAGCCCAGCAGATAACCTTGGGGATTGTTATGACTGCGATCCAGTTTCATCATTTGGCAAACATGATGAAGCTCCTGGTCAAGCTGCTCCGGAGTGACTTTCGCGCCAATTCCATCGCAGGCGCACAGACACAATAATATGTGCAGGATATGAACTGATCGTAATCCCAAAACGGCCTGCCTAATGCTACACTCAATATTATTAAATTTGCATTTTGTTCCCTATTTTTCTCAGGCAGGAAAATAGCACAACCGTCAAGAGAAATACAAATATATACAGAGGTATTTTGCGAAAAATGGATAAGCGATGCAGTTTATCGAGGTGTAGATTCGTTTGATTTAATAATTACAAGAGGTGTCCGGCTAAGGAAATCAGCGTCGCGTTAAATCCTGAACTCCACGAAGTGGCCGCCTTTGTCCTTGCCTTTTCTGATGCGTTTGCGCTCTTTTTTTGTGAGCGGGCTTTTTTCCAGGAGCAACTGGTGAAATTCGACAAACTCCTCATCCGTGAGCGGCCTGACTTGATACTTCGACTTTTTGTTGTTGGAATAAATTGGGTGCAATCGTATGCGTTTTTCCAATTTGTCGCCGTCCTCAATGACGATGAGCTGTGCGGTGTAGCTGAAAGGTTTAGTCTTCAGTTTTGAATACCGCCCTGGCGACAGAAACATGAAATTGCCCAAGCCGTATACGATCCACTTGTCATTATATCGCTCGATCTCCTGCATGGAATGACCGCCGTGCCCGATGATCAAGTCGCCGCCGTCCTGCAACATGCGATGGGCGTATTTGGTCTGGCGCTTCGTTTTCCATTTATAATTTTTCCCCCAATGAGGATAGAGGATCACGAAGGCGTCCGGATCGCTGTTACGGATTTCGGCGATCTGCTCTTTTATAGTATCGACCGATAACTTATAAACTCCCGACGTTTCGCCGTCCGCGTAAAACGAGTACTTTGCGTCATAGCTTCGGCTGTACTCGAAGGCGCCGATAACGGCAATTTTGAAAGAATGCTTGCCCACCGTGAAGGTCTTGATGAAGGGCTTTTTTGCTTCGGCTTCGGTCATCCCGGCGCCGAATATATTCATGCCGCTTTTTTGCGCGACCTCGATAGTCTGCTTCAATCCCGGAACACCGAAATCCAGGCCGTGATTGTTGGCCAGGGAAAATGTCGTCATGCCGTGTTTGAGAAAGGTTTTGGGCGCCTTGTCCACGTGCGTCCAGTGACAATAAGCCTTTTCGTCTTCATAAGGCGATTTTTCAATATCCGTGATGGGGGTTTCCAGGTTGAAGACAACAAAGTCCGCCGTTTTCAATAAAGGGGCGATTTTTTCCAACGGAAAATCGTAACCCTTTTTTTTCAGCAGTTTCGGCGAACCCCGGTAGTTTTCGCCGAATGACGTGTCGCCGGCAAAAAGGATCTTCACGCTTGCTCCCTTGATGGCCGTTGTGCCGGTCAAGGATTCGATTTTATCGCAACCGATGCCGGAAACAAAAAGGATGAGCAGGGCAAGCACACTGAAAAATGCCACGATTCTGTTTTTTATTCGGAAATGAAACATCGGCGTCTATTCCTTTATAAATCCATTCGCGACGAGAATGTCGCTCCTACATTTCCTTCTGCAATCACTTATGGGGACGTTGTAGGAACGACATTCTTGTCGTGACTGCTTAGTCGAGGCAGAAATGTCTCTCCTACACTGACCACTAATCACTATAATTACCATTTCGCGTAATGCTCCTCGCAGAATCCGTAGCAATCCAGAGCCAGCTTGCTCTTGCCCAGTTTTATGCTTCCCTCAAAATGGCCGAAGGGTTGATGCAGGCTGCTTGCGACCAACCCGAAGTTGATCTTCTCGTAGCGCTCATGTTCCGGGTGGAAGGTGATGTCCACCTCCTTGTTGTTGCTCGTTATACGCCACGGGCGGGTCATGACGTCCTTCTGGTCGTAATCGAAATGAACGCCGTCCATCATATATGGCTTGCCGTCAACCCAGATGGTGTTTTCGTTATGCCCTCCGGCAATTAGCCCGGAACTGAAATTGAGACCGACCTTTTTTCCCTGCTTGTCTTGGCCCACGCCGGCGGCCCAGTTCCACACCGTCACCCGAGACGACGTGGCGGCGGACCAGTCCAGCAGCGCCAGAGCGTCAGGCGCCAGCGAAAGCTCCTCGCCATCTATGGTCACCGAGCCCTTCGCCGGCAATGCAGCCGATTTATAAGTATATCCGAAACCGTACATCGCTTGGCGCGTGCAGGTTGAAACGCCCTCGCCAAGTTCGCTGTAAGTGAATTTTGCTCGCAGATCCGGGCCGAAATCCATTTCCACTTCCCGCGCTCCGCTCACGGTCGAGTTGCTCATCCGAATGAAGCTCGTCCCCACGCGAATTTCGCTGACGCCATCCTGTGCTGATGGGGAAAACGAAGTGTTCATGCAAAAAGGCGCTTTGATGTTTTTTTCGACGATGCGCTTGCTTCTTTTGTCATAGCAATACGCGAAGCCGCTTCCCACGTAGTTTAAGTGAACCACGGCGGCGCCGATCACAAAGTTTTCGTCCATGACCCCCACAAATTCCCATCGTTTGAGGAGCTTGGCGGCGAGATTGGCATCGATGGTCCACGGCCAGCGGTGAAGACCCTGAAAATCGAAATCCTCAAAGTTGAGAATCGGAGTCGGCCCGGTGAAATTGCCGAAATTCGGCGACCCGTCCGGCTGAAACAGTTTCTCGGGTGTCTTGCTCAAATTTGATTGCGTCATGATGCAAACCTCGTGTGGAAATTCTCAGAGGATCTCAAGCCAAGCAGGCATTGTATGGAAAGTCGGCTTCGGCGACAAGCGTTGCGCAGTTTCGTATAAACGGACAGCCAATATTTTCCCGGAACAATGCACTTTATGGACAGGTTAGTCTGGTCTTTTATGATATTCGGATAAAAGTCAGCGCCGGTGGGCAAAAATCCGAATGACATTGGCGCTGGCATTGGCAATCAGATCACTGGCGTTCCCCATGGCCTCCCGCAAACTCATTGGGCGGGGGCATATGGAAAAGCAGGCTGTCAACCCTGAAGTCATTAAACGATCAGTTCCATCGCCGATCGCACCGGCCAGCGCAATGACCGGGACACCGGCTTGCTTAGCCCTTTGCGCCACGCCCAGGCAGGTCTTGCCGCAAAGGGTTTGGCCGTCGAGCTTGCCCTCTCCCGTCAGAACCAGATCGGCGTCGCGCACCCGCTTGTCAAAACGCACGGCGTCCAATATCAAATCGACGCCGGGAGTCAGCCGTCCACGCAGATACGCTGTGACGCCCCAGGCCAGTCCGCCCGCTGCGCCATTGCCGGGAAGGGAAATATCCGCATCGGGGGAAAACGATGCGAGATGCTTAAGGCTCGCATCAAGTTTTTGCACTTGGTCGTTGTCCGCGCCTTTTTGCGGGCCGAAAATATAAGCCGCGCCGTTTTGCCCTGTCAGTGGATTATCAACGTCGTAAGCGCCGACAATTTCAACGCCGAATACGCGCCGGTCTAATGTACTCACATCGACTTTTTCAATGTCCGAAAGCATCCCTCCGCACATTGGCTCCTCGATAAGCCCTGCGGAACCGTGGAAACGAGCGCCAAGGGCCTGCGCCATTCCCGCGCCCCCGTCCGTGGTCGCACTGCCGCCCAGACCGAAAATGATCTTTCGCGGACTTGCGTCCAATGCGGCCAGAATCAGTTCTCCGACGCCGAAGGTGGTTGTCTTCGTCGGATCCTTTAGATCATCGGGCACAAGCTCCAGGCCCGCCGCCTGCGCCATTTCAATAACCGCCGTTCGCCCATCGTCGATAAGGCCCCATTTCGCTTCAACCGCTTCGCCCAGCGGCCCCGTGACCATCGCCATGCGCACTGCACCGCTTACCGCAGCCATAATTGTCTCAACGGTTCCGTCTCCGCCATCGGCCATAGGGCACAGGTCGACCTTCGCATCGGGCACGGCGCGCAATACTCCGTCAGCCATCGCGCGCGCCACATCCGCAGCGCATAATGATTCTTTGAAATTCTGCGGTGCAATGAGAACTTTCATAGAAGTCTTTTTAGAGCCTTTTTGCAGGAAGTGTCCACCAAAGTGCTAATTCTGAAATTCCTTAAATGACGTCAAAATTGACATTTTGTTGCTTTAAGTGAGCCTCGTCAGAGGCGACAGTTCGTAGACAGTATGGACCGACCGGCTCCGTTTTGCATCTTCGTAGGTTAAGATGTGAAAGGACTCATAACTCAGAGCTACATACGAAAGGAGCCGATTATGTCAAAGAGCAATTCTATTACAAGCGTGGGTATGGATGTCCACAAGAAGAGCATCAACGTCGCCGTTGTTCTCCCCGGTTCGTCGCAGGTCGCCGAGGAGTGGCAACTCGCCAACGAGCCCCGCGCCATCAAGAGGCTCGTGAAAAAGCTCAAACGCCTGTCGCCCGGCGAAGCCGTCGCCTGCTACGAGGCCGGTCCCTGCGGCTACACGAGCGGCGAGAATACGCGCCGGGGTCACACCACCAAGGCGGGCAACTCCCACGTCCGGCGCATTCTGGTGGAAGCGGCCAAACACTATCGCCATAGGCCGACGGTGAGCGTCGTGCTGAGAAAGCCCCGAGCGGGGCAACCCGAAGCGGTGATCGCCATCGCCGACCGTGCGCACAGCCGACTGCATCGCCGTTATTACAAACTCAAGGAGGGATCGCGCAAGCATTCCAACGTGGCGACAACGGCGGTGGCCCGTGAGTTGGCGGGCTTCATCTGGGCTGTAATGCGCCATGAGGAATTGAGTCTTTAAATGTTTCGCCATCGGGACGGAAATTGAAAGCGGCGAATGAGAAACGGTACGATCAGGCCAAAGCGCGACCGGGCTATGCGACAGGGCGTCTTGTGCGCCTGGACTCGCGATTGTAGACAGCGCTTCGCCACGACGATAAACGGTCATGCGGCCCTGTTTCGGCTTGTCGAAATAATCCGCGTATATCAGAGTGACTCGTCGTCGAAGAAACCGCACTCGTTCGCCGCTTTGAGCCTTCGCCCCCGGGCCCACAATCCACCCCGCGTTATCCACTTTTCCACAATCCTGATGAGAGCTTTTCAAGGAGCAAGAAAGGAATGTGGATAAGTGGAAAACGCTGGCCCTGTGCAGGGGTTTGACAGGTCGATCCATATCAGCCGACGGGATACGGATGATTACAAATTCAGGCGAAGCCCGCTAGGGCGGCACACTCATTAACGGAGAATCCGATCATGTCTTCCTACACGCACTTCTATATCCACATCGTGTTTTCGACAAAGGACCGTACATCCATCATTCCGCGCGAAATTCACAGATCGTCTCTATCGTTACATCCACGGAATCGTAGCCGCGAAAAAGGGCGTCCTTGCGGCGTGCGGCGGAATGAGCGACCACGTCCATCTGCTTGTTTCCCTGCCGCCCGCAAAATCCGTCGCGGACATGGCGCGCAATATTAAAGCCAATTCATCCAGATGGATTCATGAATTTGATGCGAGATATCGGACGTTTTCCTGGCAGGAGGGGTATTCGGCGTTTGGAGTGAGCGCGTCGATGGTAGAGCGAGTGAGGAAATACATCGGCGGACAGGAGGAGCATCATTGCAAGGTGTCATTTCTTAGAGGAATAGACGGCGTTGATGAAAAAACATGGAATTGAAATTGTGTCGCCTCTGGGAGGCTCCGAATAAAGAGAAAAAATCGATGCAAACCGGCAGCTTACGCTGACCGGCTAATGTTGTGCCGCCCTTTGGGCTTAACGCGTATTTCACATTCGCCATTCCGCATTATCATCACTTCCCCCGTTTCACCGGGAAGACGGATGAAAGCCCGGTCTGCAAAAGAGGCATGAGCTTATCGACGGAAATGTTTTTGAAAAGATTGTCCAGAGCCAGTCTCTTGTGATGCGTGTCAACTCCTATGAAGCTGGGATCATTCAGGGAAAACTCCGCCAGGGTCTGGTCGGTGTCGCAGTGGGCTAGGCGGACGGTCATGGTCAGCGTGCACTCGGGACCGAAGTAGGGATTGGGGTTCCAGTTAATAGCAGGATCGATATACAGGAGGTATTTCCCCTGACTGCAGACATCGGGGGTGACTCCGATAAGCCCTTTCAGCGCCTCGGTCAGTTTCCCTAAAATAATCTCGCGGGCCCTGGGAGGGTCGACCGGCCCCAGTTGCACGACGAACTCAAGGGCCTTCAGCACATCTACGCGCAGATCTTCCACACGGTCAAACAATTCCTGGTCCTTTGCAAAGTCTTCATGCCAGCGACCGGCGACAGCATACATCTTGAACGATAAGGCCTGGAGTTCGGCAAAACTATCCTGCACCAGCCAGAGGTTCATAGTGAAAGCTGGCAGGTTTTCTTTCAGGTTTCCAATATTATTGACTGCCCGCCGGAAAGTAACAGCGGCAGTATTATATTCAGTTGCAAAAACACCATAGATGTCGGCCCGGGACAGATATGCGAAGGCGCGGTAAAGCCCCTGCGCTTTTGTAGAGCCGGCCTGATCAATGTGAATCATCTCGGCACGGGCAAAGGATGTCCTGGTTTCCACCACGCGGATCAGGCGTTCCTTGTCAATGATTTTGTCATTGCTTCGAATGAATTCCTCCCAGGACTGAAAGTGCGCATTGATTTTCAAATGAACCTGGTTGGAGACCTCTTCTCTGGCGTTTTCTTGCGCTATTTTCAGGCTGCGGTCACTGACGCCGATGGCCGTGATATAGCTTTCGGGCCGAAAGCGAGGATGAGCATTTGCGTTCATCAAATGCGGCGGGATGCTATGCATCGCACACGAAGTCAGAAATATGGCGAGAAGCAAGAGGCAAGGGGCAAGGAGAATGCGGAAGGGCAAATGTGGCAGGTGGAATTTATCTATTAAACGGTCGTTCATTTTCATTTTGCCCCAGGTCTTGCGCGGATGATTTTGAATATTGCAACGAGTCATAATGGGTTTGGCCTGACTTGAATTTCGATTTGAGATACACCAATTCCAAGGTGAGGTAAAGGATAGCTCCCTCGACACTTGATACGAGCAGCTTTCCTCACTAATATCAGGGCACTTTATTCGCACTGAATAACTTTTTCATCGGGAGGTTTCGATATGTTTCGACCTAAGCTCGTGATTTGGATATTCCTGGCGCTGTGCCTGCCGGCGCTGTCGTGGGCTGGGGATTTCTCGCCTCGTGACGTTTATAACGCCGCGTCGCCGGGCGTTGTCCTGATTTATGGATCGGAGGGAAATACTATGGCCTCCGGCACCGGCTCAATCATCGACAAATCCGGCCTGATCCTGACCAACTCCCACGTGATCACCAACGACTCAACGAAGAAGCCCTGGGAGAGCATCCAGGTGTTTTTCAAACCGCACAAACTCACCGGCGAATATGCGAAGGATGTAAAAAGTCCCCTCAACGCCAAGGTCATCGCCCGCGATCCGGAACTCGATCTGGCGGTGCTGCGTGTGCAGGGCTTAAAAGTCCCGGCGGTGATTCCCTTCGGCAATTCGGATCAGGTGTCCATCGGCGATCCTGTGGCGGCCATCGGGCACCCGGGCGGCGGCGGTCTCTGGACCCTCACGACGGGAACGATCTCCGCCCATAAGGCTATGGGAAAGCAAAAAGTCTTTCAGACCGAGGCGAGCTTGAATCCGGGCAATTCCGGAGGGCCATTGGTGGACGCCGGCGGCAAACTGGTCGGCGTCAACACCAGCATTATGCGACAAGATCATGACGGACTTGCCATCGTAGGTATAAACTTCGCCGTCAAAAGCTCGCAGGCCAAAAACTGGCTGGACTCAAAGGGCATCCACGTGGCTTACGCCAAGGGGAAAATGCCGGCGCAGCCCGCGACCAAGTCCACGCCTTCGATTCCTTCCGAACCCGCAAAGCCTCTTTTGGACGAGCGGGAATTTCGTGGTCCGGGCGGTGATCTGATGTACGGACGGCCCAACGGGCGCTTCCAACTAAATGAGTTGCAGAAATATCTTTTTGACCAATCCAGGAAGAACGCCAAAGACGCCTTTGACGAACTTGATGCGGAGACCTTTGAATGAAAATAATGAAAATTACTATTGCGTGGGCTTTATTATTAAGCCTGCTATTTATTTCCGTCGCCGCGCAAAGCGCCGGGAAGAAAAAATGCGAACTTCTGAAAAAAAGCGGCCAGGCTGTGGTCGGCGACAAGGCGCCCTTTTTCGGCGGCTGGTACTTCAAAGAGCGCCAGAAAGTTTTTAACACCGATAAGGTCTGGGGAAACCCCGGCGAAAAGCGTATCGCGCTGGTGTTTTTTACGACCACCTGCGGCCCGTGCCTTGCCGGGATGGAAAAACTCAAAAAAGCCCGCAAGGAATTGAAAAAAGCCAAGGTGCCGGTCTATCTCGTGAATTTTAAGGAAGACGCGAAGAAGGTGGAGCGCTTTATGAAAAAGCACCCCATGCCCTTTCCCGTAATCCACGACCGCTTCGGAAACGCGCAAGGCGCCTACCTGGATTCATCAGGCAAATCCGTCGTATTGCCGCGCACGGTTATCCTGGGCAAAGACGGCAAGGTGAAACTCATCATCGGCGAAGAGGGCGACGACTACGTGGACTGCATGATCGAAAGGAATGGATGATTCCAACGCGGAATGATTCCAACTCGGAATTGCGAATGCGGAATTTCGGAATTCGGAATGAACACAATGCGGAATGCGCGCAAAGCCCGTAAGGGCGATACAATATTAGCCGTCGGCGTAAGCCGACGGAAAACAGATGATTCTAATTTCCGGCGAAGCCCGTTAGGGCGGCACAATTACCGAACGATTTCAATGGCGAGTGAGCGTCAAGCCTGAAAGGGCGCAGGTTCGTAGCGAAGGGCTTTAGCCCTGGAAAATAATGTCGTCTCATTTCACGAAACCCCTGGAAAGGGGTGCAGGAAAACAAGGAGCTATAAATGAATAAATTGCCGCTATTGGCATTGGTTGCCGCCCTTCTAATCGGTGCATTCTCCACGCCGCTGGACGCCGAGGAGAAAATGCGCGTCGCGGTCATGGACCTCATCAACAAAACCGAGATCACAGGCGACGAGGCCCGCTCTTTGTCGAAGCAGATACGCATGGTGGCCAGTGCGACTTTGCCCAAAGGCAAATTCCTTATAATGACAAAGGACAATATCAAAAGCCTTTTGCCGCCGGAAAAAAGCCTCGCCCAGTGCACCACAGCCAAATGCGTCATCGAATTGGGGCGCATGATATCCGCGGATTATATCATCACCGGCTCCATCATCCATTTTGCGGGGCAAATGCGTATCGATTTCGGCGCTCATCACAGCCTGTCCGCGGATTCGCTCGGAGGTCGCACCGCCGACGCCGGAGACCTGAAAGGCCTGGAAGCGCAGCTTAAAGAAAAATCCACGGAAGTCATGGGCCTGATTATGTCCCACGCGGGCGTGGCGATGCCCGCGCGTTCCGGCGGCGGAGCGGTCTTTGTATCTCCTACGCAACCAACCGCTCCCGGCGGCGCGGCGGAAGTGCGTGCGTTGGCTCCGACCGAGCAGCCGCCCTCGATGGCCACGGGACCAGCCGGTTTATACATCACCAGCAAGCCGGCGGGGGCCAATGTTTACCTGGGTCAAACCAAGGCCGGTACGACCGGCCCTGCATTTCAAAAGATGAACCTTAAAGCAGGCACGAAGGTGCGCGTGACGCTGAAGATGAATCTCTATCATGATGTTTCCTTCGATGTGGCGCTCAAGTCCGGCGTGATGAAGTTCGAAGACGTGGAACTCAAACAGGCTTACGGGGCATTGAAAATCGAATCCGAACCCAGCGGCGCGGAGGTATTCATTGGCGGATCGAAGGTTGGCTCGACGCCATTTTCGGATAGGCGCTATCCTTCCGGGCAGTATCTGGTGACGGTGAAAAAGGAGTGGTATTTGCCGCAAGAAGATATGCAGATCACCGTGAGCGACGGGCAGGCAACCAACAAGATATACACCTTGTCGCAGGACTTTGGCACGCTGGAAGTCGAGTCACAGCCGGGCGGTGCCCAGGTGACTTTTGATGGCAAAGAGTTGGGCACGACGCCGGGCAGTTGGCGGGTACTGCCGGTGACGGGCGGTAAGCTGGAAGTGAGTCTGGCAAAGCATCGCGGCAAGTCCTTCGAGATTTCAATCGGTCGCGATCAGACGGTAAAGATCACTGCCGAACAGGCAACGCTTACAGCCAAGGTAGGCTCATTACAAGTGTACGCTGACCCACCGGAGCAGGGCGCGAAGGTGTTTGTTGACGGCAAAGAAATTGGTACCGCCCCGGCGACGGTGAGCGACCTGATCAAGGGCAGCCACGAGGTGAAGGTCGAGACGGAAGAGAAAGCCGGGACGGTCACGGTCAACATTACCGAAGGACAAACGGCGGTGGCCACAGTAAAATTAGAAACAAAAGGCGGTCTTAAAGCGAATGGAACTATTTGGATAGATTCTCAATCGGGTTTGACGTGGCAGGTGATGCCGACAGGCGGGAGGATCAGATGGAATGCTGCGAAGACTTATTGCTGGGGACTGAACCTTGGCGGCTACAGCAATTGGCGCGTGCCATCGATCAGTGAACTTCGCAGCTTGATTCGCGGATGCCCAGCCACGCAGAAGGGCGGCTCCTGCGGGGTGACGAATTCGTGCTTGAATTATAAAAGCTGCTGGGAAGACGCCTGCATAGGTTGTTCGAGCCATGATGGTTTGGTGTACTGGCCGCCAGATCTATCAGGTAAAGATGGTTGGTATTGGTCCTCCTCTTTGAGAACGTCCGGTGTCGCGTGGTATATCCTTTTCAACAGTGGCCGCATCAGTTCCACTAACATCCTCAACAACGCCTGGGTTCGTTGTGTAACCACCGGTGTAGAACGTCCGGTGCCGACGGTTAAAGATGTAGGGAGTGTTTACCGGGATTTCGTGTTTAAGGTACCTTCTTATGGTGGGAACAGGAGTTTCTGTGATTCTCCCTCTGATGGCAAGGGCAATTGTGTATCCATGGGAAGAACGGTTCGTAAAGAGGATTATGGGCTTCATGACAGTTGGTCGGACAAGGACCTTTCTAGAATGGCTATTGAAGTTCGTTATCGCAATGGTGAGTTATCGCGACGACTAATCAATGACCCTTACAAGCGCGGCTTTTTCAAAGGACCTTTCGCCCGCATCGAAGAAAACATCAGAAGAATGTCACATGGGAAGCCCCCCACCAAGAGGGAAATCATTTCAGCAGTAATATATGACGCAACAATAAGGACGAGCTCTCATACCCGTGACCTGATTAAAACTGAAACACAAAGATGTTTTACTTGGTATCAGAAAACTAGATTACTCTCTGATGAAGAGTTAAAAGGCAAGGTCGTGTATTCAGATGAAAATAAAAAGAAGCTGGAAAAGATCGGCTTTATCGTAAATAAACCACAAATTATCCCAAATTCAGAAATGCTTGTTACAAATTGGGATTATCAAGTCTTGAAAGATTACGATCTTGGATCCAATCATTTAGGGCGTATAGGTCGGTTATCAATAGGACTAATAAATGACGGGGTCGTGGCTATGCAAATTCGCCGGTTCAAATCCTCGGGCGATAAATATGACGTGACCGATGAATCCTGCATGATAATGAATAGATCGAAATACAAGGAAATCATGGACGGGAAGCACTAGGCAGCAACACATAGGGACAGACAACAGCAATAAGGATAGGTTTAAATGAAAGAGAATGGGCTATCTGGTTATTTTAAGAACATTCTTTTATTAGCTTTAGCCTTGTTGGCACTTCCGGGGGCTATTTTTTCCGCAGCGAAGATTACCTTCGATTCCGAGGTTCATCTTTTCAAGGAAGTTGAATCGGGCGCGATGGTGAGGTTAACAACAGAAAAAAGGCGGAAGGATGAAGGATGAATTCAGACACAAAGATAGTAACATCAAAACCGGAGTGAAAATGCTTGGGGCATGGAACTTCTCAAAGATCGTTATAATAATTGCGCTGCTTGGTGTTTTTATCTGTTTTTGGCACTTTGCCTTCGCGGCGGGCGACAAGAAAATCGCGGTGCTGGAGCTTCACAACTACGCAGGGTTGTCGGACGCCGAGGCCATGATGGTTTCGGACTGGATTCGTTCCGTGGCACCGGAGATGCTCCCGGAGGATAAGTATATCGTCATCACGCGCGAGAGCATTCGTGAAATGCTGCCGCCGGGTAAGCAGTTGAAGGATTGCGTGGGTAAGTGCGAGGTCGAAACGGGTCGCCTGATCGGCGCAGACTACATTGTCGCCGGGGAAATTTTGCGAACCGAAAATTTCCTGCGCATTCAGTTCAAGCTTTTCAACACGGCAACAAGCCGCCTTATCGGTACGAAGCAGCCGAAGGCCAAAAGTCTGGACGCCATCGAAAGTACTTTAAAATCCGACGCCGCTTCACTTCTGGCCAAACTGCCTGGAGCGAAATCCCAGGCGGGCGGCGGCGCGGTCTTCGTCACTTCAGGTGTTGCAGCGCCGCAAGGCGAAGCCGAGGTCAGGGAAATCGCGCCGACTGAAGCGCCTCCAGTAACCGCCAGTGGACCGGCGGGTTTATATATCACCAGCAAGCCGGTTGGGGCCGACGTGTATCTGGGCGACATCAAGGCGGGAACAACCTCCCCCGCGTTTCAGAAGGTCAATTTGCAGGCCGGGTCGCGCCTTCGCATCACCTTGAAAATGAACATGTACCACGACGTGGCCTTTGACGTGGACCTGAAGCCGGGCGTAATGAAGTTCGAGGGCGTGGAACTGAAACCCGCCTACGGCAAGCTCGTGATCGAGTCCGAGCCTTCCGGCGCGAAAGTGCTAATCGGCGGCGAGAAGGTCGGCGTGACGCCCTTCAGCAAATCCCGCTATCCTTCGGGCGACTATCTGGTGAGCGTGGAGAAGCATTGGTATCTGCCGCAAAGCGATCAAATGATCTTCGTGCGCGACGGGCAGGCGACCACGAAAATGTACACGTTGTCGCAGGACTTCGGCACGTTGGATGTTGCCTCTAATCCTTCAGGCGCAACGGTCGCATTGAACGGAAAAAAACTTGGAACGACACCCGGTTCCTGGCGCGTTCTTCCTGTAGAAAACGGCAAGGTCGAAGGGAGCCTGGCAAAGCATCGCGGCAAATCGTTTTCCATCACCATCGACCATGACCAGGCAGTAAAGATCACCACCGAGCAAGCAACGCTCACGGGCAAGGCCGAGTCTTTGCAGGTATATGTAAATCCTCCAGTCGAGAATGCACAGGTGTTTGTTGACGGTAAAGCGGTGGGAGTTGCACCTGTGATCGTCAACGATTTGCTGATGGGTGAGCATCGTATTGAAGTGGAAACTGATGACCAAGCTGGTTCTAAAACCATCAGCATTTCCGAAGGCCAAACGGCTGTAGCCGAAGTTGGTCTATTAACTAGAAATGTAAAATATGGGATGTCGACGGTTAAAGATGTAGGGAGCCAGTATCGGGATTTCGTGTTTCGGATTCCTTGCTATGGCGGCAGGAAGTTCTGTGATGATAGTGGGAGCCGTTGTGTCCTCATGGGTCGCACAGTTAGAATAGAGAAACCAGGGCTTTTTAACAGTTGGGGGGATTTAGCTAGTTCCTGTTCCGGAATTCCTAAGTTCTGATTATTTATGCGGAAATTTGCAAAATAGTTGAAATATAATCGGGATATTTTCATCCTGTTGTGCTA
>CAZQAE010000021.1:0-71111 GCA_964591275.1 uncultured bacterium | reverse complement strand
TCATCATCATCGTCGTCAGGCTGCGTGACGTCATTATCAATATCATCGTCTGCGTCGTCATCCGTGTCATCATCCACATCGTCGTCCACGTCGTCGTCCATGTCGTCGTCGGCGTCATCATCAGCGTCATCGTCCGTCAGATCATCATCGCCGTAAGGTCCATCGCCGGGAAGAATCCCGTAATAGACTCCCATCCAGTACGCGACCAAATAGTCAAAGCCCGAGCCAACACGGGTTTTGTCTTCGGCGGTGTGGCATGTGGCTTGGAAGTGACCGCCGGACTGCCAGTACATGTCGGTCCAGTGGCGGTCGTTCAACTCGCGCGCATCCGCGGTTTGCGGGTCGATGTCGATGATATCCTCCAGCCACGGGATCTGTGCTAGAAGTTCGTCCAACATGACAGAGAGCGGGTCGAGCGGTTGCTCCGAACAAACGATCTCCTTCCTGTAGTTCACCACATCCCAATAAAGGCCGAGAGTGTGAAGCGCGTCGGTCTCAATGTAGTCGACGTCTTCGGGTTCACAAACGCCCAAACGCTGGCAGCCGGTCCAGTGGACCGCGTCGAACCAGGGATTGTGGATTTCCTTGACCCAGGGGCGGTTGAAATCCATCCAGACATCGTAAAGGTGTTGGAGTTGCTCCCTGTCGGGCCAGAGCCGGAAGATCGCCTGATAAGCCAGGTGCCGTAAGTTATTGCCGTAAAACTCATCGTATCGGTTGAACATTGACCAGACATCGACGGGCAGTAGGGGTTTCATGGCTTGGTACTGCGTTTCGAGCAGGTCCCAGTAATAGGGCGTGTCGTTGACGAAAGCGATCTGCACCAGCCAGCCAAGGCGCATCATGGGGCCGACCCACGCCGCGCCGTTGCCGGTATACTCTCCGTTTTCGTCGGTGATGTTCCAGTCATTGTCCACAAGCATCTGCCCCACGTCCGACAGATCCTGCCGAATGACGTCGCGCGTATCGGGGTCGTCGATATGCTGATAGGCCATCGTCATGCCCCACATATACCCGGAGTACTGGTCGCGGCTGGTTTCATGAATCCAGTAATAGCCTTCCCATTCGCCTGTACCGTGGACTTTCCAGCCATGGCCGTCCGGCATATTGCAGTTGTAGGGATGTTGGTCCAGATCGGCGTAGCGAGCGATATACCCGGACGTCCCGGTCATCTCCATGTTGTTGTGCATATAAGTCACCACGCGGATCGCCTCGGCCTTGGCGTCCGGGTCCTGCGTGACCGCGTAGCGAAGCGCCTGGCTGCCCAGGTACATCCCGGTCCAGATCATGCTGTCGCCAAGCGCGTGGAGGCATGCGATCTCGGTGTATGTGTCGTCGGTGAACTGCACCTCCGCCGGAAATCCGCCGAGCCCTTGCTGGGGCAGGCCGATGTCGCCGGTGTGCCAAAGGTCGATCCAATCCTGGTAGTCGATGGCTTTTTGATGCAACTCAGCATCAAAATCCTCGGCCGCAGCGGTGGAGCAAAGCAGGAAAGTCAAAATCAAAGCTGTTAGCGTGCGCATGAGGTCCCCCCAGGATTGATCACCGAGGCAATTAAGCATCGACCATAAAAAAGCGCAAGCGTTTATGCATCAATTTTCGGGGGAACTTTCTTCGGAACTCGGAAAGATCGAATCTCGTTTCGTGGAACAGATGATCTACGGCATTTTGGCCAGCGGCTCCGTGGCGCTCATGTGCAACCCTCGCGCCGGCCTGGCTGAGACTTGGCACAAAACGTATCAATCACTATCATGATGAGCATCGGACTGATCGATTCGATCATCAATCATGGTGATCTCGACGATGATGACAACGATACCAGAAGGAAGTGCGCGAATGCGATGGACGCCAAAGAAATTGAAAGCAGGGTTTCGGATTTTCGGCCCTTACGTTGGAGCTAAGATCAAGGTCACCAAAATTGCCGAAGACTGGAAGTCGATGTCGGTACGGATGAACCTTGGTTTTTTCAACAAGAATTATTTCGGCAACCACTTCGGTGGCAGCTTGTACTCAATGGTTGACCCTCACTATGTTCTTTTACTGGCGAATCTTCTTGGTTCCGGTTACGCCGTTACTGATAAATCCGCGACCATTGAATACGTCAAACCGGGTAAAGGGCCAGTATTCGCCGATTTCAATATTACCGATCAACAGCTTGATAAAATCAAAGAAGACGCCGAACCGGGCCAGCCGATTTTCCCCGAGTTCGAAATAGAAATTCTAGACTCAGAAAAAGAGACTGTAGCAAGAGTCAAAAAGACATTATACGTGCTAAAAAAGCCAACAAATATGCGAAAAAATTAAACGTGTTGATTGCTGAGTGACATTAATCAATTTTTCTAGACTTTTTCTACAATTTCGATTCTATTGCCCTCCGGGTCAGAAAGGGAAAATTCCCGTTGTCCGTCGCCGGTTTCGCGTGGTTTGGTCAGATCGCAAAGGTCCATGCCGGTCAAGCGCCCGTATTCAACTTCAACATCCTCGCAATAAAATGCCAGGTGTCCTGTCCAGGGCGTTGCCGAGGGTTCAGGGTACTGCATCAATTCGAGTTCGATATTGCCGGTCTGTAAAAAGACCAACTTCATTCCCGGCTGATTTTCGCTCGTATAGCGATATCTCAATTGCAAACCGAAAGTATTCTGGTAAAATTCTTCCAATTGTATTCACTATCCATGTATGCACCGCAGCCGACAACCATGACCTTTTTCATAATTTTCTCCTTTCCAAAAAATTGATGCTGCAAAATCACTACTGTTCGGTTGTTGATTTCAGAAAGTCATAAAACGGGCGATAAATCAATAAGATAAAGGCGATAATGACTTTTTTCGATTTGAATTGCCAAAGCCTTTTCGATCATGCTTTCTTCGGTTTTTCGCCGAAGGAGGCCAATAATGAATTCCGAGCGCACGGTTTTTTCACAAATCCTGGATTTTCTGCCAAGATACGAATTCAACAAATGCGTCAATCGTTATAGCGGCAGCTACAAGGTGCAGAGATTTTCTTGTTTCGACCAATTTCTTTGCGTGGCCTTCGCGCAGTTGACCCATAGAGAAAGTCTCAGAGACATCGAAACCTGTCTTCGTGCTATGAAGCCCAAGTTTTACCACGCCGGGTTTCGAGGCAAGATTTCCAGGAGCACTTTGGCCGACGCCAACGAAAAACAGGATTGGCGCATCTACTCGGATTTTGCTCAAACGCTGATTCAAATTGCCAAGCCGCTGTATTTCGGCGAGGACTTGGGCCTCGACCTCGACAACACTGTATACGCCCTGGATGCCACGACCATCGATTTGTGTCTTTCCGTTTTTCCCTGGGCGCATTTCCGAAGGACCAAGGCAGTGATCAAGCTTCACACTTTGTTGGACCTGCACGGCAACATTCCAACCTTCATTCATATCTCCGACGGCAAACTGCACGATGTCAATGTCCTGGATATCCTGCCGCCGGAACCCCGCGCTTTCTACATTATGGATCGGGGTTACCTGGATTTCAGGCGGCTTTATACGCTTTCTTCCGCAGGAGCCTTTTTTGTTATTCGCGCCAAGTCGAATATGCCGAAGAACAAAAACCAGTGGATAACCAGTTGAATTTATTCAACTATTAATCGGACATTAGTGATCCAAGTGACTTTTGCGAAGCCTGAGCCAATCCGTCTTCATGATTCGTTCATGTCACCAGATACCCTATGAATTTGTTGATGACATTTCCGATCCTGCGTGATCAAGCGGCTTTTTGCCTTTAAATTCATAAACACTAACAATGTTGTCCAAATTTGGATGCGCAGAGCGTTTTCTGGCGAAAGTGCATGGGAATCGAAGTGATCCGCTACCCGTAAACTTTAGTCTTCGCCCAACATGGCGTTTTCTTGATAAACTCGGATGCCTTGTTGCAGTAAATCGTTCTCAGCGGTCCCTCCCCTTTCCGATGGCGGCGGAGGTGGAGGCGGTTTGAGCCCAAGTTGATCGGCAATGCCGGCCAGCGCGTTTTGGGCTTCGGAATCACTGAGGACGCCATCTTCGTCTTCGTCGTATTGTTCGAGCAAATCGTCGGCATTCAGTTCGACATTATGATGCAGTGAGATTTTATCGGTAATCGACTGCCATTCGGTTTTCGACAGCGCACCGTCGGCATCTTCATCGGCTTTGGCGATCAATTCCTGCGGCGACGGTGGTTTGGACATAGGTCGCATTGCGGCAGTGTCATTTTGAATTTTCATCTTGTCCTCCCTTTTGTTTCTGGATTTTCATTGGCTCATCTTAAAATGTGAATTGAGGGTCCCCCGGCAGAGCCGGGGAGTTTCCCATTGAACTAAACATTCGGCGGTTCGCCCTCGGGCACGCAGGCCAGAATGTCACCATCCATTTCACAGGCACCGGTCACGGTTTCACCTTCCATACCTTCAAATTCGCAGTCGTCGCCTACTTCTTTTCCGTCGCAGGCTTCCACCGCTTCATCCGGGGGAGTCATGTCGTCGTCCAGGTCATCATCCATGTCGTCATCCATTGGGCCGCCTTCGGGCACGCAGGCCAGAATGTTACTATCCATTTCACAGGTACCGGTCACGGTTTCACCGCCCATGCCCTCAAATTCGCAGTCGTCGCCTTCGCTTTTGCCGTCGCAGGCTTCCACGGCTTCATCGGGAGGAGGATCCAAATCGTCATCATCATCGTCAAGGTCATCGTCATCCAAATCATCATCGTCAAGGTCATCGTCATCATCATCGTCAAGGTCATCGTCATCATCATCGTCACTGTCATCGTCGTCGTCATCATCGTCGTCATCATCGCCACAGGCGACGAGTAAAGCCGACGCCATTGCGAGGATCACTACCAATGTCAGCCACAAATGTTTGTTTTTCATCTCTTAATTCCTCCTGGTTGTGGAATATGTGTCCACCATGATCGAAATAGGATTCTCCCATGATTCAAACTATTCACTTGGCGGTCCGCCCTCGGGCATGCAGGCCAACACTTCGCCGTCCATTTGGCAGGCACCTGTCACGGGTTCGCCCTGCATGCCTTCAAATTCGCAGTCGTCGCCGACTTCTTTTCCTTCACAAGCTTCAACTGCTTCGGGTGGTGGAGCCATATCGTCATCATCGTCGTCGTCAGCCATATCATCATCGCTGTCATCGTCGTCAGCCATATCATCATCGCTGTCATCGTCGTCATCATCGGTGGGTGATCCGCTCGGCCCGCCGCGAACTACGCGAACGTAATTGTAGCACCGTTCGCCGCCTTCACCGGCCGGACCGCCTTCGACCTTCGTGTCAAAACGGACCGCCCCGGCACCATGGGTATCATTTCCGGCTTCGTCCACGGCATAGCCGAAAGCGACATACCAGGCGTAGTAATACTCCGGTTGATTCTGGCCAAAGTATGCAGAGGTTGAGGTCCAATAATATCCGTAATCCGGGTCGCCCGCCTCGTTGGTAATGCCGGTACAGGCAAACAACGGATCTATTGCCGGTCGTTCAGTACGCGAATAGTCTACGATGCTCTGCAATTCCTTGACATTCGGTAGACGCCAATCGTTGTATCCGGCGAATTCAAGATTCTCGGCATATGTCAGGGCGTTTTTCCAATCTATCGCCTCGCCGCTGTCGGCTTGCATCCACATCAATCCGGTGGCGTTGTCAGTGATTGCCCCGTCGCCGTTGTCGACAAATTCGTTGACGCCATACTGCTCACCGCGCACGCAGCGAACGTAGTTGCCCATGGGGCCGGACACCCCGGAGGGGTAGCCTTTGATATGCCCGGTGCCGTGGTTGACGCCGAACGCCGTATCCTGGCCACCGTGAGTGGTTCCGGCTTCGTAGAAATTGCTGGACCAGTATTGCTCGTCCTTGCTAATTGTCGTATTGCTTTCAGCCAAATCGAAATACCCGGTATCGATATAAGGCCAACCGGTCTCAAAATCGCTGATCGAAAACAGCTCCTTCAGGCTTGGAGCGCGCCAATCTTCATAATCGGCCAAGGTCAGCGACTCGCAGTAAGCCAATGCTTCTTCCCAGCTATAGGAAGAAGTGCTCGGAATTTTTTCCCACATAAGCTCTGTTACCAGGTCACTGACGGTATCATCGCCATTGTCCTGAAAATTGAAGGAGAAGCTGTCGAATTGGGCGTCCTGCCCATTGAATTCACCGCCCTCGGAAGGGCATGTGACCTGGCTTCCTTCGTCGTCGTAGCACTTGGTTTGTCCGGTATCCACGACCGGGTAATCATAGTCTGCCGGATTGTCATCGTCATCGTCATCGGCTGCATCGTCATCGTCATCATCATCGGAGTCGTCGTCCGAATCGTCGTCATCCACCTCCTGGTCGGCGTCATCAAAGTCATCATCATCATCGTCATCGCCGCAGGCAACAAGTAGCGCCGACGCCATTGCGAGGATTACAACCAATGTCAGCCACAAATGTTTATTTTTCATCTCTTAATTCCTCCTGGTCGTGGAATATGTATCCACCATGATCTGAATAGGATTCTCCCATGATTCATACTATTCAGTCGGCGGTCCGCCTTCTGGCACGCAGGCCAATACGTCGCCGTCCATCTGGCAGGTACCTGTCACGGGTTCGCCCTGCATGCCTTCAAATTCGCAGTCGTCGCCGACTTCTTTATCCTCACAAGCTTCAACTGCTTCGGGTGGTGGAGCCATATCGTCGTCATCATCGTCGTCAAGGTCATCGTCATCCAGATCATCGTCACTGTCATCATCATCGGTATCATCATCGTCGTCCGCTGGGGCCTCGCTGGATCCGCCCCCGGTCACGCAACGAACGTAGTTGAAGATGCGAATGGCGTCGCCCTGCGGTCCGTGCCCTTCCGGGTAATCATCAGGATTGCCGTCCTTGGGATCGCTGCGCTGCGCGCCCGCGCCGTGAACGTCCATCCAGGCACCATCCATATAACCCAGTGCGCGTCCGAAGGAGACATACGCCGCAAAACCTCCCACGCCGTTGGATGAAGCATGCGTTGTGCCGGTCCAGAAGAAAGGAAAGTCCGGGTCGCCGGCCTCGTTAGTGATGGATGTGACGCTGAAGATCGGATCGATGGCCGCAGAATCGGTTGTGTCAGGGCTTCGGCTATAGTCCACAATACCCTGAAGCTCTTTAGCATTGGGCAAACGCCAGTCGCTGCTTCCGCCAAGTTCCATGTCTTCACAGTAGGCCAGCGCATCTTCCCAGATCATGCCTTCAGCGCTGTCGGCTTGCTGCCACGTCAGGCCGGTGGCGTTATCGGTCACCGTACCGTCGCCGCTATCCACAAAGTTGTTTTGTCCATAGGCATCAGCGTTTCGGACATATATGGCGTAGAAGCCGCTGGGCGAAAAACCGGTTGAGTAGCATTTGATGCGCCCGTCGGCAAAATTCACCCCGAAAAAGCATTCCTGGTTTCCCATGACGGTGGATTCGTAAACAGAACTGGTCACCCACTGGGAATCAATAATTCTCAGTTCGCCGTACTGGAAAACAAAGACATCGTCATCAATGAAGGGAATCAGGCCGGATGTGTCATCACCGCTTTCGCCGCTGGGGTCCTGCCCTGAAAAAAGGATGAGAGAATAAAGTTCTTTGACGGTGGGCACTCGCCAATCGTCGTAACCAGCCAGATTAAAGCCCTCCAGGCCGGCTATCCCTTCCGAAAATGTGACCTTGTCGCCAGGGTCCTGCTGCCACATAAGTCCGGTAATAAGATCGGTTGCCGTGCCGTCGCCATTGTCCTGATAGCGGGGCTGATAGCCATCATACTGGGCATCCTGGCCGTCAAATTCGCTGCCGCACGTGATCGAAGCGTTCAAGCCGTAGCATAGGGACTGGTTGGTATCGACGACGGGGAAATCGACGCTTGGCGGATCAAAATCGTCATCGAGATCATCATCCGAATCATCGTCCGAATCATCATCGGAGTCATCGTCCGAATCGTCATCGGAATCATCGTCCGAATCGTCGTCATCCGCATCCTGGCCAGCGTCATCAAAGTCATCATCGTCGTCGTCATCGCCGCAGGCCACAAGTAAAGCCATCGCCATGACGACGATCACTAGCAAAGTCAGCCACAATTGGTTTTTGTTTTTCATTTCATTCTCCCGGTTCGCGGATCATGTGTTCTAAAAAGGAATCCCGCCAGGGGAATCCAAAGACTTCACACTATATTCTAGTGGGCTTAAGTAAAGATTTTATGTTTTCAGGCAGGAGAATTGTAAAGATATTGTAAAGGAGGTGGATAGTTGGACCCGAGATTTTTTCACGGCCCTACAAAAAAATGGGGCCACAGGAAGATAAGCGCCTGTGATCCCTGGCAAATAGTGGCGAATTTATTTATTTTCCTATTCTGGACTGCCACCTTTCCACGGATCACCCTTCATCAGTGGAAGGATTTCCTCCAGCACATATTTCTCCGCAGCGTCCCGCTTCCAATCAGTATCTGCAGCAAGAAGAGGTTCAATATCTTCACCAAAAATTGGGTCGGATAATTTTCTACGAAAATTCTCCTCAAACTGAGCCCGCGATATGCTAATGCCGTCATGCTCTATGTACTTGTAGAAACACACCACAACCCGCATTGGATCAATAGATGTTTTTTGAGAAGTGATCCAAAGATCAAAAAGGTCTCGACTTTTTCGGCGCTGGTAAAGTGCTCTGAGTTTCGTGCCAAGCAATTCTTCCCGTTGGTAGGTTTTTACCATCGCACTACCCTTAAACCATCTGGAGTCGACGGAAAACTCCCTCTCTTTCACGCCATAAACCGTGAAATGTTCTCGCGAGTTAATTTCTATTTTTAGGCGCATCGGAATTGGCGGCTGGTCCTCGCTCTCAAATTTGTATTTTAGAACAACCCGCGCATCCTTTTGCACCCATTTCGGAGTTCCCAGCCAAGGGTCCAGCACCTTTCTCATCGCATTCAATGCCCCTCCGATTGGCTCCGATTCCAGTTGGACTAAGTCGATGTCCTCTGAATATCTGGCTGGAGGCATATCATTGAGTTTGTAAAGCGCAGTTCCTCCTCGAAAAGCCAAACTGTTTTTGACCTCTTTCTGTTGAAACATCTCAACTATAGCCCTTGATAAAATGAGATCTTGTTCAACCTGATTGTTCTGGGGCCACGGAGCATTTTTGCGCCATTCAGTAATGAAATCCAACGGAATCATAGGTCAGCCTCTATTTCCTCGTTGATCAGAAGTTTCCACCGAGGGTTTTTTGGGGCGCTGGATACTTCTCTCCATGATATCAAAGGCACATATTCCCCTGCATTTTCCGCAACGTATTCCGCGAGCTTTTCGGTAGAGGTTTTCATGCCCACATAGTCAAGAAGGTATCCGAGTCGCTGCGCCCAGGGCATTGGGGAAACTTGCGCCACTTCAACAAGGCGGGCGCCATCTAATATTTCACCTAATTCTATCAGGATAGTCGCTACATTATTGAATCCCCCACTGTGCTTGGGATAGCCGACCAGATCAATCGCGGTCGATTCCGGGGTAGCTACTACCGCGTAACCTCTTGGAGTGTTTCTTGAAATTGTCGGCATTTTCTCAATATTTCGGCGAGCCACAAATCGAAGGCGCAATTTGCCGCAAGAGATATCACGCCTATTACGTGCAACTATTATCTGAAATATCTGTGGTCGTTGGTGAGCAGCGCCATGTAGTTCAGCTGCGCTAAGAAGCCCTATATAATATTTGAGCCCTAAATGTTCCATCAGCTGGGGAACAAACTGGATCGCCGGCAGACAACCGACCGATCTATACTCCGGTGGTACAACGACATTGAAACCACGCACCGGCATCGCCAACGCACCCTTTTTTTGCATTCGATAAATGGCATTCCTTGCGGCTATCGAGGAGCAGCCAAGCGCCTCCTCTAGCTCGCCTCTTGTGAAATGGCGCCTGCCTTTCTCGGTAAGCCCTTCCACGTAATCAGAGATGTTCATTTAAATCATCCTTCCGGATCTTCTGACATAAACCAGCACTTTTCGCTGCTTTATGTAAGTGTTTACGAATGACAAAAAGTCGCTGCCTCCAGATTCACTCTCAAATCTTAGCACTATTTGCTGCTTTTTGTAAGTGTTTCCTTATATCATGCTGCCGTAGTCATCATCCGGGATGAAAGCGAAAAAGAATGAGGATGGTATTTTGGGCCAGGCCATAACACCGAGGGAGGCGCATTTGGCGTTCAGCCAGGGTATTGACCGGGTTAGCTGCTTCAGATGGTAGTGATGATTCTCGGCTTAAAACAAGCTGGTCACGTTACTTTCCGCGATTGGCCAAAAAGGCGGCTTGTTTGGATTCCAGCTCATCCCAGCGAGAGTATAGTGCTTCCAGCTCAGCCTCTGCGGCCTGGTGCGCCTGGAAGCATTCCCCGATTTTTCCGGCATCGGAGGCGATGGCCGGGTCATCCATTTCACGTTGAAGCCGATCAACGACCGCCGTGGCCTGATCGATGGCATCCTCCAGGCCGTCGTATTCATTTTGCTCATGAAAGGACAATTTTGTGGGCGCGGAGCGGGGTTTTTTCTTGGACGCTTCGTTTTGTTTTTTCGGCTTGAGTGACAGTTTTCTTTTTTCGATGAATGACTGGGCCTGCGTGTAATCGGCGAAGTATTCGGTTGCGCCATGCCCATCCAATTCCAGCAACACCGTTGAGCAACGATCCAGCAGATAGCGGTCGTGCGTCACCAACACCACCGCGCCAGGAAAATCGCTCAGGTTTTCCTCCAGCACTTCCAGCGTCGGAATATCCAGGTCATTGGTGGGCTCGTCCAAAAGCAATATATCGGCGGGCTTTAGCATCAACTTGGCAATCAATATCTTAGCGCGCTCGCCGCCGGACATCCTGCTGATCTGTACATCGAGTTGCTCGGGCCTAAAGCGAAAACGGGCCGCCCAGGAGACAACATGAACAGGGCGATCTCGAAAGATTACCGTGTCGCCCTCATCTGAAAGAGCGTCCCGAAGCCTGAGTTCGGGGTTTAACTGTTCGCGATACTGATCGAAATACACTACACGCAATTGATCCACTCGTTGAATCCGGCCTTCATCCGGCTCGATCTCGCCGGCCAACAGGCGCAGCAGCGTGGTTTTGCCGCTGCCGTTGGCGCCCACCAGGCCCAGGCGCATTCCTGGACGAAGCAGGATATTTAAGTCGGTGAACAAGCGCCGCCCTCCCAGGGATTTAGAGGCAGCGTGGACTTCCAGAAGCCGTTTGGTCTTGCGGCCCGTGGCGACGAAGTCAATTTTTGTGCTCCCGGTCTCCCCATGCCGTTGCATGACGTCCTTTTCTGCAATCAGCCGATGGGCTTCACTGATGCGAGCCTTTGATTTGGTGGAGCGAGCCTTCACCCCGCTACGCAGCCAGGCGATTTCGTTGCGCACTTTATTGCTCAAGGATTCCTGCTGCCGGTCCCGGGCGATCAGTTGTGCCTCCCGCTTTTCCAAGAAGGTGCTGTAATCTCCGACGACGCTCAAGTAGCCGCCCGGATAGCGGCGGTCCAGTTCCAAAATGCGGCCTGCAACTCTTTGCAATAAGGCCCGGTCGTGACTGACCACCAGGTAGGCAAAACGACTTCCGGCCAGCAGCTTCTCCAGCCAAATGATGCCTTCAATATCCAGATGGTTGGTCGGTTCATCCAGCAGTAAAAGCTCAGGATCAGCCACCAGCGCGCAAGCGATGGAAAGACGCTTTCGCCATCCGCCCGAAAGCGATTCGACCTTCTGGCTTGGGTCCATAAAGCCCATCTTGCTCACAACCTTCGTGGCGCGCACCCGCAAATCGTTTTCATTCTCATCGGAATGTTGGAAAATCTGAATCGCTGCCGCCAACACAACTTCTTCGACGCTTTGATCGGAATCAAAGAGGCTGTCTTGCGGAACATAACCAACGCGCAGACCTTTGGCGGCGATTCGCTCCCCGCTGTCGGGCGATTCCAGACCGGCCAGAATCCGCAGGAGCGTGGTTTTGCCGGAGCCGTTGGCGCCGATGATGCCGATCCGTTCCGCGTCATTGACGTTAAGAGAGATTCCCTCGAACAAAGGGCGATCCCAATAGGACTTGTGAATTTCTCGACAAGCGATGAGCGCAGCCATAACAAAAACCTTTGTCGAAAGTCGATCCGCGTTGCAAGACAGGCTTCGGTTAACAAAGCCTGCGAGTACTTATCACGTTAAGGGCTGGAAGCAAAAGACGAAGCGGTACAGAAACTGCATTTCGATTTCGGCCTAATCGTCGGTGAAAGTGAAAACCAGGATGATACGCCGGATGGGGGCGGCGAGTGAATTCCAACGGAATGACGCCCGACCGTAGCCAAACGGTTATGCCTTGATTAAGCTGTGTCAGCAAAAACTTTTCCAAACTGCAACTGGCGCAGACGCAAAAGGCGTCTTGAAATGACTGAAGGCAAATTCAATATCTTCAATAAGACGCCGGCGGCGGCGCTGCTCCTTTTGCTTTTAGCTTTGGCGGCCTATGCCCCGATCTTCGCATCAAGTTTCACGTACGACGGCAGATTGGTCGTCGGCGATAATCCCAGTGTCGCGGCGCCTGGTTCATGGCCTCTTCTTATTTTCAAAAAATATTTTTACGCTTTCGGAGAAGACAGCTACAGGCCGGTGAGCACAGCGACCTATCTGATGGACGCTCGCCTCTACGGAATATCGAAGGCCGGTTTTGGCTTCACAAATATTTTTCTTCACATGCTCTCCGCTTGCGCCCTGCTTATCGTTTTGCGCCGGAGGATGCCTGGCGGCGCGGCCTTTTTGGCATCAGCCCTATTCATCACGCATCCGGCGATTTCCGAAGCGGTCTATTGCGTCGGGCATCGGGAATCAATTCTCGGCGGACTGTTCGTTTTTTCGTGCATCGCAATCAATGACCGGGCGATGCAAAAGCATAAATATTCGGGCGCAATTCTGTATTCCGTTTTTGCCTTGGGATTGTTTGCCATCGAGTCGGTTATTCTTGCGCCTCTCTATATCCTGGCCGAAAGCGTTCTGGCGAAAAAGAATCAGCTAAAAGACAATTTACGGCGCATTGCCGTGTTGCTCATTTTGGCCGGAATTTTCTTTGGCTTTCGCCCCTGGCTTTTCGTTGCGCCAGGAAATTCGGTTGAATGGTTCGGCGGCTCTTTTGCGGCTTCCGCGACGCACGGCTTCGGAGCTTTTTTCACCTATATAAGACTTCTGGCCCTGCCCGTGGCGCTGCGCCCGGACTATGGCCAATCAATTCTTACCATTCACTCCTTTTCGTTTTGGGCGGGTTTGGCGATTTTTGGCCTTGCCGCTCTAATGGTCATTTCAAAGCGAGTCAATCCCTGGCTCAAAACCCTGGTTGCGTGGATTATCATTTCCCTCGCGCCTTTTTTACACATCCTTACGCCCTTTTGGATCAGCATGGCCGAGCGATATTTGTACGTGGCCGCAGCCTGTTTTTCGGCCATTTTGGCTTATGGATTATTTTTTTGTTTTGCAAAATCGAAAAAGAGTGCCTGCGTCGCTGCGGTGATTATCGTCGCATGTTTCGCGGCGGGGACCTTCCATCGTGGGTTATCACACGCAAACGATCTTGCGCTCTGGACCGGGGCGGTCAAGACGCAACCGGATTCTGTTGTGGCCCAGACGAACCTGGCGCAGGCTCAGCTTCAATCCGGCGACCATGAGGCTCAAAGAAAAACGTTGGGGCGCATTTTGCTGATCGATCCGGGCAATGAAAAAGCATCCCTCAACCTGGCTAATATTTTTCAGCAGTCCAGGCAAAATGCCAAGGCTCTTGAAGTGCTGGAAAAAGCTGTTGAGATTCATCCCGAGTCGGCGCTCGCGCTGGATGCTCTGGGGATCGAATACATAAAAAGCGGACAATACGAAAAAGCGCCGGGGTTGTTTGGCCGACTGCGTGAGCTTGAGGGTGGCAGGCTCCCCGCGGCCAGAAGCATGTCCCGCCTTCATTTTGTCCAGCGAAATATGCCGGACCTAATCAGCAGCCTTGAAGAATGCGTCGCACTGGATCCGCACGATGCCTTGTGCCGGCAGATCCGTGGAATTCTCCTGATGGATTCCGGCCAGTATAAACGGGCTCATGCGTGTTTTCAAACATGCATCAAGTACGCCGATGACAAGGATTTGAAGCGAGGTTGCGAGGCGAATCGGGACAAGGTGAATCGGAAAATGGCGGAATCTGAACAGTCAAATTTATTAGCGCCGAATAGCGACCTGCTTCGCTAAAATTTTAAATCGCCTAACGAAAGCAAGGCAAGCCGCCATCCTTGCCGACTTCATAACTTTTCTTGCCTGAGATCAGCTTTCCGGAAGGTCGTTTTGCAGCCAAACTCCCAGGCGATTGCGCTCGTCCGCCGAGGGAAAGGGCGCTGACTTAGGCATGGACTCTAGAACAACTGCCCAAAAGTTGATGCCGAGCCTGTCATTGCGGACTGCCGAGTAATATAAATATCCGGAATGACATCTGGTGCAATACGATGAGAAAAATCCTTCGGCGAAATTGTCCCACGTATCCTCCGGCGTAGTGTCATCGTCTACATCATCGTTCACGTCGTCGTCCACATCATCATCTGCGTCGTCATCAATGTCATCGTCCAAGTCGTCGTTGAGGTCGTCATCAATGTCATCATCCACGTCGTCATCGATATCGTCATCGACATCATCGTCTAAGTCATCGTCCAGATCATCCGCATCATCATCGGCGTCATCGTCGTCGCCTCCGCCGCAGGCTATCGCCCAAGCAAAGCACAAGGCCAAGCCTGCAACAAGGGCAACCAGCAACGCGGTTTTCAAGGCTTTCATGGATTCCTCCAAGCTTTTTCAAACCGCCGCCAGTGTATCAAGGTCGCATTGGGAAGGGAAACGCACTGTAACGACCGGCACATTCTTTTGTTTTGAAAGCGTTTTGTTAATCAGAACAGGAGGGATTCGAAGCCCCGACCGCCGGATTCGTAGTTCAATATTTAGCGTCCGCCGCTGTTCATGGAAGTGCGTTTCAGCCTCTAAATTCAAGGCTTTCAGCGTTTTCGTGTTCATGGCCATTCATAGATGTTCGCCTGGGTTGCTGTCAAATTTGTTGTCAAAATGAAAGCCACGAAAATCACTCGCCGGAAGCCTATAAGATCTCAAGCACGATTAGCCTAGCAACGGGATAGCATCGTTTATTTAGCTCACCTCATCCGCCTTGAAGGATGGTTCGATCTTCCTTCCTTCGGATACTGACATCGGGCTTTTTCTCTCATACTAGAAAGCGCACGACTCCAAACGTTCGGTCTGATACCGTCTAAGTTCCTCTACTGCATTATTATTGACAACACGCCGAAAATACTTTTATGGTTTGTCTAGAAGTCAATATTGGGAAGAAGTGAAAATGGCAAGAAAAGTCACCAGAATAAAAGTTGCCAAGACCGCTTCAAAAGCTCCTAAGAGTAAAGCCACTCCCAAAAGAACAAAATCACTGGTCGGACAAAGCAAAAAAACTAATATTCCTTTTCTTGACCCCAAAACAATTATAATTAGCCTTTCTGGTCCGTTGAGTTCCGGTTGTTCAACGATTGCAGAACACTTGGCTAGTTTAACAAAAGACAAATTTGTGCTTTGCAGACTTTCGGACATTATCCGTAAGGAACTTAAAAAAGATGGAAACAAAAATCCTTCACCTGAGGATCTTCAAGATAAGGGTAATGAGTTGAGGGAATCAAAAGGGAAACAAGTGTTGGTTGAAAGATGTCTGAAAAAATGCATGAGGATGAAAGAAAGACCAGAGCGGATCGTAATTGATGGAATACGAAACCATGGCGAAGTTACATATTTAAGGTCTTTTTCAAAGTTCTTTTTAGTAGCGACAGATGCCAGTAGAACCGAAAGGCTTAAAAGGTTTCGCAATAAAACGGCGCAGCAAATTTCAGATATCAAATTCAATAATATCGATGAACGCGATTCTGGAATTGATGAGCCTGAGTACGGTCAAAAGGTGACGGATTGCGTCGATCTGGCGGACTAGCAGATTTTGTAAAGCCCCCCCCAATTTTTTGGACAGTCGCTTAAGAGGAACTTTTGACTGTCAAGAATTATAGGAGCAAGTTTTTTTGAAATCCAATTCCCAAACTACTCAGATTCCGTGCCCAAATTGCCAACAGTATTTGATCAAAATTCCAGAAACGCCCATTTTACTTTGCATTCAGTGTCGTTCCACCTTCGACAAGGAAGCCATGGAATCCTTAAGAACAAATACGGAGGGTAAACCCAAATCTGCAAACCTAGCCCCATCCCATGCCGTCTTCGTTCAACGTTCTGACGAAATGGACACCCTTTGGCAAATGTGGACTACTACAGTGAGAAATAAGGTGCCCACCGTCACTCTGCTTGTTGGCGAACCTGGCACAGGCAAATCTTCGATATTGGAAGCTTTCTACCGACAACTGGCCTCCAGCAAAGTTTGGGACCCAGATGATTATTGGCCTCACGATGTGATTGCGAGGCGACTTGAATTTCTGTGTGACATCAGTAAAACCGAATGGCCGACCGAACGCAAGAACAGGAGAGCCCTTTTCTTGTGGCTCGCAGCTTCAAGTAAAAACGTCATCTCCAGTTGTGAAACAGACAAGGACTCCTCGACTGCAGAATTCGATACGAGCCCATGGCTGCGGATGATACAGGGGATAAAAAACCACCACTTACCTGAATTTAGAGACGGTACCTTGTATGATCGAGTGAAAGGTCCTGGGAGAGCCCTTATTCTGGACTTGATTGGGGAAACAGTTGGTGCTGTCATTCCTGGTTTCGGCCCAGCCAAAACCATAACTACAGGCGGTCTTTCAATCTACAAAGAGATCAAAAAGCCATGGATAAAAAAACATATTCCCGATCAAAAAGTCCTCTTGGAAGGTCTTGAAAACTCAATCGTGGAGTTCATGGCCGAACTTGCGGATGAGCATCGCCCCTTGGTTTTATCCTTTGACGATCTTCAATGGTGCGACGAATCAAGTTTGAACATCCTTCTTGCTCTTCTAAACGAAATCACCAAAAAACCGGTCATGATATTGGCCGCGCTACGCGATGTGGATTCCAAAGCCGAGAACCGTCCCACAAATTCGTTTATGCGCCAACTTGAGCGAATGTCCTGTGATGGCTTGAACTACAAGGTGCTCAAAGTGGGATCAATGAGTGAAGAGGCTACCAGGGAACAACTTAAAATGCTGTTTGGACCTCTATCCAATCCCGAACTTATCCAATGGATTGCAGGAAAGACAGAGGGGGTACCGCTGTTCACAGACCACCTCGCTCGGTACCTTTTTGAGGACAATAAAGTGGATTCCACAGGGCGATTCACTGAGAGTGTCACCGTGGATACCCTCGAAAGGGACTGGAACCAAAAGAAGATTCCATGTGACGCCGGAGGTTTAAAGAAGATTCCATATGACGCCGGATGTGTGGTGAGTCAAAGGCTCGAACGGTTAAAGGAAAAGGATGCCATACAGTATAGGCTCCTCCAGATCGGGTCCATGGAAGGGCGTACTTTTCGGGACCGTTATCTAGCTTCTGTGGCAAGCGAATATTTCGACCTAAACAATATGAATGTACCTTCCGTCCGAATGTCTCTAGATGAGGTTGAGCGAACTCATAGCCTGATTTCATTACAAGAATCTTCCTTATTACCCGACGGAAACGTTGAATTTTCTTATAGATATTCGCACCATTTCATTATGGAATACCTTAGCGTCAATTTACCAGAACCCCTTCGTGAGACTTGCCTAGGATGCCTTGCCAAAATGTTTCAGAACGACGCCCAATCCATAAAATCCCATAAATTTCCAGAATCGGTAATAGAAAAAACGGAGCGGCTACAAAAGGAGCACATCGTATGGAAGCAGTTACAAAATATTCGGTCACTGACTGCAGAAGAATACCATCAAGCGTATATTGCGACCAGTGACCTCTCGCATATTCTGATTAGAATGGGCTTGATACGCCAAGCTCTTCGGATGAGGAAAAATTCCGTAGAGTTGGCTGAGAAGGGTAATGCACTCTGGCCCAGCGACACAGATTTGTTAAATGATTTATATGTGGCTGATTCGAAACTCGGTTCCCTGTATCAACATCATCTTTGGGATTTAGAAAAAGCTGAGCAGGTTTACCAAAGATGCCTCAATCGCTTTGAGCAACTTTCCAAGGATGGCAGCAACAAAAAAGCAACTTTGTACTTAGCGAAAGTTTATGGTGATATGGGAGATATCGCCAGCAGTCAAGAGGATCTTAATCAAGCACAAGGATACTATGAACAAAGCCAAGCTCTATTTGAATCTTTAGCCCTACAAAAAGAAAGCGGCAAAACCCTCGGAGCATTGGTTGGATGCAGTGATCGTTTGGGGATGCTCGCTCTAAAACAATGGGACCTGGAAAGGGCCCAAAACCAATTTGACCATGGCTTGAAAGTCACTCATCAACAATGCAACTACTTAAAATCCTCCGATTGCGACCATTCCAAAGCAACTCGATTTCTGCGCTTCGGACAAACATCCGTTGCACTAGGCGATTTTGATCAAGCAAGACTCTGGTTCCAAAGGGCTCTCGAACTGCGTCTGACCATCGTTCAAAAGAGAAATTTGCTCTATGACCGAAGGGCGCTATTTCACGTCTACTTATGGAAGTTGGGAACCTTGGAATTTGACAGTGGCAACTTGGAAAAGGCTGAAGAATATTTCAATCTTAGCCTCCCTATTGCCAAACAGTTCGTCACGGTTAATAAATACCCCCAAGGGCAGAGAGATTATGCTTGGTGCCATCTCAAACTAGGTGCTATCGCCCGCGAACGCGGAGAATTTGATCACTGCCAACAGTTCTTTGAAAAGGCTCTCCAGCACATGTCTCAAGGGGTGCAGGACGAAGCACATTCTATAGCCCAATGGAACCTATCCATGACTTATAACGAGATTGGTTTCAATTTAATGCAAATTAACGATTTCGACATGGCAGAAGCTTGTCTGGAAAAAGCCCTTTCCATCCGCCAATCCATGGCTGAAGTGGGTAAGAATCCGGAAACTCTCATGCGGCTGGGCAACGCATACATGCGGCTTGGTGATTTGGAATTGAAGCGCCAAAATCTTATTGAGTCTGATAAATGGTACCATCAGGATCAACAACTTCGGCAGGAACTTTTCGAGCTACACGCCGCACCACAACTTCGGTTGGACCTAGCCAATTCCTTGAGAAGACTTGGACATGTATCTATGGAGGGCCTTGATCTACGCAATGCACATTCGCTTTTCGCCAAAGCATTGGAGACAATGGAGCCATTGGTCATCGAATCGAAATATGCAAATTTGCACAAAGACTATTTCCATTTGTTGATAGATGTTGGGAAGCTTTCTATTCAGCTGCAAGCCCCTTCAGCAGCTTTAGCTCATTTTGAGAATGCCAATATCGCCTATAAAAAAATGCGGGATTTCAATTTACACAAATCGGTGAAAGAAACTCTTCCTTCACTTCAAAAACACCTCGCAAAATTGAAACAACTGTAGGGTGTATATGAACTCAAGTGCTTCTGACTCTGTTGCCTTTCGTCTAAGAACCAAAGTATTCTGGAATTGAACAACCATAGTAGGGCAAGCCACAAGGCCAGGGTCGAAACCAGGGCAACCAACAACGCGCTTTTCATGGCTTTCATTGGTTCCCTCCTTTTTTGTGTTGTCGTCATATAAGGGAAATCCTGTACGACATGATAATGATTTCCTTAGAACGTCGACACCCAGCAATAGCAACAGTCATTGCTGCAGTAGCATCCGCCGCCTAGAAATATCTGGATCTCGTTTTGTAAGGCGCACTCCCAAAGACCAAAAGGAGTATCGCATCGGGTTTCATAGGTGCCACAATCCGGTTCTATTTCTAATAGAGCCATGAAGTCTCTATCCATGTAAGCCATCAAACTCTCGGGAATTTGCAAATCAGCCTCACCATCTGCGTCGTCGTCGTACCATGACGAAAAAGATTCCATTGTATCATCGTCATCATTGTCATCATCATCATCGTCGCCGCAGGCCAGAGCCAAGCCAAGGCACAAGGCCAAGCTCAAAACCAGGGCAACCAACAACGCAGTTTTCAGGGCCTTCATGGGTTTCTCCCATCACTTTAATTACCGCTATTATACCAGCTTCACCTTGGGAAAGGAAACGCAGTGAACTCACCGGCACATTCTTTTGTTTTGGAAGTATTTTTTATTCGGGGCAGGTGGAATTCGAAGTGATAATTTCGGGACGATTGCGCGTCCCGAAATAGTACTGGGACTTAGTGGGCCGCAAATTCTATGCGCTAACACATTTTCGATATTCCGACACATAAGGGCTGGTCATGACGAAAGACAGGCCACGCTTTACGGATAGTATTTACTTCATTAGCCCTTCGCTTTTCAGCCGGCTTACGACCTCGACAACTGTTTTCGAGCGATTCATCGTATAGAAATGAAGCCCGTCGGCGCCTCGTTTCAAAAGCTGCCGGCACTGCTCCGTGGCCAGGTCGACGCCGTAATCCACCACGGCTTTCTTATCGTCCGGCGGGAGTTTCGCCAAAGCGTCCGAGACCTCATCAGTGATGGCGGCGCCACAGATTCTCGAGAGATTTTTTGTCAATTTCACGGAATAAATCGGCATGATTCCCGGCAGGATGGGAACATCAATCCCGATATCACGGGCGCGTTTAACAAAGTCGAAAAAGAAATCAACATTGTATACATATTGCGCGACAACGTACTGAGCGCCGTTATCAACTTTCAGCTTCAAATACTCCATATCCTTTTCCAGGCTTTCCGAATCGACATGACCCTCGGGATAACCGGCGCATCCGAGGCAGAAATCATATTTTCCGGCGATAAAGGATATCAGATCGGAAGCGTAGGACATGCTGTCGGAATGCGCCTTGAAATCCTCCGCGCCATGCGGCTTGTCACCGTGAACAACGAAAATTGTCTCAATTCCGATGCCCTTGTATTTATCGAGTACGGAAACAATTTCCTCCGGTCCCAAGCCGTAACCCGCGATGTATGCCACTGTGCCAAGCCCTTTTTTGTTTTTGAGCTTGTCGACAATCTGAAAGCTTCCGTCTTTGGTGGATCCGCCGGCGCCGAATGTTACGGTGACGGCATCCGGATTGAGCTGCGCCAGATTATCGATAACCGCATCGAATTTCAGCGCGGCGTCCTCATTCCTGGGCGGGAAAAACTCGAAGGAAAACACGGGCCCGTCTTTTTCGCGCAATATGTCTGTCCAACGCATATCTATCGCTCCTTTCACCTTCTACATTTTGCCGTTTTTGTGTTGCGGAGCTTTCGCTAAAGCCCTGCGCCCTCCCGTCAGCAGCACCGCGGCACCGAGTGGCAGGAAAGGCAGTTGGATCACCAGATGGAAAACAATGGCCACGGGCAGGGAATATATTCGGGGAATCCCCACCAGCAGCGCCGCGTAAACAAACCCGACATGGTAGGTGCCAAAGGAACCGGGCGTTGAGGGGAGCGCAATGGAAAAGCAGGTTCCCAGCATGATGATGACCACGTCGATGGGCGCCGGATGATAATCGACCGACTTGAAAGCCACGATCATCGCCAGTGCCACAAAAAGCCAGATCGCCACGCTGATAAAAAACGCTGCCCCCGCTCTTTTAACGGATCCCAAAGACGACAAGCCCTGTGCGAGTTCGTCGAAACGCCTGGCCCAGGCGGGACTGACTTCGCTTTGACCAATTTTGTTTTTTACCCAAAAACCGAGCGCCAGCCCCGTTGCCAGCGCCCCGGCGGCCACAACGGACAAAAACCACGGCGGCACGGGCAGGTTGGGAATGCGCTTTCCGGCATAATCGGACAAGACTACCGAAGCGATAAAGGCCAGTCCAATCAGGTCCATTGCTCGTTCCGTGCCGACGACTGTCGTTGCCGAAAGAACGGGCATGGGCGCGCGCCGGGTCAGATACCCGATGCGTATCAGCTCCCCCAGCCGCAAGGGCAAAAGTGTGATGAAAAAGTAGCCTATCAGAATCGTTTCGACGCTCGCCCAAAAACCAGCGCCGACGCCGCCGGCGATCACAAACATCCGCAAGGCCCGAAGGAATGTAACGATCAGCATGATGCAAAAGGCCACGACAAAGGGCCAGGCGGGCATTTGGGAGATGTCATCCATGACTTCAGCGAACTCGGTATTTCGCAACACAAGCCAAATGGCGGCGATGGTAAAAATGATGGAAATGGCGAGCATCGCCGGGCCGGAAGTCACAGCTGAACGAAAGCGCCCAATGAAATTGTTAGTGCTTTGCGGTGCCGTCCCGGTGTGATTCATGATGAAAGAAGACTTCGCACGGCGGAAAATGCGCTTCGTAAAAATCCGCCCCATCCGCCCTTTCGCCATGTTGACAGCAGCAAGCGAAAAACCGTCTGGGGTCTGAAGTAAAAGGCGCGCAGCATGCGGGTTTGCCAGGCGATCATCTGATCGTAGGAAAAATTTGGATGTTCGAACACGGGCTGCTTCAAAAAAATGAAGCGGCTCCAATCCCCCGAGATTTTTAATCCTTTTTCCTGGATTTCCCGCTCGATGGCGGTTCCCGGAAAGGGCGTGCAAAAAGACATTTGAAGTGTGTCTGGGTCGGCTTTGAAAATCAGGCGGCGCGTTTTTTCCAAGGATTCCCGATTTTCTTCCGGCGAAAAAATAATGACAAATCCAAGAGTTTCCAGCCCGAGATCCCGTGCCATCTTAAAGGCTTCGATGCTTTGCGTTGTCGTGATGCCCTTTTTGATTTTTCGCAGCATTTCCTCGTCGCCGGACTCGATGCCAAATTCGATCTTGAAGCATCCCGCCGCCTTCATCGCCGCCAGCAATTCCCGGTCGATCGTGTCCGCGCGGGTCAGGCACAGCCAGCGCGCTTTTTTCTGGAGGCCGGATTGCCGGATCGCCTCGCAGAGCTGATAGACCCAATTTTTGTTAAAGGTGAAGGTGTCGTCGATGAAGTTGAAATTGACCGTCTTGTATCGCGCAAGGCATTCATTCATTTCCCCGACTACATTTTCCGGGTCCCTCGCCCGAAGCTTTCGCCCGAACAGAGACGGAACCAGGCAGTAGGTGCAGTGGGCCGGGCACCCGCGCGTCGCCGCCATCGTCGTGAGGCGTCCGCCGTCGGGACCGGTGTAGAGATTCATCGGCAGTAAGTGCCGCGCCGGAAGCGGGGTTTCGTTGACATTCACCCGGTCGCCGGTTTCGGCGACATCAACAACGCGCCCGTCTTCGTCTTTATAAGCAACCCCATCGAATCCCAAAAGATTTTTGCCGGACTTCAGCGCATCAATCATCTGTGGCAGCCGAAACTCCGCTTCACCCTTGACGAGATAATCGAAGGCGTCGAATTTCTCCAATGTTTCGACAGGCGCCGCCGTTGCATGCGGTCCGCCCAAAAGAACCGTCGTTTCCGGCAAATTTTTTTTCACCTGCGCCGCAATGCCCGCGCACTGGTCCACTGTCGGCGTAACGGCCGTCAGGCCCAATATCCGAGGCTTTAGCTCAACAATCCGACGGCGCACTTCTTCGTCGCTTAAACGCAGTGCGTTGGCGTCGAGGATGGATACGCGCACGCCGCGATTTTCCAATTCAGCGGCGAGATATGCCAAACCGAGGGGAGGGCCGACCGTTGTCTGGGCCACCATGCTGATCCGGTCCGCGTAAAATGGAACAGCCAGGAGAACGTCGGTATTGTGATGTGTTGTGCTATTTCCCACAATTGTCATCTAATGATTTTAAATTTCTTTCCTTAAACGACTGGCAAAGTACGGCCTTTTTTGCTTTACTTCAAGCGGATTTATCAAAGGAGCTATGATCGTGAATGCGACATACTGGCTGATTGCAAGTCCCGTACTTTTCGTTTTGCCCGGCCTGCTTCCGGCGCGGCTTGTAACCGGAGCAAAAATCACGGCTTGGACAATCGTATGGGCCGTATTCTTCAGCGTTCTTTTCGTGCCCCTGATTTCCTTTGCCCTGGCGATGATCATCGGGACAACAGCCGGTCCATTTGTCTTTGTTCCCGTCGCAATGGTTTTGGGTCTGGCCGGATTGATTTATCCCAAGCGCACGCGAAAGGAACCGAGACAATGATCGTTCTGGGCGTATGCGACGGCCACGACGCCGGTGCGTGCGTGACGCACGACGGACGCATCCTCGCTGCGATTTCTGAAGAGCGCATCACGCGGATCAAGCGCAAGCCGGGCTTTCCGTATAATTCCGTCGCACGCGCCCTGCGTATCGCCGGCCTGACTCCGGGGAATGTGGACAAAGTCGCCGTGGCGGAAATCGCCGGTCGTTCGGTCCACAGGCTGCTCAATGCCATGTACACCAATACAAATCCGAATCTTCTATTGAATCGCCCCTTCAACCGGATTTCAGCCGCCGCACAAAATTTCATCGCCTCGACCGGGCCGATACGGGCTGTAGATGCGGCTTTATCGACAAGAGTCATTTCTTCGCGCCTTCGCAAAATGGGATTTGTCGCCCCCCTGCACATGATCGATCACCACCACGCGCACGCCGCCGGCGCCGCATTTGGTTCGGGATTCGCCGAAGCCCTCGTTGTGACGATGGACGCTTTTGGCGACGGGTGCGCGGGAGGCGCATGGCGCTGGGAAGCCGATGAACTAAAACCTCTTGTGAAGCTGCATTTTCCTGTTAGCCCATCACTTCTTTATGGGCGCGTCACATCGCTACTCGGTTTTTGCGAAGGCGAGGAGGGGCAGGTTGCAGCGCTGGCCGCATCGGGCGATCCGCAGGCGACGAAAAAGAGTTTCGACGAATTTTTCGCTTTTGATGAAGGGCGTTTGACCCTGCAAAAAAATCCGACGCCCTCCCGGCTTGCACGGATGCTCCAGGGAAATTCCGCTGCCGACATCGCCGCCGGATTGCAGGCATGCGTGGAGCATATACTGGGAGGCTTCATCGCGTATTGGATGAAAAATACCGGCGCGAAAAATCTTTGCCTGGCCGGGGGACTGTTCGCCAACGTGCGCCTCAATCAGATCATCGCGGCGCATTGCGGATGCCGGGACCTTTATGTCTTTCCGCACATGGGCGACGGGGGATTGTGCGTCGGCGCCGCGTGGGTCATGAGCGGCAAACAAATCCCGCGCGAAATCTTTGATCCTTTCTCCGGACTAAAAGCCCAGGAACTGGAGAGATCCGATGTCTCCTCGCTGGATGCCGCCATTGAGCCCATAAACGACACGCAAATCGAAAAGATCGCTGCTGCCATCAATGAAGGAAAAGCCGTCGGCGTGGTCGCCGGGCAAATGGAATTTGGTCCACGCGCTTTGGGAAACCGGTCGATACTCTTTTCCGCGCGGCATCCTGATACCGCTTTAGCGATAGGACGCGCGCTTCAAAGGCCGGAGATCATGCCCTTCGCCCCGGTTGTGCGGGCCGAAGATTTCGGCGAGTTCACATCATCGCCCATGTACACCGCTTTTCGCCATATGACGGTCACGGCGCAGGCGAAGCAGGAAGTGGCGAGTCAGTATCCGGTGGCTGTGCATGTTGACGCTTCGATGCGCGTACAGATCGTCGACAAAGACAGCTCGCCGCTTTTCCACAAGATATTAACGGCCTACGCAAAGCACGCCTCGCCGCCGCTGCTGATCAACACAAGCTTAAACATGCACGGCGAGCCGATCATTGCCAAAACGAAACGGGCTCACCAGTTCTTTATACAAACTCCCTTGTCCGCCCTGATCGTCGGCGGCCAATGCTTTTGGAAACTCCGATGACAAACGCCACGACGAAAATTATTGTCCCGATTCTCACGCTTTGCATTTACGCCTTTTTCTTTTTCAACTTTGAGGGCGCAGGCATCGACTACTGGGATACCTACATCGCCGCCCCGGCGACATTCATTGCGGGGCAGCCGTGCGTGTTCACTGGCGAAACCGGCGACGCAGCCTACAAATACAATCTGCGCAATCGCCTGCCCCATGACCTTATCGACTCAGGCAGCTACGGAATCGTCTCCAAGGATCAGCGAATCGGGCCGGGAATAACCTTTGCCGTCGCTTACAGCATGTTCGGCATGGCGGGATTCCGCGTCCTGTATGCGCTTTTGGGGGCCATGCTTTTTTTGATGACCTACGCCGTGGGACAAAAACTCTTTAACCCGGCGGGCGCACTCGCTTTTGCCCTGATGACGGCGATGAATCCATTCGTCATCGCCATCAGCAGGCTCAACGCCAACTTTATCGCGCTGCCGATTCTCATGGCTCTGGCGGGGCTTTTGCTCATGGACAATCCACGCTTTCTTATCGCCGGTCTTGTCTATGGCGCGCTGGGTGGAATCAAAAACGAAGTCATCGTTATCGCTCCGGCCATTGCCCTTTTGATATTAGCCAAGCCGAAAGGGATTCGCGGCCTTGTCCTGTTTGGCGGCGGGGCCCTGGTCGCCATTGCGCCCTATCTGGCATGGAATAAATTCGCTTTCGGAAAGATGCTCATCCACGCCTCGCAGTTCAGCGACTTCGCGGGACATCGGCCCTCCTTCCCGCACGAATTTCTGGGAATGCAATTTTCCATAAACGGCCTTTTCAACTGGCCCTTTCACGACCACTTGGTGCGCACGCCGCACTATCCTTTCCCCACCTATCTGACGCTGCCGCTGTCGATTATCCTTTGCTTCGGCGTCCTTCTCACAGCCTTCATACTCCCCGGACTCGCCGCGCAGTGGCGCAAGGGCAAAATCGTCTTTTTCTTCTTCTTTTTGTGGCTGGGCGTGTGGCTGAGCTTATTTCTCTTTCAGGAAAACTGGGAAGAGCCGAAGAATACTTTCGGCGCTCTGGCGATCCCGCCCCTGGCCCTGTTTTCCGTGCGGGGAATTGAATGGTTCGCACATAACCGACGTCGCCTGCAAGCTTGGGCCATTATCGCCGCGGTCATCAGCGTCCTGGAAGTCGGAATTCTCGCTGCCAGCTTCGCCCGGGTCCCGGTGGATGAGCGCTGGTACGTGCGTTTCCCAAAGGCGAAAAGCGAATCGGCCCAGACGGGATGCCTCAGCGATATCGAGCGGCGGGAGTGGATGTTTTTTCACACCGATGAATGCGAGAGTGAACTGGCCGAGCAAAGATGGAAACTGACGCGCGGCAATCTTTTTCCCGCGCTCTACTATCCGCTCACGCTACGCAAGCCGGACATCGCCGCGGACTGGGATCGACGTAATCCCGAAATCTTTGACATATGGGACAAAATCTACGGCTTTTGATGAGGCGGAAATTCCCAGGCCAGTGAAAAGGCTCATGGGAGATAAGCGCAATAACATCCATGAGACAGATGCTTTTCATTGGGAGAGCATTTAAACAAAAGAAAGGGACCGGTTATCCGGTCCCTTTCCTGTTCAACGAAACTATTAGGCGATATCGCTATTATTTTCCTTTGAGGATTTCGTCGATGATCTTTTTGAATTCGGCGGCGGGTTTGGCGCCGCGCAGTTTTTTGCCGTTGATCAGGAAGGTGGGAACGCCGCGCACGCCCACGCCATCGGCGATCTTGCCGAGTCGGTCAAATTCTTCCTGCCATTTTTCGATTTTCATATCCTCTTTGAACTTGTTCATGTTCATGCCGTTTTCCTTCGCCCACGTCATGCTGAGTTCATCGCCCATTTCCTTCTGATGTTCCCACATGTAATCATGGAATTCCCAGAATTTATTTTGTTTCCAGGCGGCGTAAGCAGCGGCGGCGGCGGCAGGGGCTTTCTTATGGAAAGGCAGGATACGCATCACGTAGCGGACCTGGATCTTGTCTTTGCCGTACTCTTTCACAAGCTCATCAACCGTATTGGCTCCGCGCTTGCAAAAGGGGCACTGGAACTCGGAAAATTCGTAGATGAGGATGGGCGCGTTTTCGGAACCTTTGGTGGGAACCTCTCCGAATTTCATGTCGACTTCGTAAACCTTGTTCGGATCTTCTTTTTCCTGCTCTTTCCTTTTAGGTCGGGCGGCAAAAGCCAGCGTTTTCAAAGGACGCTTGTCAAAACCTTCCATGCTTTTCGTAAATTTTTTCTCGTCCTTTGCGTTGTCGCCCAGGAATTTCACGAAATCTTTGGTGATTTCTCCTGAGGAATTTAGAAGGTGCTTATAGACTTCTTTTTCCTCAGCCGACATTTTTTCGAGGTCCGGCATTTTAACGCCGAGGTCGGCCAGCATTTTCGCTTGCGTCGCCTGTTCCGGCGTCAGGCCGGATGCACTGCAGCCAATGGCTGATGCGACGAACGCAACGAGCAGTATCAGGCCCAGAATTTGCAGCTTTTTCACTTTGTATCTCCCATCCATGTTTGGTTTTTGGGTCACTAGAGCTTCGACAATAGAACGCGCTATCTTAATCAAAGAGTGGGCCAAGTCAAGCTGGGCGTATTTCCCCCAAAATTTAGCATCTCTTGAAGCAATGATTCAATCGGAGTACGCTCACAAATTGCAATGCCCGACGAGCATTGGCGCATGGGGAAAACGTGTCGACATAAGGGCAAGTTTTCCATGCTTGTGCAAATGGTTCTGGTAATGTCAGGGAGCTTTTTTATGGCCGAGAAAATGAAAGCGATTGCCAAACTCAAGCCCGCGCCCGGAGCGCAGCTGATCGAGGCGGAAATACCGACTATAGGCCCCCGCGAGATTTTGGTGAAAGTCCGCGCTACGTCCATCTGCGGCACCGATCTGCACATTTACAATTGGGATCCCTGGGCTGCGGGACGCATCAAAACGCCGATGATTTTCGGTCACGAATTTACGGGCGACGTTGTCGAAGCAGGCGAAGATGTCAAAGAGGTCGCCGTCGGCGAAATCGTCAGCGCCGAGACGCACGTGATTTGCGACACCTGCTATTCGTGCCGCATCGGCGAGGGTCACCATTGTCAGAACTGCCAAATTCTCGGCGTGGACTTTCAGGGATGTTTTGCCGATTACGTGGCTATCCCCGCAAAAAACGCCTGGCCCAACAGCCCGGAACTTCCCGATGAAATCGCCTGCATCCAGGAACCTTTGGGCAACGCCGTGTTCGCCGTGACCGAAGGAAGTGAACTGGTCGGAAAAAACGTCCTGATTCTGGGCGTCGGACCGGTGGGGGAAATGGCCGTCGCCGTCGCCAAAGTGTGCGGCGCCGCCAGGGTGATCGTCTCGGAGCCAAATGCAGGTCGACGGGAAAAAGCGAAGGCCATGGGCGCAGATTTTCTCATTGATCCTTTGAACGAAAGCGTCGCCGAGCGCGCCATGGAGATTCTCGGCGGTCCGCTCGTGGATGTGGTCATCGACATGAGCGGAAACGAAAAAGCGATCCGCGATGGATTCCTCGCACTGCGCAACGGCGGTCGCTTTACCATGTTTGGTTTGCCTTCCAATGAAGTCACTCTTGATCTGGCCGACAGCATTATCTTCAAAGGCGCAAAAGTCGTCGGAATCTCAGGGCGCAAAATTTGGCAGACCTGGTACACCGTCAGAGAACTGCTGGACTCGGGTCGACTTGATGTCAGTCCCGTCGTCACGCACACCTTTGCGCTGGAGCAATTCGCCGAAGCTTTCGAGTTGATGCGCTCAGGCTCCTGCGGGAAAGTCATACTGAAACCCTAAGCGAACTTGTTTTTGACTTAGCTCCAGAAACCTCACTTTAACAAAAAATGTGGACCAAACAGTTGCAGTGTCAACTGATTTGGGTTTTACGTGATCTCCCTTGGGTAACCGAATGTTTTGTTCACCCTTTTTTAAAGACAGGGAAAATTCATGCAGTCCACACTATTTATCCTCAACACCGCCCCTTATGATGGCGAACGGGTTTATGATGCCCTTCGCCTCGCCCTGCAACTGCCCAAGCACGATGAGGTGGAAGTCCGAATCTTCTTACAATCCGAAGCCGTCTATGCTGCCTTGAAAGACCAAAATCCACCTCATCTCAAATATTGCATGGACGAGATGCTTTCCCAGCTCGTGGAAGCCGGAGCGGACATTCGCCTTTGCGGCGTGTGCATGGATGCTCGCGGCGTCAATGACCAGCTCATTGTTTAGGGCGCCCAGCGCAGCACCATGGCGGAATTGGCGGACTGGACGCTGTCTTCAGACAAGGTGCTTGTTTATTAAAATTTACTCCTCGTCGATGGGCGGGCCGTACGCGCCGCCCATTTCCACGCCTGCGTTATCCGCTAAAATTTCTTCGACAAGCTCCCAGCCGCCGCCATCTTCAACGAAAGCCTGCACGCGAATTCGCCCGGCCAGGGCCATGCGCGTGTAGGGCAGATATCCTTCGGGCATGGGCGCGGGCAAAATCGAAGGAATATCGTCGTTGAAAAAGCCTGTCACCACATAGCGCCTGCCTTCGCTACGAATATCGACCGCGACCTCGCCGTTTTCAAAATTTGAAGAAAAATCAAACTGTGCGTTGAAATCCTGGCTGCGGATTTCCACCAGCTCATCGCCGCGACGCCAGACGAACATCCCCGCTTCCACCAAACCGACTGCGCCGCCGGCTACGGCCAAAGCGTCGTCTGCATCGGGAAATTCCTGGCTTTGCATCCAGATATATCCTGAAGGAAAAAAATCGCCCCAGTTATGGTCCTGAAATACGGCGGCGTCCGTGAAACTGATCACTTCGCCGTCCCATTCGATGGCACCGCTTCCTTTACCCCGCAGCGCGCCCACGTACCAGTTGACCGGCAAGCCGGGGCGGTTCGTAAAGTCCCCCATAGTGTCGGTCCACGGCTCGATGATTTCGTAATCGATATCCCACGTCACATCATGGCCGTTTTCATGGACCTCGCCGTCGAGATGCCCCTCCGTGGCGCTATGCCCGGCGATTTGTACGGCAAAGCTTTCCGGATTGCCTAAAAAGGCGTTTGCCTCAAAAGTTTCCTGAAGAAGTTCGCCGCCACTGCGAGCCACCACCAGATATGCCCCACTTGACTCGATGGTCGTCGCGCCGGGATTCTGCACGCAATAGATAAATCCGAATGATCGCCCGTCGGGCAGCGCTATCCGAAAAAACCAGCCCTCGTAAAAGGGATTTGTTTGGCCGTCCCAATGGTAGCGATTCGGATCGCCGCCCGGCCACTGATCGTCGTCATCGTCATCACCTGTATCATCATCATCGTCATCGGCAGTATTGTCGTCATCCGCGTCATCAACACCGCTGTCATCATTATCATCGTCGTCGTCATCGCCGCAGGAAACAAATAAAGTGAGTAATACAATCAGGACAAACACGAATGGCAATGTGTAATGGAGCTTTGTCATCGACTCACTTTCTGCGCAACTGTTGAGTTCCATGTTATCAAGAAGAGGCGTCATGGTCAAAAGATAAAGTTCAGGGTTATTCCCATAAAAAAGTGCGCCCGGAATAACCTGAAAGTTCAACAAAACCGATGCCGCCGACCGGCTGTCCCTGTTTGCTTCCATCGATATGAACAAGCCCTTCCCAATAGTTCCAGATCGGATTGGGCATCTCCTGATCGGGAATACTCGTCGTCAGAGTAACATCCATATCGAGCCCCGGTATCTCCATGCGCCAGTTCTGCGGGTAATTGCCGCCGGTTTTTTCGCTTTCCCACCAGTCAAGGGGCGTGACCGTCACTTCGTCCTGGGAAAGAATGACCAGGTCGCTGTTTTCATCCACGTAGCTGCCCAGGGCATTGTCGATGACGGACTGATCCTGCCGATCACCGCGGAAAATGAAGTACATAACTTCCGTTCCGTCATCCAGGCGTAGGGAGAACCAGTCCCATCCCACCATGCCCAGGGGCATCCAGTTACCCCACTGGTGATCCATCCAGGCTTCGCCGGTGACGACAAGGGGTGTTCCGTTTTTTGTCAGCGTGCCGCTAAGGGACATGCGTGGGCGGGAGTAATAAAAGGAGTCGGTAGTCTCGGTGGTCATGCGGATGGTGCCGTTTCCACCGTGATGCACGACGCCCTTAATGTCCACAAGAAGCAAAGAGAAGGCGTAATCGCCTGCCGCGCCGCTTAAGCTATACAAGAGCGGTTCGAGCCGCTGGGCGGAAAGAGACTGGCTTTGCAGGTGAAAGGGCGCCGGGTACCTTTCGGGCCAGAGAAAATCAAAAAGGACATTGTGTGTATGGTGATTGGCGCTTTCGTCGATGATCGCCACGTGAATCATCCATGCGGGAACCAGGACAATGGAACCGGCGTAGAAGAAGGTTAGTTCAAATCCATAGAGGTTGTCCTGGTCGTCGGTCATATGCCCGGTCCAGTACCACCACTCCGATAGGTCCCGGTGAGGAGACTCATCGCGCGGCATGACCAGATGGGTATCGATGCAGTCGCCGAAGTTGCAGTACTGCATGGAAGCGCAGGATCCCAGTGAAGCCCATTGGCCTTCGGCGCAGAGCCTGGGCTCGTCTCTCGGCCCGCACTGCGCTTCCCCCTCGATGCATCCACCTTCGCTGTCGTCGTCTAGTGTATCGTCGTCATCGCCGTTTTCTTCGCAGGATTCGCAGATCGTGTCATTTTCGTCCGATTCCGCGCACCCGGCGACAAACATCAAGAGAATAAACGCAGAGAATAAAAGGCATCGGCTGGTCATTTTTCCCACCTGAAGATGACACAAAATTCAGCGAATTGTATCAGAGTATATTGAACTGGCAAGGACCCGCTTCGGGAAATGTATCAGGGTGCTTAACAAATTAACGCGCCGGAAAACGCTTCACTTTTCGATCGGCGTTCACAGGACGGTATGGGGAACAGTATGTGCCGTTTCCCTACAACGCAAAACGATGACTATTCGCTTCGCTCGATTATGAAGTTTTTCACGGCCAACACGGCGCTTTCGTGTTCATCCATACTGTAGAGATTTTTGGGGTCCTCCTCGATTTCATCTTCGATGGCCGACAAAACCGCATCGATAAAACTATCCGATTCAAGGTTGTCCACTACCTCGGCAACTTCGGCAAGATGCTTATTGAACGCGTTTTCACACGAAGTATTTTCCAAGCATTTGTAGAAGGCTACGCTTGCCCCTTTCGGAATATCATTGATTTCACCGAAGCATTCGTCTGTGCCCCAGGGCATCATCGAGAAGTAACCGGAATCATTGCTGTGAAGAAAATAATTGTTGGCGGCCATGGCGTATCCATCTTGGTGGCCGATATAATTTTCAATCGCCCAAACATTGCTCATTTCGTCGAGGTCCGATACCGCGTCGACTTGATTATACCAAGTGCTATTCTCCGACTTGTTGATAATGTCGATCAGATTCGTCAAATCGGAGATGTCGGTTTCGTCGCCTTCATCGACTTCAAAATTGATTTCCTGGCCGGCGTAAAGATCGGCACTGCCTTCATAGAGATGCCCGGTATCGTCGAAATAGTCGTCGAGGAAAATGTCATCGTATTTCTCAATAATCACATAGAGTCCGTAATCCTCGCCGTTGACTCGAATCCAGGCGTATCCGGTTCGTGAGGCGGGAACTCCGGCATCGCGGAAAATACGATAAGCCAATGTTTCACGAACCATGCTGGGGTCCTGAATCATGTTGTTTAAGGCCAAATTTTTCAGACCGAATAGCCGCTGGCCTTCCACAAATTTACCGAAACGAATTTTGAAAGCAGCTTTATCGCCCATCGGCTTAAACGAAAGGCCGCTCTTCAAACGCAGACCTACGTTGATCGGGCCGAAATTCAATTCGTCGCCCGAAATCGAGAATTCGCCTTTTGCATATTCGAAGGGAGTCGTTGACAATGAACTTTCCGCTTCCGCATCGAGTTCGATATCGATTTCATGCACCGTGAACGGATCGAAAAGAGATTCAGTCAGCGTGTAAGGCAATTGGTTGAATTCGCCCTGCGTTGGGAGGGTTTCCTGCCAATCGCCGGTGCGGTCCGGCAAAAGCCCAACTGTGCTACCATTCGGGGTGTCCATCACTTCAATCTGGTCGACGACTTCATTGTTTTTATTCAGTAAATAAATTGTGTCTTCACCGCATTTAATCCCGAAGGGGAATCCGTCTTCCTCGTCCTTTTCATTTTTCACGACCAGATACTCTGTTGGGCCGAGTGTAGTGCCTTCGGGGATGACGTAGGTGTGTTCCTCGTTTTCCGGATTGTCAGTCAGTATCCAACCGCCGAGATCGACCGTCGTTTCTTGACTCGTGATCAACTCGACCCAGTCGCGGCCGTAACAATCGACTTCATTGAACGACGCCGTCATGTTCGCCGGGTCATTGTCTGCCGCCGAATCGTCATCGTCGTCATCGGAACCGCCGCAGGCAAAAACCGTCAGTGACGCCAATAAAAAAAAGAGAACGACCAAGAGGGGTTTTTTAAGACGGATTAATTTCATCGTGCAGTCTCCATTGGTTTACCGACGAACTCGGCCTTAAAACATCGCCGACAGAACCGGGTCGAGAGCAAAACGCCTGTCCGGGTTATTAACACTGGTACAATGATCGATGCCATAACAGTATTTCGAAAAGCCGCGCTGCATCAGGTTGAAACGTCGAATCAACCCGATTACCCAGGCCGGCACCAAAGTCAGCGTCTTGATTTCCAGAATCACCGGTGAACCGGAGTGGCCGGTGGTGACCGGGTCGTCATAGAAAACCATATCGTCGTCTTTTCCGGTCAACGCAGAGCTGCCCTTGGCGAGTCGGTATGAAAGGTTCCAATCGAAGGTTACTCGACCGTATTCCTCCAGATCGCTAACGTAGGGTTCGCGCCAGTAGCGAACATGGACCGTGGGCCTGGCATCAAAATTCTGGAGCCACTCTTCGAACGAACCGCGTAAGTCTTTTATTTCCGGGGAAAGGCGCTCAGTTGGCCCGACTTGCATGATTTGCGGCCAATCGGAAAGAGGAATTCGCCGTCTATTCTTCCAAACGATGCTGGCATGCTTATGTTTGAGTTCCAACCATAACCAGTCTTCCGGAGCATCTCCATAATATCGAACCCGAGGTTTGAATCGATCCAGTTTTCTATGTTTCGTGTCGTAATAGAACCGCAAATCGGGCGTATCAAAATACAAATTGTTGACCCGATACCCCCCGGTTTCCGGTGCGGCATGTTCGTCCAACGAGCAAACGGGCTGAATATAGTCTCGGATTTTCTCGGCCAGAAAAGGGTCGATCGTATATTTTAATTCATAACGACGGATTTTCGACAGATCTGTTTTCATTGCTTAGTCACTTTAATTCATCCACGGAATTAACCCCAACGACCAAATACACCTCCGCCAGCGCATGCGCCAGACGGCCGCGCTTTTCCACCAGTAAGCGTTTGGTTCCCAAAATCGCCAGTTCCAACTCCATCACTTCGTCCGGATTTAACGTCCGGTGCGACAAAGAGATTTTTATGATTCGTTCAGCTTCGAAAAGGAACTGTTTGGCATCGTCAGAAAAATTTTGATAATCCAAAAGCGTGTCGCGATAAATTGCATAGGTGTCGCCGACCTGCGCTTCTATGCGTTCGCGAATGGCTTCGGTTTGCGTTTCGCGTCGCTCAACGGCGATATTGGTGGCGCGGATGTTGCCGATGTTCCAATTAAACAGCGGTATGGCGACGCCAATCATCAGTTCATCCCAATCGCCGTCCCCGTTTTCCCGCACATGATGAGATGCCTCGAAAAAGCGAAACCAAGGCACCAGTTTAAGGCGTTCGTAGTTATATTGCTTTTGCGCCAACGACTTTTTTTGGTTGACCAATTCGATTTCCGGGCGACGGGATAGCGCGATTTTTCGCAACTGCGGGAAAGAAGAGTCGATTTCGGGCAACTCGTCAATTTCCAGCAATACATTTTCCGAACAACCGGTTAACTCGGCAAGCCTTCTTCGTTTTTCGCTACGATCTTGCCGTACGCGGGTGAAATCATTTTTCGTTTCATTCACCGCCATGCGTGCTTTGGTTGCGTAAATGATGCTCCGCTGACCGTTGCGAACCATTTGTTCAATAACGCCGATGCGTTTTTCTTGCACGATCACCCGTTTTTCGAACAACCGCGTGAGTTCGTCGAGCATCACGACATCGGAAAAGACTTTGCGTACGCGCGCAGCCAGTTGCCGACGACAGTTGTTCATATCGACTTCCGCCTCGGTGACGGCTACTCGGTTTTCCTGTTCGTCAACATTCCAGATTGCTAGGTTAGGGGGTCGCCAACGCATACCGATTTCAAGCTCGTCGAATTCATCGGTGACGTATCGGGAGGAGATCTCCGAAAAGCGAATTTCAGGATTTTCGAGCCAATCAATCGAAGTCGATCTCGCGGTAACGATTTGTGTTCGGTTCTCCAACATGCTCAGTTCTCGACCTCGGGAAAAAGCCAGTTCCAATGCTCTGAATTCACTCAGCGAAAAAAGAGGGGAAGCGCCAACCGATGCAGCCAGCAATAGAGTAACGATAACCGACAACTGAATTTTCACGGCGCTCATCATTCGGCTTCCCCAAGGCTCGCGAAAGACCCGCTACGATTGTCGGAGTCGAAAACGACTACCATTCGATCTTCATCGTCAAAGCACAGCCCCTCCGGTTTCATCCGCGGGAACTCGCGCCATAGACGTACCTGGGGACTGCCTTGGGCAAATTCGTCCACTCGGTACAAACCGCCGACCTGGGCATCCGAATCGGCGTCGGGAACGGTAGACAACAGCCACATCTTTCCATTTTTATCGAAAGCTAGGTCAGAGATGCCCGCTTGAACATGGGGGCGAGGTTCGATGTCGAGGGTGGCGAAAACTTTCAGTTGATCGGGAGCGAGAATTTCTTGATGAAACATGCTTTGCGGATTTTCGAGGCGCCAGATGATTGCTTTTGCCTGCATGTGCGGCGATTTCAACCCCAGATAAAGCTTTCCATCGTGGAAGGCAGCTCCTTCGATATTCAGCGTCGGAAGACCGTCGGCTTCGACGCCGGTCAATCCAAGTTTTTGCAATTTCGGCTGCGCATACGATTTGAGAATCATTTCCAGCAACGCACGCCTGGAGACAAGCTCAAACTGCCGCCCGTTCCGTTTGACTTTGTATAGGTATTGGCGGCTGAGAGGTCGTTTGCCGTTCTTTGAAATGTTTTGAGAAGACACGAGATACAAAAAGTCACCGAAAGAAGCGATCGCCTCGAGATCGTTGACTTTATCCAAGCCGCCGATGACTGCCGTTTCGGGAAGCACGCGCCCATCCGGTTTCATAAAAAACAACCAGGGGGCATGGTCGCTCACATGCTCCGGAAGCCCCGTGTCGTCGCTGACGATTAAGTATTCGCCAAGATCCCCCAGCCAGATTACCCCCGAAGGTTCGAACCGGCTTCGCGCATGCAATTCGGGAGGGATTGTCATCGGCTCGACGTTCGCCGGCTGCCCTTCCACTTGAGCTTCGGCGACAGCGACGTACTGGTTGCCAGATCCGGTAAGCTTCGCGCGCACGACCTCTCCCGGAAGCAGTTGATGGTCGGCGGCAATTTTTATTAGTACTTTCTGGGTCCAGAATATTTGGCCGCGGAATGCCAATCGTTCGGGAATGGGCGAGAATCCGGGGAAAATGAACGACACCGTACCGACGGTATTGAATTTGTCGGAGCGGCTGGAAAGCAACTCCATTCGATCGCCAACGTTAATGTCGAGATTCGCCTCGTCGGGCAGATATGCAATAAGGTTTTTCGCCTTTTCTTCTTCGATCGTTATCAGTGGGGAAAAAGCGGCAATCGTGTCACCGGAATGGGCGCGAACCTGGGTGACATATCCCGTGCATGGGGCCTGTATGCTACCCATGCGAATGCGACCCTCGGTTTCTTTCAAGAGCCGCCGTAATTCTTCGATCCGTTCTTTCCGATCGGCTAGCATCGACTCGACCATCGTTTCGTCCGTCGTGGTTTTCAAGTCGGATCGCGCTTGATTTGTGCGTTTCAGGTTGCGTTTCTGTTTGGCAAGTTCGCTCTTTTGTTCCAAAAGGAACGCTTTGGCCATATCGTGTCGGCGGAGAGTTTCGGAGAACTCGGGACTGCGGCCCAGCCCCGCTTCTTCGGCTTTTTGCAGACGGTCAAGTTCCGCGTCTAGCACGTTCAACTCTGCCTTTTTCGCTTCGATTTCCGACGTCCGCAAGGATAGATCCATTGCTTCGTTTTCCAGGCGCAAACCCATCCACCGGTACTCCAAAACGAAACGTTGCCGGTCGTATTGCACTACAGAGTCGAGCTCGGCGAGTTGTGCTTTCAGCATTCTCTTTTGAGCGTTTAACGTACTATTATCGAGAGTCGCGAGAATTTGCCCCACTTCGACACGGTAGCCCACATTGACCAACAACCGCGAAAGTACGCCGTCTTCCTGCATGCTCAGGACATGTGTTTTGTTTTCCACAACGGAAACCAGATCGCCGGAGACTTGCCATCCGTAAAAAATCCAACAAGCAGCCAATGCGCCGACTCCCCAAATCGGCCAGAAAAGTTTTTGTTTCATCTTGTTGCTCAGGATCATTGCATCAGACCTCGACCGTGCTTTCCTGACTCATGTATGAAAGACCGCGCACGCTTTCCACATTGCTGACGGCGCGAATCAGCCGCGGACCGTCATCCGGGTTGGCCAGTTTGATTTGATAAGAGTAATCCACGTATGTTCCCTGCGCGACATCCCGCATGGTTACCAGGGCGAAACGCTGGGGGATGCGCTTCATGATTTCGGCGATCTGTGTCGCCACTTTGTCATCGGCAGAAGCTTGGAACCGCACCAATCCGTCATGTTGGCGCCGGGCACCGAACGGCAATTGAAACAGGAGAATCGACGCAACGCAGAAACTGAGGCCGCCGATGATCGCGGTCATGTAACTTTGCACTCCGGCCGCCACGCCGACACCCAACGCCGCAAAAATGAAGATCAGGTCGCGCGGATCACGCAAATTGGTACGGAAGCGAATGATCGCCAGCGAACCGACGATACCGATACCGCGGGCGATATTGTCGCCAATCGCGATCATCAGCAGGCAGGTCACCAGGCTTCCCAGAATCATGCTCTGCACCAGCCCACGCGAATAAGAAAGCCCTTGAAAGGTTCGCTCATAGACGTACGCGATCAGGCTAGAGATCAGAAACGTCAGAAGGAATGAAAGAAATACGGTTTGCCACTCCAGCTGAACATACCCGAAACTGAACAAGTAACTTTCCATCGTCGGCACCTCGTTTTATGCACTGTCTGGCCAAAGGCCCCGGCAGCGACAGGTTGCGGCCAGCGCTTGATGGAATGACCCGTCGTGCGCAGGTTCAACCAAACCGAAAGATATTTGATTCTATTTTTCGATAGCCTATTCGATAGCCTGTAGACGTTCTTGAACATGATTCAATAGCTCATCAACCGAGTCTTCAAACGCACGCTGGCTGCTCAATGTGGTGTAGCCCTCTTGTTCGCCCTCGTTGCCGATCACATATGGAGCGATCAGTTCGTGCGCATCCTGCAACCGCGTTGCAATACTGGAATAGCTGAACGGCCCTTCCGCAAACGCTTCGAGAAAATCCCAATAGCGTGCTTGGTAAACAGAATCGTCAAACAGAAATCTGATCAAGGGCCAGGATGCCGAAACCGTCGACATATCCAACGGAAGCAGAGGCTGGCGTTCCGCCGAAAAAGATTCGTTGTGATCCCAAGGGATCCAGCAGATTTTCCCGTCGTTGGCGGGATTGCTGTAGAGGTAATAATTATGGGCCATCCTGCCGTAGGTGTCCCAGTCCTGGATGGCTGTGTTGATCGCCAGCCAGTTGAGGAAATAATCCACTTCAAAAAGCGCTTCGAAGTTCGTGCGCCATTGTGCCGCATCGCTTCGATCGGCATGCAACGCGGCAACGACGTTTTCAATGTCGCTCCAGTCCGCTTCTTCTTCGTTTGTTTTCTTGGGGTATTTGTTTTCACCGATATTTTCGGCCAACACCCAGGTGGCTTCGGGTTTGTAAAGATTACCGCTGTCGTTTCCATAGTAGGTGTTGAGCATCGGCTTATCCGGCACTTCTGTCATAGTATACAGGCCAAAATAGATGGGGCCATCGCCGTGATCTATAAACACACGATAAAAGGCGCTAATTGGCGCGGGCACGCCGCCCTCGCGGAACATTTCCCCCGCAATTTTCTGTCGCAGAAATGATTCGTCCTTGCAGTTACTGGCCAGAGCAAGGCGTTTGAACCCATAGAGCCGCTGATCGTCAATCTCCGGGTAGGTGTCCTCGAACTCATCGATATCGAGCTTAAGCGGCAACTTATACGTGCCTTCGGACCAACTTGTCATTAGGGTGGAGTTGCCTTTGAAACGAATACCAACGTGCCACCAAGTCAATCCGGAGAATTCGACTGTACAGGGAACCCAAATCGGATCGGTGTCGACCTCGGCTTTGTCCGCGAGCGGGTGGGGAGGGCCATGCGAACCGGCGCCGAACTCGCCATAATTATCCGTCATGTCATCGAGCATATCCTGCCAGTAATCCGACGTTAACGTGATGTCGATGCGCTCGACTTGTCCTTGCGGAAATACTTTGTCGTAATCTGGATCTGCATCGTCTCCATGCGAATCTTCCCCCCAGCCATCCGGCCGATCCACATCAATGTCATCATCGATTTCATCATCATCGATTTCATCGTCATCAATGTCGTCGTCATCAGCTTCATCGTCATCTGATTCGGCGTCGTCATTATCACCGCAGGCAACAAACAAGGCTGCGGTCAATGCAAGGAAAGCAATCAAAATCAACCAAAAATGTTTTACTTCCATTTTCCCGTTCCTCCTGTCGGCGTAACGCGTACCCAATGGTATGCGTTACACTGAGTAAATTTTTAGCGGGCGGGAGGCAAGCAATTTTACAAAACATTTACAAATCGTTAGGGGATTCCTTTTTCTGAGAAACCGAGCGCGGCTTACTATGGGTGAAGACGACCAAGTTGGATCGAAACCGCTGTAAGTAGATGTAGGTTGCCGTTGATTGTGTTCGCGCCTCCGTACTGGCGGGTGCGAGAGAATTTCCTAAAGGAGGCCGCTGAGGCTTCACCAATGAAATGGGAACAGCTTATTGGAGTCTTATTCAAAAGGATTGAGGTCGGGCCGAAAGTCGGAAAGAATATAGGTGGGGAAAAGGAAAGGGGCCGAATAAGCGGAAAGGATATAATCCCGCCGCGCAATCGGCCCCTTAACACTTGGCATCCCCAAGGGGCATCATGCAAATCCCCACAGGGCCAACGGTGCCACTAACTGTCTGGCTGCACTCGAATGCAAAATCGGGAGAAGACTTACTGTGTATTAGGTCTGCGGGGTGATTCCATTGACGATTCGAGTCCCATGTGGCTCCTGAGGAGGGACTCGAACCCCCGACCTAGTGGTTAACAGACGTTTAATCGGGCAAATGTGGAATAGGGAGCGTGAAAGGGAAATCATTATGAGCTTTGGTTTGCTACCTTGCGCCGTTGGAAAAGGGCGAAATTTCTCTGTCCGCGTGGTAACTTATTGGTAACTTATAAAGAAACCAGTTTCCCCGAAAATCGCCTAACGATTTGATTTTGTTTTTGGAGCTGAACGGGATCGAACCGTCGACCTCTTGAATGCCATTCAAGCGCTCTTCCAACTGAGCTACAGCCCCTCACACTTCCCGGTTCGTCTGCCGCATCCTACTTATCGACAACAACACCGGCGCAGACTTATATCAAAACAATCATGCGCAAGTCAACGCCTATTGGTTTTCCGCGATCAAACTCCAGAATTCCTGGTTTTCCACCACCGGATATCGTTCACGCAGGCCCTGAATCCACTGTGTGACAAAGCTCCTGTATTTTGCTTGCATAAACTCGCCTTGAAGCTTTTCTTTTTCGAGTTCAAAAGCTGCCTGATCGGCGATGTCGCGGTCGGCGATACGAAACAATATTTGCTCTCCCGAGTTATCCAGCGACTGGGCCGGATATTCGTCGGGCGGAAAGACGCTAAAGGCTTCTTCGATCAGTCCCTTGATGAAACCGACTTTGGGAACCGTGTAGGCCGAGGCGACGAACTTGCCGGTCTCGATGACTTCAATGCCCAGTTCCACGGCGGCCTGCTCCAGAGTTATTTCCTCCGCGCGCAGTCGCTTCAGGTAGCCGTCGGCCAGTGCCCTTAAGAGTTCTTCTTTTTTCTGTTTGGCGAGCGAAGCGCGAACTTCGCTTTCAATATCCTCGAAAGCCGGAATAACGGATTCCTGGACTTCGGCGAGTTGATAGATGAAAAATTTCGAGTATCCCTCGTGCGGACCGCCGATTTCATTGGCGCTCATCTCGAAGGCGCTTTGCGCGACCTCGAAACCCTTTTCGATTCCCTTGGCGTCCCCGGATTTTTCGAAAAACGGCGTCGAGGATGGTTCCAAGCCCTTTTTCTCGGCAAAGTCGATCAGGTCGGTTCCCGGCGCTATCTCGGCGAAAGTTGCGGCGATATCCTTGTTCGCCAACTTGCGCGCCTGGTCGTGCGTGGTCTCCATTTCAACGCGTTCGTAGATTTCTTTCAAAGGCTGCGTTCCGGCATCCCGGCGTCCTTCGAGTTTGATAAGCGCAAAGCCTCCGGGTATGTCGATCACTTCGGAAATGTCGCCTTTTTCTAAGGCAAAAGCCTTGTCCTTGATCCCTTGGATTCCGCCCTTGCTACCCTGCCAGCCCACGTCGCCGCCATTGCCGGCTGTCGTTTCGTCCTCGCTGTATTTGCCGGCCAGATCGGCAAAATCGAGACCTTCGACCACGGCCTGCGTGTGGATCGAGTCCATCTTTTCTCGGACTTTCTCCTTTTGGGCATCGTCGGAAAAGCGCAGGATGATCTGGCGATAGTGCGCCATCTCAGGAGCGTTATAGCGCTTGAGGTTGTTATCGTAATAATCCAGGACATCGTTTTCGTCGAGATCAACACCCTGGATGAAATCGTTGACGTTGACGGAAATGTAATTGAGTCGCCTTTTTTCCGGCTTCCGAAAGTCCTCCGTGGATTCGTCATAGACCTTCTTAACTTCCTCGGGCGACAAGGACTCGGGGTCGAAATTGACCTGCGCCTGCCCGATTCGCATGACCTGCAAATCGACCTTCTCATTTTTTGCCTGGTATTCCTTCCAGACTTCGTCTTCGGATGCAAACACCGAGGACTGCAAAAGGGACAGAAGCTTATAGCCTCCCATTTCAAAACGGATGTTGTCCTCGAAATCCTGCAGGGACTGACCGCTGCGGCGCAGGTAGTTGAGCATCTTCTGTCGGTTGAATTTTCCCCGGTTGACGAACATGCCGCTGCGTTTGAGATAATCGGCGAGTTCCTCGTTGGAAGCCCTGATATCCATATCCTGCGCCGCCAGACGCAACGCAATCATGTCAATCAGGTTGCTCAGAATCGAACGCATAAACAGGGGAGACTTAAACATCTCCTGGTCCTGGCCAAAGCCCTGGGCGCGGTATCGACGCTTGGCGCGATCGAGTTCCTGAATAAATTCCCTTCTGGAAATTTCCACATTGGCCACTTTGGCCACGGTGTCGTTATTCCCCTTCGGTCCTGATTTTCTCATCGAGGTCAGGAAGTAGGAGGCGCCGAAGCCAATGAGAAAACTCAAGGCAACGCCGGCAAGAAGAATTTTCATGATGGGACTTTTCGCGTTTTTCCGCATATACGACAGCATTGGGATTCCTTCTCAAATAAGCGGGATTTGCCACATTTTATACTCAGTGTCCGCTCTCAAGCGGCGCATTATGTTTCAGGCTTTTTTGAAATGCAAGGGTAGCGCGTCCCTCGTCCCGTCAGGGACGAAAAGAAAATAATTTTCAATGATACGAATGCGCTCCGGTCACAACATGGCGACTGATTATTACGTTGACTATGACTACGGCGACTACGCGTGGAACAGGTTGATTTGGGGACACCCAATCCGTGCAGCCATTCGCGCAGAAAAGCGGCTCCGGCAACTCATAACAGACCAAAACCGAGGCTCGCTGTTCTCGACAACCCATATGGCAAGTGCGTCATTTTATCTGAAAAATGCTACTTCAGATGCTTATCAAAGAAGTCATATATGGCGCCAAATTCCTCTGAATATGCGTAGGAAGTTTTCAAAACCGGCACTGGACAAAACCGAAAACTATTGACGTCCTCGGCCAATTCCCACAATGCGGGGACGAAAGATTCGAGCAATATCAACTTATCTCCAAAAGGACGTACGCCTTGGTATTTTGAAAAATGATCTGCAACATACGCTTTAAACTTCCCGTCAATGTGAATAGTAATATTGTTCGCCGCTGACCCGCCGGAATGTCCAATCAAGCCAATATTCCGGTCATCGACAATTGCCAACGACCTCAAATATTTCTCCATAAGGATCGTTTCATACACAACTATTCCAATAGATGAAAAACCGCTCTTCAATAGGTGTCGAACCAATTTGTCTTCATTTTCGTCGCCACAAATTCCGCGCAGAGATGGAATAATTACGATGTAGCCCCTCTTCGATAGTTCCGAAACTTTAAAATCCCAAACATAGTTCTGGGCGCTGCTTGAATGTCCGTGAACGGCAACAATGGCCGGATGTGAACCATCACGGATTGGCCCAAGAAGTATGGCTTCAAATGTGCCGACATAAGGATCCCGAAATACCAAATCTTGACGAAAATAGTCGAAGTGTTTTTTTTCATCCACTATCTGTACTTCCAACAATCGGCTATCGATATCCTCCAAGAGAAAGGAAAGATTCAATCGGCTTTTAATTTCCCTTACAAGTTGATCTGCGGAGTGAAGCGAATAGTCATATTCGTCCTTCATAGCGGAAATTGTGGCTGCTAAATATTCATCGCTGATTGGAGTCAGGTAGTTTTTCGTTTTTTTTGTAAAAAGAAAGTAATCGTCGGTATTTGTGCAGTTTTTCAACTCGTGTTTGACAAAAGCAATGCTGCCCGGAGGAGCCAAGATCGTATTAATCGATGAGTCAGCTCTTTTTGTAAGCGGCGAGTAAGCGCGTGACAACGCATCAGGAGACAAAGGTTGCATTTTGTAAACTATCGCGAAGACAAAAGAAAAACCCAGAGCCAAAGCTACTCCCATGAGCAGAAGATAGGTTTTAGCTCGGGCCGTCGAAGAAGACCTCAGATTACTGATTACGTTCCATACCACTTTTGAACCCTCGCACCCATGCATACCATACCCTCATCCCGGATGGCGATGTCTGAACGCTTACTGGCCACCGCTACGTTTTTGATGTCGAGCAGCCAGGCGAAAGAAGCATCCGAAATGCAAGTCTCGAAAATGAGTTTTAAGGAATTTCCGACTTTGCGCAGCGAAAGCCGATGGTATGGCTCATCAGATTGCCGGTCAAAACGAACTCGCGATAATAGGCGACGCTCTGCCCGCGCTCCGCATACCAGTGGCCGCCTCGGACGACCACTTCGCCGCCGCCGATGGCGCTGGAGGTCCACTCCGCCACGTTGCCGCCCATATCAAGCACGCCGAAGCCGGAGCGATCTTTTTCAAAGGCGCCGACCGGAGCCGTGAAGCGAAAAACACCCCTATTTGTTTTTGTTAATGGGGCGTACGCCGTGTTGGCGCCGTCGGCGCTAAATTCGTTTCCATAAGGAAAAGTGAATCCCTCGGGCCCTCTCGCCGCGCGTTCCCATTCCCATTGCGTGGGCAGACGCCTTCCGACCCAGGCGCAATAGTCCGCGGCGTCTTGTTGCGTGACCATGACGACCGGCTGCTGCGGATCGCCAAACACCGTAGGAAGATTATCGCCGCGGTCAACGCATTTTTTCGCCTTCACGCATCGTCTGTACTGCGCGTTAGTCACTTCCGTCATCTCAATAAAAAAACTTTTCAGCTCCATTTCACGCACGGGATGAAGCCCTTTTTCATCGGGGAGGCCACCGACCTGAAATCGACCACCGGGAATATCGAGCACCCGGGTCGCCTTCGCTTCGTGTTGACAGGATACCATCGACATAAGGGAAAAAGCTGCAACAAGGAGCATAGCGAAAAATTTATGGACATCACGCATCATTGAACAGCATCCTTCGCGCAGCGGAACCCAAGACGGTAACCGCGAGAAGCTTCGGTCCGGTTGCCGTCGCGCTCAAAGGATTTTATCTGCTCGGCGTCCGCGCGGAAATCTCCCCCGCGCACAGTGCGCATCATTCCTTTGTCCGGTCCTTTGGGATCGCTCGCCTGAGTGAAAAGATGGTAGTTTTCGATGAAAACATCCTCGGTCCACTCGGCGACGTTTCCCGCCATGTCATATACGCCTTCGGGGGTGGCGCCCCTGGAAAAGCTGGCGACGGGCTGAACGAATCGATGCTCTCTATGGGAAATACCCGATGCAAAATTGGCTCTGACGCCGGGATGACCATTAGTCCAAGGATATAATCTTCCTTTTTGGCCTCTGGCCGCCCGTTCCCACTCGGCCTCCGTCGGCAGGCGCTTGCCGACAAATGAGCAGTAAGCCCGCGCGTCCTTCCAGGAGACAAGGGTGACGGGATAATCGGGCTTATTGAAATTTGGATTGTCAACTTCGGCGTTGAGCATGCACGCATCGGCGTCGGCGCACTGGCGATAGGCGGCCACCGTGACTTCCGTGCGGTCGATATAAAAGGCACGCAAGATAACTTTGCGCTTTGGACCAAGCGGCGGCTTCTTGCCGTGCCCCATAATGAAAGGTCCTGCGGGAATAAACGCCATATCCGGCGCTTCGTCCGCCTTGATTTCTTGCGATGGGGCGGAAGAGACCACGCATAGCGTCAAGGCGATGATCAGGATCGAGCAGGTTTTTGAGTTAAAAGTCATTGGTTATTAACCGCAAGCAATTTACCGGAATCCCTCTCAATAGACAATGAAAATGCAAGTATTCCGCATTCCGCGTTCGAAATTCCGCATTCCTTCAACCTTCATCCCTTTTTTTGGATCAACCTGGCAAACAACTGAACATCTTCTTTGCCGACAACACCGCAGCCGAAAGCCGCGAGTATGTAAACGATGATGCCTGTCGGAATGGCCACGAGCAATCCGTATTGCGCGGTCCACCAAACCGCAACGCCCATAATAATCGCCGCGAGCGCCGCTCTGGCGATAATGCCGAAGACAGCGAGTTTTCCAAGAGCTTTTCGCAAGATGAAATAACTCCAGGCATAAACCAGCAAAAAGCTCAGCAACGTGGCCACCGCGGCGCCCATATAGCTGTAGCGAGGGATGAGAATTATATTGAGCGCGACGTTGAAAACGGCGCACACGCCTGTTATCCGCGCCAGATCCTTTTCCCGGTCCAGGGCGCGCATGGTGGCGGCATTGAGCGGGTTGATGCTGTCCATGACCTGGCCCCAGATGAGGATCTGCAGCGCGGCCCCTGCGACGGCGAAGGGTTTTCCGAAAAAGTTTCCCATGATCTGCTCGGCCAAAATGGTTGTGCCCACCGCCACCGGCATGGTCACCGCCACCAGGACGCGAAGGGATTTTCTGAAAGTCGTCAGCACGCCGCCCACGCCCTTCATGAACTTGCGCGCCAATACCGGATAAACTGACATGACAAAAGCGCTCGTCACCAGTCCGAGAGCCTCCATAAGCTTGTAGGCCGTGTTGTAACGCCCCACGGCGATTTCCTTTTCGACAACGGAATCCATGAAGGAGAGCATCACGATGTCAGCGCGGTTGTAGAAAACGATAAAGAGCTGCGTAATAAAAAACGGCCACGCGCCCGTGAACATAGAGCGCATGAGCGCGGCGCTGGGCATACGAAAGCTCTTGTCGACGCAAAGACGACGCCCCAGGCGCATTGCGTAGAAGAAGGTTGCAACGCGAGCCAGCAAATACGCGCCGGTCAACTCGACGACGCCTCCGGAAAAAACCAGGATCATGACGCCGAAAGCAATAGTCAACAGCGTGTTGAATACGTCAGTCATCGTCGAATATTCCATGCGCTCGCGACCGTAAAATAGCGCGTGATAGCTGTTGGTCATGGAGGAAAACAGGAGGCTGAAGGCGAGGATGTAGGCTGCGGTTTGCGCGTCCGCGGCGTAGCCGAGAAAAGGAACGACGGCGAAAAAGGACGCAAAAAGCATTATCGACAAGAAAAAATTTGTCGTTAAGACCCCGGAAATGAAGTCGCCGGATTTTTCCCGCTCTCTGGCCGCGTACCGAATAATGAATGGTCGCGCAACGTAGTTGGGCAAAACAGCGACAAAACCGACAAGGGCCATGGCGCTGGAAAACCTGCCGAAGCCCTCTTCGCCCAGTGCGCGAGTGACGAAACCGAGAAAAATCAGCGACCCGGCCTTAGTCAGAATCCGCCCGCCCGCTAGAACGGCGGAGTTTTTAAAAATTCTTTGCACTGATGACATAAAATGATCTCCGGCAGCGACAATCGAGCCTAGCGAAAGATACTTGAAATTCCAAGTGTTTGAGCTGGATTTTGGGGTTTGGGAAGCCGAAACATATTCTCAGTCAACGGCAAACATAAGGGTTGTGCGCTTTCATGCCGACAACGTGGGGCGATTTGGCTGGACCCGCAAGCAGGGTGATTTCATTAACGGATGAATTTTGGCGAAGGGAAACTCACTTTTTTCCCATCGCTTTCTGGAGTAGTTCCGCCAGCGTACTTTTTCCTTCGCCGGAAGCAGAGTCAGGTTCCGAAGCCGATTCTCTTTGGCTTTGTTTTCCGGGGGCCGCTGCGTCTTTATCCCTTGCGGAACTGATGTAATCCGCGTGAAGCCCACGCGAATGCTCGTTATCGTGACAGTAGACGCAAAGGTTCTCCCAATTTGAGCCGTCGCGCCGGTTGTTAGTGTGGTCGCCGTCCTTGTGATGGACGGTCAGCAAGCGCAGGTTTTTCCCGGAAAATTCCCTGCCGCAGTGCGCGCAGACCGGGCCGTGAATCTTGAGTGACGCGGTCCGGTAATCGAATCCGGTTTGCCCGGATTTCAATTCGTCCTTCAGCTTGTTGACAGCCTCTGTAACATTCAAATCACCTTTGGGCCTCGGCTTGGCGGAGCGGACGCTGAAGCTCTGTCTGTCTCTAGAATCGCTGCCCATGGGTCAATCCTTAAAATTGTGCAGGGGTTCAAAATCATTACATGAACCAATGTTAACAGAAAATTGGCGAAAAACAATAATGGCGTGCGCCCGCCGCCGATATCGGCTGCCCCAGAAGCGCTTAACTGAGATGAAAAGGACGACGCTTTGGCATCAAAACCTGGGAAGAGGGAGGATTTTCCGTTTGAGACCAATAAAAAAGGGGCGAGCAATTTGCTCGTCCCTTCATTGAATCGACAAATGTTTTCAACGCAACCCGACGATCTCCTGCCGCATCAAAGAGCGCATGAGGGCCGCTTGCGCGCGCACGGTGTCCGCTGTCATATCCGATCCGGAAAGATGCTCTTCGGCGCGTTTTTGCGCTTCTATTGCGCGTTCGAGATCAATTCCGTCCGCTGGTTCGCAGACTTCGGCCAGCACGCGCACAACATCGTCCTTGATTTCGGCATAACCTTCACTGACGAAGAAATAGCGCTTTTCGCTACCGTCCTCGGCAACCAGGAATCCCGTATTAAGCAGGGTCATATAAAGTTCGTGGCCGGGCAATATACCCATTTCGCCCGCAAAAGCCGGGAGAAGAACCATATCCGCTTCACCGGCATGGACTTCCCGCAAGGGCGTCACCAATTTCAGTTGAATTTTTTCCGCCATGACTACTCCGATTATCGCAACTTCAGAAGCCGCTCCTACAATGCCAGCTCAGAATATCGCCGCCGCCTTCGTGGCTCGAAAATCAGCTATCTATTTTCTTGCCTTCTTCGATGACCTCTTCGATAGTGCCGCGCAGATAGAAAGCCTGCTCAGGCAAGTTATCAAGCTCACCGGAAAGGATCATCTTGAAGCCTTTGATGGTTTCGGCCAGTTCCACAAACTTGCCCTTGATGCCAGTGAACTGCTCGGCGACGAAGAAAGGCTGCGACAGGAATTTTTGCATCTTCCTGGCGCGGGCGACCGTCAGCTTATCTTCTTCGGACAATTCGTCCATACCCAGGATGGCGATGATGTCCTGCAGATCTTTATAGCGTTGGAGAACCTTTTGCACGGCACGGGCGGTATTATAATGGTCCTGACCCAGAACGTTCGGGTCGAGAATTCGGCTTGTGGAATCGAGAGGATCCACCGCCGGATAAATGCCCAATTCCGCAATCTGGCGCGACAAAACCGTCGTGGCGTCCAAATGTGAGAAGGTCGTCGCCGGAGCCGGATCGCTAAGATCATCGGCGGGGACATAAATAGCCTGCACCGATGTCACTGAACCATCTTTCGTGGAAGTAATGCGCTCCTGCAACTCGCCCATGTCGCTAGCCAGCGTCGGCTGGTAACCGACGGCGCTGGGAATACGTCCCAACAGAGCGGACACCTCGGAACCGGCTTGCGTGAATCGGAAAATATTGTCGATGAAAAGGAGCACGTCTTTTTTCTGCACGTCGCGGAAGTACTCGGCAACGGTCAGGGCCGACAGACCGACGCGAGCACGAGCGCCCGGCGGTTCGTTCATCTGCCCATAAACAAGGGCTGTTTTGTCGATAACGCCGGACTCTTTCATTTCAGTCCAGAGGTCGTTGCCCTCACGGGTACGCTCACCGACGCCGCCGAAAACGGAATAACCGCCGTGCTGCGTGGCGATGTTGTTGATAAGTTCCATAATCAGAACGGTTTTGCCAACGCCGGCGCCGCCGAAGAGGCCGATCTTGCCGCCGACGGAATAAGGACAAAGCATGTCGACGACCTTGATGCCGGTCGGCAGAATGCGCGTCTCGACATCCTGGTCCTGCAAGCTGGGCGGATGACGATGAATCGGCCAGCGGTCTGTGGCTTCCACCGGTCCCATTTCGTCGACCGGATCGCCGATCACGTTAATGATGCGTCCCAACACGGCGTCGCCGACAGGCACGGTGATCATTTCACCCATATCCTTGACGGGCTGCCCGCGCACAAGGCCTTCCGTCGAGTCCATGGAGATCGTCCTGACGACGCCCTCTCCCAAGTGCTGGGCGACTTCCAGAACCAAGTTGTCCGGTTCGTCGTTAATGGACGCATTGGTAACGCGCAGGGCGTTATAAATACCCGGGAGCTCTCCGCCCTCGAATTTCACGTCCACAACGGGTCCGATGACTTGCAATATCTTTCCAACTTCACTCATTGAATTCTCCTTCGTGGAGCTAAAATTTTAACCTTTCAACGCCTCGGAGCCGCTGATAATCTCCATCAGTTCCGTGGTAATCGCAGCCTGCCGCGTCCGGTTGAATTGAAGCGTCAGGCGTTCGATCATTTCCCCGGCGTTTTTCGTTGCCGAGTCCATCGCGTTCATCCTCGCACCCATCTCCGCCGCGTAACTTTCCAAAAAGGCTCGGTAGAGCTGGAAATTGACCTGACGTGTGAGAAGTTTTTTGAGGATTTCTTCTTTATTCGGCTCAAATTTATAGTCGAACAGATTCTCGATTTCTTCGCCTTCTCCCGGCGCTTCGGGAACTTCCACGGGAACAAGGCGTTTGGACACCAGATTTTGCGTAACGGCGTTCACATACTCGTTATAAACGATGTAAATTTCATCCACTTCGCCATTGGCATAGGCCTCAGCCAACTCGCCTCCCACACGGGAAGCCAGTGGGAAATCGAAATCCTTGAGCAGATTGATCCAAGTTTTTCCGATCGGCCAGGTCCGCCGCTTGAAATAATCATAGGCCTTGCGACCGACAAAGGAGAGGGTCACCGTCTCGTACTTTCCCTCAATCTCTTTGAGCAGCCTGTCGCAGTAACGAATGATTGAAGAGTTGAACCCGCCGCAAAGTCCGCGGTCCGAGGTGATGATCACGTATTCAACCTTCTTGACCTCTTCACGACCGTCGATGAGGTCCCAACCCTTCAAATCCGTATGTTTGGCCAGGTTGCTAACAACATGGTCCATCATATTGGCATAGGGTCGGGCGGAGCGGAGACGATCCTCAGCACCACGCAGCCTAGCGCCCGCAACCATTTTCATCGCCTTTGTGATCTGCTGCGTACTTTTTGTGCTTCCAATCCTTTTTCGGATCGCAGCCAGATTCGCCATTGTATTAAATCCTTCTCGTTATTCCTTGGAGGTCGCAAAACTCTGACTGAACTTTTCGACGGCCTCTTTGATCTTTGTCTCCATTTCCTCGGAAAGTTCTTTTTCTTTTTGGATCTGCATGAGCAGGTCCGCGTATTCGACCTCTAGAAAGGACATAAATCCAGCCTCGAAAGCCACAATCTGATCGACGGGAACTTCATCCAGCAACCCGTTGACGCCAGCGTAAATAATCACGACCTGCTTGCCGACCGGCAGCGTGGCGTACTGATCCTGTTTGAGAAGCTCCGTCATGCGCACGCCGCGAGACAGCTGATTTTGCGTCGCCTTGTCAAGATCTGATCCGAACTGCGCGAAAGCTGCCAGCTCGCGATACTGAGCCAGATCCAGGCGAAGACGCCCCGCAACCTTTTTCATCGCCTTGATCTGGGCATTGCCGCCGACGCGGGAAACCGACAGACCGGCGTTCACCGCAGGTCGAATACCGGAATAGAACAAGTCCGATTCCAGGAAGATCTGTCCGTCGGTGATGGAAATAACGTTCGTGGGGATGTAGGCCGAAATGTCGCCGGCCTGCGTCTCAATGATCGGCAGCGAGGTCATCGACCCTCCGCCCTTGGCATCGGACATCTTCGCCGCACGCTCCAGGAGCCGCGAATGCAAGTAGAATACGTCGCCGGGATAAGCTTCACGTCCCGGAGGTCGTCTCAGAAGAAGCGAAAGCTGCCTGTAGGCCGCCGCCTGCTTGGTCAAATCGTCAAAGATACACAGAGCATGCATACCGTTGTCCCGGAAATACTCTCCGATGGCGCAACCGGTATAAGGCGCCAGAAACTGCATCGGCGCCGGGTCGGAAGCGTTGGCGGCAACCACCACGCTAAATTCCATGGCCCCGGTTTCTTCCAGCTTGGCGACGACGCGCGCAACGGTCGAAGTTTTCTGACCGATGGCGACGTAGATACAATACACCTGCTCTTCGGGCGTCGGCGGGTCTTTCTGATTGATGATAGTGTCGATGCCGATGGCCGTCTTGCCGGTCTGGCGATCGCCGATAATCAGCTCGCGCTGTCCACGTCCAATCGGAATCATCGAGTCGATGGCCTTGATGCCGGTCTGCAGCGGCTCTTTGACGCCCTGACGATAGACAATGCCCGGGGCCTTCGTTTCGACGTTAGCCACTTGCGACATGTCGAAATCGCCCTTGCCGTCGATGGGCTGCCCCAGTCCGTTGACAACGCGGCCAAGCATCTGCCTGCCAATAGGTGTGGAGACAATGCGCCCGGTTCTCTTGACGGTCATTCCCTCTTTGACGCCGACGTCTTCTCCGAAAAGCACGCAGCCGACGTTGTCCTCTTCGAGGTTGAGCGCCATGCCCATCAGACCTTCGGGAAACTCCAGGAGCTCTCCGGCCATCACCTTGTCCAAACCATGCAGTCGGGCGATGTTATCGCCCACGGTCAGAACCTGTCCGACTTCCGCGACCTCAACGGCCTTGTCGTAGTCCTGTATTTGCCGTGCTATGATACTGCTGATTTCTTCTGCTTTAATTTGCATTCTTTCAATCCTTCCGTAAAAGGCTTTCAAATCTTTCTAATTGTCCCGAGATGCTTCCGTCGATCACCAATGAACCGACTTTCGCCTGCATACCGCCCAAAAGGCCGGGGTCCACGGTTGCTTCCAGGGTGACTGTCTTGCCTAGTTTTTTAGCGAGTTTGACGCGAAGCTGGGCCAGCGTCGCCTCGTCCAGCGCCTCCACAGAACTGACGACCCCGCGAATACGCCCGGCAGCTTCATCCGAGAGATCCTGATAGGCCTCGGCGATTCCCGGCAATTCTCTCAATCGTCCCTTGTCCACTAGAATTTTCAGGAAATTCCCCACAACGACAGAGGCCTCGGAAACCTTCACAATTTCCGTGATAACCTCTTTCCTGCGCACACGTGACAACAGCGGGCTGCTCAAAGTCACCAGCGAAGGCCTCATGGCCTCGGCAAGAACCCTGAGCTGCTCTCCGTAAATCTCGAAATTTCTGTCTTCAAGCCCGATGCTCAAAAGAGCCTTGGCATAACGACGTGATATGGCGTTGGTGGACACCTACATATCCTCCACTTGGTCAACCTTTGTTAGATAATCCTGAACGAGAGCCCGGTGGCCCGAGTCGTCCAGCTTGGACTGGATTTCACTCCTGGCCATTTCCACGACTTTGGCTGCGAGTTCGGCTTTGAGCTCGCTGGTCATACGCTTGCTTTCCGTCTCGATGGTTGCTTTGGCGTCGCTCAATATTCGATCCGCCGCAGATTGGGCTGAGGCGACGAGATTTTTCGCGTGTTTGTCGGCGGCTTGCCTGGCACCGTCCACAATGGCATCGGCTTCCTTGCCCGCATCGGACAGGCGCTTTGAGGCTTCCTCATGGAGCGCACTGGCTTTCGACAGCGCCTCCTGGGCCTTTTCAATCGCCTCGTTCAACTGATCCGCTCTTTGCTGATAAAATCCGATGACTCCCTTTTTGCCGACCTTTATAAGAATCCAGACGAAAAGGACAAAGTTAATAACGGCCGCAATGACCTCGCCGACGGGGAACCCGCTTCCATGCTCCTCGCCGACCGCAAAGGCCGTGGCGCAAAAGCCAAACAGGACTATCGAGAAAACAACAAGGAATATTTTTTTCATAACCGGTTCGCCTATCGCTTTAACACTTAATAATCGAAGGAATTAGCGTCCCAATAGTTTTATTGTCAATTGCGTCGCCAGATTCTGCGCCTGGCCGGACAGTTCTCCGACGAGGCGTGTTCTGACGGCCTCAATCTCCTGGCGCGCCGCTTCTATCGTCTCTTCGCTTTTCGCCTGCGCCCCCGCGACGATTTCCTGTTCATGCTTTTGAGCATCGCCAAGAAATTCATTGCGAATTTGTTCACCCTTCTTCCGGGCCTGATTCATCAGATCTTTATACGTTTCCGAAGCCTTTTCGGCTTGCTCAGCCAGTTCCTCAGCTTTTGCCATTGGTCCAAGATGCGCCTTTTCGCGGGCATCGAAAACTGCCGTCATCGGCTTGAACAGAAACTTTCCGAAAAAGATCATCAAGGCGATGAACAAAGCCATCTGGTAAAATAATGTCCAATCGATGGAGATCATTTTCTTCTTATCTCCTTTAGTCAGATGCCTCGTCGCCTAGGACGAGAGAAATTTTTTTCACTTCGATATGCGGCAACTCGGTTATGGTTCTTCTAAGCTCTATCAGCCCTTTTACCGGACCCTTGGCCACACCCTGGCCGCTAAACTCATAATGATGCGTCGGGGAATAGAGCTCCTGGCCTTTCGCCGAGTCATCACGCTTTGTTTTGGGGTCGTATCCTTCGAGAATCACGCCCGGAGGCAGGGATTCAAAAACCGCCGTGATTTTTCCGGCGACCTCTTCATTGAAGCATTCGAACTTAAAACTCAAGCGTTTTTCAACCACCACATGCGCGGAATGAATCTCGATGCCGCTGTCGGCAACGCGCTTGCGTATGACCGAAAGATCCTTGACTGGAACAAGAACATAAACATGTTCTTCAACAAGTTGTATGGCTTCAAGAACTTTCCGAACACGTCCCTCCTTAGTGATCCCCACTTCAGAGGAAATGAAAAAGGGGCCGAAAGCACTCGGTGATTCGGCATTGAGATCCGCCAAAAGCATTTTGACGCTCTCGCTCCTGCCTGTAAATACCACCTCGACGTATGGTGTTTCCACCGCCTTCTCCTAGAAAAAAATGAGTGAGTTGAGAACGAAAATCCCGATCAGTACGGGAATTGAATATTTGAGCATATAACCAAAAAAGCTCGGCATAGGAACCCCTGCTTCTTCGGCGATGGCTTTGACCATGAAATTCGGCGCGTTTCCAATGTATGTGTTGGCGCCCATGAACACCGCGCCGGCGCTGATGGCCGCCAGATAATTCTGCCCGCTGGCCACGCCGCTCGCTGCCACGTTGCCCATGAGATATTGAACCGCTTCCGGCTCGGCCACGCCGGGATAAAGCTGCCCCATGGAGGCGTTGAAGAAGGTCAGGTAGGTCGGGGCATTGTCTAGGAAACTGGACAAAACACCCGTCGCCCAAAAGTATCTGCCCGGAGTGTTGACCGCATTGGTCAAAAAGGCCAAGGCACCGCTATCGCCGGCCTTCAAAATGTATGTGTTGGCGCCCATGAACACCGCGCCGGCGCTGATGGCCGCCAGATAATTCTGCCCGCTGGCCACGCCGCTCGCTGCCACGTTGCCCATGAGATATTGAACCGCTTCCGGCTCGGCCACGCCGGGATAAAGCTGCCCCATGGAGGCGTTGAAGAAGGTCAGGTAGGTCGGGGCATTGTCTAGGAAACTGGACAAAACACCCGTCGCCCAAAAGTATCTGCCCGGAGTGTTGACCGCATTGGTCAAAAAGGCCAAGGCACCGCTATCGCCGGCCTTCAAAATGGCCAGGGCCGGAATGATGGTCGTGAAAATCCCCGCGAACAGATAGGCCACTTCCAGAATCGGTCCCCAGGAGTATTCATTCGCCTCACGCAATACCTTTTTCGTGGTCACCCAGGACGCAGCGCCCATCCCAATGATAAACAGGTCGCGGGCGAGATTCTCTCCCGTCTGCATGATGCCCAGTCCCACCGGAATTTCGCCGAGATGAACGAGACCGCTGAACAGGACCGCTCCGATGATGCCACCCAGAAACAGCAGGTTGTGCAGACCTTCCACCTTAATCGGCTCTTTGACGCCGTCGTCGGGGGGCGGATCTTCTTTGCGGTAGTGATAGGTATCGAGGACGAAGAATACAACCAGAACCATCCCGGACACAAAGAGAGTTTGCGTGGAAATGTTAAACATGGTCCAGAAGAAGCTGACGCCATGCAGGAAGCCCAGGAAAAGCGGAGGATCGCCCAGCGGCGTCAGGCTGCCGCCGATGTTGGCTACGAGAAAGATAAAGAAAACGACCACGTGGACATAATTCTTTCTCCACACATTGGCCCGCAGCAAGGGCCGTATCATCACCATCGCCGCGCCCGTCGTTCCGATCCAGGACGCCAAAAGCGTACCGATGAGGATAAGAATCAGGTTGACGACAGGGGTGCCGCGAAAGCTTCCCTTAACGACGATTCCGCCAGCCACGGTAAACAGGCCGCCGAGCAGAATAATAAAGGGTACGAAATCAAGGAACATAATATGCCAGATGGAGTGCGCCGCGCTGACTTTGAAGACGATCAGGAAAGGAACGGCGAAAACCAGGGCCCAGAAAAGACTGACTTTAGGATAATGATGATGCCAGAAATGCGGTTTGATCAAAGGGAAAAGCGCGATGGATAAAAGGATTCCAGCAAAAGGAATCACGCTCCAAAGTGGAAGTATTTTCCCCAGGTTCGGGCCATGACTCTCATGCGCGGCGGCGTCCTGATGTTCGGCGTCCGGGACCTCGGCTGAGGCCCATACGCTTTGCGAAGCAAAAAGAATAGTGAGGATAATTGCAAGTCTGACAATAGTTTGAAAACGCACAAAAAGCCCCAATTTTTATTGCGTGGATAGAAAAACGCCCCGTCTGATTCTCAGAACCACCCTATTTATAAAGGATTATTCCGAAGAATTAGCGTCGAGACCCTTTAGTTTCCCTTGAGACAAAGGTGCGGCTGGCTTTGGAGCCTGAGCGATCCCAGACTTGGCGCCGCCTGCATCGTCGAAAGACAGATCTTCCATTTTGGTGCTGCCTTCGAAAATCACACCTTGTTCAACGACGAGAGATGGCGTGTATATGTTGCCATACAGCTTTGCCGGCGCTCGGAGTTCAACTCGTTTCAAAGCCTTGATGTTGCCGTGCATATTCCCCGAAATGATTACGACATCCACATTGATCTCGGCCTTGATATCAGCACCGGGTCCAATGATGAGCGTTCCTTTCGAGAATATTTCCCCGTCGACGCGGCCATCAATCCGAACCGTTCCCTCGAAAGTCAGCTTTCCTACAAACTCGCTGGATTTGCCGATAAAAGCGTTGACATCCTTTGGAAATCCCCCCATTTCCTCAACCATCGTTCGTGCCTCCTTCTTTTCGTACGAAGCAGTTCCCTTCATGGTCAACCCCCCGTTGGCTCGCCTCTTATAATCCCTTGACCGAATAAGATCAATGCCTTGTTAGCGCAAGGTCCAAACAATTAAAACTTTTTGCTCCTACCGAGTACGCGCAAGCGAACCGCAAACTAAAAAATAATCTATGAAAATTCCTGAAAATTGTCGCCTTAGGGCAAGGAGTCGAATTTCAAAGATTTTCAAAGGGAATCACCATGTCCCGGCTTATCTGGCATACGGTTCAATATTTCCAATATCCTGTCGCGGTCCTCGGCGCTGAAATAGTGAATTTCCAGTTTGCCTCGTTTTCTCGTTCCCGACAGTTTTATTTTCGTTCCGAATCTCTCCGACAGATTCCCGACAAGGTGCGCCACATTGGGATCAAGCCCGGCCTGATTCCCGGCCTTTTTTTCGGCGCCTTCCCGCAAATTCTTACGGGCTTCCAATTTTTTTCGCACATGCCCTTCGGTTTCCCGAACGGACAGGCCTCCGTGAACCACCTCCCCAAAAGCCGAGATGATCTCGTCAGCCTGCCCCAAAGCCAGCAGGGCGCGACCGTGGCCTTCGCTGATCACAGCCGCAGCCAAAGCCCTTTTGACGGTTTCCGGAAGACCTAGCAACCTCAGCACATTGGCCACGGCGCTTCGGCTTTTGCCAACGCGACCCGCTACATCTTTCTGCGTCAGTTGGAATCCCTCAATGAGTTTTTGAAAACCCTCGGCTTCGTCGATCGGGTTCAAATCCTCACGCTGCAGGTTTTCCACCAATGACAGCACCGACATCTCGCGATCATCAACGTCGATGGCAATGACGGGAACCGTTTTCAAACCCGCCTTTCGCGCGGCGCGCCAGCGTCGCTCCCCTGCGATCAACTCAAAGCGCCCCGATCCATCCTTCATCGCCCGAACGGCCATCGGCTGCAAAATGCCGGATTGCCTGATGGAGTCGATGAGTTCATTCATTGCCGATTCATTGAAAATTCTTCTGGCCTGGTAGGGGTTCGGCATGATCTTGTCGACCGGAACTTCCCTGACGCGTTTGCCGCCCGACTCCATGGCGTCGATGGATGAAACCCGATGCGCCGTTTCTTTTTTGTCTTTTGCGTCGCCGATCAGCGCCGACAGACCTTTGCCCAGGGCTTTTCGCTTGCTCATGTTCGGGCCGCCTCCATGGCTGCGACAGCCGCGTCCGAAGCGGCAGCTTCACGTTTTATCAACTCCCGGGCCAAATCCAAATACGCCGCCGCCCCTGATGATCTTGCGTCGTGTTGAAAAATGGTCTGCCCAAAGCTGGGGGCCTCAGAGAGTCTCACGTTGCGGGGAATGGTCGTTTCAAATACAAGATCCTTAAAATGATCCCGCACATCCTGCTCAACCTGGCGGCACAGATTCGTGCGACGGTCCATCATGGTGAAGCAGATGCCCCCGATGGCAAGACCCTCGTTGTATCTTTGCGCGACCATGTCCACCGTCTCGATCAACTGCGAAAGACCCTCCATCGCATAATATTCAGCCTGCAGCGTCACAAGGACCGAATCCGACGCCGCCATCGCGTTTAAGGTCAGCAAGCCTAGAGAGGGGGGACAATCGATGAATATAAAATCGAAGTCTTTTTTCAGCCCGGCCAGGATGTTTTTCAAATACGAGGTCCTATCCTCTACATCAATCAGTTCGATCTCAGCCCCAATCAGATCGCGAGTCGAGGGCATAACCGACAGTCGCGGAATCTGCGTCTCGCGAACCGTTTCACTGACAGGAACCTTGCCGATGATCGCCTCGTAAACACCCGGCGACCTCTTGTCCCGATCTATTCCCAGTCCGCTCGAAGCATTGCCCTGGGGATCAAAATCGACGACAAGAACCCACTTGCCCGACAGAGCCGCGCCTGCGGCCAGATTGATGGTCGTGGTCGTCTTGCCGACACCGCCCTTCTGGTTTGCCAGGCTGAAAACTTTCGCCATTTCCCAATCCCGCCGGAACGCAACCACGGGGATGAATTTTTCCCCCAAAGCATGGCCGCGTTAATGTTTTTAATCCTCTCAAACTTATGGCACACATGCCGCGCAATTTAAGAGGCTTTTTTGATTAACACATCCGAGGCAAATCGCCAAGAGGCCTAAAGCAAAAATGGGGAAGAATGAAGGCGGAGGGAAGAATGCCGCCATCACCATCAGTTTGCCCATCAATTGTCGCGCCCTCATTTTTGGCGTGAATATTTGAAGGGACGAAAATCATCATGATGACAGCATGAGTCCTGTCCGGCGGCGCTTTTAACCTTGACAAGAAGAAAGAGCCTCTGATACGACATTTTCGTAAGAAGCTATACCGGAGGAATGCTGGTGCCAAGGTTCGGGTATATTATAATTTGTGTCCTAATCGCCTTATTCACCGTTGTTTTCGCGTGCACGCAGGACAATGAGGACGAAGAGGAGGACGAAGGCATACTCACGACGCCGCTGCTCGTTTTGCAGGACGATTTTTTTGAATTCAAGAAAAATGACGTCATCGGCAAGGTGGAATATAGAAAAAACCGCGGGCCGGTCGGATCAAAAGTCGAGGCCGTGTGCACCATCGACACGCTTCGCACTTTCCTGGAAACCTTCAATTCGCAAGCCATTAGCGTAAAGCTGATCATCCTCAACGAAGATGCCGTGCGCGAAACATATACGCCCATCGCATGGGAACAGGATGCCAACTCGCACAGTTTTCATTTCTACGTGCCTCTCGTCGAGACAGTTCCCGTGCTCTTAAATTACCGCGTCCTCGTTTATCAATATGACGGAGAAGTCGATGACGATGTCGATGACGATATTGATGATGACCTAAACGATGATTTGGATGACGACGTAGACGACGATACCGGCGATGACGATACCGACGATGACACAACTGATGACGACGCGGACGATGACGCGGACGATGACGCGGATGATGACGTGAATGACGATGTTGATGACGACACGGAAGGCGGGGAGCCGACAGGGCCGATCTTTGAGGCCGCCGGAGATTTCCTGTTTGTTATTAACGACGGACAGCCTGGAATAGGCGACTTATAAATTCTTGCCGAAAATGTCTGAAAGATTTTCTTTCACGGACGAGGGCGAGGCTCTCCAAATCACTGATGTACTCAAGCAGGGTTAGGGTATGGGGCGGATGAGGTAGGAAGTACGGATGAAGAGTTGTCGACATCGTGCTTTCGCTTATTCATCGCTTCGCATTCGGCATTCCGCATTCGAAATTCCGAATTTTTCCTGACTTCATACCTCATACTTTATACTTCATACTTCGAGCCGCCTGTCAGCCGCCGTTTTCGTCAATCGGATTGATGGTCCACTGCCCGTCGCTGTCCAGAAAATATTCCAGACTTCCCACACGAATCATGACCTCTTCGACGTAACCCTTGCGGTGGCGCACGTATCCTTCCACGCAGATTCCCGGCGGCAACGAGGCTAGGTCCGGCCCGCCCTCTACATGAGGCAACACGGGCAAGACAATAATGCGACCGTCATCTTTTCTCACGCGGATTTTCGGCAACTCTGAGCCGAATACAGCCTCCGGCTCTACGAGAACTCCGCTGAAACGATGATAGCCTTCATAACGCAATGGCGTGGAAAAGGTTTGCAACTGCTTCCATCGAAAGAGCAGCAGCGCAAAGGCCATCGAAAAGACCACCACCACCAGGACGATGACCACAGTTCCTCGCCATGTCTTTGTCGGCTCAGGCGGATCCGGCGGCGCCAGGGAGCCTTGTTCTTCTTCATTTCGCGAGTTCATCGTCATGGTTTCTTATGCGGCCAGCCGCCCTCCAAAATAGCTTTGCGCGCCTCGGCGATAACGTGTTTCTGCTGAGCCTTCATATCCTCGGGAAACTTTTGCGTCGGATCAAACCACCGGCACTCGTCCACTTCGTCGGAGGGCATGAAATCACCGCCGATCAGACGGGCCAGATACATGATTTCCATGGCCGCCATGTTTGGGCCGGAGTCAATGTATAAAGGCGCTAAAACTTCCACGGCCAAACCGGATTCCTCCGCGACTTCGCGGCAAAGCGCTGAAACGGCATTTTCGCCGCGTTTGAGCCAGCCACCGGGAATGCCCCATGAATTGTCATTGCGGTAAGTATGATGAAACAAAAGGACACGTCCATCGTCATCAACAATGACGGCGCTGGCACTGACGATGAAACGGGCGTTGACGGCGTGCAAAAGGAGATGGTGCAAACCGTTGTGACGGGTAAGAAATTTCCAGATGACTAACAAAATTCGCCGCATGCGTCGCGGTGGCCTCCATCACGTCTGATAAACGAATCGGGCGCTGTCAGGCGTTGACCCGCACGCGCATTGATGAACTTTGCGGAACGACGCTTTTGATTTCGGTCACAAAATTTTCGGCGTCCTGGATATTGCTGATAAGAAGTTCGATCTGATCGCCGGCTTCGCCGGGGGCCGCCATACCCATGGCGTAATCGCCCAGAAGATTCACCGTATTTTCAATGGTGTCGAGACGAGCCTCAATCACAGATCGCTTTTCCATGACGTCAAAGTATTTCACCCGTCGCTGCTCATATATCTTGAGATTTTGTTCGAGAATTTCCTTGACCTCGCCCTGAGCGCCATGCAGTTTTCCCTTGATCTCGGCGATTTTCTGATCGTAGTTTTCCCTGATGCCACGCACGTAAGAATCAATGCGGCTTCTGAGTATCAGCAATTCCAGAAAGACGCGCGTCATTTTCCCGATATGCTTGATCTGCCCTTCAAGCATGGGCTTCAAGCTGTCAACGTGCGCAAAATCCCGTTTGATCTGGCGATATTTTTTCATGAGATTGAAAAAGCGCTCACGCGAATCCTTTTTCAGGAAACGAAGCTGCCATAAAGGCCGTCCGGAAAACTCGAGCGCCAGGCGGATGCCAAAATAAGCCGCTTCGGCGGCGAGACCGGCCAGAAAAGGCCACGAGCTCGTGGTGCTCCAACAGGTTATTGTCCATCCCATCAGAAACAGAATATTGAAACGGTTGGCGAGAGGATGGAGGATCAGAGATTTATACCAGCCCACTTTTCGTCTCCAAGAAAAATACATCCACAAAGGTCATTATACGCAAGTTTTACCGTTTGCAAAACAAGCGCCGCCGTTTTTTACGCGGTGATAAACTCTCCCACTTTCAGCAGACTGGGAATGTCATGGACATCCGACGCCAGCGCCGGCACGCGATAAACCATCGACTCGCCCTTCATGCCCTTAATAAAACCTTCGATCACGCCCCGCTGCGCACGGGCGATTTTGTCCGTGTTGGCCGACAGATCGATAAGCGTATCAATGACCGAAGCGTATTTCGGAATTTTTTCAATGATCTTCTCCGCCGATGCCAGTTCTTTTTCGACATCATCGACGTTAACCGACTCCTGAATACGATTGAACACCACGGCGCCCAGGGGTATCTGAGATTCCCGAAGCCGATCGCGAAAGAAAATCGCCTCGTCCAAAGCCGGGCGCTGCGGCGTTGTAACAATCACGAAGGCCGTTTCGCCGCCGCTCATCAGCTCGTGGACGGCCTGCGCCCGGTCCTTGAAACCGTCGTAAAGGCCATCGAAGGCCAGAAAAAATTCCGCCAGATCCTTCATGGTTTCGGACCCGGTAACGCGTTCGAGAATTTTGAAAATGAGGCCCGCGCCTTTTTGTGCAAAGCCGAAACTGAATTTCCCGGCCATCATATAGGGCTTGACGAACCATTGAATGACCCTGCCGTCCATAAATTCGGCCATTCGCCGGGGAGCATCGAGAAAATCCAGGGCGTGCTTCGTGGGCGGCGTGTCCAGGACAACCAGATCGAATTCATCGCGCGTGGTGATTTCATAAAGCTTTTCCATCGCCATATATTCTTCGCTGCCGGCCATGGCGTTCGAGCTCTGGATGTAAAAATGGTTGTTTAAGATTCGGTCCCTGACTTCCTTGTTCGGCGAAATGCGTATGATCAGGTCATCGGAGACGCGCTTGGTATCGATCATCATCCCCCACAACTCGCCGCCGTTTTTGGCGGGGATCTTGATCCGGGTCTGCTCGTTGCCCATCTCGGAAAGGCCGAGGGAGTTGGCTAGGCGACGGGCCGGGTCGATGGTCAACACCAGGACTTTCATGCCGGCCATGGCCGCTTTCAGGCCGATAGTCGCCGACATGGTCGTCTTGCCGACGCCGCCGGAACCGCAGCAGGCGATGATTTTACGACCTTTCAGAAGTTTATCGAGTGACATGACGCGTATCCTTAAAAATAGAATCCACTCGGTCGGAAATGCCGATTCCTTTTTGCCCATTGCCACCTTGCAACGATTTTCTTTAGCCCGCAAGAGGCGAGGTCCGGGCAGGATCAAGGGTCAAGGGCTAAGGGTTCAGGGTTTAGGGCAAAGCGCGGGAGCGACATTTCCCGCTCTGAGTAATGTCGAAGGGTTGTCGCGACCAGCCGGGCAAATCCAAAGATCAAGCTCCCACTTCTGTAACGCACACCCTTGAATCAATTATTATTTTTGATATTTCGAACTGTTTATTAATTACGTGTTCTTAATCATCTCGCTTATGCAACGCCGCGTGCTCTGCGGCGCGTTCGCGGTAATGCGCGGCATTGATGGCCGAGTAGAAAAGTTCCTCGCCGTCCGGGGCGGTCTTTTTCACCTTGGCGGGGATTCCGGCGACCACGGAATTTGGAGGGACGACGCTGCCTTCCAGCACGACGGCGCCGGCGGCGACAACCGATCCCGCGCCGATGACGGCGTTGTCCATGATGACCGCGCCCATGCCGACAAGGCAGCGGTCGCCGATATTGCATCCGTGAAGGATGGCGTTGTGGCCCACGGTAACATCCGCGCCGATGTCCATGTTGCTCAAGCCACCAGTGGTGTGCAGCATGCACAGGTCCTGGATGTTGGTCCGTTCGCCGATTTTTATATAGCCCTCGTCGCCGCGGATCACGGTGTTGTACCAGACGCTTGCGCCTTCGGCGATTTGTACATCGCCGATGACGACCGCGCCCGGCGCAATGAAAACATCTTCAGCCAGTTTCGGCTCTTTGCCATTATGTGCTTTGATCACGAAAGCCCCCCTATCAATGTGTGCTCTGCCCAAGTGTCAGCCAAGAAGCAACCCTTTAGCGCATATTCGGACAGGACTCAAGATATTTGGCGAGAATCGGTAAGGATGGGCCGGAGCGTGCGTGCGATATGCCAGGCGAGCACCGGCGGAACGGCGTTGCCGACGGCGGGGGTGCGGGCGGGAACGATGAAATCGTCGGGGAAGGACTGCGCGCGAAGGAGTTCGGGCATTGACAGGTAGCGGTCGTACCAGGGATGGATAATTCGATTTTCTTTTGTGTCGGTCGCCTTGACGGTGGGAAAAGGCGCGTCGGCGATGAGGCGGCGCGACGATGCGCCGAATTTTGGGTGGCGGCGCAGGCCTTCTTTCAATTGACGAAAGGGGCGCGTGTGCACGGGGATGTTTAAGTCGGCAATCGCGTCGCGCACCGTACGGCAAGACCGCTTCGCCTGATCGCCATGTAACGCATTCGGGAAGGGATTTCGAGGTGCCCCACCCTGCCGCATTCCGATGATAAACAGGCGCTCGCGACGCTGCGGGACGCCGTAGTCCACAGCATTGAGCACTCGATTAAAAATGTCGTAGCCAAGAGATTCGAGCTGCGCGAGAAGATTTTCGAAGTATTTTCTAAAGGCTTTTCGGACGCTGAGTCCGGCGACGTTTTCCAGCACAAAGAGTTCTGGCGTGACCATTTCCAATACATTCACGAAGACCGGAATCATGTCGCGCGCATCCGCGGCGCCGAGCCGTTTTCCCGCGGCGCTGAAAGGCTGGCAAGGCGGACCGCCGATAACGATGTCCGCTGCGGGCCATGTCTCGATATGGCGCACGTCGTCGCAGATTATCTCGCCGATGTTTTGTCGGTAAATAGACGCGGCCTCAGGATCACTTTCGACCGCCGCAACGATTTTCGCGCCGGTTTTTGCGTAGCGTCGCCCAAGATATTTGAAGCCGCCGACGAAACCAAGGTCCATTCCGCCGCAGCCTGCAAAAAGACTGATGATTCGCATTGTAAGAGCCAGGGGTTAGTGGTCAGTGGATAGTGGCGAAGCCGCGCCGAAGCCCCGGCGAAGGCAGGTAGGAAAACCCCGCATCGAGGCTTATTCAGGAGAGGCTTTCAAGCGCGATTGTACGGATGTTGCTATTCCTGATTATGGCGGCGCGAAGGGGTATATCACGGCAAGAGTTCCGACAGTCGACGCCTGTCATCCGATCCGTAGAAACTGGGATGACAGGCACGCCCAAGGCTTAGCGATGCCCGTCACCATTTTCTACCGAAAGCAGCTCTCACAGCGGGGGGCGGCTGTGCTACATCCACATCACACTCAGCCCGAATACATGCTTTCAATTTCGTTATTGTACACTTTGTTGGCGACTCGGCGTTTCACTTTTTGCGACGGCGTCAGGACGCCGTTTTCTTCGCTAAATTCGTGATCGATCAGCGTGAACTTCTTGATCGTTTCATAACGCGCCAGTTCTGCGTTAACCATATCCACGCGCTCAGAGATCAGCTTTTTCACTTCGGGCAGCGCAACAAGCTGTTTGTCTTCATCAAAGGGCAAATCCTTTTCTCTAGCCCAATGCCGCAGGATTTCGAAATTGGGGCTGATAAGCGCCGTCAGGTAGTTGCGGTTGTCGCCGATGAGGATGACCCGCTCAATGTAGGGATCGGTGTTGAAAGCGGTCTCAATGGGCATGGGGGCGATGTTCTTGCCCGCGCTGGTGATGATGAGTTCCTTCTTTCGGTCAGTGATCATCAGGCGGCCTTGGTCGTCGTAAGCGCCGATGTCCCCGGAACGAAACCAGCCGTCCGAGGTAAAAGCCTCCTTCGTCGCCTCGGGACTCTTGTAGTATTCCTTCATGACGTTGTCGCCGCGGATGAGAACTTCGCCGTCTTTGTCCAGCTTGATCTCGACGTTGTCGATCACAGTGCCAACCGTGCCCAGCTTATTGCTGCCCGGCATCGTCATCGTGGCAATTGGGCTGGTCTCGGTAAGGCCGTAGCCCTGGTAGATGTCGATTCCAATACCTTGGAAGAACGCCATCAGGTTGGCGGACAGCGGACCGCCTCCGCCATATGCCACGCGAATATTTTCCATGCCGGCTCTGATCTTCACCTTAGTAAGCAGCCTGTCGGCGAATTTGTACTTGAATGCCAAAAAGGCCGGAATCGCCTTGCCCTCGTTTCGGTATTGAAATACTTCCAGTCCCACCTTATGCGCCGTCCAGAAAATTTTCTGCGCAAACTTGGGGCGCTCCTGCAGAACTCCCAATACGCGAACGTAGAGCTTTTCAAAGAGACGTGGAACGCTGATGAGAATCGTCGGTCGGATAACGGACATGGCTTCACGCATGGTGTCCGAGTCCAGACCTTCGGCCATCGCCATGACGGAGCCAACGTTCATGCATCCCAAAAAATCGACGGAAAACCCAAAAGAATGGGAGAAAGGAAGATGAGAGAGCCAAACATCCTCGACCCTGAAATCGTATATGGGAATGACCGCGCGTTGGGACAGGAAGTTTCCGTGCGTCAGTATCACGCCCTTGGGAACGCCCGTAGTGCCAGATGTGTAAATGAGGGCCAGCGGATCATCTTTTTTCAAAACCTTGGCGCGCTCGAATACCGTATCATCATCACGCACTTCCCGACCGCGCTTTATGAAGGTTTCGAAAGAGATGTAGCGCCCGTCGGGATCGTCGTCCATGGGTTCGAAAACGACAATCTTTTCCAGCTTTGGACAGTCATCCTTTAGCGCCAGAGCCTTGTCCAACTGATCCTGATTGCCGCAAAACAGGATTTTCGTATCGGAATGAGAAATGATATAGGTTGCTTCCTTCACGGTCAGCGAGGGATAAACGGTGACGACAACGCCGCCGCAGTAGATAATTCCCGAAGCCGTCATCAGCCATCGCGGCCTGTTGTTGCTAAAGATTGCCGCATGTTCATGAAGGCCAAGTCCGGCGTCGATCAGCGCGGCGGCGACGCTTTCATAGGCGTGCGTGAACTCACCGCGTGAGACTGGTTTGAAGGAATCGGTCAATACGCCGTTGACGCGCTTGGTCAGCAACTGCACTTTAGCCGGCTCGTTTGCACGACGGTTATAGTGCAGCGCCGCCACGGATTCTTCAGGAAGTTGATCTACGGCCATGACATTCCTCCGATGCGATGTGACTACGCCAGCTCACGGTAAAAAAATCTTCTTAGAGAAGCCGTTTTTGCGATAGATTTTGACTAATTTTTTTAATACGTGCTTTCCCCATCAAATTTGCGGATATTGGCCGCTACGTCAAGTGCCTTAGAGGATGCAACAGTAAAACACTGTCATAACGCAGGTTCTCGCTTGAATGCCCCCGGTGTATCGTGTTAAGATCCGTGTAATAAAAGGGAAATTATGGGCCGCGCAACGAGACGGCTCAGCGTGTCGAGAATCAAAACAGGGGACTTTGGGCAAAATGATTTGAAATTGGACCTATCCATTGACGGATTTTGGTTCTTATTCGATTGGGGGTAAAGATTATGAAAAGAACTCTTATTGCGGCCTTTTTGCTGATTCTTGCGCCTGTTCTAGCGCACGCCGACTGGATTATCGAAACCGTCGCGGCTCTCGGAGATCAGGGAACTTACGCCTCCATCGCCATAGATGCCAATGATCGCGCGCACGTGGCCTGGTTCGACACGACCAATGCGCGGCTCAAATACGCCGTTCGCAATTTCGACGGATGGGTCGAAACGACCGTCGATACCGGGCAGGTCGGGCAGTACAGCAGCATCGCCATCAACCCCGTCACGGACCTGCCGGCCATCGCCTATTACGATCAGGACAACGAGAGGCCGCGCTACGCCTGGTACGACGGCGCCGCCTGGAGCGTGGAAACCATCGAAGAAGACGACAAGGATCGCGGGCGATACACCCATCTTGAGTTCAACAGCGTTGGAACGCCTTACGTAGTTTTTAATTTCGACGGCGGGGTGTGGCACACCAACGGCGTTCGCCTGGCCTGGAAATCCAGTGGAAACTGGAATTTCCACACCGTCGACGAAATTTCCAATTCCGTCGGGGAACAACTCGGAACACACACGGCTATCACCTTCGACGCGCAGGATTATCCCCAGGTGGCATACCGCGTCGAGTGGACTTACCTGGACAACCTGAACCTGAACTTCGGATGGCTCGACGGCAGCGGCTGGCACACCGAGGATGCTCTGAGCGGAGACATTTCCGGCGAGCACAATGACATCGCCCTGGACGGCAACGACAACGTGTTCATCAGCTTTTTCGATTACGACACGGTGGGCGAAGACTGCGTGTCGGTGGCGAGCAAAACTTATCAGGGCTGGCAAAAAGAACAGGTCGAATGCGGGAGCAGCGACTGGGGCCGCTACACAAGCATCACCGTTGACGCAGGTGCCAACCTCCACGTGACCTACATCGGCGATGGCGATCTGCGTTATGCAAACACGACGCCCGGATACTGGTTCATTCAAAGGATCGACACTTCCAGCCATTACACAGGCATCGCCCTGGACGGCGCCAACCGGCCATACATCGCCTATTACGAGTCGACGGGCAAAAACATGAACGTGGCCTACGAGCTTCCGGCTCCCACGGTATTGAGCATCAACCCCGACACGGGCATGAACACCGGCGTCTTAGAAGACGTGGAAGTTACGGGCGATTTCTTCATAGCTGGCAGCACCATGCGCCTGTTTCGCGACGATGTGGATGCCGAGATTCCCGGTTCCATCGTTTCTCATCTCGACACGGAACTGATGGTCGTCGATCTGGACCTGACGGACGCGCCGACAGGTTTCTGGGACGTTGAGGTCACGAACGCAGCCGGAACCGGCAAGCTTGTTGACGGATTCTTCGTGAATGCCCCCGGCCCGCAGCTTGGCCAAATCGATCCAGCGCAAGGTCCCAACGACGACAGCGCCTTTTCCGTCACGCTGGGCGGAGATTATTTTGTAGCCGGCATGACGGTCAGCTTGGAGCGCCTCGGCGAAACGCCGATCGCCGCATCCGGGGTGAATGTGATCGGAGCGGGCGAAGCGAATGCGACATTCAACCTTGTGGACGCGGCAACAGGATTCTGGGATGTCGTGGTGGAAACAGCCTTTGGCGATGTCACGCTCCCCAACGCTTTTGAAGTCGTGTGCGGGACCACCATTGCTGATTTCGCGGGTTCGCCTGTTCAGGGTTTTGCAGCTCTGCAAGTGGATTTCACGGACCTTTCGACCGATTTCAACACTTGCGAAATCGACAGTTACCAGTGGAATTTCGGCGACGGCAACACTTCGACCGAAGCTTCCCCAACGAACACGTATCTGGCACCGGGTCTTTATACCGTCAGTCTGACGGTGACCTCTCCAGGCGGCGATCCTACTGAAACCAAGGTGGATTATATCGAAGTGACGGTGGAGACCGACGACGACGTGGATGACGACGCCGACGATGACGCGGATGACGACGTGGACGACGACGACGATGTGGACGACGACACAGACGACGATCTTGATGATGATGTCGATGACGACTCCGACGATGACGCCAATGACGATCTGGACGATGATGACACCGATAGTGATGACGATTCAGACGATGGCGATCAGGTCATTATTGACGACGACGATGAAACGGGCGGCGGCCTCAGCGGAGGACATGACACATCATCCGGCGGCTGCGGCTGCGGTTGCTGATTATCTAAGCGCCTCGTTTTCATTTTAATAAAAATACTCTCTTCGCAAATATGTGATGTCGTTGCCCCGTGTTTATCAAAAACAAAAGGATGCGGCGATGAAATTGGTGATTCCGTTTTTTCTAACGGCTATGGTGGTTCTGTGTATTTTTTTGCTTCATGACGGGCTGCGACGACGAGAACCCTTCGACAGACTCAGGGCAAGCTGATGATGACTCTTCGGACCAAAGGGTTTTTATAA
>CAZQAE010000020.1:41250-71128 GCA_964591275.1 uncultured bacterium | reverse complement strand
TTCGCCGAACGCACCGCCCCCCGTGCCCAGGCGGATGGAAATGTCATCGCTATACTGATTCGCCGTGACCAGGTCCAGCGTGCCGTCACCGTCAAAGTCCACGGCAGCGACCGAATAAGGTTTATCTCCCATTGTCAGATCGGTCTTTTCGCCGAACGCACCGCCCCCCGTGCCCAGGCGGATGGAAATGTCATCGCTAAGGTTATTCGCCGTGACCAGGTCCAGCGTGCCGTCGCCGTCAAGGTCCGCGGCAACGACCGCATTAGGTTTTTCTCCCATGGTCAGATCGGTCTTTTCGCCGAACGTGCCGTCACCGCGCAAAAGCGTTTGCCGTTTAGAGATTGCAAGCGTCGCGCCGATTGAACCGGCCACTTGAATATCTACCTGTTCTCCGAAGGAGAAAGGAATGGCGCCGCCTATATTTGCCGTGGCAATCCTTTTCCGCAGTCGCCCTTTCTGGTCTCTCAATGCCACCCATTGTGCGCCACCGTTATATCCGAGACCGGAATTGGTGAGCATTTGCGTTGGAGATCCAGCATGTCGCCACGATTGGGGGAGTGGTCCGCTCAGTCTGGTGCCCCTCATGTCCGTTGTGAGCTCGTCCCAATTTTCAATTCGCGGGTTCACACCAAATTGTTGCGTTCTTTCTCCGCCTCCCGGTGAAGGATTGCTCATGGCAAATTCGTATGGCTCATCGCGTGGATAAAGATCGTTAGTTGATAAAAGCGCTTCGATCTCCTGGTCACCAGTGATCGGGTCCGTGACGATGGAAAGCACTTCACCAAAATTCGGGCCGAGCCGGGCCTGCACGTTGTCAAGCATGTTACGTCCCCATATCCGCATGTTGATTGTGAGCGGGATGGGGGCTCCATAATTATCCAACAATTGAAGTACACCTCGGGGCCAGATTTTGTCGATCACGGGCTGCGGCGCGACGACGTTGAAGAATTTTGTTTCTACAGAAGTATTCAGTCCTTCCCATACCGGGTCCGGAGTATAAAGCCGAACAACATACTCGCCGGCATGCTTCATGATTTCAGCGGGAATAGATGCTTCACAACTAGTGGCGCAATTCTCCGACTGTCCAAAATCATCAGCCATACAACCCGTTCCCTGCCCTTGCGTGTCGCAATTAATTACGAAATCCCCTACCTCCACCTGCGTATCCGCAGCGATCCCTTGGCCTGTGATCGCAAGAGAGTACAGCGGATCGGGAGGATCATCCAAATATTCCCTTGAAAGGGCGACGTATGAATTTGGACTGATCGACATGAGCACCGGTCTCGGCCTTACAGGCGTGCAACCTGTCGCCGCACCCGTTGCGAGGTCGGACCATGCGGATCCAACATTGCTGTTATAGGCCAGCACGCGGTAATCGTAGCTCTTATAACAATCGACCGTCGTGTCCGTAACGTTGAGATCAGGCGCGGCCACTGTATCCAGAAGTTGCCAGGTCCCTTCGCCTTCGACCCGACGCTGCACATCAAAGCTCGTCGCGTATTGCAGATCGTGCTCCCAACTCACTGTCACTTCGTTGCCGTCGCCCACGGTCGCCACGTTGAAGGGCGCACTGATTGGGCAATAATCCGTCTGCGCCGGAGCCGTGTTGGAAGGATTAGATTCCACGTTCGCCGTGTAGGCCGTCATTGTGTAGCGATAAAGCGTCTGACAATCGACGGTCGTGTCATTATAGGAAGTAGCATCCGACGAAAGCGTGGTCAGTTCCGCGTCTTCGCGAAAGATACGTGTGCCCGTGGCATTGGCCGCATTGTTTACCCAACTGAGTTCGATTTCCTCTGGACTGATCGTATTCGCGTACAATCCCGTCGGTGCTTCCACCGTGCAATACGATGAACCGGTCGCAACATTGGACCAGTCAGAGACAGTGTTGCGATCATAGGCTTGCACTCGGTAGTCGTAGTTTTGGGTTTCGCATGTGGCCGTCGTATCCTGGTGGGACGAAGAATCGGAAGGCAGCGTGGCGATGGTGGACCAAGTGTCATCACCCGTCTCGCTACGTTGCACGTAGTAACCCATTTCATCATTGGAATTATCAGTCCACGCAAGATTGACGCTGCCAACCTGTGTGGCCGAGGCTGTCAATCCCGTTGGGGCGTCCACCGGGCACCAGGAAGTCGAGGTGCGGTCGGTGTTGGATGGATTGGACGCGACATTGGAATTAAAGGCTTCTACGTAATATTCGTAATCCGTCTCACAAATCCGCCCTTCGTCCAGATATGTTTGGGCGTCGGCAACCGTCGTGTGGATTAACGCCGTGTCGCGATAGATGCGAAAGCCGGTTTCATTGTTGGCATTATCCGTCCAGGTCAATTGTATGGAGGTATCGCTATCAGCTTCGACCAGCAGCCCTGATGGTGCATCCACAACGCAAAAAGAACTGCCCGGCGTCAATGTCTCAATCCAAGCCGATTGCTTGTCCCCGTTGTAAGCGCGAAGGCGGTAATCATACTCCGCCGTTTCACACTCGGCGCCATCGTCGCTATAGCTCGTGGAACCTTCCGGTAAATCAGCAATGGTGACCCAGTCGGCGCGCGTCTCGTGTTCACGGCGCTGGACCAGATAGCCCGTCGCGTCCGGGTCGTTGATGTCCCAGGTGATCTCGATACTTCCGGCCTGATCAATTGTCGCCGTGAGGTTGGATGGATCGACGAGAGGACACACATCCGACCGGCTCGTGGATGTGTTGGAAAAAGCCGACTTCACGTCGTTTTCGTTGGCCGCGCGGATGCGGTACTGAAAAGTTCCGCCGCAAGCCGCGTCTTCGTCGGTGTAGGTCGTCTGATCGGCGGGCTGCGTGGCCAGTGCTGTGCCCGACCAGGAAGCATCGAAAGTCTTGCGGTAAATCTCATAGCTGGCCGGCACGCCGGGCAAATCCCCTGCGCCTTGACTCCAGGAAAGGAGAATGGAGCGTTGCGAGCCGTCGTCTTGTTCATCATCCAGGATGGCCGTCAGGTCCGCGGGGGCATCGAGTTCACAAAAATCGGCTGTAGCAGCCGCCGCACTGGACGGCGCCGACTCGCCATAATCGTTGTAGGCCAGAACACGATAGGAATAGGTGTTTTCGCATTCGACGGATTCATCGTGATAGATGATGACGTTGGCGGCGGTCCCGGCGATGGTCTCCCATTCGCCTTCAATTTCAGAGCGCTGAACGTTGAAACCCAATTCTGTTCCTGTATTGAACACCCAATGCAGATCAATGCGGGAGGGACTCTGCACATCGGCAGTTAAAACGGAAGGGCTTTGCGGGGCACTGCCGCTGCCGGCACCGTCCTCGCCTGGGATTCCCGCTACGCCATCAGCGCCAGATCCACCCGCCGCACCGTCTTTTCCGGCATTCGGCGCGCACGCAAAAATCATGGGAGTTATAAGAACCAGAATCATAGTCAAAACACGCAGTCGCATTAGGAACATGGCATTTCCTCTTATTTTTCACGGATCGGGCAGTGGAATTTTTAAAATATCTCGCGTCAGTGGCGAGACATTACAATTTTTCTAAGAGTAAATCAAAGGAACGCAAATCACGAATCCATTTGTCATGAGTAATCCAGGAAATTTCACTCTTACAATTTCGCGGAAGTCATGTGGGTCAAGTTTTGCGAATTGCTTATCCCGCCCATTCGGTAGTTTTTCATTGATCCCTCCAATGGAAGGGTCGGCGCCATCGCTTTTTCTCGCTGGCTCAACGTCCTTCATTCGGATTTATTTGTCATGTTATCATGCAACCAAAGCCCCTTAAATGTTGTGGAAGCGACCAATTTTTGCTAGACATGCCTAAGTATTGGGCTTGATTCATCTAAAAAGAGAACTCGTGAAACCATTGGGAGCGCTTCGACGATGGATAAAACGGTTTCAATGATTCTTGCCGCCTGCGTGCTGCTTTGCCTGGCGGCGTGCGACGATGATTATGATATCGACGATCAATACGACGATTCGCTCACCAGGCTCCACACGCAGGATTCCTTTTTTAAAGATGAATACGGGCGCTTCGCCTTTCTGAACGGCATCAACGTCAGCGGCAGCGCCAAAGTTCCCACGACGACAAGCCCAATTTCCTACGTCGGTAAGCCATTTGCAGTCAAAGAGATGGACAAGCATTTTCGCATTATTCGAGACCTTGGCTTCAATTCCATACGCCTGCTGGTGATATGGGAAGCCATAGAGCCTGAAGTCAGGGGTCAATACGATACGGAATATCTGGATTATATCGAGCAGGTGGTGTCCAGGGCCAAGGAATACGGCATCTACGTTATCGTCGATATGCACCAGGATATGTTCTCCCGACATCTCTTCGTGCTCTACGACGACGGAACAAATGTTATGGGCCTAACCGACGAATCGGAAATCGCCCTGGCGAGCCGCCACGGCTTCAACAACCGGCTCGGAGGAGACGGCGCCCCGCGCTGGGTTATTGAAGCTTGCCTGCCCAATAAAAACGTCGGCGGACCCCAGTGGGGGCTTCCCCTGAACATGGCCGGCCATCCCCGCGAAACATCGAACATTTTGCCTTTCACTACCTGGTTTATCAACGTGGGGACATCCATCGATCTCAACCGCTGCTACGCCACCCTGTTCGCCGGCGACAAGCTTTACCCCGACTACCTCATCGACGGCGTGAACGTGAAAGATTATCTCCAGGATGCATACGCCGGAGCTTTCGTCCAGGTGGCCGAGCGCGTGGGCCATTATCCCAACGTGATCGGCTATGACATCATGAACGAGCCGGGCGGCATGTACATCGCCTTGTCCTTGCAGGTTCTTATATGGGACCTTCTAACCTCTTCAGGCAAAGATTCGCTGAGCTTCGATCAAGTGCAAGGAGCCTTTGACGCTTATCTCGCCGATCTGATGGATCAGGGCCTCGGCTCCGACGAGGCTGAAATGCTGCGGGAAATTTTTGCCGACTACGATCTGATTCCCAATAGCGTGGAAGATATTCTTGCCTCCGGCTTCATCCCGGAAGATGTCGATTCTCCCTACATGCCCGACTCAGACGCCGTGCTGCGGCTGAACATCAATACCAATCGCGAAACTCTTCAACCATTCTTTCAACGCGTGGGCCTGGCTCTGCAGGAAGCGGATCCGGACGCCGTGATATTTATCGAGGAAGCCAGGGCTCTGCTGCCGGACAAGGGCGTGGCGGGTTTCATGGCCTATCCCCTAACCGCGCCGAAAGGATTGCGGCAGATCGCCTTCGCGCCGCACGGCTACACGGATATCTATCCCTTCATCGGCTTCAATTCGCCTCCCCGGGAATTCACCGTCGATGAAGTGCGTTTCAGGGATTATCACACGATGATCGAAGAAGCGATTGCGTCAAGCGAATTCGGCCTGGGCGCCGCCCCGGTGGTCTTTGGGGAATTCGGCACATACTTCAACTTCGGCGGCATCGATAAATCCGTCGAAGAAAATTACATCGTCTCGTCCACGATTCTCAATCCCTATTACGAGGCCTTTGACGAGCTTGTGATGCATCGATTCCTCTGGTGTTATTCGCCGGAGAATACACCCATCAACGGTGAAGGATGGAACAAAGAGGATTTCTCCATCCTGGATTTCGCGAAAAAACCACGGTCATGGGAGGCCTATTCCCGGACGGTGGCGCGCCATACCAGCGGTCGCATACGCCACATGCACTTTCACTCGCCGCTTCATTATTTCGAGCCGCACCCGAACACCCCCACGCCCTATCTTGAATTCGTCCTGGAAATCGGGGCTAAGGAAACCGACGCGGCCACGGAGATTTTCGTGCCGCCCCTGCACTACGACGAAGGCTTCTACGTTCACATTTCCGACGGTCGATGCGCCTACGATCCCGAGCGCTACATACTTTACTGGTGGCCTTTTGACGACGATCCCGAGGCTGTTCACAGCATTCGCATTCATCCTCCCTACGGGGATCAAAACAATACCTGGGATTACTTCTTCCATAATGACACGGTCATTGAGGGAGCGAAATGATGCGCAAAATTTTTCTTATCATTTTCATGGGGCTTGTCGCTTTCGCCATCGCCGCCTGCGACGATCATTACGATATGGACGATCAATTTGAAGAGTCCATGACGGTGATCAGCACGGATCAGTCCTTTTTCAAGGACGGCCACGGTCGCTATCTCACCCTGAACGGCGTGAATTTCAGCGGCAGCACGAAAGTCCCCGCCGAGTTCAATCCGATCTCCTACGTAGGCAAGCCGGCCCCCCTGGACCAGTTGGACAAGCATTTTTCCATCATGCGTGATCTGGGATTCAACGCCATTCGCCTGCTGGTCATCTGGGAAGCGGTCGAGCCCTACGGCTCGGGCAGCTACGACGTCGAGTATCTGGACTACATTGAGCAGGTTGTGGCCAAGGCGGAGAAATACGGCATTTACTGCCTGATGGACATGCACCAGGACGGGTTTTCACGTCACCTCTTCGCCATGTACGACGACGGACGAGACATGATGAGCCTGGTCGATCCACGGGAGATCGAACTGGCCGAGCTATACGGATTCAACAACAAAACCATGGGCGACGGAGCACCCGCCTGGGCGGTGCAGCTTTGCCTGCCGGAAAAGGATGTGAACGGGCCCGAATGGGGACTGCCGTATTGGGACGCCTCAAACTGGTCGAACACCTCTTCGGTGCTTCCCTTCACGATGTGGGGAATCAATATTTTCGGCGCCGTGGATGTGCTCCGCTGCTTTGCCACCATGTTGGCGGGCCGCGACGTTTATCCTCATTATTTCCACCAGGGCGTTCATATTCAGGATTATTTGCAGGAGTCCTACGCCAACGCCTGGCGGCAGATAGCCATGCGAGTCGGCAAATATCCGAATCTCATCGGCTACGACATCATGAACGAGCCACCCGGCGTCTATATCGTCTTTGCAATCTATGCCCTGCTCGCGCAAGACGCCAAATCCATGAGCGGCGTTCTGAGTGACGAAATGGTTGAGAACGCCATGGATACGCTGCTTCAAAGTTACGTGGATCAGGGCGTTCCCGAATCCCAGGCACAGGTGCTTCGGGAAATTCTGATCGATTACGACATTCTGCCGCGCAGCGTGGACCAGTTGGCGGCAGCCGGCTTTATGGAAAAAATCTCGTCGCCCTATGCTCCTGATATCAGCGCGGCCATCGGCATGAACTCGGCTTTCAACAAAACCTATCTGCAGCCATTCCTTTCAATGGTCGGCCAGGCGATTCAGGAAGAAGATCCGAATGCGATTATCTTTCTGGAAGAAACCCTGGGCTTGCCGGAAACGGGCATCAGCGGACAATGGATACAAACGATGACGCGGCCCGAGGGTTTGGACCAGGTGGCTTTCCTGCCGCACTGGTACACGGACATCTATCCATTCTTCGGCATGAACGTGCCGCCTAGAGAATTCACCGAGGATGAAAAAAGGCATCGCCATTACGTTGATGATATTGCCGGAGTCATAGAGCCCGCGGCTTTCAGCCTGGGGAATCCCCCCGTGGGCCTGGGCGAGTTCGGAACCTACTATAATTTCGGCGGCATCGAAAAATCGGTTGAGCAGGACTACATTATTTCGTCGCTGGTCATCAATCCCTATTACGAGGCTTTTGAGGAACTGCTGCTCCATCGCTTTCTGTGGTGCTATTCGCCGGAAAACACCTCATCCAACGGCGAAGGCTGGAATCGGGAGGATTTTTCGTTGCTCGATTTCAATCAACAACCCCGCTCCTGGCAGGCTTACTCGCGCACGGTTCCACGATTTGCCAGCGGTCGAATCCGAAGCATGCATTTCCACTCGCCCTTGCATTATTTCGAGGAGTACACCGACAAGACGACGCCATTTCTCGAATTTGAGATGGAGATGGATGCCAGGGAAGTCAGCGCGCCCACGGAGATTTTTGTTCCGCCGCTGCAATATGTCGACGGATTCTACGTATACGTTTCAGACGGGACGTGTCAGTTCGATTCGAAACGGCACATTCTTTACTGGCGTCCGTCAAACGACGATCCCGGGAGCATTCATTCCATACGCATCCGTCCGCCATACGACGACGACGGCGATGACCAGTGGGATTACTTCTTTAATGACGATCAGGTTTTGGAGGGCTTGAAATGAGCTTTTTCACAAGATTGCCCCGATGGCTTGCGCTTTGGATTTTTTTGTTCGTTGCCGTTTTTGGCATCGGCGACGCGGTTCATGCCGAGGGAAATGCCGAAGGCGAAGCTGATCTCATGCCCGATTTCGACCTTTTCTTCCAGTCGTATTTCTATCTGGCCAACGACAGCGATTTCGACCGCACCGAGCCCATTTACGAGAAAAATGGACAGAGCGTCGGATACATGCTCACCACCTTTCGCCCCGGACTGACCTGGACGCCGATGAACAACATAACGCTGCGCTATCAGCTTGAGATCGGCGACAACGTCTGGAGCCGCAACGACCTGGACGGCCAAGATCCCAACTCACAAAATACCGCCGTTGTCCGGCACAAGCTGGTCTGGGGGGAAGTTCTGACCCCCGGCGGCCACTTTGGCATCAAGACGGGATACCAGTACTTTCACGATCCGACCCATCTCGTGATCGACCGGCACATGGGATTGGCGCAAACCTTTTGGCAGTGGAGCGCCGCAAGATTGTCGTTTGCGGCGGGGCAGGTCCCGGACACTGTTTACGAAGGCTTTGCGGCGACAAGCGACGGAGACCAGACGGAGCAAAACAATTTTGAGCAAGACGATTATATCTTCGCCTTGTGGCTGGATTGGACATGCCCGAAGGGCTGGCGTTTATCTCCGGGAACTTTTTTTCGTTGGGATAAAACGGAAATCGGAAGGCCGAAAGGGATCTTGAGCGCTGTTTTCAACGCCCACGGCGGCATCGGCCCACGAACCCGGCTGGATTTCGATCTGGTCGGCCAATATGGACAATACAAAAATGGCGGGCTTGACAACCGGGACGTGGATTACCTGGCCGCGTCGGCGCAACTCGGCGCGCGCTTCGACATCCGTCCGGTGTTCCTTCGCTACAACGCGCTGGTTTTCACGGCGGATGACGGCGACAAGCACGACCAGTACAATACGGGATTCCACTACTCGGGATTATCCAAAAGCAAGACGATGGTGATGTCGCTGAACTGGATGCACGACCAGTATGACAACCTGGACGAGCGCGCGGCGGCGCAGGGCGCGGGCCTTGCGCTTTTCGACCAGGAGGCGTCGCTGGCCCTCGCCGAATCGGTGAAATTGATAACGATCATCGGCGTGGGAATGACCCTGGACGGCACGCACACCAACGATTCGACCTATCTGGGCACGGAAGCACATGCGGGAGTCGAGTGGGCCATGTACGATCAGCACGTGGCCTTCACGCTGCTCGGCGGAGGGCTAATGCCCGGCAAGGCTGCCGCCGTATTGAAAAACAAAATCGACCTTGACGCAACGGAGTCCATGGGCGTTGCGCAGGCCGCAATGAACGTCCAGTTCTAGGCATACTTTCATGGCAAAGGTCGAGCTTCAAAACATCAGCAAGAGTTTCGGCGACACGCTCGTCATCGACGATTGCTCCCTGAAAATCGGAGACAAGGAATTTCTTGTTCTTGTCGGTCCGTCGGGGTGCGGCAAATCGACTCTGCTTCGAATTGTCGCCGGTCTTGAGAAGGCCACACATGGCGAAGTTCTAATAGGAGGTAAAGATGTAAGCCATCTTCCTCCCAAGGATCGGGACATTGCCATGGTATTTCAAAACTATGCTCTTTACCCGCACATGAACGTATACAAGAACATGGCCTTTGGCCTGCGTATGAATGGTTACAAAAAAAATGAAATCGACAAAAGGGTGATGGACGCCGCGACCATTCTGGAGCTTGGAGACCTCCTGGGCCGCAAGCCGGCGCAGCTATCAGGAGGACAAAGACAAAGAGTGGCGATGGGGCGAGCCATTGTTCGCAAACCCCAGGTTTTTCTCTTTGACGAGCCACTGTCCAATCTCGACGCCAAACTGCGGGTTCAAATGAGGCGGGAAATCAAGAGGCTTCACGAAAAGCTTCAGGCAACCATTATTTATGTTACTCACGATCAGGTTGAGGCTATGACCTTGGCCGGCAGGATTGCGATCATCAATAACGGTGAAATTTTGCAAGTGGCGCCTCCTGAAGAGGTCTATAGCCACCCCGCGAATGCCTTCGTGGCCGGATTTATAGGCAGCCCGGCGATGAACTTTGCGCCAGCAAAGTTGTTAAAGGAAAATGGAAAAATAATTGCCGATGCCGGTTCCTTTCAAGTGCTGATAAAAGACGAGGCCGTGCTGGATAGCGACCTATTAGGCAAAGAAATTACTTTAGGCTTTCGCCCTGAGCAGTTGCTGCTCCAGGCGGAAAATCCGGAAAACTATTTAAAACTGGCGATTGATATTGAATTGGTGGAGCCTTTAGGATCTTCGGTTGTAGTGTCTGGAAAATCCGGACAACATTCGTTAACCGCGATTTTGCCTGCGGGTTTCCCTATAAGTGTGAGAGAAAAAATGGAGTTTTATCTAAAGCTCGATGAAGTGAAGATTTTTGACGCGGAAACGGGGCGGAGTCTGCCTGCGAAATAAGGTTTAAGACGATAAGAAATGGCATAAGGTTTTTAAAAGGAGCCAAAAATGAATAAGCATGTGGCGCTTCTGTTTTGTATGATTATCTTTTTGGCCTTTGCCTTTGGGTGCCAAAACAAAACCGTGGAAGAAAAGCCGACCTCCGAACTGGTCATCTTTTCCTGGTGGACCGCCGGTGGTGAAGCTGACGGGCTTAATGAACTGATCAAGCTTTTCGAGGAAAAGAACCAGGATATCAAAATCGTCAACGCTGCTGTCGCAGGCGGCGCCGGCACAAACGCCAAAGCTGTTTTGAAAATCAGAATGCTTGGCGGAGACGCGCCGGGCACATTTCAGGTTCATGGCGGATCGGAACTGATTGATGGTTGGGTCAAGGCGGGCCACATGGCTCCGATCACAAAAATCATTGATGATAACGGCTGGCGGGATAAATTCCCCGAAAAGCTTCTTGAAATGGTTAGCTATGAAGGCGAAATCTACGCGATACCGTCAAACGTTCACCGGGGTAACGCCCTTTGGTACAACAAGGCGATTCTTGATAAAGTCGGGCTAAAGCCTCCCGAAACCATTGATGAACTTTTCGACGCCTGTGAAAAACTGAAAGCCGCCGGTGTGATTCCCCTGTCATTGGCATCGAGAAACAAATGGCCGGTGCTTCATCTTTTTGAAAATCTTCTAGTGGCTGCCGGCGGCGATCAATTTTATTTCGATCTTTTCGCGGGGAAAATACCCTGGACCGATGACAGAGTGAAAAAAGCACTGGGCATCCTGAAAAAGCTCCTCCCGTACGTCAATGCCGACCATGCCGGACTCACCTGGGACCAGGCGAGCGGAATGGTTTTACAAGGCAAAGCGGCGATGAATGTTATGGGTGACTGGGCCAAAGGATACTACCAGTCCAACAACTGGATCGCGGGCAAGGATTACGATGCTGTACCCACTCCCGGCACGGTCGGAAGGTTTTTCGTGATAACCGACACCTTTGGAATGCCTCTCAAAGCTCCCAACAAAGAGGCGACCCTCAAGTTTCTGAAGGTTATAGCTTCGCCTGAAGGACAGGCGGTTTTTAATCCCAGGAAAGGCTCAATACCGGCTAGGACCGATGTGCCGATGGACAATTTTGACCTCATAGCCAAGCAGATCATGGAGGATTTCAAAAAGGACAAGCTGATCCCAAGTTGCGCTCACGGTTCCGCCGTGGGGGAAGCCTTTGTGATCAGCCTGAACTTTCAACTCTCGGTATTTCTGACGGAACAAGATATTGATAAAACCGCTGAAGCCATCCAGGCCGAAGCAAAGGATCTTGGAATTATTTGATAAAGGCCCGCAAGGAAAAAATCATTTCCGCCGCGATTCTCGGCCCGTCGATTATTGCTGTTTTGATCTTTGTTTACGGCTTTATCGGATGGAGCGCCTTTATCTCCTTGACGGATTGGAGAGGGCTTGCTCCGGATTATAATTTCGTGGGCTTTAAGCAGTACGGAGCCTTAATGGCTCTCCCCAGATTCAGAGCCGATATGATAAATACCGGGGTATTCACCCTGTTCTTTTTGATGGGAAACCTCTTTCTCGGTTTGCTGATCGCATCACTCCTGGATCGAAGATTAAGAGGGCAGACTCTTTTTAGAAACCTGTTCCTGTTTCCCATGTCTCTTTCTTTTGTTGTGACCGGCACGGTTTGGGTCTGGATGCTGAATCCCAATTCCGGAATCAATTCCATATTTTCCTTTTTGGGTTTTGATTCGGAAAAATGGGGATGGATCACGCATCCGAAAATGGCGCTGGGATGCGTTGTCCTGGCCGCTATCTGGCAGATGGCGGGATTTACCATGGCCCAATATCTTGCGGGGCTCAAAGGCATTTCCGACGATGTACGGGAGGCGGCGAGAATAGACGGGGCGAACGAAGCCCAGATATTCCGGCACATTCTCCTTCCCCAGCTATGGCCGGTAACCGTCGGAGCCATTGTGATTCTTGGGCATATCTCCCTGAAAATATTCGACCTTGTTTATGTAATGACTCAAGGCGGTCCCGGACAGGCAACGGACATGCCGGGGATTTTTATGTTTGAGATCACTTTTCGAGGCGATTACTTTGCCAGGGGCGCGGCTATCGGCATTGTGATGCTGATGATGGTCGCCCTGCTAATCATTCCTTACCTGGCATACAGCCGAAAGATGGATGTGCGATGAAGGCCATCACGCCGCACCTGTGGAGAATAACGATTTACCTGTTGCTGATGTGCCTCGCCTTGCTTTTTGTGATGCCCGTATATGTGATGATGACAACTTCGTTAAAAAGCCTTGCCGAAGCGCAGGATTCACCTATGTGGGCTTTGCCTGATAACTTTTCCGCCGTCGGTTTCAAAACGGCGTTTTCAAAGCTTTGGCCAGGGTTGATCAACAGCCTTTTGCTAGCCATACCGGCGACGATTCTCTCCTCCCTTATTGGCTCGATAAACGGCTATTGCCTTTCCAAATGGAAGTTTACCGGCTCGAACACCTTGTTTACTCTTATGCTTTTTGGGATGTTCATCCCCTACCAATCCATTTTAATTCCCCTGGTAAAATTTATGCAGCAGGTGGGTTTGTATAACAGCATCACTGGGCTTATTGTTGTCCATGTTGTTTATGGCATACCGATCACCACTTTGATATTCAGGAACTACTACGCCACAATCCCGGACGAGCTTGTTGAGGCCGGGCGAATCGATGGCGCGGGAATCTTGAGAATTTATTGGCATATTTTTCTGCCGGTAAGTTTGCCAAGCTTTGTCGTTGTCTCCATATGGCAATTCACGAATATTTGGAACGAATTTCTCTTTGCCGTAACCCTGAGCAGTTCCACGAATATCCAGCCGGTCACCGTTGCCCTGCAAAACCTCTCGGGTTCGATGATAAGCCAATGGAACACGCAGATGGCCGGCGCGCTTTTAGCTTCCATCCCCACATTGCTTATCTATATTCTTTTAGGAAAATACTTCGTGGGCGGAATGCTGACGGGATCAGTCAAGGGCTGACTGAGGATCTACTGGCATTCACGAGCTTTATGCGCTAAATATGCGCCGTGGTGTTTATCCAAAATTTCTTTTACACAGGTGCCCAAAATGCGCTCATTTCTCCAGGTGAAAACCGTAGTTTTTTGTCTCCTTTTCGTTTTGCTACTCTGTTCTTTCGCCCAGGCTCAAGGGACCGATAGCATGGAAATTTTCATGCCGCTGCGCACGCAACACACCAACGTGTGGTGCTGGGCGGCGGCCATCGGCATGGTCGTGGAATATACAAAAGGATTCCCCATCCAGGATTGCGAGGTCTTGAACGAATACGAACTGCGCAATGGGGGCCGCGGCTTGTGCTGCCTGGCTTCGCCGGAATGCAACCGCACCGGCAAACTCAGCGAAATGGCTTCCATCATGAGCGGCATATTCAAAATAAAAGGCGGATACAGGCACGGACCCCTGCCCTTCGACGAACTTGTTAAACATATCGATGAAAAAAAACCCATCCTGGCCGCGCTGATGTTTGGAAAAGACGGGCACGTCGCCGTGATCGCCGGTTATCAAAAGTCGTCGAAATCCGTCATCATTTACGATCCGGCGCACGGGCGCGTTGTTGTGCCCTATGCACAGCTGGTCAACAGGGCGATCAGTCCCAATTGGCTCGGCTCTTTCATGATCGAAAGTCCGCGATCAGTTTTTCCGAAATGCAAACGCACAACGGTGACGGAATCAGAGGAAAAGGGCCCACGATTAAGGATAGAATGCGAATGAAAAATATTAAATACACTCTGATTCCCTTCACCCTGATCTGTTTCATTTTTTCGGGCTGCGTGTTGGTGGGTCGCGGCTTCCCCGAATGCGGGCCGCAAAGCCTTGATCAACCCGGCGTCGGCGCCCCGGTTCGTATCGATTACGACGAACGCTATATCCCGCACATCCGCGCCAAAAACGCCCACGATGCTTTTTTCGCTTTGGGCTACGCGCAAGCGGGGGCGCGACTTTTTCAGATAGACATGTTTCGTCATCTGTCACGCGGCGAAGTTGCGAAGATCGCCGGTCCAAAAGCGCTCATCCCAAAAGGTGATCGGGAAGTATCCATCGATATGCTTGAGGTGGACGCCTTTTTGAAGGTGATGGATTTCCCCGGCCTGGGCCGACGCCTTCTGAAAAACACATCCCCTGAAAGGCGCGCTCTTTTCGAAGCCTACGCCGACGGAATCAATGCCTTTGTTAAAGCCAACGAGAAGTGCTTGTCGCTGCCCTATTCGGCGCCTGGGAGACAGAAAGTTATTTTTGAGAAATGGACCTCGATGGATTCGGCTTCGATTCTGGGACTGATGGCCTGGATACTGTCCAAAAATGCCGACGAGGAATCCTTCGCCATTTTGGCTTTGCAAAAAGGCGTGCCCGTCGCGAAAATCGTGGACCTCATTGCACCCTATTATCCACTCGAAGCAGAAGGGTATGAATATTTCAGCGACCTTGCGCCGCGCTTGCGGGGCGTCGAGTTCATCAATGGCTTTAACATGTACAACGTCTTCATACAGGGTCGTATTCACACCGGGCCGATGGGCGGCGCGAGCAACAACTGGGCCGTGGCCGGAAACCGGACATATAGCGGCAGGCCGATTTTCGCCAACGATCCGCACCTCGGAACCATGATCCCAAACTTCTGGTTTTTCGCGCACGTCAAATGCCCGGAATACAACATCGCCGGGGCTTTTTCGCCGGGCATTCCTGCAGCCTTGGTGGGACACAACGGTCACACGGCCTGGGGCGCCACGATGAGCCGCGCGGACATCACCGACTTCGCCGTCGAGACCGTCGATCCGGTGAAAAAAACGTATCGACGGGGCGAAAAAGAGTTGCCGCTGACTGAGAAATCCGTCGTTATTCAGGCGGGCAAAAAAAGCCTGACGCGAACGCTCTATGCAGCGGGCGAAGGCCGCCTCATCACCGCCTTAAAGCCGGGGGTGACCGGCGCCGTTTCCCTGCACTGGGCGGGCTGGCGCGCGCGCACCTCCATGGACGCGAGTTTCGATCTTATGCAGGCCATGAATGTTCATCAGATGATGGAAGCGGGAAGCCGACTGGACCTCATCAGCATCAATCTCGTCGGCGCTGACACCATTGGAAATATCGGATGGATCGTGACAGGCGGCGTCCCCGAGCGGGAAGGCTACACTGGGCTGCTTCCCAAAGACGGCGTTAATCCGGCCATGAAGTGGAACGGCTTTGTTCCTCATGCCAAGCGGGCCGGAGGGCAGAATCCAGCTCGGGGTTATATTGCCACAGCCAACAATCGCCCCAACTCGCCCTATGCCGACAACGTATCGCTGGATTACATTGGTCCTTATCGTTATGAACGCATTTGTGAACTGGTCGAGAGCAAGGAAGGGCAGACTTTGGAGGATCACAGGCGGTGGCAGGCAGACGTGCACGCACGGCAGGCGGATATGACGCCGCCCATCGTATTGTCGCTGGAATGCGCCAACCCGGACGCGCAGGCGGCGATGGAAATCCTGCGTGCCCGGGACAGGCAGGTTGCCGCCAATTCCAGCGGGGCGCTGATGTATCAAGTTTTTCTATCCCATTTCGCGCTGCAGGTTCTCGGCGAAATGCCTCAAGATGTCGTCGATTCCTATTTTTGCAGCGTGCAGTTCAACCAGCATCCCATTGATGCGATCTGGCGCAAGGACACGGCCCTGTGGGCTGATGATGTCGAGCGAGACCGCCTTATGAGACTGTCGCTGGCGGCGGCGGCGCGGGAACTGAAAACAAGATTCGGCGACGACTGGCGCGAAGCGGTCTGGGGCGATCTGCACAGGCTGAATTTTCATCACCCTCTGGCCGTGGCCCCCCTTGTCGGGCGAAAGTACAAGCTTGATTCCATGCCCTATCCCGGCGACAGCAATACGATCAACAGCGGAGGTTATCGACCGGGCAAGACCTACGACCTGCAATATTATTCTTCCATCAGGTTCCTGATCGACATGGCCGAGCCGGACAAGGCGCGCATTGTTTATCCGACGGGGCAGTCGGAGAATCCGAACCATCCATCCTTCGACGACATGCTCGACACTTGGTATCGCGTGGAGGATTTCCCGCTGCCTTTTGCCGAAAAAGACCTGGATGAAATGGAAAAACCGGCGAGCTTGATTCTGAAACCTGCCGGAAAATAGTTCCTGTCCCAAAATGGCCCCTTTTCTCGATCCCGTCGTCAATCTTCGGTTTTGATTGTGCGGCGTATCTAGCAAAATCGCCTGATTTTTTCAAATATGAAAAAAACAAGTAAAAAATTTGTGTCACAAAGCTAACAAATGTGCTAAATTTTCTTAATGGCTTTCGTTTTTCACGCCATGGGGTTGGGCGAGAAAAATCCGCCAAAAGGCCAGAACTTGAAAAACTTCCTCGTTTCCGTTCGCAAACTCTGGATGAAAAGGAAAACGATCCGTGGAAAAACGACCATTGCGTATGCGTCAGTTGAGCAAAGACGAGGTTGGCATAGCCCGGCAGAATCAGGTTTATATGTTCTCTCCTTCTCCCGACCCTTACGTCACAGTCATTTTGTACGTGGACGCAAAGCCGCTTTCCGACCTGATTGCGGCCCGGCGGGAGAAAACCGGCAAGCCGATCACCATGGTTCACGTGTTCAACAAGCTGCTCGGCCTGGCTTTTAAGGCGCACCCTGAATATAACAGCGTGGTGCTTGATCGTCGTATTTTCGAGTTGGATAACGTGACGATTTCCAATCCTTATCTGCTGCCCGGCGACGAGCGAGCGCTGACGATGTTGCTCTTGGAAGATCCCCAGACCAAATCGCTCGAACAGATTTGTGATGTTTTCGAGCAGGAAAAGGAGATCAAGCGGGCGGAATTTGCCCAGTTCGGCCAGAACCGCATCGGATTTGTGCCAAAGCTCTACGTCCGAAGCGGCCTGTTTCGCATTATCAGTGAAAAAATGCAGTTCAAGACTATTTACGAGCGCAGCCTGACCACAAACCTCGTTTTGTCCAAGGCCAACAGCGCCGCCACGAATAATTTTATTGCTACAAAGGGAGGAGTCCAGATTTTACGGACCTTCATGCGCTTTTTTCAGCACGCCATTATCGAACAGGCGCATTTCGAAGACGGTCGCTATGCGCCCAAGCCCGTGGTTCCTTTGACCATGGTGCTGGATCATCGGCTGATCGATGGCTTCCACGTCAATACCTTTGTCCAGACCATCAACCAAATCGTGGCCGACGCCGACAATAGACTCTAGGGGTTTGTCGGGGAAATAGCTTCGAAGCGAAAATTTGTCGGCAGCTTCCTTGTTAGGGAGATGTGCGCTTTTTCGCCGGAATTGACGGCATGGTCGAAATGCTGAAAACCATGATCCGCGTGCATTTCCCCTTTATAAAATTGTCCCTGGCGCACTTGATAAACTGGCGACGGTTTCATACAATTAGGGCAATACTGAGCGCGTGACATAAACTTTGGAGGAAAGAAAACATGAAGGCTTGGAACTATTTGTGGATAATCGTATTGATCGGCGTGGTGGGATTTGGGTCAATCGTCTCGTGCGGAGATGACGACGACGATGACGACAATGAAAACCCATCCAACGACGATGACGACGATCTCGGTGCCGGCAATGCGGCATGTGTGGAAATGCTAATGGCATGTTTTGATTTTCCGGAAGCCACTGCGACGGATACTTGTGACAACTACTATGATCTCGCAGAAGAGTGCGGTGTGACTAACGCAGTAGGTGAGTTTGTCGATTGCGTCGGCAGTGACTGCTCCGCGTGGGATACATGTGTGGTTGCTTGGGAAGATGCGATCAACTGCTGATCACGCTTCATTAAGCATCCGTCGATACGAAAAAGAAATTCTTTTAAACTGAGTATCATCCGTTTCCAGCGGCTCTCCGAAATCCGGAGAGCCGCTCTCCGATAATCGAGTGATTTCCTTCAAGCGCGCCCGCGCAAATTCATGAAAACATCAATGTAATCAGCTACTTGCAATGCCGCTGTGATTTGGCACGCGTTTTGAGTACCTCCTTTGACGCACATTGCGCTGGAGGGGGATCATGGCTTTTTTTGTACATTCCGCGGCTTTGCTGGGCGTCGACGCATACCGCGTGGAAATCCAGGTGGACGCCAGGCCGGGGACGTGGTTTTTCAATATCGTCGGTTTGCCGGACGGTGCCGTACGCGAGGCAAAGGACCGTGTGCAGGCGGCGCTCTACGCCTCCGGTTATTACCTTCCGGAGCGACACATCACCGTGAATCTTGCTCCCTCGGATACACGCAAGGAAGGCTCCGGCTTCGACTTGCCCATTGCCATCGGCATTCTCACAGGCATCAGCCTCATTTCCAATCAGGATCGGCTCAGTCAATACGCCATCATCGGTGAATTGGCCCTGGACGGTTCGGTGCGGGGAGTGCGCGGCGTACTCCCGGTCGCCATGGCGGTTCGTGAAATGGGCTTGCAGGGGGTCATTGTCCCCGCAGCCAACGTCCGGGAAGCGGCCATCGTGAAAGGAATCGAGGTCATACCCGTCAGTCATCTCACGCAGGTCGTTGAGTTTCTTCGGGGCGATCTGGACCTGGCGCCGGTTCGCGTCGATGCCACCGGACTGCTGGCGGGCGGGGCGCTGCGGATGGAGGAGGATTTTAACCAGGTCGCCGGGCAGAACCACGCCAAACGCGCCATGGAAATCGCCGCCGCCGGAGGACATAATATTATCCTGATCGGCCCTCCCGGCTCGGGCAAAACGATGCTGGCCAAAAGAATGATCACAATCCTGCCGGATATGTGCCTGGAGGAGGCGCTTGAGGTCACGCGGATTCACTCCATCGTCGGGCGCGTGCCCAGCGAGGTCGGCATCGTAACCCGGCGCCCCTTCATCAGCCCTCACCATACCATCAGCTACGCGGGCTTGGCAGGCGGCGGCTCATCACCAAGGCCGGGCATGATCAGCCTGTCCCATCGAGGCGTTTTGTTTTTGGACGAATTTCCCGAGTTCAGCCGCCCCGTGCTGGAGGTCCTTCGGCAACCCATAGAGGATGGAAACGTGACGCTGGTGCGCGCGCTGGGCAGCGTGACTTTCCCAACCGATTTTACGCTGGTGGCGGCGATGAATCCCTGCCCATGCGGATATTACGGCGACCCATTCCATGAGTGCATTTGCTCGCCGGTCCAAATTTCCAGATATCATCAACGGATTTCCGGGCCGCTGCTCGACCGGATCGATCTTCATGTTGAGGTGCCGGCGGTTCGCTACATGGAACTGAACGCGAAAAACAGGGGAGAAAGTTCCAGTCAAATCCGCGAAAGGGTCCTCGCCGCGCGCATTCGCCAAGGCACACGATTCGTTAACACCGACACGCGTTGCAATGCGGGAATGACGGTAAAGCAACTTCGCGCGCTGTGCGTGCTGGATGCCGACGGCCACAGGCTTATGCAATCGGCCATGGAAAAGCTTGGTTTTTCAGCCAGAGCGCATGATCGGGTTTTGAAAGTGGCGCGCACCATCGCCGACCTGGACGGAAGCCGGGAAATCCGCGCGCCGCACATATCGGAAGCCGTTCAATACAGAGGGCTGGACAGGGCATCAGTCATCCATGCGGTCAGTGGATAAAGGAAAAACGAGGCAATGAAAAAAAAGACCGCAAAGGATTTTGCGAATCTTATGCGCAAGCAAAATCCGTGACCTAATGTCTTTAGAGTTTCAGCGCCCTAGCGACTCTACAATTAATATTACACGGGTTCGTGCCGCAGTGAGAATACGAAAAATAACTTCAATCACCTTGGGGAGGTATGTAAAAAAAACGAGAAAATTATTCCATGCTCCGGTCCGGCAGCAGGGCTAAAAGAAAACTAATTGCAGCGCCCAGGCAAGACATGCGGCGCAAGAGAAAACTAAGAACCCGAAGCGGCGGTTACTATCCGCCGCTTTCGGGTATGCCTTTTCCGCACGAATTGATTCTGGTTCACTATTACACAAAATGGGGACATCAGAGCTTCTGCCGGGATCATTGTCGGAAGGAATTACTTCGCCTCGAAGATGCTACGAAACCTGTTCCAGCCTCCCTTTGGTGGCAATCGCCAGCAGCGTCGTTTGAATCGGTTTTGTGGAATCATCCACCTCAAAAATCAACACCCGTCTTTGCTGATATAAAAAGAGGAGTAATCCCGGCGCGTTGAAATGGGGAAGGTCTACAAGAGGATTTTCAAAGCGTTCGATGTGTCCTTTTCCTTTTTCGGGTTCCGCCAGCAAAATCGTTTTCAGGCGTCGCTTGTATTCAGAGTCCAATGCCATTTGACTGGCGGACCGATAGCGTCCGTGTAAAAAAAGATCGAAGATCCACTGCTTGCGAACTCGATTCGAAAGGCCGCACCCTTCAATGATTTTTTCCAGATATCGAAATCGCTGATCGACGGATGTCGGATTTTCGCCATCATCCTTCTCACGCAGTAGATCCCATAAGCTATTCCAGCTTCCCAATTCCAAAGCCATTTGCCGCAAGGTCCGCGAGAAATAATCCGAGTTATAATAGCGATCCAGAAACCGTGACAATCGGTCTGACTCAAAAAGCTGCCTTGCGCTGTATTCATCAGTTTTTAAAACTTCCCACGGCGGGGTTGGCGCATAGCTGGTAGCACTATTTGGATTTTTACGAATAGGCGTTCCGGGCAGCAATTTGAGTCGTTCGAGCTGAATATCATCGGGCGATAGCGAGCAGAGTTTCTCAACCGAATCACGAATATCCGAATGTTTTTGTAAGGGAAGTCCTGCGATCAGATCGACATGCAAAGAAACAGAATCGAACCCGGCAAGGATTTTCACAATCCTTTCAACATGTTCAGGATCGCTTTTCCTCCCCACCTTCGCCAGCGTCGCCTTATCGAAACTCTGAATGCCCATCTCGACATGCAAACGATTTGCGGGCAGCGATTTCAGGTAGCTCAGTTGATCGTCGTCAATAAAATCGGGGTACATCTCGATATGCAAAATCTGTGAGTTGGATTTTGCGAAAAATCCGTCAATGACAGAGACCATCCAGCCTGTTTGTTCATTCAAACTGCGGTCGAGCAGATTGATACGCTGAAGGTTTTTGAATCGATCAATAACGGCGTCGAGATCGTCTCGCCAGCGGGCCATCGAATATAGGCGTGTTGGCGAGTGCGAACTCGTACAGAATGTGCAGTGATTCACGCAGCCGCGTGATGTCTCCATGTGCAAATAAGGCGTGTCATCACGAAATAAACCCATCTGATACGGGGATGGCAATTCATCAAGATTTTCAATCGGCTTTGCGCGGATGATCCGCGTAAACGTTTCTTTTCGTTTTATTTGATCGAGTAAAATCGGAAATTCATTTTCCGCCTCGCCGACGACAATTGTATCGAATGGCAAAACCAAGGGGTGCTCCGGCTGCTCAAGCGCCAGCCAGGATTCCGGCCCGCCCATGATCCGTTTTGCATTCGGCAAGACGAGTTTAAGCCGCGCAGCCAATTGGACCTGCTTTTCGATACTCCATAGATAGGAAGAAAAAGCCACCACATCCGGTTGAAAATCCAGCAGTTGTGATAAGGCGCTGGATATGGGCGATGAAGTCAAAAACTCAAACGCGCGCCATTCGATATCGGGCTGACGCTTTGCCGCCGCAGCCTGCAAAAATGGACCGGCAATTGTTTGATAATGATACCGACAATGAAAACTGATAAACGCCACGCGCATGTCTTTTCCCCGTTTTCCCCGGAAAATAGCCCTTTTTTTGCAAAAATCATAGCAAAACCCCATCGCTTAAAAAGCAAAAACATCAAAGCCCAAAGGAGCAGAGCGCCATGGGAATTGGGTTTCTATTTTCATGTTGGATTGCATGGTTGTTTTTCTTCCTTGAGCGCTACGTGAAATTCCTATAAAATAAATAAAATTGTTTGTGAGGATTTCATGGATTTTCGACGTGCTTTTTTCCTGATGACAGGATTGTTGGTTCTGACTTTCCTCGCCGCGTTGCCCGCGTGCGTCGATGATGATTCTTCGTCCTCTTCATCCGGACCGGAAAATTCGGAACAAGCCGATGATGATGCGACGCCTGACGAGGACGATGATACAGACGACGCGGATGACGATCTCAATGACGACACTTCCAATGTCGACGACGACTCAGCGCCCTTCCCGAAATTGGACCCAACGCTTTGCCTGCTCGATATGCCGGTGGACCTTCAGGGTTTCGACCAGGATTACCCTCTCGTTGAGAGCGGATCGTGGGTGCTGGCCAAGAACTATTATCTGTTGACAATCTTGTCGGGCGTCCCGGAAGTCGTGGATGTGCTTCAAGACACGCAGGCGATTTCTGCAATCTCTGAACAACGAGACACACTCTTCCGCCAAGCCGCGGCCTATTGCGTTGAGGATATCGAGTGCTGGGCCGATGCGCTTCTTTGGTCCGATTCCGATGCGCAAGATGTTGGGGCGGCGCTGTCCGATGCCTTCACCGGTCCATCCGATGTCTTCGATCTGGCCGGTCTGCATCTACGTCCCAGCGGGATGTTCCACCTGCATATTGCGTCGTCGGATGCACAGCTTCTGCAAAGCGCCTGGTCTGATGTCGTGGACGGACTGCATCAGGCTTTTGATTCTTATGCGCGGAGCTTGCCTCCCGCCGAACTGGATGCCATCGCATCGGACATTCTTGCTGCTTATCCAGATCCCATGCTTTTTTTTGAACCCTTGATTGAGGTTGTGCTGGCGGCAATGGACTTTTACGGGCGTGATGAGGCGGGACGTTACGAGCCGATGCAAGAAGGAGAAAACCGGAAAGCCTTCGAGAGCATCCCCTTGATCGATTGGGATGCCTACCGTTTCTCAACGATCATCGTGCCCGGACTTGGGCCGGAAACAGAGATTCCATTGCACCCGGGGGGCCGGTTCCGCTGCAACCTGGTTGCGAGACGCTTCAACGAAGGTCTGGCTCCTCTGATCGTGTTTTCAGGCGGGCATGTCCACCCGGATCAAACACGCTACAGCGAAGCCATCGAGATGAAGAAATTCTTGATGCAAAGCCACGGCATCCCGGAAGAAGCTATCCTGGTCGATCCCCACGCCCGTCACACAACAACCAACCTGCGCAACGTCTCACGACTGATTTTTCGATATGGCATCCCGCCGGACAAACCGGCGCTGATCACCACGGACCCCTTCCAGAATTTTTACATTGATTTTTTGCTGACCGGTCGCTGCCTGGATGAATTGGGATATCTCCCGTGGCGTAAAATTGCACGCCTGGCTTTATACAACTCATGCTTTATGCCGGTCCCAACGTCGCTTTATGCCGATCCGAGGGACCCTCTGGACCCGTGATAGGCATCCGATCGGTACTTCTATATCCAATTGGATTGCATGGTTGTTTTTCTTCTTGAGCGCTGCGTGAAATTCATATAATCAGTCTTTGGAAAACGAGGTACCAAAAGTATGGCAATTTTCGACTTGAACGCATTTTCAAAAGACAAAATGCCTGAGGCCGAAGTCGCTCTCCTGCTGGCGTTCCATCTGCTTGACTACCGGGAAAGTCACGGTGAAGTCGATGTTGCGATTGATGGCGCACAGGTGCGAGTTGGAAAGGACGAGATTTTTCCGATCGCTGAATTTCTCGAAGCCAGCGGATGGGAGCAGACGGAGCAGGCCGGGAAAAACCCCTGGCAGGGTTCCTACCAGTTGGAAGGACAGACCCTGCGCGTCCATTCCAGGGCAGGTGTGGGGGACGTGGTCGCCAGAATCGGTGAGAAACGTATCCGCGCCGAATGCAAAAAAGGAAACTTGGTCAAAAAGCCATCCAACCCGGAATACCGGATCCTGCGCGAAGCCTTGGGGCAGATACTGACCGTGGAGGAAATCCATCGAAATGACATCATGGTGGTCGCTGTGCCAATGGCTGATGGTTTTATGAGGCTCGCCGCGAACTGGAGGCAACGCCCCCTGATGGTCCGGCTTAAATTTCGAATCGCACTGGTTGGCCGTGACGGCTCCGTTCAGGGCTTGGAAGATGTCGAATGGCTCTAGGAATTACTTTTAACTGATAGGAAAGTGACCTTGAAACGACACCAGCGGAAAAAGAAAACCGACGTGATTTATCTTGTGGATGAGGAATAGATCGCAAATGGATTGAACTTTGCTCTATTTTTTTTGTGATCCTGCTTTCGCCTCGTCGGCTTCGGGAAAAGAAATTTTGGCTAAAAGGAATGTGATGAGCGCATTGAGGCTAACGCCTTCGTCCTTTGCGCGCATAGTCAGGTCACGATGCAACTCTTTTGGCAGGCGCACATTAAAATGACCGCTGTATTCGGTTTTTGGTTCAGGCAGTGGAATTTTGCGGTCATTATATTCATCAATCATCAAATCAAGCGCCTCTTTGGCGTTTTTCATCGCCTCTTCAGCTGTTTGCCCGCCTGTAAAAATTGAGGGGAAATCGGGAAATCTCGCGTAAAATCCACCAAATTCGTTTGGCGTCAGATTGATTTCATATCGATTTCCTGAAGTGCAATCGTTTTTACCTGGCATTTTTCTTCTCCGGATTTTCCCATTTTATAATTACCGCCTGCTTTTTGCCAGCGCCGCCCGGCCGAACGCCTATTATGAGTTTGTATGCACGGAGCCAAGCGGCGTCTGGCCTCCAATTAACTAGTTTCTGTCCCAGAATGGCCCTTTTTCGCGATCTCGTCGTCAATCTTCGGTTTTGATTGTGCGGCGTACTTAAGTACGCCTTAAGCACAAATCCCTGATTTCCTTGACCTCACAAAAAATTGCTCAGTCTGGGTCGAGGAACCAAGTCAGTCCCATCGTAGTTCTGGGATGGAAACTAACTATTATCGAGAGCCTTTCACGCATTCCACAAACAAGGTTCATTTTCGCATCTTTTCGCCCTTGCCCGCCGCGGCCATCGTTTACAGGATATTCATCGCCGGCGATGGCCACAGCCTTTTTGCATGGCTGGGCCTGAATTAAGTCGTAATACACGACCGCAACACATTCACCGGCGACGGCATTGACCTCGCCACCGCCGAATTGGCCGACCCTGAAAACACGACTATCACCGTCTTTTTCTTCGACGCCGATTTCGACCGCGCCAGCGACCTCATCGTCCCCGGTGGCATTTATTCGAGTTTTTTATTCATCCGCGTTTTCGATATATACATGGGAACAAATCCGCGCCGCCCAATCGAGTTCATTTTCAACGACAGGCCCCTGAACATCCCCAACATCAAATCCCAATCCGAGGGGCTTGCCATAGTCATGTTCAACGGAATATTATTCCGATCCAACGACAATACATTTGATTTTCTAAACAATAAATATTTAACATATCACATATAAATAACTCTCCAACCAGCACGGTTATTCCGAATCGTTGTCAATCTCGTAGCCGGTTGAATAATACTGAGTCGCCGTTGATAATCAGCATTTGTCATGAATGATTCAATTGCTTCTATGCTAATATTTCGATCTTGAAATCTGATTTTATAATTACTAGTTTCTCTTCCGGGTGGATCAAATTGTAAATTCATCCAATTGAAATGCCTTTCAAATCATTGATTGATTTTCGCTGAGATGCTCTGGATTGGATATGAATAAATATTTACGACGAGTAAATTTTCATAGAAATAGTTAGAAAAACCGCACTCGAAAAAGAACTCCTTTTGTCAAGCCTTAATGGCTGGGTTTCTAAGGAGGGGCTGCATTAATGAGATTCCATCGCCACGTAATTCCTGTTCTGATTCTTCTTTGCGTTATTTTCGGCCTGACCTGCGACATGGGGCGGATGCAAGACTATGATGATGATGACGGCCAATCCGAATATGTCGTAGGAGGAGTTTACGGGTCGGACTTGTCGGCAATGCTCCAAATCCGATACGAAGGAGATGATCTCGTTGCGGTCAATCCGGATCTGGACTTCGGCGTTTGGTTTGAAGAATCGGGCATGATTTTATTCGGCGACTCGAAAGGAAATGAATGGAAGTGGTTTCGGCTAACAAGCGCTTTCGGCAGAGAAAACGATGTCAAATCCGTTGCATCGCAAAAACCCGAACTTGTCGGGCTCGATGAATCGGCGACGGATGACTCGGGCGAAGTCGAGTATGATTACGGATTCTTCCTGGAGCAATACAAATCCGGTCCTGGCGGTCTGACGCAAAGTTTCTTTATCGAAACACCTCCAAACGGCGACGGCGCACTGATTATCGAAGCACGGATCGGCGGCGATCTGAATGCGAACATCTTCGAAACAGGCAATCTGGTTGCTTTTCTTTCACGTAATGAAGAGATTTTTCAATACGCGGCTCCCACCTTCTTCGACGCCCAAGGGCAAGAGCTTGCGGCGAAGATTCAATTAGAAAAATATGATGATGCAACTCAAGGCGTCTTGAGGTTGATCGTTGACGACCGGGACGCAACATACCCCATCGCCGCTAGCTCGGGATCTGTTCGGATGACGAAGTCTCCGAAAATTCCGGAGATGGACAAGGATGATTCGGATGCTTTGCGTATTCAACAGGTTGAGCAATCCGGCGAAGGCTTTTCACAAATCATCCCGTCCGAATTGCCGCCCAATGACGCGGACGCCGGCGCCAACGCATACCAGGACGTGGTGTTGAACTCGACACCGCTGGCATATTGGCCTCTGGACGAGGCGAGCGGAACAGCGTCCGACACCAGCGGCAACGGGCACGACGCCTCCGCCGAAGGAACGCCGACCTACCAATCCACATCCTTGCTGCCCAGCGGCGTCGGCTATGCCGTTAGTCTCTCCGATGCAAATCGCTTTGTGTCCGGAGCTTTTGAGAAATTCCCGGCAGGATCAACGGGCTACACCATAGAGTATTGGGTCAAGATCAATTCTAATCCGATGCCGACGCAGTACGCTACAATCGTCGGCGACTGGGAATCCGGTTCGGATTACTATCTTATGAACATGATGGAAAGCTTCTCAAGTGGCACGCAGGCCGGAGTCCGTCCGCACTTTAACGGCCTGACCGGTTATTATACGGAAACCGATGCATCCGCACTCTTAACCCCCGGACAAACCTACCACGTTGTTTCGGCCTGGGATCAAACAGCCGGGACTTCAACTGTTTATATTAACGGAACGGCGTTCGTTCAAACCGATAAGCCGACCGGCACACCATCGAACACGGACAACGTCATTTACCTCGGCAAAGCCGATGTAGAAAATGCTTGGAATATCACGCTGGATGAAGTGGCCATCTACAACCGCCCCCTGACTGCGCAGGAGGTGGCCAACCATTACGATGCAGCGGAATTTTGCTCTGGATTAGCTGACGGAACAGCGTGCGATGATGGACTCTATTGCAACGGCGACGACACTTGTTCCGATGAAACATGTTCACAACACGCAGGGGATCCATGCGGCGATGATGGAACTTACTGCAACGGCGACGAGAGTTGCAACGAGGCTACGGATGCCTGCGATCATTCCGGTGATCCATGCGACGATGGATCGTATTGTAACGGGGTGGAAAACTGCGTCGAAGGCGATGATTCCTGCGAAGCCTCCAGCGGAAATCCCTGTTCTCTGGACGACGGCATTTTCTGTAATGGGGATGAGATTTGCAACGAGGCCGCGGATGCCTGCGCTCATTCCGGTGATCCATGCCAGGACAATCTTTTTTGCAACGGTAGCGATAGCTGCGATGAAGTCAATGACGAATGCGACCACGCAGGCAATCCCTGCTCGGGCGACGGCGTCGCCTGCACTGTGGATTCATGCAATGAGGAAAATGACATGTTCGCCGCGCAAACGACTTATACTGCAGGTGCTGCTCCTTACTCGGTTGCCATCAGCGACCTGGACGGCGACGGAAACCAGGATCTGGCCACGGCAAATTTTTTCAATCACAACGTGTCCGTACTGCTGGGCAATGGCGACGGCACATTCGCCGCGCAGGTAACCTATGACGCTGGGAATAATCCTTACTCGGTCGCCATCGGCGATCTGGACGGCGACGGAAACCAGGATATGGCCGTGCCAAATATTGGCAGCCACACCGTATCCGTACTACTGGGCAATGGCGACGGCACATTTGCCGCGCGAACGACTTATGCTGCAAGTGATGGTCCTCACTCGGTCGCCATCGGCGACCTGGACGGCGACGGAGACCAGGATCTGGCCACGGCAAATTCTGGCAGTGACTACGTATCCGTACTGCTGGGCCATGGCGACGGCACATTCGCCGCGCAGGCAACCTATGCCGCGGGTGATTATTCCTATTTCGTAGCCATCGGCGACCTGGACGGCGACGGAGACCAGGATCTGGCCACGGCAAATTATGGCAGTAACACCGTGTCCGTACTGCTGGGCCATGGCGACGGGACATTCGCCGCGCAAACGACTTATACTGCAGGTGATGCTCCTTACTCGGTCGCCATCGGCGACCTGGATGGCGACGGAAACCAGGATCTGGCCACGGCAAATTCTGGCAGTGACTACGTATCCGTACTGCTGGGCCATGGCGACGGCACATTCGCCGCGCAGGCAACCTATGCCGCGGGTGATTATTCCTATTTCGTAGCCATCGGCGACCTGGACGGCGACGGAGACCAGGATCTGGCCACGGCAAATTATGGCAGTAACACCGTGTCCGTACTGCTGGGCCATGGCGACGGGACATTCGCCGCGCAAACGACTTATACTGCAGGTAGTGGTTCTTCCTCGGTCGCCATCAGCGACCTGGATGGCGACGGAAGCCAGGATCTGGCCATGGCCAATGTTACTAGTGACGACGTGTCCGTACTGCTGGGAGGCAATAAATGCGTTTATACTCCTGATAATTCCCAATGTGACGACAGCCATGATTGCACTCAAGATACGTGCAACGCGAGCAGTGGTTGCTCCAATGACGCCTCCGCCACAAGCGGCAGCGAATGCCGCGCTTCCGCAGGCGATTGTGATGTGGCGGAAAGCTGCGACGGAGTCAACGTCGATTGCCCGGCGGATACACTAAGACCTGACACATACGAATGCCGCGCCTCCGCCGGCGATTGCGACGTGGCGGAAGATTGCACTGGTTCGAGTGCGACCTGCCCGACTGACACATTCCAACCGAACACACTGGAATGCCGCACCTCCGCGGGCGATTGTGATCCGGCGGAAGACTGCACTGGTTCTAGCGCCGACTGCCCGGTGGATACCTTCCAGGCTAACACCTACGAATGCCGAGCGTCTGCGGGAGACTGCGACGTAGCGGAAGACTGCACTGGCTCTAGCGCCGTGTGCCCGGCGGACAGCTTCCAGGCAGAT
>CAZQAE010000020.1:39279-41150 GCA_964591275.1 uncultured bacterium | reverse complement strand
GAATGCCGCGCTTCCGCCGGCGACTGCGACGTTGCCGAAGATTGCTCCGGGTCGAGCGCCGACTGCCCGGCGGATGCTTTTGTTGTGGATGGTGAATCTTGTGAGGATAATCTTTATTGCAATGGCGATGACACATGCGACGACGGCGCCTGCACCGTTCATTCTGGCGATCCTTGCACTGAGGAATTAACCTGCAATGAAAGCGCTGATGAGTGTTATCTGGCCTACGCTAACGAAGTTATCGAATCCGGCCCCCTGGCCTACTGGCCCCTGGATGAGGCAAGTGGCGATGTAATCGACTTTAGCGGCAACACTCATCATGCCTCGCCGGAAGGGACGCCGACATACCAGGAAACTTCTTTGCTGCTGAATGGCGACGGCTACGCCGTCACGCTCTCCGACGCCAACCGCTTCGTGTCCGGGGCTTTTGAAAAATTTCCGGTCGGCTCCACCGGCTACACCGTAGAGTATTGGGTCAAGATCAATTCTAATCCGATGCCGACGCAGTACGCTGCAATCGTCGGCGACCGGGAATCCGATTCGGATTACTACCTTATGAACATGATGGAAAGCTTCTCAAGTGGCACGCAGGCCGGAGTCCGTCCACACTTTAACAGTCTGACCGGTTATTATACGGAAACCGATGCATCCGCACTCTTAACCCCCGGACAGACCTACCACGTTGTTTCGGCCTGGGATCAAACAGCCGGAACTTCCACTGTTTATATTAACGGAACGGCGTTCGTTCAAACCGATAAGCCGACCGGCACACCATCGAACACGGACAACGTCATTTACCTCGGCAAAGCCGATGTAGAAAATGCTTGGAATATCACGCTGGATGAAGTGGCGATTTACAACCGCCCCCTGACAGCGCAGGAAGTCACCGACCACTACGAAGTTGCGGATTATTGCTACGGTTTAGATGACGGAACAACGTGCGATGATGGCCTTTTCTGCAACGAAGGCGAGACATGTCTGAGCGGTTTATGCCAGGGCGGAAGCGCTAAGGATTGCGACGATAGTTTATGGTGCACCGGCGTCGATTCATGCAACGAGTCAACCGATGTATGCGACCATGCCGGCAATTCCTGCGACGATGGATCGTATTGTAACGGGGTGGAAAACTGCCTCGAAGCCGATGATTCCTGCGAAGCCTCCAGCGGAAATCCCTGTCCTCTGGACGACGGCATTTTCTGTAATGGGGATGAGACTTCTGATTGCAATGAAGACAATGACGAGTGCGGCCACACCGGCGATCCGTGCGACGGGCTCAGTGATTATTGGTGTGTGAATATCAGATGCTCGGAAGCAACGGATGAGTGCCTGGCTGGTCAGCACGATCTTTGGGCCATGGGACTTAATAATGACGGCCAGCTTGGCGACGGGACGACAACGGATCGCCACAACCCGGTGCGGATTGAGACATCAGGCGTGATTGCCGTAGCCGCGGGAGGTTTTCACAACCTTTTCATCAAATCCGACAGCTCCCCCTGGGCCATGGGATATAATAGGTACGGTCAGCTTGGCGACGGGACGACAACGGATCGCCACAACCCGGTGCAGATTGAAGCCTCAGGTGTGATTGCCGTGGCTGCGGGAGGTAGTCACAGCCTCTTCATCAAATCCGACGGTTCTCTTTGGGCCATGGGACGCAATGATGACGGCGAGCTTGGCGACGGGACGACAACGGATCGCGACAGCCCGGTGCAGATTGAAGCCTCAGGTGTGATTGCCGTGGCTGCGGGAGGTGATCACAGCCTCTTCATCAAATCCGACGGCTCCCTCTGGGCCACGGGTTGGAATGGGGACGGCCAGCTTGGCGACGGGACGACAACGGATCGCGACAGCCCGGTGCAGATTGAAGCCTC
>CAZQAE010000020.1:0-39179 GCA_964591275.1 uncultured bacterium | reverse complement strand
AGGTGTGATTGCCGTGGCCGCGGGAAGTGATCACAGCCTCTTCATCAAATCCGACAGCTCCCTCTGGGCCATGGGATATAATGGGTACGGCCAGCTTGGCGACGGGACGACAACGGATCGCCACAACCCGGTGCAGATTGAAGCCTCAGGTGTGATTGCCGTGGCCGCGGGAAGTCTTCACAGCCTCTTCATCAAATCCGACGGCTCTCTTTGGGCCATGGGAGATAATGGGTACGGTCAGCTTGGCGACGGGACGATCACGGATCGCCACAACCCGGTGCAGATTGAAGCCTCAGGTGTGATTACCGTGGCCGCGGGACGTCTTTACAGCCTCTTCATCAAATCCGACGGTTCTCTTTGGGCCATGGGAAATAATGGGTACGGTCAGCTTGGCGACGGGACGATCACGGATCGCCACAGCCCGGTTCCGATTGAGACAGATTCTGTCACATCTGTTGCAGGTGGCTCGTTCCATTCCCTTTATAGCAAATTGGAATTGGAATACTCAGGCTGTTGGATCGGTGAAACCTGCTATGCCGACGCGGCGACGAAAGACGATAATAACTGCCTGGTGTGTAACTTCGAAAGCGGCCCAACTGCCTGGTCCAATAACGACGGCGAATCATGCGACGACACGAACTTTTGCAACGGAACGGATACCTGCTCCAGCGGCGACTGCACTGTACACGCCGGCAATCCCTGCTGCGGCGACACGCCCTATTGCTATTGCGATTCACCGGGAGTCAATTGCCAATGCCACGACGCCGCCGCTATTAACCTGCTGGAATTTTCCGCAATTCGAACGGAAAAGGGCGTCGTTTTGGACTGGAAAACCGGCTCGGAGTTCGAATGCGGGGCTTTTAGCATCCTTCGCTGCATCGTGGGCGAATTTGAGAGCCTGAAAAATCCGCAATGCGCCCTTGAGAACCACGTCGAGTTGGATATGATTATCCCCTGCGAAAACGATCCGAACGGCTCGGATTACACGAGCATCGACAACGATACTATCGCCGAGGCGGTTTATTCTTATTACCTGCGCGAATATCAGACCACCGGCGACATCCGGAAATATGGTCCTCTCATTGTGCCCGTGGACATTGGGGAAGATCGGATAGGCCATGATGGGTTTCAAAAGATTACTTTCGACTCGGAGGAAGATGATTCCACTCATTCAGACGACGAAAAGTATTCAGAGGATGACGATGAGGATGACTTCAGTGCCGAAACCGGAGAAGACGACGAGGGAGGATGCGGTTGCTGACAACGCAACTGACATGATACCCAGACACTCCCGCCGATCGGAAGGGTGTTTATTTTAATTAAAATGACCGCTGTATTCAGTTTTTGGTTCAGACAGTGGAATTTTGCGGTCATTATATTCATCAATCATCAAATCAAGCGCCTCTTTGGCGTTTTTCATCGCCTCTTCAGCTGTTTGCCCGCCTGTAAAAATTGAGGGGAAATCGGGAAATCTCGCATAAAATCCGCCGAATTCGTTTGGCGTCAGATTGATCTCATATCGATTTTCTGAAGTGCAATCGTTTTTACCTGGCATTTTACTTCTCCGACTTTTCCAAGCAGCCAATAAAGAAAATGTAACCTCATTTTTCCCGAAATCCAAACGCTTTCTCAATTCACTTTTTGCTTTTTGCCAGCGCCGCCCGACCGCCGGTGGCCAATACGATCCCTCCGGCGATGATGAAGGGAACCTGCGTGATGAGGTGACTGACAAAGGCCGGTGGGATTGCAGCGTCTTTGGAGATTCCCGCGAGGGCGGCGCCGGCGACGAAGCCGACATGGTACGTGCCCACGAAACCGGGAGAGGAAGGCAGGGCGATAGCGAAGGTGATCCCCAGCAAAATGATGACGCCCGCGGAGTACGTGATGGATACGCCGAAAGCCATGAAGAAAAAGATGAATGGCAGTACAGTGAGCATCCACATGCCCAATGACAAAGCGATGATGAGCGCTATGTCCGTCTTTGATCCGAGCGCTTCCAATCCCCGTAGCGCCTCGTCGAAACGACGCGCCGTGAAGCTCTGACCTGACGTGTTGTCCCCAGATCGCAGCGCCCGATAACGCAGCCAGAATCCAAACCCGACCATGGCGCAGATGATCGATCCGGCGGCGGCGCCCATGCCCCAGGGCGGCAGCGGCAGGCCGGAAAATTCATTTCCAATCGCCTCCGTGACGAAGATGGCGGCCATGATCGAGAGGGCGCAAAGGTCCAGCGTGCGCTCCAGGACAAGAGCGGTTGTCGTCGCCAGCACAGGCGCCTGCGTGCGGCGAGAGAAGTACAGAACCCGGACGGCTTCGCCGCCGCGCAGCGGAAGGACGCCGTTGAAAAACAGCGAGACGAGTACCGCCTCCAGGCTTGCGCCGTAGGTTGATCCGGCGCGCCGCATGAGCAAATGCCACCGGGCCGAGCGCACGAGAGCGCCAACGGCCAGAATGACAAAGGCGACAAATACCGGCCAGACGCGCATGGCCAAAACGGCGTCGAAGGCTTTTTGCAAGTCCACATCTTTTAAGGCGAAATAAAGCGCAATGACCGTGATGACAAAAGAGATTGAGATGGCGACGGGTTTTTTGTGCAGAAAGGCAATGATTGGGGCGATCTTCCCGCCGGCGCCTGATATTAGGTTTTTCCAGTGGGTCAACATGCTTCGCCATGCTTACGATTGCCGGCGTGCTTGTCAATTCACGCTGCTCGAAAGATCAGAGGAAAATAAAACGCACCCCTGTTAGGATTCGCCGATTTTCCTATAATGCATGTATGAACCGCGTTTTCCCATGGATCGCCGTTACCATCATCATCGTCTTTCACATCTTCGTTGACCTGTGGTGGATCGATGAGAATACGGCTTTCAACGGCGTGAGCGAAGGAGACCTGGTTACGAAGGCTTTCGAGTTTCGCGATTACTGGGAAAGCGACCGAATCGACCGTGAGAAATGGCGCTACCTGTTTTGTCGCGAGGAGCGAACCGATACGCCGCGCCTTTTATTCCTCTACGGATATTGGTCCATGAAGATATTTGGAGAAAGCAAAGACGCTCTCCTTTATCCGATGGTCATTTGGCACGCTTTGCTTCTATTGGCGACGTACCTCTTCGGGCGGGTAACCGTGGGCAGGCGCGCGGCGCTTCTGGGAATGGCGATTTTAAGTTTCATGCCGCAAGTTTTCGATTTCGCGCGCTCATACAGTATGTACTGCGCGTCGGCTGCGATTTATATTTTTGCACTGGTCGCGCTGGTGAAAAGCGAAGGGCTGACGCGCTTGCGACCTGGAATAATATTCGCTCTTTTGGCCTGCCTGCAGATGTTAACTGAGCGCGGCACGCCTTTCATTTTCCTGGCGGGACCTTTGGCGGTCAGCATCTGGCCGACGGCGCGGGATATCGCCGAAGGCCGCACCAGAATCTTTTTCTGGCTCAACATTGCCATTGGGCTGGCGCTTTTTTATGTGCTCGTCTGGCCCTATTTGCTGGGCTATCTTTCCCTGACCGGAGGGCATATCGGCGAGCGCGTCACGCAGTCATTTTTCACGCCGGGAGACCATTGGTACGATTCCAATTTTAAGTTTCTTTATTACCTTGTCGAACTCGGACTCCGCCAGGCCGGTCTTCTGGCGACCACGGTTTTTTATATTTCCCTCATCGCCCTTTGGAAAAAGCCGTTTTTGCACAGGCGTATTGTCATCGCGTCTTTAGCCGTGCCTTTCGTCATTTTTACACTCATTGGCACAAAGGATATGACCTACGTTCTCGCGTGGCTGCCGCTGGTCGCACTCGTCGCCGCGCACGGCGTTTTTTCTTTGCCCCATAAAGCCTTGCGGACCTGCGTCGCGATATTCATCCTGGCCGTGAGTGTTTTCAACTTCACATCCAGAAGCTTCGGGCTTGATTGGATTGAAAGGGCAAATCTCGGCAACTGCGGCAAAAGGCCCGTCGTCGCCTTTTTGACCAACTGGCGAGGCCGCTTCCAGCCACGCATGCCGGATACATCCTGGCGACTGGAAGAAACTGCCCAGAAAATCGTCAGCACGATAGACAGCCCGGACCCGATTTATATTCACTATCGATATCGGACGGGCCACATTGATCCGCAATACGATCTTTCCTTTGCCGTATGCTTCGCCGATTCACGCATCGTCAATGTTATTCGATTCTTTCCGGAGCCTGAGGATGCGCCGGATCGAGAGCTGACCCGCATCACAATCCTGCCCGTCGGGGCCTGGCCGGAGGCGATTCGCACCGAGGATGAAAGCTTGTTTTGGCTCTTGTTGAAGTTCGACACCGGGCGCTTCATTGAACACAACGAAGATGAACAACTCAAGTTCGACAAATACCTGGAATCTCTTGATCGGCGTGAAGTGATGCGCGGGGAACTAGCCCCCGGTTTTCCCTATCGCGTAGATGTTGCCTGGCCGCGTGAGTAGGCCTTGCTGAAATTGTCGCTTACCTTATTAACTCATACTTCATAATTCATAATTTGCTTACCGCATGGCGATGACGGTCGCTTTGCCCTCGGGCAGCTCAAAGCCCTGAGATGTGATCATGACCTTGTAGCCCTTGCCCAGCGTTAAGGATTTAGCATCCTCCGCGCGCAGGTGACTTATCTGCACGCTCCCGTCATGCACTGAGATAATGCTGCCCTTCGGGGTGACCCGGATGGTGAACTTGGATTCGCCGGCGACCTTGACTTCGCCAAATAGGGTCTTGATCTTCAAGGGCTGCTTTTCCGTCTCGTCATTGAGCAGAAAGTTGTAATTTCCAATATAGAGTTTCACGCTGCCTTGCCAGGTCTGCGCAATGCCTTCGACCAGTTTGACGGGAATATCGGCCTCGCCGAAGGTGTTGATGTGCACGGTCCCTTGCGGCAATTCAAATTTGAACTGGCCTTGCCTGACGCGGATGCGATTGCCTGCGGCAAGTTTTTGCCTGGGCTCAATGCGTGTCCAGAAATAATCGCCCACTGGTCTGATAAGAACATCACCCTGGTGTTCGGTGATCGAAAATTCTCCGGCGCTGGCAATGGACGCAAAAGCGCCAAACACAATGATTGCGATTCCAGTGATAATTCGTCGATTTGATGCCATGAAAAACGCCTTTCGTCCATTGGCCTGCTTTTTAGTTACGCAATTTGCGTTCCAAGGCTTTGGTGGAACCTAAGCACTTATTTTGTCTGGAAATAATGGCTGAATCAGGAAAATGAGCGGCCCTGGAGCTTAGTAATGGTTACGGGGCAGTTTACTTTATGTAATGTCTCTGCTTCCATCCGAGCCTAAGCTTTTTGCCCAAGACGACGCCGAGGAAAATGACATTTAAGGCTTGATCTCGATGGGCGTTCCATCCGAAACAGCCCACCACAACTGCTCCATTTCATCGTTCGTTACGGCGATGCATCCGTGCGTCCAATCGTAGAAGCGATGAAAGCGCCCGATCCATTCGTAACCGTTGCCGATGCCGTGAATCATGATGGCGCCGCCGGGACTGCAACCGAGTTTTCCCGCCTCCAGGCGATCCGTCGGGTTTGGATAGGAGATGTGGAAAGATTTGTAGGCGGCGCTGCCTGGATTTCTCCAGTCAAGAATGTACTCGCCCTCCGGCGTCTTGTTGTCGCCCTCGCATTTTTTATCTCCGGTGGGATCGCGGCCCAGTGAAACCGGATAGGAAGCTATGGTTTCGCCGCCGCTTTGCACGCGCAGGAGGCGGGCTTTCTTTTCCACAATGATTTTTTCGACCTTTTTATTGGAAGGGATTTTCTGAGTTGTCCAAAAGTAATACAGGGAACCGGCGGCGACTGTTGTGGCAAAAGCGATAAGGAAAATGGCAAAGGTTTTTAGTAATGGGCGAATTTTTGTTTTCATAAAAAGGATTCAGTCGGAAATTATCTGCTTTTGCAAATACTCCATCACTTTCACCCCGATCTCGTCGCGCACGCGCCTGAACTCCGCAAGAATCTCATCGGGAGAACCCGAGGCCTTGGCGGGATCATCGAAACCCATGTGTTCCCGTTTCGTATTCCCAAAATACACAGGGCAGGTCTCATTGGCGTGGTCGCACAGCGTTATCACGTGATCGAATTTCCGGTCGTCAAACTCAGAGAGGTGCTTGCTGCGGGCGCCTTTGTGCGTGATGCCGATTTCTTCCAGAACTTGCAGGGCCAGTGGATTCGGCGAGGAGGGTTCGGTCCCGGCGCTGACTGCCTCGAAGCGGTCGCTTAAGAAGCGGTTCACAAAGGCCTCAGCCATTTGAGAACGGCAACTGTTTCCCGTGCAAACAAAGAGAACGTGCTTCTTCATCTTAACACCTCTAAATCGGCGGACAAAGGGCGGAGCAAGCGATGTAGTCATTTTGGCAATCGATCAACTCCGGGCATTGGTCGATTACGCATTGACCCTGCGTTTCATAGCAAAGCGCCAGGCACTCAAAATATGCGGGGTTGTAGGCTCCCTCGCACTGGTTATTCCACGAGCACTGTGCAAAATCATTCTGCGCTTCGACGAAGCATATCCCGTACACACACGAGTCGATTTCGCAATTGCTTGGCGGAGGATCTTCCGGGACCTCCGTCAGCGCGCAGTCGTCGGAACACTGGCCCTGGACAATCAGCGTGTCGAGATGGCATGCCCAAAAAGCACCATCAAGGCATTCGAATTCGTGGTGCGTGGTTGTCGTCGTAGATGTTGTTGTCGTCGTCGTTGTAGTGCTTGTCGATGTGCTTGTCGTCGTTGTTGTCGTGGTGGTGGTTGTAGTGGTGGTTGTGTCATCGTCGTCTGAGTCGTCATCGATATCGTCATTAACATCATCATCTACGTCGTCATCGGAATCATCGTTGATGTCGTCGTCATCATCGTCCGCCTGCCCTGAGCCTGTCGAAGTGTCGTCATCCCCCGTTGCGCATGCCGCCGGGAAAAGAAAGGTCGCCGACATCAAGATTAGAAGCATTGTCAAAGTCGTCAAAATGGATACGGATCGAATATAAAATGCATCATTTATCCTTATTGAAAATTCCATTACAATTATCCAATGGCGTACGTTAACCAGCAGCAGACATTTTAGAGGCATTAACTATGAAGTTCAAGGAAAAAGCGTTTCCAATGCTCCGGGCCTTGGCGTGCGCAATCGGCCTTGCGGCTGCAGCAGCATTTATCACAAATGGATTTACGCAGTTTCGTATTGATGCACATTCCACTGTCCTCAGCGCCGCCTATCCCATGACGGCAGATGGAAGTTTTGCTGAGCGGCTTACGGCGGCGGCGATGGAGCGCACGAGCCGCGAAGTGGAATATGACCCGGCGTACGTGCGCATCCCGTACCCAGGCGGCGACGTGCCGGCGGGAAAGGGCGTATGCACGGACGTGGTGATCCGCAGCTACAGGGCGCTAGGCATTGATCTGCAAAAGTTAGTGCATGAGGACATGCGGGCGCATTTCACGAAGTACCCGAAGAACTGGGGATTGTCCGCGCCGGACGCAAACATCGATCACCGCCGCGTGCCGAATCTGACAGTTTTTTTCAAGCGCAAGGGAAAGGCGCTCGCCGTCACGAAGAATCCCGACGACTACAAGCCGGGAGATCTGGCGACCTGGAAAATCCCCGGCAATTTGGATCACATCGGCATCGTAGTGAAAAAGCGCAGCGCCGACGGAAAGCTACGCATGATCGTGCACAACATCGGCGCCGGGCCGAAATGTGAGGACATACTCTTTGCCTACAAAATCACCGGGCATTTTCGCTACGAAGGCCCGTGATCAAAAAGTGAGTCTTTCCCTGCGGCCTAAAAATCCACCTGGAAAAATTCGTCAGGTTTGAGCTGTTCGGGGAGAGGGGCGACGGCGGTGGGGCCTGTGCCGACTTTAAAATATTCCGTATAGGCGTCGGGTTGCTCATCGTAACCCCGTAGGCCGCTGGCCGGATCAATGAGCATGGTTTCGATTCCCTGCGGAACGCCAAAAGGTTTATCGCCCTCGTCTTTCAAGGCTTCTTCCATGAATTTGATCCAGATCGGCAGAGCGGCTTTGCTGCCGGTTTCGCCTTTGCCCAGCGACTTCGAACCGGCGTCATTGCCAACCCAGACGCCGGTGAGGTAGTCCGGCGAAAAGCCGATGAACCAGGCGTCCACGTTGCGGTTCGTGGTGCCCGTTTTTCCGGCGACGCTTTTTTTCAAGACATTGCTTCGCGCGCCGGTGCCGGTCGTCGCCACGGAGTGGAGCATGCTCGTGATGAGAAAGGCCGTTTGCCGGCTAATAATCTGGCGACTGATAATGCGCCCTTTTTCATCGCGGTGAAAACGCGGCATGGGGATTTCTTCGATTCTCTGTAGTCCCTTCGAGCGCTTTTTCATCAGTTCTTCGATACGCAGGTCCAGTCGGAAATCGTCCATGAACTCGCGCCGTCCCGGAGAATCGTGGGCAAACAGCGAGTTCGGATCACCTTCAAACAGGTCCCGATCCTTTTTCTTTTCCGCCGATATGTCGGGGATGTTTTCCATCGGCGGCGTCATCTCGACCTGCTCCGACAGGGTGTTGTCTTCCAAAACATTGCCGTCGCGGTCCACGATTTTTTTGATGAAAATCGGCTCCGCGTAGCGACCGCCGGAGGCGAAGACGGCGTAGGCGTTGACGAGCTCGGCCGGGATGACTTCGTAAGCGCCAAGGGACATGGACAAGTCGGAGCCTGCCAGACTCGCAATGCCGAGCCGCTTGGCGTAACGCGCGATGTACTCGTGGCCCAGGGTCTGCGCCACGCGCACCGTCACCGTGTTGATGGATCGGGTCAGCGCCTCGCGCAGCGTGACCTCTCCGGTGAATTTGTTGCTGTAATTGCGCGGCTTCCAACCGTCCCCGAAGACGATGGCCGTATCCAGCACATGCGTGGCGGGAGTCATACCCGCGTCCAGAGCGGCAGCGTACACCACCGGCTTGAAACTCGACCCCGGCTGCCTTTTCGCTTGCAGCACGCGGTTAAATTCACTGTCGGCGAAGTTCAGGCCGCCGACCATCGCCACCACCTCCCGGGTTTCGGGGCGCATGGAGAGGATCGCGCCCTCGCAGTCCGGCGCTTGATCGAGAAAGCATGTGACATTGGCCGCATCCTTGACGCGCACCAGGATCACGTCGCCCTCTTTGACAATTTCGGATACTTCATTGAAAGGACCGAAGCGATCCGGTAGCCCTTTGCGTTTGATGCGCTCCACCCAGGCGATGCCGGGAGCGCCCATGCGCAAGACAATATGGCCCACATCCACGAAAGCGATGTTTTGCTTGATCTTCGTGACGAGGCCCGGAAAGCGTTTGCCGATTTTCAATTCGCCGTCGCCGCGCCTGCCGGCGAGAGTCTCGATGTACGCGGGGCGGTCCTCGGCGACCACGCGCTTCAGCGGGCCGGTGTAACCCTGCCTGTTCGCCAATTCGTACAAGCCGTCCAGCAAAGCTTTACGAGCGGCGTCCTGCAAGTCGAGGTCACAGTTGGAATAAATACGAAGACCTTCTTCCAAAACCTTGGATGCGCTGTATTTTTTCATGAGATAGCGGCGGATGTATTCCGTGAAGTGCGGCGCGACGGTCTTGTTATAATCCACCACCGGCGCGAGCTTTAGCGGCTCGTCGGCGGCGACCCTGGCCGTGGTTTTGTCAATTTTCCCAACATCGACCATGCGTTTGAGCACATGCCGACGCCGCTTGAGCGCAGCAGCAGGGTTGCGGTATGGATTGTAGCGGCTTGGCGCCTGCGGCAGACCGACTAAAAGGGCGATTTCAGCCAAAGAAAGGTCGCCGACCGATTTGTTCAAGTAACTTTGCGCCGCGGCTTCCACGCCGTAGGCTCCGTGCCCGAAGTATATTTCGTTGAGATACAGGTGAAGAATCTCCTCTTTGGAAAAACGCGATTCGATCTGCTGCGCCAAAATCGCTTCCTTGATTTTGCGCACGATAGTTTTTTCCGGCGTGAGCAGGAGGGATCGGCAAACCTGCTGCGTGATGGTGCTGGCGCCCTGTTTTATTTCCCCGGCGCGCAGGTTTTTCCAGGTCGCGCGGGCGATGCCGACATAATCCACGCCTTTGTGCTCAAAAAAATGTTCATCTTCCACGGCGACGAACGCATCGATCATGAGCTGGGGCGTTTTCGAGACGGGGATGACAAAGCGCCGCTGATTTTCATAGCGAAACTCGCCCATGACGCGGCCCTTGGCATCGTAAACCACCGAGTGGGTGTTGGGCCGGTAGTCAGCGAGGGTATCCAGGCGTGGAAGATCGGCGGCGTAATACTGGTAGCCGATCAGACCCGCCAGCGCCGTGGCGAGGATGGCCGCCATGAACAAAGCGATCATCACGAGGCCGACCCGTGCTTTCATGCTTCGTGGCCTTCGCCCGCTTTCGGATTTTTCCGGCCAGTCAGGCATCGCGTCTTTCAATCGTTGTTATTTTTCGGTCCTGGAAACGGAGCCCCGGATTTTCTCGCCGATATATAGCAGGATTCCCAGCATAAATCCTATCACCGAATAGAGATAGGTCGCCGTGTACATCGCGATAAATTTTAGGCCAAAGAAAAATCCCGTGCTTCGCCGGGCGAAAGCAAAGATTTTTCGATTGAGGAAAAGATAGCCGGCGATGACAATGACCGGCACGAAATATGCCATTTCCAGCATGAAGAAATGCGTGGCGGCAATTGACAGCGGCAGAAAAAGCATGAGGATCAGCGCCGAAACGACGTTCTCCGGGCGCAGATTCAAATCGGCGTAGAAAACGTTTTTGCGGGCCATAAGCATCGTCCAAGGCACGGCGCGATGGAAAATGTCGGAACGGATCAGGCTCAGGAAAGAATATCTCTTCGCGTGCCGAACCTGCGCGGATTTTATCAGCCGGATACGATAACCCTCCGCGCTCAGGCGATATCCCAGTTCGATGTCCTCGACGCTCGCGGCTGTGTAGCTTTCATCAAAGCCGTCGATTTTCTCAAAAACGTCTCTTTTCACTGCGCCGCACCCGCACCAGAATGTGTGGGCTTTAATTTCTGAATTTTGATGCGTGTAATGATGTACGAGGTTTTTATAGACACTGGCGAAGTTTCGCGGCACGGGAAGCGGCGTATAGGAACCGAAACAGGCCGAGAGCACAGGATCGCTTTCAAATGCGCCGGCGACGATGGAAAGGGTTCTTTGAGTCACTTCCACGTCGGCGTCGATGAAAAGCAGAATTTCACCGGTTGCCATCGAGGCGCCAAGATTGCGCGCGATAGCGGCGCCCGAGGGTTTTAACAGCGAAGCGTGCCGTACATCAAAACCGCAAACAATGGATGCGGAATCATCAGTGGAATAATCGTTGACGCAGATGATCTCGAAATCCGGATAGTCGCCAGCCGAAAGCGATGCCAGAACGGCGTCGATGGTTTCGACTGCATCGTGGTAGGGAACGATCACGGAGATTCGCGGGAGCCTGTTTTCCCGTGTTTTTTGCGAATCATTCAAATTGTTCAAAGCGTTGCTCGTGTTGATTTCCACAATTCTATCATCCGGCGGCGCGAGGATATGTCAAGGCGAAATCATACCGTGATTCATGGCACGACAATCGGAAATCCACAAAACTCCTACGCGGGCATCCCTCTGGCATCGTCGCGCGTTCGCCAATTGGGAACGGTCGGGGGCGTTGTAGGAACGACATGCCTGGCGTGCCGGTTTGGTCGGAGTTGTAGGAACCACATTCCTGTCGTGACTGCCGGGTCGAGGCAAGAATGCCTCTCCTACAATTTTTCGAGGCAAGATGCCTCTCCTACACTTGGGATTTATTGCGGTTCAATCGATGGTAAATTCCTTTATTCGCACGGTGGATTTTAAGGAAAACGCCGAATAATTCGTCGTAAAGGGGTTTGTGTTTACTGCGTGGCGTAAAGGTTTCGGCAATCGAAACAAGATCGGGTATCCAGTCGAAACTTTTCAGACCCAAGCCCACCGATGCAATGAGCGCCGCGCCTCATGCGTTGGCCGCGATGGGATTTTCAACGCGCTGGATCGTGCGGTCCAGCACGTCGGCGAAGATTTGACACCATATGTCCGACTTCGCGCCGCCGCGCACTACTTCTTTGATGCTCTCGGATCCTTCGGCGTTGAAGAATTGCGCCGTAACTTTGCCGCCGCCGATTGTCGCGGCAAGCTCCTGCGCGCCTTCCAGGTTGTAATCGGCGATCAGGACTTGCGTGATGGCTTCATGCGCCGCCAGGGTTTTCGACGCCACGCTTCCCACGGCTCCGCATCCGCCCGCACAACAACTTTGCTCATTTCATCGGCTCCCTTTTTTACATCACAAATCGGGTTGATTCTATCGCATTTGCTGATAACACGTCATGCACTGCCAGAGCAAATTGCTTGCGGGTATGCAACATAAATGGTGAGTCCGCAGGTGATAACTTCATCATGTAAAGCAAGTCTCGCGGATTGAAATTTTTGAGGCATCAAGGTAGTTTGGGGATTGGAAACTTCAAGGAAAAATATTGCGATGACGAAAACGATTAAGCCTCTAAAATTCGACCCCGCGTGGCTTGCCAACATCAGACCGATGGTTTTTTCCGACGCGCAGGCTTTGGCGCGTATGCACGGGACGGGAATGGGCGACTCGCTCTGGGGCAAGCTGGGCGAGGCTTTCCTGCTGCGGATCTACGCGGCGCTGATCGGCGATCCCGACTTCATCGCTTTCGTTTACGTGGAAGATGAAAAGGTCGGTGGCTTCATTGCGGGCACGCAAAACGGTCCGGCCATGATGCGGCGCGTCTGGAAGCGGGATTTTGCCGGGCTTCCAAGGGCGGGAATCCGGGGCGTGCTGAAAAATCCCAAGCTCATATGGCCGCTGGCCGCAACGCCTTTTTACTTTAGGCGCAGCAATCCAGCCTTGGATAAATCCGTCGTCGCCGAATCTTACTTTTGCTATTTCGAGCCGCATCTTCGCGGCAAACGCATCTCCGGCCTTATCAATAAAGTCCTTTTTGACGAATTGCTTTCCCGTGGCTGCGAGTACCTCAAGATCACGACCGAATCGGACAACGAAGGATCCAACAGGCAACTGGCTTCCTGGGGATTTGAGAAGCGCGGAAATTTCCGTTTCTACGGCAAAGAGATGGTCGTTTATCTGCTCGATCTAAAAAACAGCCCCCGCGTCGAGCCGGTTTCGAGGTATACTCGCTGAGTTTCGTGATTTGTCAGTGTAGGAGAGGCTTCCAGCCTCGATAGTGATCTAAAAGGTTGTCCATGCGAAATAAAAACGGAAAACTCGGCGGTGATTTATTGGATTCGCGTAATTTTGTCGAGGCGCATGACAAAGCCATGTTCGTTAAAGCTGTGAAAAAGGGTCTGGAGGACGCCGACGCCGGGCATTTTGTATCAGAGGATGAATTGGACGCTACGCTGAAAGCCGCCATTGACAAGCGTCGCAAGTGAAAGCCAACTGGACGCGTAAGGTAGCCCAAGTCTAAGGTGCGTATCGTAACGTTTTTAGCTATGGAGCACGGATGAACGGCAAATTGTTTATACGAGATTTCCTGGCGGAGGGGATAACCGAGACTGAAGCCTGGAAGGCTGTCGGAAATGATGAGCTTGAGAAACTAAAGGCTCAAGTGAAGGAAATCTTTTGTGGAGTCAGGCCGGGATTTTCACCCAACGAGGCAACAACCGAATCTGAAATCATCTTTCCTATTTTAAAGAGTGTTGGTTGGGCAAACTACCTTCCTCAGCAGAATCTTTCTTCAAAGGGTCGCAAGAACGTTCCTGACGCCCTTTTATTTGTCGATAGTGAGGCCAAAGCCAAGGCTCTGACCGAATCCAGCGACAACAGACGATATCGCCACGGCCTGGCTATTGTTGAATCCAAACGCTGGGAACGTCCGCTGGATCGAGGCGGCAGTCAAGACAATAATGAGTTGGATACGCCTTCATCGCAATTGATAATGTATCTTCGCCGAACAGCGGTTATGTCGGATGGAGCCGTGCGTTGGGGAATACTCACTAATGGGCGCTACTGGCGGCTTTATTGGGAAGGCGCTCGGTCCTTGTCCGAGGATTTCATTGAATTTGATTTGCCAGCTCTTGTTGGAGTCTCCGGAGTTCAGCTGGGCCTCCTGGATGTCAGTCTTCAAAATCCCGTGCATTATTTCAAAGTATTTTTACTGCTATTTTGCAAGGATTCTTTCCTGCCTCAGAGATATGATATCGGTCGCAGAACATTTCATGAAATCGCTCTTGAAGAAGGAAGACACTGGGAAAAGCGCGTTTCAGAAGACCTTGGGGCAGTTGTTTTCGATCAAGTATTTCCTAATCTCGTTCGAGCATTAGTGGAAAACGACCCGGAAACTCCAAAAGAGCCGGATTCAAATTATTTGGAAGATATTCGCCGCGCGGCATTAACTTTTCTTTATAGGCTGCTCTTCATTTTTTATGCCGAGGATCGAAACCTCCTTCCGGCAAACGATACCAGATATGATGATTATTCTTTGCGCAAGATCAGAGAGGACATTGCCGTTCGCATTGACTCCAAAGATGTCTTCAGCAACGCGGCAAAAAGATACAATAACCATCTAAATGATCTGCATATCGCCATCGCGGAAGGTGACGTCAGTATCGGACTGCCGCCTTATAACGGCGGATTGTTTGAGCCGGATGCCCAAGCGCTTCTCAACCGTATATTTTTGTCCGACGCCATCCTTGCGCCTATGATCGATCAACTCTCCAGGCGCGTGGAAAAAGATGAAATCCCCAAATGGATTAACTACCGCGATCTTTCAGTCCAACAACTCGGATCAATTTACGAGCGTTTGCTGGAGTTCGCCGTTATTTACGAAAGCGATAGCTTTGCCATCAGGCCAAACATCTTCGCCCGCAAGGGCAGCGGAAGTTATTATACTCACGATGACCTCGTTCAATTGATTATTAAGGAGACGGTTGGACCGCTTGTCGCTGAACGAACAGAGGCATTCGATTCCCTGGCCATCGAACTGAAAAGCGTGAGGAAACAAAAAAAGGCGCGCCTGGCAAAACTTCAGGAACTTGATCCGGCTTCCCGAATTCTGGATCTGAAGATATGCGACCCAGCAATGGGCAGCGGCCATTTCCTCGTATCTCTCGTTGACTATTTGGCTGACAGGATTCTGGAAAGCATGGCCTCGGCTGCCGAAAAGGTCGATTGGACGGAGAAGGAACATCCATACATTTCGCCACTGGCTCAAAGAATATCTTTTATTCGCGGGAAAATAACGGATACGGCAATTCGTGAAAAATGGAATATCGATTTCAGCCAGCTCGATGACCGCCATATCGTCCGTCGCATGATTCTAAAGCGCGTCATATACGGCGTAGACAAAAATGAAATGGCGGTCGAACTGGCAAAGGTGGCGCTGTGGCTGCATACATTCACCGTCGGCGCTCCACTTTCATTTCTTGATCATCATCTTTGCTGCGGTGATTCGCTGTTCGGCGAATGGTTGGAGACGGTCAACAAAGAAATCGAGACGCGCGGCGGTCTTTTTCAGGCCGGCAGTTTGGCGGCCATTTCCGCAGCCTCTGGTTCAATGATCCGTCTTTCCGAAATCACGGACGCCGACATTGCCGAGGTTAATGAGTCGAAGAGCATATTCGACATGGTTGTCGAAACGCTACAGCCTTTGCGGCGCCTGATGGACTTTTGGCACTCAGTCCGTTGGCTGGAAAACTCCAAACAATCCAAAGAGGAGAAAAAGAAGCTTGGAAAAGCGGTCGGCGCTCTGGTGATCGGAAAATATGGCGACCCGATAAAAGTGGTGGACAGAGGAAATGTCGAGTCGAATAACGGAAACGAAGTTGATCTCGCCGATTCCGTAAATGAATTACTCGCCAAAACGCGCGAACTGGCGGCGCGAGAAAAGTTCCTCCATTGGGAGGTCGCCTTCCCGACCGTCTGGAAAGGCCTGGAAAAGTTTCATGGCGCGGTAGGTGGATTTGACGCGGTGATTGGAAATCCCCCCTGGGACAGGATGAAATTGCAGGAGGTGGAATGGTTCGCCGAACGCAAACCGGAGATAGCAAAACAATCCAGGGCGGCGGATCGCAAAAAGATGATCAAAGAACTCTCCAGGCAAAACGATCCCCTTTGGCAAGACTATCAATGGGCGCGGGAGGTGGCGGAGACAGCGATGACCCTGGCCCGCGGGAAAGGTCAATATCCCCTGCTGTCAAACGGCGATGTAAATATTTACTCCCTGTTCGTCGAGCAAGCGATGCGAATTATCGATACCGGTGGAATTGTGGGTCTCCTAACGCCTTCCGGCATCGCCTCCGATAAAAGCGCATCGGAGTTTTTCCGCATGATTTCAACCGGCGGGCGACTTTCCACTCTTTACGACTTTGAAAACAAAAAAGTATTCTTCCCTGATATTCACGCCAGTTTCAAGTTCAACATCCTTGTATTTGGCGGCGACAAGCGTAAATTTCCAAAGACTCAGTGCGCATTCTTTCTGCATTCGGTTTCGGAACTGGAGACAGAGGGAAAACAAATTTTGCTTGAGCCGGAAGACTTCTCGGCGGTAAATCCCAACACGGGAACCGCTCCGATTTTTCGCACGACCCACGATGGAAAAATCACACTCGGAATTTACTCCCGTCATCCGGTTTTCGTTGACCGTCGAAATGGAGGGGAGAAAAAACTCTGGCCGGTTAGATATCACACGATGTTTCACATGACGAACGATTCAAATCTCTTCAAAACGAAAGCCGAGATGGAAAAGGAAGGATACTATCCAATCGGCGGGAACATTTGGAAGAAGGGTGATGCGCGTTGCGTGCCTCTATATGAAGGAAAAATGGTTCAGGCCTACGACCACCGCGCAGCTAATATTGTAACAAATCCTGACAATTTGCACCGTCCCGCTCAACAGGAACCAGCCTCTTTGGAACAACACAAGGACCCGAAATGGCAGCCTAATCCGCAATTTTGGATTCATGAACACGAGACCGACAGGCCGGATGATCTTCAGTGGATTATTGGCTTCAAAGATGTCACAGCTCCGACGAATATGAGAACGATGATTGCTGCGGTAATTCCTTGGCATGGAGTTGGAAACACTATTCCTGTCTATTTGCCAACAGATTCAAATACTGGAATTGTGGAGTATAAGAATAATGCCCCTTTGATTCTCGCCAACATCAATTCATTTGCATGGGACTACATATCTCGTCAGAAGGTGCAAGGACAGCATCTGAACTCTTATATTATTGAGCAGATTCCATTTATTGATCCGATAGCATTCAAAGGGACTATCGGAAATTGGAAAATTGCCGACTTTATTCGGGAGCAGGTGCTGCGCCTTACATACACATCCGTGGACATGGAGCCCTTCGCGCGGGACATGGGATATGCGGGCGCGCCCTTTACGTGGGACGAGCAAGAGCGCCGCCACATAATGGCCCGTCTGGATGCGCTGTTCTTCCATCTCTACGGCGTCAGCCGCAAGGACGCGGAATACATCCTGGAAACCTTTCCCATTGTCTGGAAAAAAGATGAGAAACAATTCGGACGTTATTTCACCAAGGAATTGATTCTTGCCTACATGAACGCCGTGGCCGCCGGCGACCTTGAGACCAAAATAATAATATGATGATCGCTTCGGAACATCACCGCGTGGACGCGACAAAAGGTCCGATGACAAGATGATCGAGCTCTGATTCCTTAAAGGCCAGGCAGGCGTCGTCGGCTGTGGCGACTATAGGTTCCGAGTGCATATTGAAGCTTGTGTTGAGCACTGAGGGCAGGCCGGTCAGGCGATAGTATTCCTCTAAAATGCGGTACATGCCCGGATTGTCCGAGGCGCGAAGGACCTGTGGGCGCACCGTGCCGTCAATGTGCACCACGCCGGGGCATTTTTCCTTCATCCAATCCGTGGCGTAAAAACTGATGGTCATGAAACGCGCCGCTTCGAGCGCGCCTTCAACGTTTTGGTAGCATTTCGCAGCGTGGGGCTCCATCGTCATGGGCGCAAAAGGCATATAACTGGCGCGTTGCAGCTTTTTGTTGAGCCAATCATGCACGTGCGGATCATCGGGCCGATAGAGAATGCTTCGATTTCCCAAGGCACGCAGGCCGTACTCCATCGGGCCATCGAAGCGCGCCAGCGACTTGCCGTCGGCCAGGAGTCTCGCGGCGGTCTTCCAAACATGCTCCGGTCGCTCCCAGGCCAGGTCGAATTTTTTAAGGGCCGCAATCATTTCATCCTCTGTCGGCGCCGGACCCAGAAGAATATTTTCAAACTGGAATGGCAGCGGGTGTTTCTGCGCTGCGATGTGCGCCAGCGCCGCGCCCATCGCGATTCCCTGATCGGTCATGGCCGGATGAATCCACACCGAGTCCACTTCAGGCAGTTCCAGGATTTTCTGGTTGAGGCGCACGTTGGCGAAGCTGCCACCCGCCAGGGCCACGTGGCGCCGACCCGTATCGCGCACGGCCTTGCGGACAAAGCGCGTGAGCGTGTCCTCAAAGCGCCGCTGCGCCGATGCGGCCAGGTCCGGCTTGTTGACCGCGGCAAGGCGATTGAAAGGATCACTGTTCTTTGATCGCCGCAGGCCGAAAGTGCGTGTGAAATTTGTATCGTTTGAAATGGAATCGAATAGCTGTTTCATCTCGCTAGCCGCCGCATCCGGATTGCCCGAAGCCGCCATGCCCGTGAGTTTGCCCGCGAGTAATGGATGGATGCCGGCGATCTGCGCGATCTCTCCGTAGAATTGCCCCGGCGAATTGAGGGCGCTCACGCCGCGCACGAATTTGATTTCCGAGCCTTGGCAGTCGAAAACTTTTGCGGCATAGCCATCGCCGTAGTTGTCCGCAGACACGGCGCAGGCCTCTTTGAATCCCGATGTGTAGTACGCGCTGGCCGCGTGCGCGTCGTGGTGATCGACGAAAACGATTTGTTGTTTGAAGCGAAATCGCAAAAGCGAGCGACACACGAGTTTCATAAAAGCGGCGAAGGCCGGGACGCTGAAACACAGGTGATGATAAGTCAACATGATCTTGTGGACCGTGCCGAACATATCGTGTTCGAAGCTGGGGAAATGCGTGCCCAGAACGCGAGGCAGAAAATGTGTCGGATTGCCGAAAACCAGCGTGTCCACTTCGTCCAGGCGAACGCCGGAGGCTTCCGTAATCCACGCCAGCGACCTTTGCGGAAATCCCGCCTGGAAACGCTTTCTCGTCAGGCGCTCTTCGGCGACGGCGTATATCTCGCCGCCGCTGGTGATGAGCACGGCGTTGGCGTTTGTGTCTTCATGAAAAGCAAAAACATGTCGCGCCGGACGCCAGTCCTCAGGCAGACGCGCCGAGCTGATTTTCTTGTTGTCATCGCTCAAGGTTGCATCCCTTTTGTCATTGCGCCGCCAGCCCCAGTGAGCCGTCTTCAAAAACGCGAACCTTTTCTCCCGGTGCCAGCGCCGCAACTTTCACCGGCGATCCGGTCGATTCGCCCAGCGCGGCCATGTGCCTGGCCCGCCCCGGATGACGGGATAATGGCGGCACGCTCATCCACTCCCCGCCGCAGTGTATGGGCACGGCGACTTTTGTTTTCAGGTCATGCGCGGCGCGCAGCGCGTCTCGGGGATTCATAACGATCCTGCGACCCATAATCGTCGTGCCGCCCACCGGCAGCAGCGAAATGAGCGGAGCGCAAAATGCGCCGATGCGCTTGAAGTCATCTGTATAACGCGCATCCCCGGCGAAAAGAAGCGTCATGCCGTCGCGCGTCACCGAATAAGCGTTTTCATATCCCGAGTGCTGCACTTCAAAAGCTTTCACGGTGAATCCCGCGTGCTCGATGCCGTCGCCGTCAACCAGTTCGGCAACTTTGCCATAGCGCGCTTTGCGGCTTTTGGCTTTTGTTCCCGGCGGACCAATGATCAGTGGGCACTCGAAGGCAAGTTTTGCCAACGCACGATCATCGAAGTGGTCCGGGTGCAGGTGGCTGACCAGAATCATGTCGAGAGGCGGCAGTTGCTCCGGGCGCAATCGCGGCTTCACAAAAACCGGCAGGCCGCGCATGTGCATGGCGAACCAGGGATCGGTCAGGATGCTGCGGCCCTCCCAGGAAATGAGCAGCATCGAAGTACGCAGATATTGTATCGTGATAGAACGCATCAGGGGAATCTAAGCATAACTGGCTAAAATATCCAGGGGTTCAGGGTCTGGATTCGATAGAAACAAATTTTTGGAAAAGTAATAATCGGACAACGCTTTCTTGTAAATTGGCAAATGATCGTACTTAGCCATCAGCCTTTTTTCGAATTACGAATTTCAATTGATTCATTCGCCAATCCGCATCCAACATTCGACCGCGCCGTAAGGCGCGGTTTAAGGGTAAAAGAATAAAAGAACCCAAGGGTAAATCAGTCCCGGGAACAACGGAACCCGACGCTGTAGAGCGAAGCGTCAGGGTAAAACTTGCCCCGAAACGATACGCGCAGAGCCCAGGCGCCGATGCTGTAATACCAGCAACCGCTGCGCACAACACGGTACGTACCGGTATCCGGACCTTGCGGATCAGCGGGCCAGGCGTCCGGCGAATCTTGAACTGTCGCTCCTCTTAATCCATCACTTTCAGCAGGTGGCGCTAACCGACCACCCCCCTTTCAAAAATTCAAGGGAAAATCCACGTACCTAAAAGGTCGCGTCATAAGATCCTGTAAAACCTAAGGTTTTTAATTTTCAAACACGTTGGGATATTTCAGAGCCGGATCGCCGTAAACTTGAAAGCCAAGGAAATTCTGGAAGTAGAATCCGGTAGTATAACTATCGAAAAGCCCGAAGAAGCTATCCATATAAACCTTTTTGGCATGGTCGATGGAACAGGCAATCGGATTGCGTCTGTTTAATATTTGGTCGATGGCAACGAGAAACACCAGGCTTCCCTCGCCCAGGCTTCCGGGATCAGTGTAAGCGGTGCTTCCCACGAATGCCGCCGCCGAGCGTCCCAGCAAAGCGGCCCCCAGGTTGTCGTACCAAAGCGGGTTGCTGTTGCGGCACCCGGAACTCATCACAATCCCCGGAGTCGTGCCCATGCGCTGATAATGAAGGGCGTCGGCGGAATGGATAAAATCGTACCCCACGCCTCCGGCGCTGACAGGATCGCCGTGGGAAGCCCACAGGAACATTCCTGCGGGGTTGCGCGGCCAATACCACATCAAATTGGACCTGGTGAACTCAACGTCCGACCGCAAAATACCACCGCCCTCGAAAAGCGTGGTGGGCTCATAGCCGCCGGGCGCCACAACCCAGTTTCGGATGAGAGTCATCAACAAAGAGCCGTCGCTTGGGAAGGCAAGGTGCACGGCGCCGAGCATGACATGCTCATAATGCCCCAACAATCCTTCCTCGAAATTAATGGTGACGGAAACGACTTTTTCAATCCTCTCCGCTTCATCCAGCGGAATCCTGCCGACGCGATACTCGGGGTTCAGGTCGTAGTCATCTTCGCCCCACTCTCCGAAAAATCCGTCGCCGTCCGAATCAAAGTCTCCGGAGATCTCGGCGTAGTAGTAATCCGAATAAATTTCATACTCTTGGTGAAAAAGCGGATCGGGGTGCATGAGAATCATGGGAATCCCAGACATGGAACCTACGATCAGAAGATAATTAACGACCTCTGGATCATGAATTTCCTTGAGATATTCGCGCACGGCATGAGCGTCGGCGAATTCGCCGCTGCCGGCGCCTTCAATTTCGGAAAGGGATTTTGCGACAACAACATGCCCCTGCGCCCTGCGGTAATCGATGAGGTCCTCCACTGAATCCATTAATCCGTCAGCGGCGATGACCACGTATTGGCCGGGTCCATCGCATGAAGGGTCCACATCGACGTCGTCGTCGCTGTCATCGTCAGAGTCTCCGTAACTGCATCGACTGTTAATGCAGTTGAACCAGGATGCGCAGTCAGGATCGGATTCCCAGCAGTGGATAATACAATCCCAGTTACTGGAAGCATCGCGGCTTTTGCACGAGTCAACAGCGTCCTGTTTTTCAAGATCGAAAAGGTTATGCTGGCAAAGTTCGTTCGTGGAGGCCACGCAGTCCTCGCAACGCTCGTTCCAGTCTCCATTCCAGAAATCATCCGACAGAAATTCGTCGGCTACATCGTCATCGCCGGCTATGTTGTCATTGTCGGCAATTTTGTCTTCGTTCGCAGACTCGCCACCGTCATCTCCAAAGCAGGAAGAAATGAGAATTAGCGCCAAAAGAAATATTAGAGGCTGAAAACTTGAAAGAAAATTTTTCATGCGCAATCCTTCAAAGTGAATTTGAAATTCACGCCCAATTTCACCATTGTTTTTAATGTCATTTGCTCGGAACCCCTGCCTGCAATTGCGGAGTATATCCTAATTTTTTCCTTGGACAAAGCCTTTTCTTTTCTGTCCGTCATGCCGGAACCAAAATATCGGCCTATTTTTCGAACTGTTGAATTTTCAGATTGCCGGCATTTCTTAGCCAATTTATTAAAAAATATCAGAAGTTTTAGAATTATTCAATATAAAGGAGGCTTTGTTGTTTGAAAAAGTTTTCCGCAAAAAATGGAAAGAGAACACTCCGCAACCGACCAGTCAAAGATATTTGAAATTGCCCAGGGCCAAAAGGGTGTCATGCTCATGGCCAAAAGAAAAGAAATCTTAGAAAATTTTCCGAGCCAGAATTTTCCAGAGACTTGACACGAGGCTACGGAAGTTATTATAGCGGAGGTCGCCGCTCCACAAACGGCGTGATAATGGACTTTCCAAAATCAAAAATATTTCAAAAAAAGGAAGGACCGAACATGGCTATTTACAAAATTACTGACGACTGCATCGCGTGCAGCGCCTGCATGGAAGAGTGCCCGGAAGAAGCAATCAGCGAAGGCGACATTTTTGTGATCGATCCGGCGAAATGCTCCGGCTGCGGAAGTTGCGCCGAGGTTTGCCCGACAGAAGCTTGCGTTCCCGTCGAAGAGTAATCTCTTAAAACGCATTCCTGTGATGACTTTCGATGGGGCTTTACGCCCCATTGTCAAAAACGGCAGAGAGCGGGTTTGCTGATGGGCTTCGCTCAAGTGGACTTGAAAACCAACTAGTTCTTGTCCCTTAAATGGCTCTTTTTCGCACGCTCGTATTCAATCTTCGCTTTTAATTGTGCGGCGTACTTGGGTACGCCTTTAGCACAAACCTGAAAAATTTCCTTGACCTCACAAAAAATTGCTCAGTCTGGGTTGAGAAAGCACGTTAGTCCCATCCCATCCCCTTGCCTAAAATTTTTTCAGATACGTTGAGCCAGAATTTCGTGTAAGCTAGGGAATTGGTTTTTCAAAAGGAAGCGATGTAATGGAGGTTTGTCCGGTGCCAGGCGATGTGTTAAACAATAGGCAGTAGCATTTTGGGAATAGATTAGTGTAGATTGTGCTGTGCGGTAGGGAAGCGCCAAGTAGAGTTGCGGCATTGATTATTTCTTTTTCACTCAGCTCTCCTGGCCCTTGAAAGTCGTGGAAGACCGGATTAGACTCCTAAATTGGTTCAATTGTATCGAACAACAGTCTTGGTGAGTCATCATGATTGCAACGCAGGTGTTTCTTTATTCTTCGGCGACATTGTTTTTTGGCGTCATGGTTTTGGTCGTCTTCAGGATGTTAGCGTCCGACGGCGTCAAGCGCTTCGTAGACAACGAGGAGGGCGACGGGGTCGAGCCGGCTGAACTTCCCCTTGATGTCCGCTACAGGGAGTTGCTTGAGCTTGGCATGATTCAGCTCGAACCCGACGAAATGGCGCTCATCGGATGTGGTCGCAAAGAAGATATGGAAGAAGTTCTTCTGGTCACGGATCGCCGAGCCTTCGTCATGACGCGCCGTCAGGGCGCAACCTTCTTTGCCAAGCATACATTCAGCATCGATAAGCTTCGCCCGATTCCCTCTTCCGCGGGGCTACTCGGCAATAAAATTGTTCTGAGCGACGGCGCCCAGACCGCGGCGATCGGTTCGCCGGGCAACACCGGTTTTCTCGCCGACGCCAGGCTCGTTGTCCGAGAACTGAACACAATGATTCGCCAGGCTCACAGGACGCCTGTTTGAAACGAGAGAGCCTCTTTTCGTCTTTTGGATTTTTTTTGTGAATCAGTCATTTTTCAAACGCCGATGAGCGCGAGTGACCGTGCCCGCGAAAACGCACTTTTTCGTTTCCGGCGTCTTTGGAGGAAAGCGTGAAGCGTCAAGAAATTTCAGCGATCACTTCTATCATCAACCTGCGTTCCTTTTTTGCGCTGCCGTGCATGGCGTGCCTCATTTTCGGATTCTGTCTGATTTTACCCGCTTGCGATTCCGGCGAGGGCGATGGCGACCGCTCCACGCTTTCGGGCAAAGACGACGCCGCGGCCGAATGCATCATGCTTTGCGAGTTGGCCCTGGGCGATGAGGTGGATCTTTCCGAAGGGCCGTGCATGTCGGAAGAAGTGATTGATGACTGGGCCTGCGATATCGCCCACAATCCCAGAACCGACGTGGATGATCTTGAAACCAACCAATGCGATTCGTGGCCGAACGAGGCAGCCCATTTCGTAGAACTCGATACGAATTGCTCCCTTATTCAGGCGCAGTGACACTGCCCGAATCAGGGGTTAGTAATTAGTGCCCAGGGTTAGGGTTCAGGGTCAAGGGTTTGGGGTGAAACGAATCACCGGGCCGACTCAGCCTTCATCCCTTCGACTCCGCTCAGGACGGGCTCTTCGACCTTCAGCCTTTGAAAATAGAAGCGGCCAAAGAAATGCGGAATTACCGCAATGCAGAACGGCGAATGCGAAATGCGGAACGACCAAAATTCGCACCTCATACTTCATGCTTCATCCTTCAGCCCTCATCCTTCCTCCCTCATCCCTAAGAATCCGGTTCGATTTCCAGGGCTTTGATGCGCCGGTGCAAGTGCGTCCGTTCGACGCCGATCGCCTCGGCGGTGCGGCTGATATTTCCGCCATGCTCATGCAGTTTTTTCACAAGATACGCACGCTCGAATTCCGCCTTGGCCTCGCGCCACGACTCTGATTCCAGGAGTTCGCCGGCCCCGTCCCTGTCGCCGATATCTCCCGCTTTCAGGGTCTGCGACACGTCCCGACGGCTCACCGTTTTGTTGGGCGTCATGATCACGAGTCTTTCGACAATGTTTTTCAGCTCGCGGACATTCCCCGGCCATGAGTAACTCCTCAGAACTTCCAGGGCGTCCGGCGTAAAGATTCTGGTCGTCAGGCCCGAATTGACGCAATACTGTTTCATAAAATGTTCGACGAAGCAGGCGATGTCGTCCCGGCGTTCTCGAAGAGGCGGCACATGAATCGGAATGACATTCAATCGAAAATAAAGATCTTCCCGAAATCTATCTTCCTTGATAAGCGCTTCGAGATTTTTATTCGTCGCGGCAATCACGCGCGCATCCACGGTGATGACTTCCGATCCGCCGACGCGCTCGAAGCTTCGTTCCTGGAGAATGCGGAGAATTTTCGCCTGCGTGCGAAGACTCATATCGGCGATCTCGTCCAGAAAAATCGTGCCGCCGTCTGCCAGATCGAACTTGCCCCGACGTTTTCCCACCGCGCCGGTAAAGGAACCTTTCTCATGGCCGAAGAGTTCCGATTCGATCAGTTCCTCGGGGATGGCGGCGCAGTTCACTACAATGAGGGTTTTATCCCGCCTATTTGACAGCAAATGGATATGCCGTGCTACCAATTCTTTTCCCGTGCCGTTTTCGCCCGTGATCAGAACGCGACCGTCCGAAGGCGCCGCTCTTTCAATCTGATCCCGAACCATTTGAATGGCCGTACTCGATCCGAGGATTTCATACTCGGCTTGAATTTGCTCACGGAGTCTTTTATTTTCCGAGCGCAGAGTCACCATATTCATAACATTTTGCGTGGTCAGTAATATCTCGTCGAGAGACAGCGGCTTTTCAAAAAAGTCCGTGGCGCCGAGTTTCGTGGCCTTAACGGCTGTGTCGATGCTCCCGTGCCCGCTGATCATGATGACGGCGATGTCGCTGTGTTTCTCCTTGATGCGCGAAAGCACTTCCAGCCCGTCCATGCCGGGCATCCAGATATCAAGCAGGACCAGATCCGGAGGATCTGCGTCGATCATTTTCAAAGCCGCCGATCCGTTTTCAGCGCTTTTGACGTTAAACCCCTCATCCTCCAAAACACCGGCCAGTGTTTTTCGGATATCAAGCTCGTCATCGACTATGAGGATATGGCGATTCATAGGCCTTTATACTCCTGATTGGCTTTCATCATTTTCATCACCTTCCACAAGCTTTGCTTCGACGAGGGTGGATATTGGAAAACACAAGACGACCATCGTACCGCTGGGGGTCATTTCCTTTATGTCGATCCGACCGCCGTGGTCGGCCATGATCTGGTGAACGATGGCCAGTCCCAAGCCCGTCCCCATTTTTTTTGTAGAGAAATATGGCTCGAACAACCGCCGTTTATAGGCCGCCGGCAGACCCGCCCCGTCATCGGACAATTGAACGACAACCTCGCCCGCCCCTGCATCCCGTCTCGTTTTTATCCTGATATTGCCGGGGCCGGTGATGGCGTCCACGGCGTTGTCCAGGATATTGATAAGAGCGCGCTTGATCTGAGCACGGTCGATGTTGAGCAATGGGATCTCCGGGTCCGGTTCGATATGAAAATCGATCTTCGGATGGGCTTCGGAATACAGAAGCGAGGTTTCGGTGATAATGTCGTTGATCTGACCGGGTCGCAGGTCGATTTCCGCGAGCCGGGCGAAATTGGAGAACTCCTGCACCATCGACTTCATCTCGCCGACCTGGCGGATAATCGTGGCGGTGGATTCAAAGAAGGTCGAATCACCCTCTTCCTTGAAATGATCGCCGTATCGCTTCCGCAATCTCTGCGCCGCGAGTTGAATGGGCGTGAGAGGATTCTTAATCTCGTGGGCAATGCGTTGCGCGATCTCGCGCCAGGCCGCCACCCGTTTGGCCTTAATCAACTCGGTGAGATCGTCGAGCACCATGACGGCGCCGGCGTCTCTTTCATCCGAGCTTTCGGACAGAACCGTAATTCGGGTCAGCAGGGTGCGGGTTTCGCCTCTGATCGAAACTTCCGCCTCCTGTTCCACGAAACTGCCTCCACGCAACCGGAGGCTTTTTGCAAAATCCTCAGCCTGCGCCTGAGTCAACAACTTTTGGAAAGCATCGGTGAAGTGTTTGCCCAGGACGCTTTCGTCCAGGGCGAGGATTTTCCTGGCGCTTTTGTTGATCGTCGATATGCGATCGTCGGCGCTGAAGCTGATGACGCCGGCGGAAATATTGCTGAGGACCGTTTCAATGTACCGCCGTCTTTGATCGAGCTCCAGATTCTTGTCGTTCAAGTCCTGCGCCGATTGCTCCACCTGCCCCCGGCTGCGCCTGAGATCCTCAATCATTCGATTGAAGGAGTCCGTCAACCGGCCCATTTCATCTTTCGAACGCCACTCAATGCGGGCGTTAAGATCGCCGGCGGCAACGCGCTCGGTGGCGTCCGCCATCTTCTGAATGGGAACGGCGATGCCACGGGCCAGAAAAAACCCAAACCAGGTCGCCGCGAAAAAGATGAAAATGGAAATCAAGGCGAAGATAACCAGATAGCTTATGAGAGCCGGCCTTTTGAAAAGCATCAATTGCCGATAATCATCATAGGTTTTTCGGATGGACGACATCCTCTTGAGCACGCTGTTGGGGACCAAATAACTGACCACAACGGCGGCGACGGCTTCAGTCCCCGCAAAAACGGGAGCAGCGCCCCGAACGATCTCGCCGTGCTCCGTCAGCATGATTTCGGAATTGAATTTGTTGTCAGCGACGCTGCTCAGGAACTTGCGCCCGGCGTCGTCGCGGGTTGTTCCGGCGTATTTCCCGCCTGTGGAAAAAATTGTCTTGACATTATCGAGCCAAACGACTTCCAGGGCGTCGAAGTTATGTTCGCGTTGTTTGGCGGCCAGGATTTCGTTTGTCGATTCGCTATGAAGGCTCTTGAGGATTGATTCTTTGCTGAATGTCGATTTTTTGCCTGAAGCTTTTCCCTGATCGGCGTCGGCGTCTTTTTGAACAGCGGAAATTTCATTGGAAGCCGGAAGAGTTGCGTGCGATAGAGAGTCGGCCAGATTCAACGCAATATGCGTAGAGTTTTTCCGGTATATCAAATAGTAGGACTGCGCGACCTCCAGGGTTTCCTTCAGGCTTTGCTCGATCTGCACGGAAAACCAGTTGTCGATGGAGCGCGTAACGAAAGTCATCGCCGCGTAAAACATGATGATTGTCGGAAGTAGAGCGAAGCCGCTGAATGCCACGATGAGCTTGGTGCGCAGGCCCGCCCCCAGGGTTTTGCGACGGCGTTCAAAAAACAGCTTTGCCAGATTCCGGAGTATCAGAAAGAGCAAAATGCAAATCAGGATCAGATTCAGATTTATCAGCCCGAAGAACATGATGTTGTGCGAGATGGGAAAGTTTCCCTGCGTTGGCAGCGCGTAACGCTCGATCACGAATAAGGTCAAAATTCCCAGGATGATCAGGATAGTCCAGATAAACTCGCCGCGACGGCGACGCCTGGCCAATTCCCGTTCCACGTCAGGACTTATGCCATTGGATTCACTCACGGCGTCATGCCTTTGCCTGGATGGGCGTCGGGGGACGGCGCCGGCAGATTGATCCGCATCCATGGCGTCTCAAAACGCCACAAAGATGAAAGAAAGGACTGGAAAAAGAAGTTGAAGAGCTTGGAAATGGCAGGGGGAAGCTCCACTTTTTCCATCTGCGCGCGGATCATCAGGTAATAGCCCTCGCCGGAAGAAGGCGCTATGGGGACGTGAATCCCGATGCTGTCAAAAATGGTCATAATCGCCCTGGCTTCCGAGAGGGTTTTGGCTGTTGTCACCGAATCCTTTTCTCCTAAAAAGATCGAAAAACTTTGACGGATGCTGTCATAACGAACCGTCCGCACAATCTGAAAGGCGTGAATCGTTTCATCCGCAAGAACTGAAACATCGTGCTGAATTTTGAAAAAATATGTGAAGGTCGTCGGAATCCCCGCCAGAATCGCCCTTTCCATATCTTCGGTGAAAGCGCCTTTGAGCGAGAAACTGACAAGGTAGGCTCTTCCGTCAAATTCGACCGCGGAAACCTGGATACTGGCGCGCTTCTTCGCCTCGACTTGTTGCGCAAGCCCGAACAGCGCCGCCATCGCCAGCGCGAAGGCAAAAAACGCCGGACTGAATTTTTTTATTCTCATCACACGCATGTTGTCATTTTCATGAGCCTCGCTTTGAGACGACAAAATGTAGCCCTTTGCGGGGCTGATTGCGACAACCCCTCGACTATGGGAACAGGAAATGTCGCTCTGGCACAAATGAGTGAACTCTAATCACTGATCGCCAAGCTAACCCAGCGCGTCGATCTCTTTGGCGATGGCCTCGAAAACCTGGGCACCGCGCGAGTTCGGCGCGTATTCCCAAACGGTTTTTCCGTAACTTTGCGCCTCATCCACGATCACGTTGTATCCCAGAACGTTTTTCGAAAGTTTGTCGCCGAAGAAATCCGACAGTTTTTGCAAAATCGCGTTGGCTAGGCGCGTGTTGCGATACAGCACCGGAAGAACAAGGCTGATTTGCAGTGCGCGGTTGCCGAGATTTTTCTTGACTGCGCCAACGGTCTCAACGATCTCCGCGCATCCGTCAAGAGCCAGATAGGTCAGATTGACGGGAATAATGATCTCGCCGGCCCCCAGCATAATATTGATCGTAATAAGACCCATCGAAGGAGGCGCATCAAAAATCAGATAATCATAACCGCGCAGACCCCGCAACTTATCCCGGAGCCTGGCGTTGCGGTTTTCGTCGTCGGCAACCTGCGTGGGAAAGTCGGTCAGCGTTTTGTTGGAAACGATGATGTCCAGATTTTCAATGCGCGTGGGCATGGCGGCGTCGGCGACTTTTACATTCGGATCCATCAGCAGTTCCAGCGTTGTCACTTTCGCGGATTTGACATCGATCCCCAGGCTCTTGCCCGATTGTCCCTGCGGGTCAAAGTCGATAAGCAGGACGCGCTTGCCCCCGCGCGCCGCGAAATACGAGGCGATGTTGACCGAAAGAGTCGTTTTACAACTGCCGCCTTTTTCGTTGACGAAAGCGATTTTCCGCATGGTCTTTATCCGTTTATCCGTTTTATAAAAACAAGGCGCACATTATTGTCATTCCGACCGAAACGAAGCGAAGTGGAGGAATCCCTTTGTCCGTGCGGCAGCGTGATGGCAATGCTCAAAATGACAACGCGGGTTCCCCTTAAAAATAGCGTTTCCCCAAGCAGTTCTATTCCCGGCCCTTTGTTGCCAGCTTCTCGACACGCATCACCAGTTCATCTATTCGCTTTTCCAGTCTCAAAACATTTTTATTCAAGCCCATGGCCCGATCGGCCAGCCTGTCGAAATCGGTCTTGCTCGGAACCCCCGCAAGCCCCATGAAAATGGCCACGTCGCGATTCATGCGCTCCTTCGTGCTGAAAGCGCGTCTCAAGGCGACGCCCAGCGCGTTTCCAAAGCGGGGATTCGTAAGAAATTCGTGGGCGATGTCCTCTAAAACATCATCCTTCATTTTCGTCAGCCGCTTGATCGGCGATTGCTCGTTCGGCATGGTGAATCAAAGCCCCTTTCAATAACCGGCAAGACTTCATATTCATACATTAAAATCTGATGTCAAGAAACCGTAGCCTCCTAAAGTCCGCGACAAAAAATGGTTTTTTTAAATTCATTGGAAAACAGCGACAAATCCGTGGCATGGCCTTTTAGAAAACCCTGAGCAAAAAGACAAAGAAGAATCCCCTGCGAAGTTTGGCGGCTTTAAATATACTCGCCCTTGACACCCCATTCTCCTAAATATATAAGTTGGTTTCGTGTGACGGACGTGCACGCGGGAATAGCTCAGTGGTAGAGCATCGCCTTGCCAAGGCGAGGGTCGCGGGTCCGACTCCCGTTTCCCGCTTAGAGAAAACCCCCGGAATCATTGATGATTTCGGGGGTTTTGCTTTGTCTGTAGCGGCAGTAGCGTATCCCATAAATCGAATAGACGGCAACGGCTCCGAGCGATGGCCTTGGACGATTGACGAAGCGGCGGCTTTCCTTCCATAACTGAACGGCCTATAATGGCGGCAGCTTAAGCAAATCAAAAACTAGGAGCGGGATTATGAATATCTGGAAAAGTGCCATTCTTATCTCATTGCTTTCAATATTGGGCTTGTGTTTTACGCTTGCCACAGCCTGTGGCTGCGGCGACGATGACGACGACGGTCAGAGCAGCGATGACGATGATACCGATGAAGCTGACGACGACGATGCGAACGACGACGCGGATGATGATGTGATCTGGGATGACGATGTGGACGACGACGCGGATGACGACGACATTGACGATGACGATGAATACGAACCGCTGGAATGCGACAGCGATGTTTGTAACGACCCAAATACTGGCCTGACGTGGCAGAATCCTCCTTTTGACGGTGTGAAGAATTGGGCGAACGCAAAAACTTACTGTAACGACTTGTCACTTGGCGGACACGACGACTGGCGCCTACCTTCCATCTCCGAGCTACGCAGTCTGATTCGCGGCTGCGACGCTACGGAGACTGGCGGTTCGTGCGGGGTGACGGATGAGTGCCTGGATTCAACTTGTTGGAACGAGGATTCCTGTTCCGAATGTTCAGGCGGCGAAGGCCCTGCCGATGGCTGCTATTGGCCGTCAGAGTTGAATGGTGAACATTCATGGTATTGGTCTTCCTCTGGTGTCGCGGACTACGACTACCTCGCGTGGCGCATCTATTTCGACAACGCCTACATCTACCGCAACGGTGTCGCCCTCGACAGCTATGTGCGATGTGTCCGTTAGCCGAACGTGAATATTTGGTAATTCGGTGATTTGGTTCTTTGGTCCGGCTTGGCCTGCTATCCGGCGCATTCAAGAGAATGAGGCGGTGAACCCTTCCACGAATCGAATATAAGGCGACGCCCCCGGGCAATGGCCTGGATGATGAACCAGGGATGAACGCAACGGCGCTTTCTTGCGAATATCGAACCTGATATAATGGCGACAGCTTAAGCAAGTCAAAAACTGGGAGCGGGATTATGAATATCTGGAAAAGTGCCTTTCTTATCTCATTGCTTTCAATATTGGGCTTGTGTTTTACGCTTGCCACAGCCTGCGGCTGCGGCGACGATGACGACGACTCCAGCGGCGATGACGACTCCAGCGGCGATGACGACGTGGACGACGACGTGGATGACGACGTGGATGACGATACGGTAGAAACAGAACTGATTCTTGATGATGGAGGTGCTAGTTACGGCTTTCTTGGAAATGAAGCACTTGTCCAAGGGTTCAATATTCCTGTCCACCCAGCGAAGCTCGTTAGTTTCGATTATTATATACATACAGCCTCTTCGAACAAAATGCGAATTGTGGCTTATTACAATGATGGAACAAAGGGCTATCCACCAAATACTCCTGTTTACAGGTCCATTCCGTATTTGTTGGGACAATCAACTGGCTGGCATACTTTCGATTTATCAAGTGTGCCTGCCCTGCAGAATCCTCTTGTCAGTGGCCAGTTATGGCTTGGATTTGAATGCGATGTGGCTTACCAGCAAGGACCGTACATCGGGTTCGACGAACAAGGAACGCCTGATGATGATGCTTGGTCTTGGGTGGACAATGCGTGGCTGAATTTGAAAAATGTAGCCTCCTTTCTCGGCGTTATTATGATCCGACCGACAATAAGCCATGCAAACTGAATCTGTCTTGTGTGAACGCCGGTTGAAAAGTGAACCCATCGCACTTTTCCATGCTTCTAGGCTGACGGGCTTGAGTTCACCATCGCGCACCTTTATCATCGCGTCGTACAAATCTTTGGACTGTGAACACGCCGGTTGAAAAGCGAAGCGTTTTCCGGCGCTTAAATTTGTGAAGCACCCTGATACATTTCCCGTTTGCTTTGCGTGTAATGAAAAGGTATGTCCGAAAGACCGCGCTCCTAGACCGGTTTATCAAAACGCCTCGACCATGACAGGGTGAGGGTGCGATGCGGTGTGCGCCCAAGCGGCCTTGCTGATCCATTGGAACTCCTTGATTTTCCCCCGCGACTGAACCATCATTGCGTTCGTAAAATTCGGTAAATTCTGGATGGTGAAATATGAAAAGAGCAAGCCTTCTCGCAATCGTATCTTTGGCGTGCGTGGCGATAATTATTTCTATTACCCTTGCCCACGCCGCGCCCTTCACCGTCAAGCAGACATCAGATGTCCTCGCAGCGCCAGCCGCAACAACGCCAAAGATCGCCAGCCTCTCGCAGGGCACCATCGTTGAGGTGACGCACCAGGCCGGGGCTTACTGGCGCGTGCAGACGCCGGACGGCAAGACGGGTTACGTGAAGGCCGACGCGCTCCAGCTAACGAAGACCAAGAGCCTGCTCGTGCCGATCATGATCGCGGCGGCCACGCCCCTCGGAAAGGTCGTCATCGCCAAGGGGGTGAGCTGGTTCAAGAAGCAACTCGGCCTTGGCGACGCCGAGGCGGGGAAGGACGACAGCATCCTTTCGGTCGGCAAGGAGCTGCTCGTGCTGGCCAGCGAGGTCGGCGGTTGGTTCAAGGTGAAACTTCCCGACGGCCTGGTTGGATACATCAAGCAAAGCGATGCTCTCGTGCCTCTTCAGCCGGTCGCTTATGCCGACAACAAGAGCAACCAACTCGACTGGATGCTGGCGGGGGCAAAGCCCATCCCGGCCACGGCGAACGGCCTGACGGTGCAGGTGGAGGTTCGCAAAACCGACGGCACGCCGGTGATTTCCGGCCAGACGGCGCTCAAGCTCGGCGATGAGTATGACGTGTACGTCACGGTAAGCAGCGACGCCTACGTGCGCGTCACGGCGGAGACCAAGGGCCTGGGCAACGTCTGCCAGTATTACCCGAATCATCTGCCCGGCACGCAGCAGTCCGCGCTGTTTAAGGCGGGCTACAATTATTCATCGGAACTTCTGCCCAAAGGGATGCACTACAGGGTCAGCGAGCCTATAGGCGAAGCGGACGTGATCCGCGTGGAGGCCAGCACTGCCGCGCCCTTCAAATACGTGGACAAACCCCAGGGCTGCACGCTAAAGACAAAGGGGCCGGGCTTCGGCAGCACAACGGAGTATCAGAACCCTACGGCGCAGGTGGTCGTGGAGTATGAAATAAAAACGTTAAAATGAAATGGGGGCATCATGAAAAAAACGACGGCATTAATCGTTGTGGGTATGGCTGTAGTTTTGCTTGTTGCGGTGGTCTCTGCCCAGAACAAGGGGCCGGGCTTCACCGGTACTGAAACCCCGGCGCAATATGCGCCATATAAGAAGGTTTGGATTATTTCCGTCGGCATCAGTCAATATAAAAACAGTGCCTACAATCTCCAATACGCCGCTGCCGATGCAAAGGCGATAGCCCAAACATTTTCGTCGACATACTTGGTTCCCCAGTCGCAAATCCGAGTTGTCCTTGACGCTGAAGCAACCGTAATGGGGATTAAGAGAGCGTTTTCGTCGATCCAGCAACAAGTCGGTGTAGACGATGGCGTCATTATATATTTCTCCGGCCACGGTTTGGATTACCCGCTCCCTTCCGGCGGCAAGATGGGATATCTGGTGCCTTTTGAAGGCAACATGGACGATCCATTCTCCACTTGTCTTGATATGGACGTGATCCGCAAGATGGCCGACCTTCTGCGTGCCAAGCACGTCATATTCTTGGTAGATTCTTGCTATAGCGGCATCGCGGGAACACAAAAATCGGCCACTTCGACTGCCGCTATGGCAGAAGTGGCGCGCATGAGCAAGTTGCCAACACGCCAGCTTATTACCGCCGGACGTGGCAGCGAACGGGCCTTGGAATTGCCGCACTTGCGACATTCCGCTTTTACTTATTGGATGCTCAGCGGCCTACGCGGCCAGGCCGATGGTAACAAAGACGGCTTCGTTTTAGCATCTGAATTGTTCATGTATCTAAACCCAAAGGTGAAAACCGAAACCAGCAATGCACAGACGCCCCAAATGTTTGCACTACCGGGCGGGCAGGAAGGCGATTTCATTTTCAAGCTTGATATCAATCGTGAAGCGCATGAAGCGGCGGCGGAAGTCGGGGCGCTGGAACAGGAACTCGCGGCCTTGAAACAACGGGCGGCCACGGCGGCGAAGATGAAGGATGCGGCCATACAGCGCGAAATCGAACGCGAACAACTCCGGACTGAGGCGGCTTTGAAAGAAGCAAAATTGAGGGAAGACGCCGCAAGGCGTGAGAAGGAACTTCAAACAAAGGCTCATGCCGACGCCCGGGCCAGGAGTGCCGAAGCCGAAATGCAGTCTGCCGAAGCCAAGGCCCGCACCGAGCAACTGCAGCGCGACGCCCAAGCCATGCGTGAAAAACTCGGCACCGGCGGTACCTCCACCGGTCGCACTGTGGCCGAAGGCTTGGCTGAGTATCGCAAGATATCCTGGGCTTTTGTGGATTTGGACAAGCGATACGCCGAGGAATACGCGGCGCAGACCAAGCCGATCGACGACTATTACGGCCAGAAGATCCGCGAAAATCAGCCCGCCCCCAAGGACCAATTCGAGACCGACGCCCAGTATCAGGAGCGTAAAAAAAGGGCGAACAGCATCGTTACGCAACTGACTAATGAACGTGATACGAAAAAAAGTGAGATACAGAACTCGATCATCAGCGTCATCGAAAGTCAGAAAACTGCGCTGCAAGAGCAGATTTTGGAGATCGAGAAAATTACCGAACCGGTTCCGCGGTCGGCTGTCAGCTTTCAACTCAGCCAGTATTCAGCTGAGGTCCAGACATTCGGGCTGAGTTGCCAGGTTTTGTTGGGCGAAAACAAAGTCCCTTTTGCAGGGCAGTTGGCAATTCCGGTCGATAAGGCAAGGATTTATGCGGGGGAACCGACATTGCTGATCGCCGAAGCGAGCGTTGGAATAGAAAATGGCGAGCCTACGCTTGCTTCCTTGACCTTTTATGGAAGCAATGAGATGGAGAAATACGAACCGGAAAACCTGCACGCCGAAGGATGGGTAGATTACACTACGGGTTTGATCTGGCAGGTGTCTCCGTCGGGCGGGAAGATGACGTGGAAAGCGGCGAAGTCCCATTGCGCAAGCTTGAACTTGGGCGGTTCCAGCGGCTGGCGATTACCGACGATCTCGGAGCATCGCAGTCTGATCCGTGGCTGTCCGGCGACTCAGACGGGCGGTGACTGCAGCGTGACGGATTCGTGCTTGACACAACGCTGCCTGAGAGAATTCCCGGCGCTTCACGTGAAGTCTGATTGTAATGGCTGTTCATACAATGGCGGCCCTGGTCAAGACGGTGCGTATTGGCCCCCGGAGCTTTCGGGTGAGGCAAGTCAGTATAGCTGGTATTGGTCGTCCTCGGCGGTCGCGCCTCCCGGCCAAATCACATCCCGCGCGTGGGCCGTTCATGTTCCCAACGGCCTCGTCGGCACCTACGGCACCGCCGACAAAGGATACAACATCAAAGTCTGCCATGCGCGTTGTGTCCGTTAGCAGGACCGTGAATTGGCTATTTGGGCATTGGGTTCTTTGGTATTTTTCCGCGCCAATTCAATTTCACCGGTCGCAGTTTTCGGAGAGTGAGGATAAATAGATGAGGTGGAAAATCGGTTTCGTTGTTGTTGTCGCAACCTTCCTTTTGATTGCGGCGATAGTATCCGCCCAGACCAAAGGCGGCGGCTTCTCTGATGCGTCTGGCGTTCAGGATGGATGGAACGCCAATTCCGTCGTCTTTGAAGTGGGTATTAACAACTCTCCTGCCAGGGAGCGGTTGTCAAAAGTAGTCAGCGAAGCAAAAGAGAAGGCAACACCGACACCCAGCACCAATACGAAGAACACAACGACTTCAAAAACTCTGGAAGGCATGGTCAAAATTCCCGCCGGTTGGTTTTACATGGGTTGCGTGCCTAGCGACAGCACGTGCTACGACAACGAGAAGCCGCGCAAGCGGGTCTATCTGGATTCCTTCTACATGGATGTGTATGAAGTGACACAAACGAAATACCAGCGAGTCATGGGAAAGAACCCGAGTCATTTCAAAAACTGCTCAAACTGCCCAGTTGAGACGGTGTCCTGGAACGACGCCCAAAGTTATTGCACTAAAGTGGGAAAAGGGTTGCCAACAGAAGCCCAGTGGGAATATGCAGCGCGAGGCGGGAACACTGGCGAACGATACGGCAACCTGGATTCAATTGCTTGGTATAGAATCAATTCTGGGAGCAAGACACATCCGGTTGGTCAAAAGCAGCCAAATGCTTACGGACTGTATGACACGCTGGGCAATGCCTACGAATGGTGCGAGGACTGGTACGATGCGAACTACTACAGCCGGATGGCTGAAAGGAATCCGGAAAACCGTACAAAAGCAACGTTCCGCGTGCTCCGGGGCGGTGGTTGGAGCTCTCTTTACGGATACATACGCGCCTCGGATCGGGGCTGGTTCGTACCTACGGACTGGAACGACTTCATTGGGTTTCGTTGTTCCCGGGACTGAAAAATAATTTGGGCAATCAGGAAGTTTTCGACAAGGCCTGATCCAGATCCTCGATAATGTCGTCGATGTGCTCGATGCCCACCGAAAGGCGGATCATATCCTCGCCCACACCCGCCGCCGCCAGTTCGTCCGCGCCAAGCTGTCGGTGCGTCGTCGAGGCCGGGTGAATTATCAGGGAGCGCGTGTCGCCGATGTTCGCCAAAAGCGACCAGAGCTTCACGCTGTTGATAAGCTTCTTGCCGGCGTCGAATCCGCCTTTGATTCCGAACGCGACCAGACCGCCGGCGCCGTCAGGCAGATACTTTTGCGCCAGGTCGTATGAGGGATCGCCCTTGAGCAGGGGATGATTCACCCAAGCGACTTTCGGATGATTCGCCAGCCACTCGGCCAGCGCCAGAGCGTTTTCCGAATGCTGCTTCATGCGCAGGTGCAAAGTCTCAATGCCCTGGATGAACATGAACGCGTTGAAGGGGCTGATCGACGGACCGTAGTCGCGCAGCGATTCCACGCGGGCTTTTGTGATAAAAGCGCTTGACCCAAATTTCTCGAAAAAGCGCATGCCGTGATAGCTCGGATTTTCTTCCGTAAACTCGGGGAATCTGCCGCTGTCCCAGGGGAAATTGCCGCCATCCACGATGACGCCGCCGATGGATGTGCCGTGGCCGCCGATGTATTTTGTGGCGCTGTGGACCACAATATTCGCCCCGTGCTCGAAAGGGCGAAAAAGCGTCGGCGTCGCGACCGTGTTGTCCACGATCATGGGAACGTGCGCATCCCGCGCAATCTGCGAAATCGCATCAAAGTCGGGCACATTCAGGCGTGGATTGCCGATGGTCTCAAGATATATCGCCTTCGTTTTGTCATTGACCGCATTGCGAATCTGATCCAGATCGCCGATGTCCACGAAACGCGCCGTGATCCCCGCGCGCGGCAGCGTGACGGCGAACATGTTGTAGGTGCCGCCGTACAGAGTGGAGGCGGCGACGAACTCATCGCCGGTCTTCATAAGGGTCATGATCGTCAGAAATTCCGCGGCGTGCCCCGAGGCGACGGCCAGCGCTCCCACGCCCCCTTCCAGAGCAGCCATCCGTTTTTCCAAAGCGTCGGAAGTCGGGTTGCTGATGCGGGAGTAGATATGCCCCTCGGCATTCAGGTCAAAAAGATCGGCAGCATGATCCGCATTTTCAAACACGTAGCTCGTCGTCTGATAGATGGGTACGGCCCGCGAACCGGTTGTGGGATCAGGATCATAGCCTGCGTGCACGGCCAGCGTCTCCGGTTTCAGCTTGCTCATCGAAATCACCTCATGTGTTTTTTTGCGCGACCAAACTTCCGCGAAAGAACCATTAAACCTTCAGACGCATATAATTGCGTGCAATGGGTCAAGTCGCGCACAGTGTTGGGGTGTGCAACATAAAAGGTGATCTGCGTTTATTCGGGTGATTTTGTTGCAAACTTTGGCAATAGGAAGTTATCGGCGCCCAGGTCGTAGGGGCAGGCCCCCATAAGCGCTAACTTTATTTAATTGACATAATTCCAGCGATATTCCATAGTT
>CAZQAE010000019.1:36585-72647 GCA_964591275.1 uncultured bacterium | reverse complement strand
GCAAGGCTGATTCACGCCGGACCTCGATGATTATGGTTCGTTTTCAATTCGATATAAAGCATTTTCCGCTGCGCCATCGTTTGCGTCCTTTGTGAAAAAAGTAGCCTATTATGTCCTGACTGAGGATTGACAATTCCGTCGGTTGTTTGATCGAGAAAATCTCCTTCGACTATCGTGACTTTCATCGGCGCCTTGCTCCGATTTATTGTTGCTAGATGACTCTTATATCCGGGCGATCGTATCCAAAACAAAGGCATGATTATCAGCATGGGAATTGCAATATAAATGAGAAATATTGTATCCACAATTGGCCCCTTGCGGGGCTTGATCGGAATGAATCCTATTGGGTTGCGGCTCAACAGACATAATATTTTATTTCTCACCTTCACGTCCAGGCGTGCAAAATTCCGCCATTTTCTTTATGCACTGAATCATAGAACGCACCGTATGATAGTTGGTTTTCCAGGAGTGCCCCAGGTGCGTCCAGATGGGCTTGCCTTCTCGCGTTAGCAGCGGTCGCCATTCGCCAAGATTGTGGTCGATGACCTTGTCAAATACGAAACGATGGACGTTCTCATAAGCGTCGAGATATTTGTCGTCGCCGAAGATAATGCAAGCATCGAGCATGGCGACCAGAACTTCGGCCTGTTGCCAAAATTCCTTTTCCTGATCGTGCGCCGGTCCTTCGTGCGGGCCTTCCACAAAAACCCCGCCGCAGCGCTGGTCAATCCCGTATTCCACGGTGTGGTTCAGTAGTTTTCTGATCGCCTCACGGCGCTCGTCGATGGTTTCTCCAAGAACGCGCAGGGCGTGGATCATGAGCCAGGCCAGTTCGGCGTTGTGACCGTAAGATGTGTTGTCTTTTGCCCTAATTTTTACACCGGCGTCCGGGAAACGATCCTGACCCCAGACAATGTCGAATTTGATTTGCGGGGCAACTTGCCAGTCGTCAGTGAATTGCGCGATGCCTGTGCCGCTTTGCGGATGTAGAAATCGCGTGGTCAATAGATCAATCACCTCCGTTAGGGCTTTCCGGTGCTCATCATCGCTGCTCATTTCCGATAGGGTCGTAAAGGCTTCCATAAGGTGCATGTGTGCGTCGAGGGTTTTTCTGTCCCCGCCGGCGGCGCCTGCGCCGCGCAGCCGCCAGTTCCGCTCGAACATCTCCAGATAACCCCCGCGCTGTCGGTCCAGGCAATACAGTCTGACCAGAGCGAAGGTCTTCATGGCGTAATTCATCGCCTCCTTGTCGCCCGTGGCCAGTGCGTATTCCGACAGTGCGTAGATCGCGAAACTCTGGCCGTAGAGGATTTTTTTATCGATGGTGATGTCGCCCCGGCGGTTGGCCATCCAGTAAAAGCCGCCATGAATCTTGTCCCAGTATTTGTCGATGAGAAAACGCACGCCGTGCGCGGCGTACCTGGCGCATGCCCCGCCGCCGTAGCCCGCGCGATGCGCCGAAGCCATGGTGTAGATGGTGCGCGCCTGGGAGATCAGGGATTTTTCGTCGACGCCTGTATCCTGGCCACCAGAGTCGAAATGCGTGATGAAGCCGCCGTATTTTTCGTCTTTGCAGCGCGAAAGCCAGAAAGGCAGCAATTTTGTCGTCAGGTGCCGCTCGGCTTCGTTTTTCAATGCGCACAGGCGATCGGCATTGATAGCCATTGATGCTCCATGATGAGTTTTGCTATAGCGAAACAAGGTCAGCAATTTTTCATGCGACCGGAAAAATTTCAAGCATGAAGACGCACTATCGCCGGGCCATAATCAATTCAACTGGTCGTTGTCGACGTTTTCACCATTGAGATCGGATGGCTCTTGTCGTCCGGGATAAAGAAGGATCACACTGCCATGGTTGGCAAATCGAGCGAGAGGCTCGATATTAGTTACTCGCTTTCGCAATTTTTTCAGGCACGACGTGGTTGAGTTCTCATTTTCTCCCTGATTTTGGTTCGCTAAGCCAGGGTGATGGCTAATGAAACTTCCGGTTTTGATTTCCTCCATCAAAGTCCGATTGCCAATAAGGACGACTATATCCGCCTCCGGCATATTTTCACAAAAGGTGCGCAGGCGATAATTCGCCAGGCTATCTTGCGAAGTTGTTATGTGAATCTTAGCCTGGGGCATGCCAAGGGAAAGAAAGTAATACACGACATTAATGCCCAATTCATAAACTAACTGGGGTTGATAAATTACAACGGTGGGATTTTCGCCTTGAGTCGATCGTTTAACCGCACTGATGAAATCTGATCGTTCCTCCCAGGTAAAACAGGGCCTTTGGAAAGAGGTAATGGGTTTTGCGAAAGTTGGGGGGATGCTTGTGAAGACCATCTGCAGCGCCATACCAACCGCCAGCAATATTTGAATTATCTTTCGTTTGTTCAGACTTTCCGAAAAGAATCTGCCGCAGATCAACGCAAAAGCCGGATAGGAAGGTTGCAGAAAACGAACGAGGTCGGCGGGAGCCGACGCAAAGGCCAGCACAGGAAGCACGGCCCAGGGGATCAGGATGAAAAAGCCTCGGGGTTTTTTACGCAGAAAGGATATCACGGCAAGAAGCATCAAGGCGAGGGTGAACGGCCCTATGCCCTTGAGGATTTGCGCCGGAAAAGAACTTTGTCCCTCTTTGAGTGTATTATAAGCGTCCGGTGTATTATTATAGACTTCCAGGTGATTGCCGATTGAGACGAATAAATGCGTAAAAAGATTCTTATACCATAAGGATGATATCAAAATGAAAACGCCTATTGCCAAGGCGGAGTATAGGAAAGAACGTATGAAATTCGACCGGTCAGCGCCACGCAAGGATTTGACGCCGCGACCGATAATTGAAAGCCAAATACCCCCCAAGGGAGCCAGGAAAAAAACGAACGCCGTCCCTTTGGCCAGCATTGCCAGGGCTCCCGCCGCCCCGAAGCAAAGAGCCCATCCGAGCTTGGTCAATTGAGCGCTTCGAACGAGGCAATACATGCTGAGCGCGATCATGGAAGATAAGGCGATTTCCAGATTAAAGCTTCGCGACCCTAAAAGAACAGCAGGTATGGACACGCAGATAACGGCGGCTATCAGCCCTTGGCGTTCCGAGAATAAGCGGCGTCCAATGCCATACACGGCCGAAAGTAGAACGATGAGAAAAAATGTATTGGTTAGAGCAAAAAGCATATGCTTCGCGCCCAGAAGATATGGGAGCGCCACTGATGCGAGGAAAAAAAGTGGGCCGCGGTAGGAGCCGGGATAGATTGAAGGTTCAAATCCCCATTCCTGAATCCCCGTCAGATAACGCAAGATGTGCATGGAAGCGGCATGGTAAATATCCGCGTCCACGCCAATGATCCCATATGGGATGCTCATCAACCACCCGACATTGGATATTGCCACGATGCACAGCAGGCTCGCGAACAGAAAATTGTTGGAAACCCTGAAGGGAAATGTCCAAGATGAAACGCGAGAATGAAGGCTTTCACCATTCGTATATTCTGATCGACGCAAATTTTCTGTCCCAAAAGTGATATCTGTCTCCAGCAAGTTTTCGATATAATCCTCTGTTAAGCATCGAAAAACAAGCTTTCCGGGGGTTTCGTCGGCAAATGCCGCCACTGGCGTCGCGGATGTCGCATCCCTACCGTTGCCGAGCGTTCTTCAGCGAAGAAGTCGTTGCCGGCGTTTCGGCTTTTGAGTCGGTGGACGAAGGCATTCGGCCCGTGGTATCAAAGTTAACTATGCCCGAAACAGGCTCTTGACTTTTGTGGAGGTTGTTGTCCGGCAAAGACGAAAGGTTCCAGTCGGGATGACAACGAATGCACTTTATTCTACTTTTTTGACAAGTCCTTAAAGCATTAAAAATCGTTGCGGGGAATCGTGCGAAGTGAATGAAACAGACAACAAATCCCGCTTCGGCCGTCCCCGAGGGGCTTTAGCGATACTTGCTCTGATCCTGATCGCCGCCGTGTGCCTGAATCTTTTGTGGCTCCATACGCACCATATCCCGGTTTACGCCGGCCATGGCACAATGCTCTCTGGGATACATGCCTTTCGTTTATTATTAGAAGATCCCCTCAGAGGCATCGGGAAATTCCTTTGCTTAAAAGATTATAATCTCTATCAGGTGAGTTCGGTGCTCGTAGCGTCTCTGTTCGGATTGAGCTATCGCAGCATGGTTTTTACTTCCACCATTTATTATTTATTGCTGATCATCTTTGCATATGATACCGCCAGGATGCTTGGCAATAGACTAGGTGGTCTAGCCGCTGCGGTTTCGATCATGCTTTTCCCCGCCGTTTTCGGGTGGTCGCGCATTTATTGCACTTTCATTGCCGGAATGTTTTTCCCTTTGCTGGGTTTCTGGCTGCTTTTAAGTTCCAGAGCTTTCACAAAAGCGGCTCCAACGATGGCCTTTGCGCTTCTTTGCGCCTTGTCGATGAGACTTGGCGAAACCGTCAGTGAAAATATTATGACGCTTTTCGTGTTATTTTTTCCGGCGGCTTACTTTTTTATTTTCCAAATGATTCGCGGAAGGACCAAACACAGACGGATATTGGCGTTATCGCTATCGGCTGCAGCACTCTTCGTTATAGTGCTCTTGACGGATTACAGGTATATTTACATGGCTATCGGTTATTTAAATTTCGAAGCTATTGATCAAAGGGCAATAAAATACACGCCCGGAAACATCGCCGCGGATCCATCCGCCATCTGGGCTTACTTTCTTATCATGTGGCATGAAAATCTTTCTCCTCCTTTTGCGATCCTGACTCTGGCTGCATTGGGCATTACTGCATGGCGTCCGACGGCTCGGCAGGGCGCGCTCTTGATCTATTTTCTTGTTCCTCTGGTTTTGCTCTCACTTATTGCCAAGAAAAACTACAATTACATCTTCGCTCTGCTGCCGACGTGCGCCGTATTGATCGGCGTCGCCGTTGCAAAAGTTGCCAGGGGACGATGGGGCGGCGTCGCGACGGCGGCCATTGCCGTCATTGGTTCATTCACATTCGTTAACCTGTCATTTATGTATCAACCGAATCCGACCGAGCTTTTTGGCGCACCCACGGATTACAGGCGCTATTTTCAATCATGGGAAGTGCCGGTCCACATGCCGTTCGCAGCCTCCTCAGCGTTGATGACAATCGCTGAACTCGCGGCGGAAAAATCAGCAAGTTCGCATGGCGCATCAATTCTGATTATGGCGCCATATACCAGCACCGATGCTGAAATGCTGCATTTCTTACTGGAGTTGAAAAACAAGGGAGGATCATTGCGCGTGTATTTTCCCGTATTCGATATCTCTCTACATATCGTTGAAGGTTTCGACCGCCCGGCGCCTCCAGAGAATTTCCAGCCGGACATGATTATCAACTTTTCCATTCTGGAAGTCCTGCAGAAGCAAAGAGCGGATGGGATTATTATGCAAATGTTTGAAGGGTATCAATATTTGTTGGACTACCCTTACGATGTAAAAACGCTGGATCAATTGGTTCGTCGATGGGCCGTCAGTCTGGACAGCATCCCTTGGGACCTATACGTTCATGATCGGATTTCAATCATTTCCCAGCCGTTTTTCACCGTAACGCATTTTGATCTGCTAGTGAAAAATGTGGACGATTCTCATAAGCCGCTACTAAATCTTATCAATGGTGGCGCCGTGCATTAACCGGCGTCGAGAGTTAAGTCGGAGAAAAAACGGTGGCTGCAATTACGGCATGCACCTCATCTGCACGAAACGATATAAAATAAGATATTTCCGATAGACCATTGCGTTTTGTATTGCACATCGAAAAGCATTTCACAGATATTCGCTTCAAAACTATTTTTCCGACAAATTCTTTGGCGAGAAAAATCCGTCTTCACTAAATAATTATTACTTCCTCCAAAAGGCGGGGGCAAAGAGGATGACGACCGTATAAACTTCGAGTCGTCCTATCAACATGCACATGGATAGCAGCCATTTGGCGGCCACGCCGAAGTGCGCGTAGTTTTCCGTGGGGCCGATGTGGCCGAAACCCGGCCCGATGTTTCCAATGGCGGAGGCGACGGTCGTAGTCGCCGTCAGGGGATCGTGCCCCAGCATTCCCATGATTATTGAGGCCAGAGCAAAGAGAAAGAGATATAGGAAAAGAAAGCTCCAGATGGAGCGCATGACCGCCGGGCTTACCGTAGTTTTTCCGTATTTGATGACGCGCACGGCGTGAGGATGCACGAGCATGTACAATTCGTTGTAGGCCTGCTTGAACATCAATACGTGGCGCATGACCTTGACACCGCCCCCCGTCGAGCCGGTGCTGCCCCCGACAAACATGAGAATCAAAAGCAAAATCTGCCCGCCGAATGGCCACAACTCGTAATCGGAGGTGCTGTATCCTGTGGTCGTGATGAAGGCTACGATCTGAAAGAATGTGTCGCGAATGGAAACGGAAACGGATTTGTCTGTTTGAAATATCAGGACGAGCGATCCCATGATCGTCATCACGACTATGATGGAAGTGTAGATCCGAAATTCGTTGTCTTTTAAATACGCCTTGAAATTTCCCCGAACGGCGGCGAAATGAAGGGCGAAATTCACACCGGCCAGAAACATGAAAATCGCAATGACGTAATGGATGTAGGAACTGTCGTAATGTCCGATGCTGGCGTTTTTTGTCGAAAAACCACCCGTGGCCATTGTTCCGAAGGTGTGGCAGAGGGCGTCGAAGAAGTCCATTCCTCCCAGCATCAGAAGCAGGGTTTCAAAAACCGACAAGCCTACGTACACAAGCCAAAGAATCCGCGCCGTCTCGGCTATTCGGGGCTTGATTTTGTCGGCTGTCGGCCCCGGTACTTCTGCCCGAAACAGCTGCATGCCGCCGACGCCGATCAGGGGAAGGATGGCGATGGACAGGACGATGATGCCCATTCCACCGAGCCAGTGCGTGAAAGATCGCCAAAACAGGATGCCCTTTTGCTGGGCTTCAATATCAGTGAGAACCGTCGCACCGGTCGTCGTGAAACCAGAGCAGGTTTCAAAAAAGCAATCAGTGAAATTGTCAAAGACACCGCAGAAATAAAATGGAAGGGCGCCGAACAGGCAGGCGAAAAACCATGCTCCGGCGACGATGAAAAGACCTTCCTTAAGGTTGATCTCTTCCCTATAGCGCCTGAAGCTAAGCCAGACAGCGCCGCCGACAATTGTGGCGACAAGCATGGACAAAGCGAATCCGCCAGCGCAGCTTTCGCGATAAATTAGGGCCACGAGCATGGGAAGCGCCAGCACGAGGCCGAGCACAAAGGTGAAAGCTCCCAAGATTCCCGCGACGAATTTCCAACGCATTTTTAAAAGTACCCAAGGCCGACTGTGGTCAACTTCTCGACTTTTTTCAGGGCCTTCTTGGATGTGAAAACGCAAATCCGGTCGCCGGGCTGAACCTGGTCGTTGCCCGATGGAATGATGACGTCTCCGTTGCGCACGATCGCGCCGAGCAGCGCACCGCGCGGAAATCGGACATCTTTGAGTGGCTTCTCCACAATCTCCGATGTCTCAAGAGCTTTGTACTCAATCACTTCGGCGTCGCTGCCCAGAAGGGATGTCGATAGAATCATGCCCTTGCGAATCATGCCGAGGATGGCGCTGACCGCGCTGTTGTTCTTGGATACGATGGTGTTGATTCCGATGGAGGTGATCACCTGCGCGTAGTCTCGCAACTCGATCATGGCGATCACGCGGGGAACGCCCTCCCGAGCGGCCAGCATGGATGACAGAACATTGTCTTCCTCGCGGGAACTGACGGAAATGTAGGCGGATACCTCGCCGATATTCTCTTCGCGCAGCAGCGACAGATCAATGCCGCGTCCGTGCAGAACGACCGTCGCGTCGAGTTGTTCAGCCAGGTCTTCAGCTCTTTGTCGATCTTCCACGATCAGCTTGCATCCTATGTCGCGCCTTTCGAGCATTTTGGCCAGTTCATAGGCGACATTGGTGTCGCCGTTGATCATCACGCGCCGGATGGGATGAAAGGACTTGCCCACCATGGTTGAAACGACCTCGATATTTTCCTGTCCGGCGATGAACCACAAAAAATCGTCGGGCTGAATGACATCGTCGCCACGCGGGATGATGACATGCCCCTCGCGTCCTATGGCGGCGATCAGCACGTTTTTCAGTTGATATTGGCCGGCGAGTTCGATGAGCGAACGCCCGAGGATCGGCGCGTCCTTTTGCACCTGGAAGCCGAGCAGCCGAATCTTGCCCTCGGCAAAATCCAGGATCGAATCCGCCGTGGGAACGTCCAGGAGATTGATGATTGTGCGGGCGGCCTCATTGTCGAGGTTGATAACGAGGTCAATCCCGAAATGTTCACTGCCAAATTCCTCGATATGGCTCATTAGATCATCACGGCGCAGCCGGGCGATGCGGCGCATGCCGGGATTCATCTTTCCGGCCACGGCGCAGGTGGCGATGTTGACGTCGTCCGAGTTGGTGACGGCAATGAGAATTTCCGCGTCGTCCACGCCGGCTTTAAGAAGGTATTTTGGGGAGGCCCCATGTCCGTTGATGACGGCGATGTCCAGTTCCTCGGATGCCATTCGGCAGCGCTGCTCGTTGTGCTCGATCATGACAACGTCTATTTTTTCTTCGGAAATGCGCCTGGCAATGGCAAAACCGACTTCGCCCCCGCCGACAATAATGATCCGCATGATACCATCCTCTTGGTTGCCAGTGGATGCACCGGCAGGGTGGAAATTAGCAAGTGTCGCAATCAATTGCAATTCATGGCGAAATTGTTAGAATCACACTGGTTTTGGGTTGTGGGATAATTGAGCTATTGAATTATTCCTCAAAAGGGTTCGGATCCTAAAAGCGTAGCGGATTCGCACCGGGTCATTCTAAGCGCCCCACGTGGGCATGAATCTAAAAGCAGGAGGGAACAAATGGCAGAGAAAACGAAACGTCACTGGGCGGAACCTTATAAAATCAAGGTCGTCGAACCGCTCAAAATGACAACACGCGAAGACCGGGAAAAGGCAATTGTCGAAGCCGGATACAATACCTTCTTACTCAAAAGCGATGACGTTTACATCGACCTTTTGACCGACTCGGGCACATCCGCCATGTCCGACGCGCAGTGGGCCGCCATGATGCTCGGCGACGAAGCCTACGCTGGCAGCAAGAATTTTTATGCCATGTGTGACACCATTACTGAACACTACGGCTATAAGCATGTCATCCCAACGCACCAGGGACGCGGCGCGGAGCACATTCTCTCTCAGATCATGATTGATCGGGACAAGGATCAGGTCGTTCCCGGCAACATGTATTTCACGACCACCAAGCTGCACCAGGAACTGGCCGGCGGAAAATTTGTGGATGTCATCATCGACGAAGCCCACGATCCGACGAATTTGCACCCATTCAAGGGCAGCATCGATCTCGATAAACTCAAGGGTGTGGTCGCCGAGTACGGTGCGGACCGCGTGGCCTACGTCAGTTTTGAAGGCAACGTGAATATGGCCGGCGGACAGCCCGCCAGCATGAAAAACTTTCGGGAAGTTTATGAATACTGTCAGCCGCTGGGCATTCATGTGTTTTTGGATGCTACGCGGTGCGTGGAGAATTGTTACTTCATCAAGGTGCGAGAAGACGGCTATCAGGACAAGAGCATCAAAGAAATTCTCAAGGAGATGTGTTCCTATTCCGACGGCTGCACCATGTCGTCAAAAAAGGATCACCTTGTCAACATCGGTGGTTTCCTGGCGGTCAACGACGACGATATCGCGGAACAAGCCCGAGAGATGGTTGTTGTTTATGAAGGCTTGCACACTTACGGCGGCATGGCGGGCCGGGACATGCAAGCCATGGCGCAGGGCATCGTCGAATGCGTGCAGATCGACCACCTCAGGGCGCGCATGATGCAAACCGAGTATCTGGGACAACAGCTCATCGACCACAATATTCCCATTGTGCAGCCCATCGGCGGCCACGCCGTTTATCTGGATGCCAAGAAATTCCTTCCGCACATTGATCAGGACGAATTTCCGGCCCAGGTGCTGGCGTCGGAGCTTTACGTCGAGGGCGGCGTGCGCGCCATGGAACGCGGCAATGTTTCCGCCGGGCGGCGCGCCGACGGCAAGAACCACAGGCCGAATCTGGAGATGGTTCGACTGACGATCCCACGGCGCGTTTATACAAAATCGCACATGGACGTCACCTGGGAATCCATCGTGGACCTTTATGAACGCCGCGAATCCGTTAAGGGCTTGCGCTTTGTCTATGAACCGAAATTGCTTCGTTTCTTCCAGGCGCGATTCGAGAAGGTTGAGTAATAACCGCTCAATATTCAAACACGGGCGGGCTTAACCCCGCCCTTTCTTTTTTTTTGTGACACTTTGGATTTCAACGGATGATCACAAGCAAAGCGCCATCTCAGCAAGCCCTGGCCAGGGCGAGTCTGCTTCACCAACAATGCATTGTGGCCGATCTGCACTCGGACACGCTCTTGCTGCACGAACTGTTTGGCTACGACATATCAAAGCGGCACAGAAACCGCGTGCCCCTTTCGCCCTTTGTTTGCCACATGGACCTGCCGCGCAATCGGGAGGCGGGTCTGGACATTTGGGGCATGGGCCTGGTGTGCTCGCCGAAATCCTCCCCAAAGCGCCGCATGGGCGGCATCCTTCGCCTACTGGGATACCTGCGCCGCGTCTGTGAGGACCGGCCCGACGAGATTTGCCTCATCGAAAGCGCAAAGGCGCTTAAGGACGGACTCAAGCGGGGGGCCATGTGCGCGTTGCCGGGAATCGAGGGCGCGCACGCCATCGCCGGAAACATGGATAATTTTCACGAAGCCCGCGAGATGGGCATGCGCTATTTCACCTTAAGTCATTTTTCCAACAACGAGGCGGCCTGCTGCGCGATGGGACTCGGCTCACGCAAAACCGCGCACGTGGGCTTGACGGATTTTGGCAGAAAACTCGTGGATGAAATTCACAAGAGACAAATCATTTTAGACCTGGCGCATATCAACAAGCCGGGCTTCATGGAAGCGTGCGAACGCTCGGAGCGTCCCGTGATTGTGAGTCACACGGGAGTGAGCGGCGTGCGCCCAATGTGGCGTAATATCGACGATGAGCAGATCGAAGCGGTTGCAAAGACCGGCGGCGTGGTGGGCATTATCTTCGGGCCGCAATTTCTGTCTCCCATTCCCGTGGGGCCGCTGGGCGATCTGGTGAAGCACATTCTCCACGTGGTTAAAGTCGCCGGCGCCGACCACGTTGCCTACGGCTCCGACCTTGACGGCTGGCTCTGGACGCACCCCGTCGGCTTCAACGACATCACGGATTTGCCGAAAATTACGGCCTTGCTCCTGGACGCCGGCGTGGGCGAAGACGATGTCAAAAAGATTATTGGCGGCAACGTGCAAAGGGTGATCGGAAAGGTGCTTTAGGGTCTATGGAATAGGAAACGCCGCGACCCATAAACCGCCGTCGCTCACGTATCCGACGTGAGCCTCGCCATTTGATTCATCAAGAACCAGCCCGGCCTGGCCTTCCCCCTTATCCACAACATAAGGAATCCATTCATCGCCGTATTTCACGGCGTAGCGGATTTGCTTATGCGAAAGATCGTAATACACGATATGAGCATTGTCGCTTGAGTCCAGGGCCAGGGCGCCGCGATGCCCTATGCCATTATCGGTAATCGTTTCAACGCTCCATTGTCCGCCGGAACTTTCGGCGTACTTCACGAAATTGTAGTAGGTAAACGATAATAGGACGTGCGCGTGATGTTCACTGTCGACGGCAAGGGAAATTTGAAGCCCCCCATAAAAATAATTCAAGTCATCGATAATGGTTTCCGATTGCCAATCGCCCGAGCGATTCGTCGCGTATGCCAGTTGATAGGGTGGTGATCTCGTATACACAACATGCACGAAACCTTCATCATCTATGGCTATCGCGGAGGGTCCGAATCCGTTTTCATCGATTGTCGAAGTCTGCTGACCGTTTTTGTAAAGCAAGTCCGAGTAATATTGCGGAATGCGATAGGCCATGTGGATATCACCTGCCGCGTCTAAAATGGAGGAAGAATAAGGCGCTATTTCGCTGGCCGGATAATAGGACTCTTCAACGGGAGTTGTTGTTGTGACGGTATCACCGTCGATGCTGGCGTGATGAATCCGCCAGACTACCGACGCTGCGCCCATATCGCTTTCTCCGTGATGCCATCCATAACTGATGTGCGCGACGCCGCTATCATCGACATGAATAACACTGTCTTTACCGATGCTCTCTGAGTTGTGACGGCCCAATCCCAATTGGTAATAATAACCCTGGCCCAGGAATTTCCAGGATCGTGCTCCCGCGTAATTAACAGCATGGTAGAACGGTCCCGCAAGATAACTGAAATGATACGATCCGTCGCTTCCCATGGCGAAGCAGGAATCAGAAACCGTTCCCAGATTCAAGTGCGAAACCTGCGTGCTCGTGTTTTCAAAGTGATAAAATAGCCTGTAGGGTGCATCGAATATTTCCGCATAACTGATATGAAGCTTTCGATCGGGCGTTGCGCTTAAGGAAAAGCGGTAAGCAGCGTAACTTTCGCTGCTCGAGTAGCTTGCGATATCGGCACGGGTTTCACTAGGCGATCCGGCTTGAAAAACAGCCTGAGATAAGTGCGTTTCATAGGCGGGCGGCTCCAGACTCCAGGATATGAAATAGGAATACAGAATATTGACTTGTCCTATAGCGTCCACCTCGATATCGCTGAAAGAGCCGCAACCCCAATCGTATCCGCTGCTGACCTGGCAAATTTGGCGGACTTCCCATTGGTTAGCCCAATCGCTTGCGTATTGTACATCGCGGTCATCGGCGAAGCTGATGTGCACGAAGCCCTGCTGATCCACGGCGATGCTCGGCTCCTGGCCATTGGTCGTCGGTTCCACGGTATTCGCCGACCATACGCCGCTGCTATTTGTAAGGTGAGTGAGCTGGTCGGAAATGAAACAGGCGATGTGCGCCTTGCCGTTGTCGCCTGCGGCCAGGGAGAAACCTGTGCTGATGTTCAAATCGAAATCCAATGTTTCCGTTTGCCATGCTCGGGAGATGTCGTTGGCATAGCGCAAGCGCTCAAGAGTCGTATCGAACCAGCAGACGTGGATATGTCCGTCGGCGTCGGCGGCCATGTCGAAATCCGTCGTTGATGCTCGATTGCCGTCGGGGCTGACGATTGTATCGAGCCATTGGCCGGAAGAGTTGTCGGAGACGATGACTCTATTTTCGCCAATGGCTTCCACGAAGGCGACACGCACATTTCCGTCGGCGCCGACCACCGCGCGTGGCAGATGTCCCATCCTGAAATAATGCTCGGTCCAGTCCACGCCATCCGCTGACGTCAAATAAATAATGGCCTTAGAACGGGCGAAAAACAGGTATCGTGTTCCCTGATCATCAATGACGGTATTGCCAAAATCGATTTCGCCGCCGGCCACGTATGAGTATTCCGGATCGAGCGGCAGGGCGGTATCATCGTCCAAATCGTCATCAACGTCGTCATCAACGTCATCGTCCACATCGTCATCCAAATCGTCGTCAACGTCATCGTTCACATCATCGTCGACGTCGTCATCGATATCGTCGTTCACGTCATCGTCAATGTCGTCATTCACGTCATCATTTACGTCGTCGTTCACGTCATCATCAACGTCGTCGTCAATATCGTCGTCATTTACATCGTCATTTACATCGTCATTTGCGTCGTCGTTGACATCGTCATCCGCATCATCATCGTCGTCGTCATCCGAATCAGCATTTAGGCACGAGAGTGTTCCCAGGAGAAGGAAGGGAAACAGTAGAAAAGCGAAAAGGCATGGCCGAATCAGATTCATGACAAGATCCTTTTGCGCCCGCTGGATAAATGAATTTAAAACTTCATTTCGAAACAAAATACAAAATGCATTTTACACGCATCGATTCGGTGAGGCAAATGGTTTATTTGCAATTCTCAATTTAACTGGAATAAGAAATATGCAGGTTATTGAAGACGTTTTTTCAAGGTTATCGTGCGATGCTTTATTGCCCCGTTTCCGTCTCGATGTCGGCAATGTTCGCTACGTCAATTACAGGCAAGCGCCCCTCCACCTCTTTTTCCTCCCTGCCCAAACGCCGGCGCAGCCACCCAGGGATGTCGTCGATCAAAATCCGAAACAGGCAGGGAATGATGAACAGCGTCATGAACATGGCGCCGAGCATTCCGAAGACGATGACGTTCGCCAGCGGCGACCAGGTTTCACTGCGTCCGCCAAGGCCGAGCGCCGTGGGCAAAAGGGCGCCGACGGTTGTAACGGTTGTCAGGAAAATTGGCCTAAGCCGCAGCTTGCCCGCGTTGATGAGGCTCTCGACTTTTCCCTCGCCCCTTTTTCTGGCACTGTTGACGAAATCAATCATGACGATGGCGTCGTTGACTGCCACGCCGGCCAGAGCCACCATGCCGAACATGACGACGATGGAAAAAGGACTTCCGGCGATAAGCAGGCCAATCATTGAGCCGATGAAAGCGAAGGGGATCGTGAAAAGGATGATAAACGGCTGCGTGAAGCTTTTGAACTGTCCGCCCAGAATGACGAAGATCAAAAATACGCCAATGAGAAACAGTTGTTTGAGGCTGCTGAACGATTCCTCAAATTCCTTAAACTGCCCTCCCATTTCAATCTGATAGCCGGGATATTTTTTCGACAGAAAGGTATCCCAATATTCTTGTATGCCGGCATTGATCTTCACCAAATTCTTCTTGTGCTTGGCTTCGATATCAGCGGTGATGGCGATATAACGATCCTGATCCTGGTGAGCTATCTCGGGCCAGGAATCGGTTATCTCCAGGGAGGCCACCGCGTTGAAGGGCACCCATACGATTTTCCCCATGGCGTTCATGCCGGGAATTTTCAGGCGCTCAATAGTGTTCATGTCTTTTTCGTAGTGCGCCGGATAACGCACCAAAACTTCGACTTCGTCGTTGCCTTCTCTGTAGCGTGTGGTGACGTAGCCTTCGAATGCGGTGCGGATGAAAGAGGCGATCTTGGCCAGATCCAGGCCGTAATATGCCGCCGCCGCTTCATCGACGATGATGCGAAGTTCCTGCTTGGTGCTTTTCCAGTTGTTTTGGACATCCACCACGCCGGGTATTTCGGCCAGGTGAGCCTCCATCTCATTTTTGATTTCGATGAGAGGATCAAATTCGCGGCCCAGGATTCGGATGTCTATGGATTTGCCTGTCGGCGGACCTCCGCTGGGCTTGAGAAAGCTGATTTTTTCGATGCCGGGAATGCCGCTTATATATCCGCGCAGTTCATTGATGATCTCATCCAGACTTCGACGGCCCTGGCGCTTCGTCACCAGTTCAAGCATGACCTCGCCGACGTTGTTGGCAAATATCCAGTCGCTTTCCGTACGCATTAATCCGCTTGTGCCCTGAACGGCGAGGATTTCCTTTTCCGGCAGGCGACTACAGGCGCTTTCTATTTCCTTGATGGCCTCGTTCGTGACTTCCAGGCTCGTTCCTGATGGCGTTTCGATGAGTACTTGGAAGAGGCTGATTTCCTCCTCGCCGTGCAGTTCGACGCCGACGATGGGGATGACAAATCCGGAGGCGACCAGCAGAGCGATCAGGCCGACCAGCACTCTTCCCCGGCGTTGAATCAGGTTGGAGATGACCCGACCGTACCATTCCTGGAAACGGACAAGCCAGGGCGGCGTCGGCGTCGCCTTGGTTCGTTTATTCGTCCATTCGGCGAAATGGGAGGGAAGGATGACAAAGGCTTCCACCATGCTCGCGGCCAAAACCAGGCAGACGACGATGGGGATGATTCTCATAAACTTGCCCATGATTCCGGGCATGAGCATGAGCGGAAGAAAGGCGGCGATGGTCGTCAGCGTGGCCGAAACGACGGGCATGGCTACTTCGTGCGCGCCGTCGATGGCGGCTTCGTGAATCGTCTTTCCCATTTGATAATGACGATAGCAGTTCTCCACGATGATGATCGCGTCGTCAACAACTACGCCCAAAACAAGGATCAGGCCGAAGAGGCTGTTGCCGTTGATCGAATTGCCCGTGTAGTACATGAAAATGAAGGTCGCCAGGAAAGTTATCGGGATTCCCATGGCGACAAACAGGGCGTTGCGCGCACCGATGGCCAGGTACAGGAAAATGACCACGAGGATCATCCCCAGTCCGGCGTTATTGCGCAGCACATCCATGATTTCATTAATCTGCACGCCGGTGTCGCCGGTCAGCGTGATCTCGACGCCGACTGGCAGCGTGGGTTCCAATTCATCGACCAGGGCGCGAATGTCATCGATGATTTTTATCGTGCTGGCTTTGGAGCGCTTGGCGATAGTGATGGAAACGGACTTATGGCCGTTCAAGTGCGACTCGGTGCGGTGCTCCTCGAAACCGTCGGTGACCTTGGCTATGTCGCCAACGGACAACGTATCGCCCCCCGGCATGCTTCGGACAATGACCTTTCGGATTCTACCGGCGTCCTTGAAACGCCCCACGGTGCGAAGAAGCATCTCCTGGCGACCGGCCGTCACTTTTCCCGCCGGCACGTTCTGGTTGGCCATGGCCAGGGCCGCGGACACCATGTCCGGGCTGACGCTGTGCGCTTCGAGCAAATCGGGATCGAGCTCGACCCAGACCTGCCGGTCGTGCGTGCCCGCTAACTCTCCCTTGGCGACGCCGCTTATGCGCAATACCCTGCGGCGCACGTCCACCGCGAGATTTCTCATATCCAGTTCACTCAAGGGACCGGAGATGTTGAGCGTGATGACGGGGAGCATCTCCGTCGTATCGAACTCCTTGACGATCATGTCGCGCCGCGTGTTGTCCGGGAGGTACGGGATTTTGTCGATCTCGGCTTTTAAATCCAGCATGCGCACGCGAAACAGTTCATCGCTGATCGTGCCGAACTTGACCATGATGAAACTGTTGCCTTCGGTGGATCCGCTGATCATCTCGTCGATATCCGGTATGTCCTGGATCTCTTCCTCGATCGGGATCGTCACCAGCTGCTCAGCCTCTTCGCTGCTGGCTCCGGGGTAGGGCGTGATGATAAAGACCCAGTTGAAACTCACCTCGGAAACAATTTCCCGGGGCAAGCCCATGAACGAGAAAACACCGATGATGATGATGGTTCCCATCATGATGTTGACGAGAACCGGATTCTCGACGGACATCTTGATGATCTTAAGCATCGGCGCCGGCCTCCTTGTCCGCCTGGCCGGATTCCTTTGGCTCTTCCTTGGGTTTTACACGCTCGCCGTCTTTTTCCACGATGCTCACGCGGCTGCCGCCTTTGATGGATTGCTGCCCCACGACAATGAGCAGATCGCCTTCGCTCAGACCGGAGACCACGCGGACCTTCTCGCCGTCCCGTTCGCCTGTTTCTATCAGGCGGGTTCGGGCGACGGTTTTGTCTTCATTTTCCTCGGTTACGAATACGGCATCCTGATCGTTTACGCGCACAATATTGTCTCGCGTGACGATTATCGCGTCTGGGTAACGCTTTAGTTCTATGTGGATTGCGGCCCGCATGCCGCTCATCAGCTCGTAATCGGCGTTGTCGACCTCTACGCGAACCGGAAAAGAGCCGGAACTACGATCCGCCGCCACGCCGATACGCGTGACCTTCCCTTGAAAAACTTTCGACGGAATCGCCGGCAGTGAGATCATGGCCGGCATTCCCGCGCTAACCTGCTTGATTTCCAACTCGGAAAGGGCCAGGTCGATCTTCAGAACCTCGTCTTTGACAACGGTGATGATCGGCGCGCCCGGCGACACGAGTTCGCCCGGACCGCCGCTGCGCGAACTCACGCGTCCGTCGTAAGGAGAGCGAACGGACGTTTCCCGCAAGTTACGCATGGCAAGGGATCGACCGGCTTTTGTGAGGCTTTTGCGCGCCTCGCTGGATTCGAGATTAGCGGCGGCCTGGTCCATCATCTCATCGCTGATGAGATTTTTTTCGGCAAGCTTCTTTGTTCTTTCGTATTGATCCGTGGCAAGTTTCAGGCCTGCCTTTGCCTCGGCATACTGCGCATTTGCGCTGGAAAGCCTCAGCTTGTAGGCGCTTGTATCCAGGCGAATTAGGACCTGTCCCTTTTTAACGCGGTCACCCAGATCAGCTTCAATTGAGACTATTTTCGCCGACACCTCAGCGCCCATGGCCGATTCCTCCATCGGTCGCAGGATTCCGTTGGCGATGATGCGCTTGACGAAAAGTTCAGGTTTGACGGTGCGCACGTTGACCGGCCATTCCTCACGTTCGAGATCGCCGTGCAGCGATTCTGAAGTTGAAACCGTCCGATTGAGGATAGCCACGATCACCAGGACGACAAAAACGGCGCCCAGGCCAAGCACCACGAGGCGCTTTCGATTTGGATGTTCGTGATTGTCGCTCATGGATCGTCTCCAAACGGATTTGCAAATGCGGCTGCTATAAGAACGAGTTGAGTTTCGACACGGCTCGAAATAATAAAGGACTTTGAGATTATTGGCCTAGATCGCTGTCGATCCCTGAAACTACCTATCCGGCGATTATTTTTCAAGCGTCAAAATATGTTGTTTTTTGTTTGGCCAAAAAAAGAGGGACGTCAGGATATTTTTCAAAGTGAAGTCATCAAACGGCGGAGATTCACCCCCCTTGGTTTTTTCGTTTGCCTGGGCAGGGATAGTCGTCGGCTTTCAAATATTTTGTGAAAAAAGCATAGGATCGAACCTTGCCGAACTGTCGACAGCTTCACCGTTGACTGTATCCGGCGATGTCGGCATGCTTTTAAGCCTGTTGATTTCAAAGCCCTGCGATTTTCCGGCGAGGAGCAAGCCATGAGTGAAATAGGACTGTCGCCGTTGTTCAAATATTTTCTCGATCAGATGCCCGACGCTGTTTTTCTGGTGGATGAAAATCAGCAGATTATTTTTCTGAATCATTCGGCTGAAAAACTTACCGGTACTCTTCAAAAAGATATGATGGGCAAAAGTTGCAAAGATATCTTCGGAAAATCGAACGACATGCTTTATTGCAACTACGATGATTTTACTCAAGCCGACCAGGATCGTATGGCCAGGCGAAGCACAATTCGTCTGCCGGGCGGCTCCAAAATTCCGGTAGAGATGTGCCTGGTTCGTGTGCCTGAAAACCTGGCGGGAAAGCGGATGGTTATTGGAACAATCAAAGACCTGACAATGATGGACCAAATCCGGAGTCAGGTGGATGGTTTGATTCAATACGGAAATATTCTCACCCGGGCGCCGTCCATGAAACGGGTGTTCGATCTTATCGACGCCATCGCCGACACCATGGTGAACGTCCTGATTCAAGGTGAAAGTGGCACCGGTAAAGAGCTGGTCGCGCAGGCCATCCACAAAAACTCTCCGCAAAAAGAAGGACCGTTTCATGCTGTCAACTGCGGCGCGTTGACACTGGAACTGTTGGACAGTGAAATCTTTGGTCATGAAAAGGGCGCCTTTACCGGGGCGATTCGGCAAAAACCTGGGCGACTCGAACTGGCGGAGAGCGGCACATTATTTTTGGATGAAGTGGGAGACATGCCGGCGGGGTTGCAGGTCAAGCTATTGCGCGTATTGCAGGAGCGAAAATACGAAAGAGTGGGCGGGACGCAGACCCTGGAAATGGACGCTCGAATCATTGCCGCGACGAACATTGATCTGGAACGCGCCGTGAAAAACGGACGCTTTCGCCAGGACCTTTTTTTCCGTCTGAACGTTGTGCCCATCACTTTGCCGCCCTTGAGAGACCGACCCGAAGACATTGACCTGATCGCCAAGTATTACTTAGCCAAATTCGCGGAGGCTTCCGGACGCACGGCTCGTCGCTTTGCGCCGGATACTCAGCGTATTTTACTCAATCACTCATGGGTCGGAAATGTGCGCGAACTGATAAACACCGTGGAATACGCCGTGGCCGTTTCGCCGGGTGAATTGATAATGCCCCAGGATCTTCCTGGAAGATTGCATGACGCGAGATCGGAAAGCAAAACCGCGCCATCCGATAAAGCGCATAGTCTTTTCGATCCATCCTTGCCGGATTCCACGGAAGACTCCCACTGGAAACGTCGGATTCAGGAGGCTCTTTCGGAAAATGGCTACCGGCGGGATCTCGCAGCCAAAGCCCTTGATATCAGCCGGACCACTCTATGGCGCAAAATGCGTGAGCTTGAAATTAGCTGACATTTCAACCCCTTAAGTAAAACAATCGCTTAACAAAATGAAACATTGCGTTTCAATTACTCGAAACGCAGCGTCGCAATACGTTTCGTTCTTGACCTTCCTCCAATGTTGTAAATTCCATAATAGTCAATGAATACAGCAATATGGAGATGTTTCAAGTTATTGGCACGATTGATGGGATATAGACCGGGACATGGGCAATGCCTGGAGGGTGAAACATGGCAAAAAGTATATTTTCAATTTGGACAACATTTCTTCTATTGGTTTTGGCGGTTCCCGTTGCGGCGCAATCGGAACTGACGATGGAACAGGCGGTCAAAAATGCCTTATCAACCAACCGGGACATTGTTGCTGCCGGCTTTGATAAAAAAGCGGCGGCCTTTGGAGTTTCCGAGGCGGCGGGAAATTATCTGCCCACCGTGAAGCTTCAGGAAATCTACATGGAATCCAATAACCCGGTGGCGGCTTTTGGCACTTCGCTGAATCAGGGGACCTTCTCTCTGGCGGAATTTCAGATGAGCGACCCCAATGAGCCGGACAAGGCCAAAGATTATATCACGCGCCTCGAACTGGAGCAGCCTGTATTTGCCGGAGGAAAGATCATCACCGGGATTTACCAGGCTTCCAAAATGTATAAGGCCGCGCAATTCACTGAAAAACGGCAGCGTCTCAATGTTGAATTTGAGGTCGCGGATTCCTATTACAACGTGCTTCGCGCTCGTCAGTTTGTGATCCTGACCGATATGGTGATTTCCACCATGCAGCGACATCGCAAAACGGCCTGGGACTATTTCCAAAGCGGGCTTGCTCTGGAAAGCGATGCTTTGCAGGCGGATGTTTATCTGGCCAAAGCCCAGGTGGCGAACGTGGAATCCAAAAACAGATCACGGCTGGCCATGGCCCAATTGAATTACCTTATGGGTGAGCAACAATCCCGGAACTGGGAACTACAGGCTCCGGTCAATGTCGACTGCGCCCTGCCATCATTGGACGACTTGCTGAGCAAATCTTTGGAGCAGCGCCAGGATCTTGCGGCCATGGATCGAAAGGTGGACGTGGCCGAGTCCCAGGTATTTATGGCGGCCACCGGGTGGATCCCGACTCTGGGACTCAAAGCCGAATACAATTTTCACGACGAAGACAAACTCTTCGGCGATCAGGCTGAGGACTGGACCGTGATGGCCGCCGCGCAGTGGGAAGTGTTTTCCGGCGGCAGGGATATTTCCAAAACCGGCGCCGCAGTTTACCAGGCCAAGGCGGCCAAGACTCGGCTACGGAGCATGAAAGAAGGAATCTCGCTGGATGTGCGCCAGAAGTATCTCACTTTGGAAGGACAGGTGCAGAAACTGGAAATGTCATCGTCCGCGGTGAAACAGGCCGAGCGAAACCTGGAAATCATGTCCAACAGATTTGAGCAGGGACTGATAAAAATAGCCGATCTACTGGACGCGCAAACGGCGCTGACCGAATCCAAAACCAACGAACTAAACGCCACGTACGACCTGATTCTGGCTCGCTTGTCTTTGCATCACGTCATAGGGGACAGGCAATGCGGACCGGAAAATAGCGTTGAGGAAATCGTGGAAGAAGGAGAAGTGCAATGAAAAAATATTCGGCTATTGCAATGATGATGTTGTCGATTCTTGCTTTCCAGTTCGGATGCTCGGAATCCGACAAGCCCGAGTTTATTGAAACGATGGAAAGCGCGCAGGTCCAGGTCGAGCCGATTGTTCCAAACGGCGATGGCGCCTTTTTTGAAACCGTGGGCCGTGTGAAAAATCAGCGGGAATCGACGCTGGCCAGCAAAGTGATGGGAACGGTTAAAAGCCTCAAGGTCAAGGCCGGAGATAAGGTCAAACGGGGCCAACTGCTGGTTCGTATCGATGAAAAGGATGTGGCCGGGCAGGTCCAACAGGCTTCGGGCGCCCTGGCGCAGGCGAAAGCCGCTTTTTCCATCGCGAAAACAAATCGCGAGCGTTTCGAACAATTGAAACTTACCGGCAGCGCAAGCCAGGCGGAATTGGACAAGGCAAAATTCGATTATCAGACAGCGGAAGGCGCCGTGAAACAAGCCAGCGGCGCTTATGCCACCGCATCAAGCTACCTGGATGAAGCGCGTTTGCTCGCGCCTTTTGACGGGACCGTAGTGGACACGATGATTGAACAAGGCGAGATGGTGGCGCCGGGACGTCCCTTGGTTCGCGTCGAGGGGCAAAGCGATTTGGAATTTGAGACCGTCGTCAATGAGCGTGACGTGGATTTCCTCTCGGTGGGGCAAAAGGTCGCCTTGGTGCTGGATGCGCAGGGCGATGCGACCACGGAAATATTTGGAAGCCTCAGCGAAATTGTACCCTCTTCCGACGGCACACACAGCAACACCATCAGAATCAAAGTGGGCGAGGCCAAGGGGCTTCGATCAGGTATGTTCGGTCGGGCCCGGTTTTCACGCCCCCAAAGCACGGAGCCTTCGATTCTGATCCAGGCTGATCGCTTGGTGCGTCACGGGCAACTGACAGCCGTCTATGTCGTTGATTCCGGCGACGTCGTGCGGCTTCGTTTGGTTCGACCGGGGCGAAAGTTTGGCGAGCGGCAGGAAATTCTTTCAGGATTGCAAGCCTCGGATCGACTGGTCGTTTCCGAGATCGCTTCATTGAAAGACGGACAACCGGCAAAGGTGGTGAATTAATGGATAAAAAAAACGCCGATATCATGAGACATCGTTATGAGCGGAAAAAGCTTGGAATTTCGGGCCGAATTTCCGCTATGTTTTTACAAAGCAAACTCACGCCGCTGATGATCGTATTCGCATTATTTCTGGGCGCTCTGGCGCTTATCATAACCCCCCGTGAAGAAGAACCTCAGATTATCGTGCCGATGATCGACGTTTTTGTGCAAAGTCCAGGCGCCAGCAGCCAGGAGGTTGAGCAACTCGTCTCAGCGCCCATGGAAAAACTCTTGTGGGAAATACCCGGCATCGATCATCTTTATTCGGTTTCCCGCCCCGGACTGTCCATGGTTATCGCCCGGTTTGAGGTCGGCGAAAATGAAGAAGACAGCTTGGTTAAGGTTTACAACAAGCTCCACGGAAACAGCGACCGGATCCCCGGCGGTGTTTCGGCGCCGCTGATCAAGCTTCGCACTATCGACGATGTGCCGGTGATGTCCCTGACGCTTCACTCAAAACAATACGATCATTTCATGCTCCGGCGTGTAGCCGGCGAAGTCGCCACCGAGTTGAAAGCCCTCGAGGACGTCAGTGAAGTGACCATCATTGGGGGGCAAAAGCGGCAGGTCCGAGTCCAGATTGATCCCGGGCGATTGGAAGGGCGCATGATTTCTCCTCTCCAGATATTCCAGGCCTTGCAAAGGGACAACAGCAATTTACCCGCCGGTGATTTTGATAAGGGCGGAATGAATTTCCTGGTTGAAGTCGGCGATTTTTTTCGAGATGCGCAGCAAGTGGGCAATACCGTGGTTGCTGTTTATAACGGCAGCCCTGTGTATCTTTCGGACGTCGCCCAAATCAGCGACGGCCCCGCCGAGTTGGCCGATTACGTGTTTTTCAGGCATGGCGCAGCCACGACTGAGACAAAGGCCGACTCGATCCAAGTCGAGCAAAAATATCCATTTGCGGAGGAAGCGGCGGTGACAATCGCCTTGGCCAAACGTCGAGGCGCCAACGCAACATTGGTTACGGAAAAACTTCAGGAAAAGGTCGAAAAATTAAAGGGCACGGTGCTCGTATCGGGCATCGACGTTACAGTGACTCGGGATTACGGATTCACCGCCCAGGAAAAATCGAACGAACTCATTTTTCATATGGCGTTGGCGACGGTGGCGGTGATCATCCTGATGGGTCTCTTTTTGGGACTACGGGAGGCCGCGGTGGTCGCCGTGGCGGTTCCCGTGACCCTTGCCCTGACACTTTTTACGAGCTACTTTTTTGGATACACATTAAACCGCGTGACCTTGTTCGCACTGATTTTCGCTATCGGAATACTCGTGGACGACGCCATCGTCGTCGTGGAAAATATTCACCGGCACTTTCGCATGAAATGGGCGCCCTTGTCGGTCATGACGCCTTATGCGGTGGATGAAGTGGGCAATCCGACCATTCTTGCCACCTTCACTGTCATTTTCGCCCTGATGCCCATGGCCTTTGTCTCCGGAATGATGGGCCCATATATGAGTCCGATCCCCATTAACGCATCAGCTGCCATGTTTTTCTCACTGTTGGTGGCCTTTATGGTTACGCCATGGTTGGCCAACTTGCTGTTGCAAATCACTTCGCGAAAAAAGAGTGATGAAGAAACCGAACATGAAAATGAGTCCGAAGGTATGATCGGGCGGCTGTATCGAAGGATCATGGAACCCCTGGTGGAAAAGCCCAAGGTGCGAAACGGCGCATTAGCAGGCGTTATCGTGCTCTTGCTTTTATCGGTAGGTCTTTTTGCGACGCGTAGCGCAAAAGTTAAGATGCTCCCCCATGACAACAAGGGAGAGTTTCAGGTCATTATTGATACCGACGAGGGAACGACTCTCGAAACCACTACTGCGGCGTCACGGGAAATCGCCGCCAGAATCGCCAAAGATCCTATGGTGCGCGACGTGCAGATATACGCAGGCACTTCCGGTCCTATCAATTTTAACGGACTGGTTCGCCACTACTTTTTACGTCGCGGCCCGAATGTAGCCGATATCCAGGTCAATCTGTTGGAGAAACATGAACGTAAGGAAAAAAGCCATGACATCGCCAAGCGCTTGCGCCCTGAAATTCAAAAGATAGCCAGGCAGTACAAAGCCAGCGCGATTGTAGCCGAAGTCCCGCCGGGACCGCCGGTCTGGTCAACCATGCTGGCAGAAGTCTATGGGCCGGATCTTGACGGGCAGTATGAACTGGCCGCGAAGATCAAGGACGTATTTACGGAGACTGACGGAATCGTGGATGTCGACTGGTACGCAGAAGCGGCTCAGCCTGAGAACCGGCTGGTTGTGGATAAAACTAAAGCCGCACTTTCGGGAATCACCACACAACAGATCACAAACACCTTGGGGCTTGCCCTTAATGGAAAATCCGCCGGTCGTATTCATACCCCCAATGAGCGGGAACCGGTGGAAATTATGCTTCGCGTTTCTGAACCATTACGCAGTTCCACCGAAGACCTGGCCCGGATCAAGGTTCACGGAGCTGACGGGCGGCTTGTGCCGATCAAAGAGCTTGTTTCCATAAAACGTGAAACGCAAGACCGGTTCATTTATCGCAAAGACCTTCGTCGAGTGGTTTACGTGACCGGGGAAGTGGCCGGCAAGGATGAAAGCCCGGTGTACGGAATTTTGGACACCACCGATCAGATAACCGCTTTGGCGGCGCCCGACGGAAAACCAATTCAGCAGATTTTCAATGGCATGCCCGAATCAGATAACCGCTACACGGTAAAATGGGACGGTGAATGGCAGATCACCCATGATGTATTCCGGGACATGGGCATCGCATTCGGCGTCGTCATGATCCTGATCTACATTCTTGTCGTTGCCTGGTTCAAAAGCTTTGCCACTCCCTTGATAATCATGGCGCCAATTCCCCTGACCCTGATCGGGATCGTTCCCGGCCACTGGCTGACCGGAACCTTTTTCACCGCCACCAGCATGATCGGGTTTATTGCGCTGGCCGGCATTGTGGTCCGCAACTCAATTTTGCTGGTGGATTTTATCGAGCAGGAAATCGAAGCCGGGACAGATCTGAAGGAAGCGGTGTTGAAGGCCGGCGTGATTCGATTTCGCCCCATTGTGCTGACAGCCGCGGCCCTGGTGATCGGCGGCGCAGTGATTCTGCTGGATCCCATCTTCTCCGGTCTGGCTGTAAGCCTGATTTTTGGTGTGACCATTTCGACCGCCCTGACTTTGGTTGTAATCCCCCTGCTGTACTATGTGTTTCGCAAAAAGTCCGCCCTGTCAGTGAAAAATGAACGGGAAAGCGAGGTGCTGGCATGAAGATGTTAATGATTATCGTTGAAGATCAATACCGAGACGCTGTTGAAGTCGTGCTCGAAGATTATAAAATCAAAGGCTTCACGGAAATTCCAACAGTTTTCGGCGAAGGTGAACATGGAAAACGCCTGGGTTCCCGACTACATCCGGGGGCAAGCTCCATCGTGTTTTCCATTGTATCCGACGACCATGTGGAATCGCTCAAAGAAAAACTTCTCGGCGCGTGCAGCGTCAAGGAGGGGTGCGAGCGCCCGATCCACATTGTCGTGCTCAATGTGGAACAATTTTTTTAAGCGGCCTGGAAACCAAGGCCCGATGGGCGCCGGGTTAAACATCCTCACTGGGATAAAGAACAAGAGCCGCGAAGTAAGCCAACAACCCGATGGCCTGCGTGACGGTGAAACCGAACCCGAGGGCGACAAGCATTGCCAGGACGGAACCAAGAACCGATGCGGCGGAGTTGATGGCGAACATCCAGGGCACGGTTCCATCTTCCTTGACGGCTCGAATGCCGAATGGGAAGGGCATGCCCATGAGTAGGCCCAGAGGAGTCAGGATGAGCACGGTAATCCCACATCGCAACGCCGTCGAAAACCCGAGCGCCCAGGCGAAAATCGGCTGCTGCACCGCGCTGAGAATCAAGGTGTATCCGATCAGCCCGCAGATGACGATCATCAAGGAGCGATGAGGATGTTCTTTGCCCAGGCGACTGGACAAGGCCGCGCCGAGGCCGCTGGTAAAAAGCAGAGTTGCCAGGAAAATCGCCAGGGTCAAAGACGGGTGGCCGAGAAACAGGATAAAGGATTGCATCATCGCCATTTCGACGGTCAGGAAACCCACGCCGATGAGGGCGAAATACGAACCGGCGCGAAGATTGTCTTTGAGCAGCAAGCGATGCTGCCGGATGAGAACCAGCGGACCGATGAGCAAAGCCAGGACGCATATGGTGACGATTCCAGCCAGAGTGAACAGGATCAGTGTTCCGAGGTTGCGGATTTTTGAACCCCAGGCCATTTTGAAAGTCCTGGGCAGATCCTCAAGGCGAAGCGTATAGAAAAAGAATGGATGATTGTCGGTGGGGGTGGAAAGATCGTAGGCCGATTCAGCCAGGACCTCCGACATATCCTTTGTGAGCAGGTTGCGGAAAACGTTGTCGGAACCACTGAGTTTTGGGGAGTAAAGGATTTCAAGGTTCAACTCCTCGGCCAGTTTTTTAAGCTTGACAACGTCCTCTATTTCAAATTCCCGCGTGGCGATGATAATGTTGGCGAAGGCTTCGTTGGCCGCGATAAAAACGTATTCTTCCGGGTCCTCGACGCCGCGGTCTTCGAGAACCTTTCGTCCGAGCACCGCCAGGCGCAAGGGGTATTCTTCAGGTTCCCGCCATCGTTTGATCGACAGAAATCCATTCGGGGTCAAATGATCGAAGTACTCGTGAAAAGCTTCCTCGGTGAATAGGAAATTTTCCGTCAGCGAAAAAGCGCCCGCCGCCGTGGCCGCCCAAGTGTCGATCAGCGTGAAGTTGATAGTGTCGTATTTTTCCTTTGAACGGGCAATGAAGGATCGGCCCTCGGCCAGTTCCACCGTGACGCCCGGCTGCTGAAAAAGCCCCCCGGCGATGTCGGCGAATTTGTTGTCTACCCAATCAATGATGATGGGGTTCATTTCAATGCCAATAACCTGCCGGGCGCCCGCCGCCAGCGCTGTCAGAATGTGCTCGCCGCCGCCTGATCCGACGATCAAAACTTTTGGCTTGTCGAGATATTCAAAAGGCAAGCGCTGCAGTTTGGCCGACTCGACCTGCGTGGCCTCGACATCGCCGTGAAATGGCGTAACCGGGGCGTGCGCGACGCCGTCGATCTCCATCATGACATCGCCCAGTTCCGGTCGCGCAAAAGCGATGACTCTGGAAAAACTGTTCCAGGCCACGGCGATCGGGTTCGGTTCCTCGTTGCCTTTGGAGTGGTGGAAAATTAAAAATCCGGTGAAGTGGTTCACAAGAAGTACGACCGTCAAAAAAGCGATTACGCCGCCGAGTGCGAAGCTTTTATTTTTTCCAAAATAGCTTGGACACGCGGTCAGACCGGCAACGCCCGCGAGAATCGCCACCGCGAGCAGTGAGGCCGCTCCCCCGAAAATACCGAGGATAAATAATGTGAGGAGGCAGCCGAGAGCGGCGCCGGTGAGATCGGCAAAGTAAATCCGACCGATTTGATCAGCACCCCTGGAAAAGACAAGCCCGAGAAAGAGTCCGGCAAATCCGAAGGGAACGGCGCAGATGAGAAAAACCATACCCATTTGAAGGAAAGAGAAAAAGCTGATGTCCAAGCTGCCGAGTTTCATCAGGCGCAAGATCAGCACGCACAGGATTTGCGATACCATGAAGCCCAGTGAGGCCAGCGCCAGGTGTGAGGGCAGGTCGTCGTTGCGAAGCTTGCGACCGAAAATATGAAGAGCCAGTGATCCGACGCCCATGCCGAATAGGCACACGCTGATGGCCAGGAATGCGAAGTGGTACCACATCAGCACGGAGAAAACGCGCGTGAGGATGATCTCCGTGGACAATACCGACGCCGCCATAAGAAAAGTGGCTGCCATGATTCGTCTGGGATGATTCAAGATTTCTCCTTAGTCAATGAATCGCTTGATGAAATTTCTGAACTGTGGATCGGTGTTGAAAAATGAGCGTGCGAAAAAGGGCACGGATTTTAGCGAGCGTCCGCCGATGAACTGAACGAGCTGCCGTGAGTTTTTAGCCCAGTGCAGCTTGTATCCCTGCTCGCCGCGCAGAAAATCATAACCGTCGGCGCCGTTTTCACAAGCGTCTTCGATGGAAAAAGCCAGGGCCGCGTAACCGAGATTGAAATTGGGATATTCGGGCGATCCGCCCTGCTGATACAGGTATGCGCTGGCGCCCACCTGGTAACCGTAAGTGCAAAAAACGGGTTTGCCGTCCAGCGACAGAAAGCTCAGACGCAGCCAACCGCGCCTGAGACCTTCGGCGGCCATGGCCTTGTGAAAGTCCCGCATGGGCGCCGTCGTAAAGACGCCGTCCTGCCCTTCGGCTTTCCAGCGCTGCAGGTGAAGATCGTAAAAAAGATCCATTGCGGCGTCGAGAGTTTCAGTGTCTTTGTGAAAGGCGTGCTTCAGGTCGTGATGCACCGCGATCTGTTTGATCTTTTTTCGGGCGTTGTACCGGCTTTTTTTGGACAAGGTGTAGAGGTAGTCGTCATAAGTTCCGGGAAGGGCTGCATAGGGCGCTTTATACTGCGTGCTGTATCGCGCGTTGCGTACGCGCATGGCGGCGTACTGCAGGCCTTTAAACCCCTGCGTATCCTCGTCGATATTAGCCATATGCAGAATGTCGTAGCCCTTGATATTGCGTTGCAAATGGCTGTATAGCTCAGTCCAAATCAAATCCACATCATCTTTATGTGCAATGAAACCGAGGAAATCCGAGCAAACCTGCCCGCTGCCAAGGAGTTGAAGAACTTTATAATGCAAGCCCTGCGTTGGGAGAAGGAATCGCCTCTCGCCCACCATTTCCACTTCGATGTTGCGGGCCGACATACGGCGAAGAAAAAACGGCGCGACGCCGACGAGTTCCTGGTTTCGTCGCAGGGTCAGGATGCGCAATTCCCCAAGGTTGTTATAAAATCGCCACCATGTGCGCATCCACGGGTAGGAACAAAAAAGGGAATCGGCGGTTGAGGCGCCATGAAGTCGGATCCAGTCTTCTTCCAATTCGTCAAAGCGTTCATCGGTCGTAATGAGTTCGAAGTGTCCTTCATCGTTCGCCAAAGTTTTCCTCCATAGCGGTCAGGTAATCCTTTTTAGCGAATATTTATGGTTTTCACCACCCAATTTCATCCGCTTGTTTATTCATTTTTCAAGACTCGATCAACAAAAAGAATTTTTCTTTCAAAATGATATGACTTGACTTTCCGCTGGCAAGCCGCGAACAAAGAGGAAATTCGCCTTTGGAATAAACGGAGGTTCCGATGCACCGATACAAATCGCCTGATTCAGTGCCGCTGATGAAACAAATTTTTATCTGCTTGCTTTTGCCGTGTCTTCTTTCTCTTTCCCTTCTATCGCTTCTTTCCTGCAGCGATACTGAGGTTGAGGATGTTGAAGACGCAGACGATGACAGCGCCGCCGATGACGATGGCAATGAAGTGATCTGCGGCGTGACCTTCAACGAAAACATCAAACCGTTTCTCGACGATTATTGTTTACGTTGTCATTCGGTCAACGCAGTTTCAGGAGAACGAAACGGCGCGCCGGACGGCGCAAACTACGATACGCAGGAAAACGTTCTGACTCAGGGAGAGGGGATCAGAACGAGACTTCTCGACGGCGGAGGCATGCCTCCCTCCCCGCCAGAGCCGAGCCGTATTGAAAGGGACGACATCATCGCCTGGATCGATTGCGCGCTGAAATAATAAGCATCATGAACGAGACAATAAAAAAACCGGATCGGGTTAAAGCGCCGCGCCTGCTGAAGGCGATGACCTTCCTGGCTCTGGCGGGGTGGATGGCCCTGGGAGCGGTCTTCGCGGGGCAGGGGGGCGTTCCGAAGAGTTTGGAATGGCTATATGGTCTTTGCGCGCCTTTCTTTTTTATCGCAAATTTTGCGATAGCCCTTTCCTATGTGATTTTTAGGACCATCGATTCGATCCACAGCAAATCATGGTCAGACTACCGCGCCTGGACATGGTTGCCCACAATTTCCCTCGTCATTGCCCTCGCTTTTGGGAGCCTGAAAAGTGTGGCTTTTTTCAAAGGCGATTTCGACGATTCGAAGGACTTGCAGGCTCTTAAAGCGGGACAGTCCGCAAAGACTGTCCAACAACGATACTTCCTTGCCAACAAGAAATACGCAAATGATCTTGCGGGACTTCTGGAGATCGATCCGGAAATCGCTGCATCCCCGGAAATTACTTTCAAGTTCTACAAAGGCAATGAATCAGAGTTCCGGTTTGCGACGCACGCCAAGGGAAGCAAAGTCATTTATCCCTTCTCCAACAAAGGCTTGCACCCATTCGGAGAAGTCAAGGTTAAGTACGTGGGCGATCCTCTGCAGGGAGGCTTGCCTCGCCGGAAAGACTTCGAAAAAGAGAACTGAAAATCCCCCAAAGCCCCAATTTAAGACCTTTTGCGGCCATGAATCGCCAAATAACCCGTAAAAATGCCCCTTTGAACGATTTTCAGTGTTTTTTTTTCTTGACCTTTCGTTTTTTGCGTGTCTAATTACTTGTGGAACCAACGAACCCCAACACTGTTTTTCTTAAGGAGATTGCGAATGGCAACCGAAAAAAAACCCATGACCAAAACACAGATCGTCGCTCATTTCGCCGAGAAGTTTAGCATCACGAAAAAAGAGGCTGCCGCCTACATGGATGAGTATGCCAATCTGGCCTACACGCAGACCAAAAAGGTTGGAGCCTTCACTTTGCCCGGCATCGGAAAACTGACAAAGGTGCGTCGTAAAGCACGCATGGGTCGTAACCCGAAGACCGGTGAGTCTATGAAAATCAAGGCCAAAACTGTCGCCAAGATGCGTCTTCTCAAGGCCTGCAAAGATTCCATCGTTCCGCCCAAGGTATAGCGTCCGTCATATGTCGTGAGATGGCTCGGCGGAATAGTAGCGTCGGTGTGACCTGTAGCAAAAAATGTAAAGTTATAACCTCGGCCATGCCGGGGTTATTTATTTTATGCTGAAATATTTACCTTTATCCCTCATTTCCAATTCCATTGACTGACATTTCCCCTCCGAGTTATTCGGAGCGCTCTCTGGAATAATATATGCTTGGTTGATTTCGTGAAAGGAAAAAGTTGGTCGATTGGAAAAAGCTCAACGATTGTTTTGGCTGGTTACTTTTTCAAACGCGCCCCAGCGCCGAAGAATCTCGTAGAGAATGATCCCATACGCAGTGGCAACGTTCACACTGTTTTTGAAGCCGACCATGGGGATGGCTACGATGGAATCACATTGCGCCATCAGGTCGGCATGCACGCCTCGCACTTCGTGGCCAAAAACCACGGCGACGGGTTTGGGCCAGTCGAAATCCAGATAGGATACGGCATTGTCGGTAACTTCGACGGCAACAATGTGAACGCCCCTGGTCCGAAACTCAGCGAGGGCAGTCGTTGTTTGTTCATAGTAGGTCCACGGAACGTAATCCATTGCTCCTAGCGCGGTTTTCCCCAGCTTTACGTTCGGTGGATAGGCCGTCATACCGCACAGGTGCAAGTGTTCCACGGCTGCCGCGTCGGAAGTGCGGAATATGGAACCAACATTGAATGCGCTACGGATGTTGTCCAAAACGACACTCACCGGATTGCGCTCGATTTTTGGCAGATCATCGGGTTGGACATTCAGGTAGTGCGGTTCAAGTTTGCTCATATTGCCATCTCATTTCTTCAAAGAGAGCGACAGGCTGCGCAGCCTGGTGCGTTTGCGCCGTATAATACAATTGCCCATGCAATTCAAACTTTCAGCATTATCGGTGGGGCAATTGACACTTGGGTCGCTGATGGCATAATGCCGACTCGCCATTAAAATACGCTCGCAATTCATGGTGGGCGATAACGGTGGCGGCGTAAATCAAGACAAATGATTCCACTGGAGGAGGTATTTTATGGGTTACTCCATTGACGAGCGCGATGTTTTATTTTGCCTGTTCGAGCAGTTCGATATTGAATCCCTGACGAAACTTAAACCTTTTGCCGAGCACGACGGGGAGCTTTATAAAATGGTCGTCAGCGAGGCCATCAAGTTCGCAACGGAAAAAATAGCGCCGACGAACCTGCCGGCGGATGAACAGGGAGTCAGGCACGAAGATGGCGTTGTGAAAATGCCGGATATGTATCACGACCTCTACAAACAATATTGCGAGGCGGGGTGGAATGCCGTTACTGTTCCTGTCCGCTGGGGAGGGCAGGGCTTGCCGGGGCTGTTGCAGGCGGCCTCGCACGAAGCCATGGTCGGCGCAAATTGCTCCTTCTCTTTTACACCCGGCCTGACGGGCACTGTGATTAAGCTTCTCGGCGAGAATGGAACCGAGGAGATGCAAAGTCTTTATTTAGAGAAGCTGGTTAGCGGTCAATGGTCTGGAACCATGTGCCTGACCGAAGCGAATGTGGGAACCGCCCTAGGCGATATCGCCACGAAAGGCTTCAAAAACGACGACGGCTCTTACAGCATCGTCGGCACGAAGATGTTCATTACAAGCGGCGATCACGATCTTACGGAAAACATTATTCACATGGTTCTTGGCCGCGCCGACGGATCGCCCAAAGGCATCAAGGGCCTGAGCATGTTCATGATACCGAAAATTCGCGTTGACGAAAACGGAAATCTGGGCGACCCCAACGACGTTGCCTGCACAAAGATCGAAGAAAAGATGGGTATTCACGCTTCGGCGACGTGCATGCTCAACTTTGGGGACAATAAGAATTGCAAAGGCTGGATCATCGGCAACGAGGGCGACGGCATCCGGCTGATGTTCAGCATGATGAACGAGGCGCGTATCGGCATCGGAATGCAGGGAAATTCCATCACCGGAGCCGTGCAACGGATGGCGCTGGACTACGCCAAGGAACGCATACAGGGCACGCATGTTCTGTCTTTTAAGGATTCGGATGCCCCACGCGTTGCCATTATTGAGCATCCTGACGTGCGCCGCATGTTGATGGGCATGAAGGCCAATAGCGAAGCGGGGCGAGCCCTGATTTTCTTCGCTGCGAAAATGCACGATCTTTACGATCACTCTGAAGACGACGAGGAGCGCACAAAAGCCGGCTACATGCTGGAATTTATCACACCCATCGTCAAAGCGTACCCGACCGATCGCTGCTTCGAGGCGGCGTCCGACGCGATTCAGGTTATGGGTGGCGTGGGATACTGCAGGGAGTACGGCGTAGAACAATACCTGCGCGACGCGAAAATTTCCGCCATCTATGAAGGCACGAACGGCGTGCAGGCTCTCGATCTCGTGGGTCGCAAGCTGGGTTCCAAAGGCGGTGCCCTGTTCATGACCTTTATGTCCGACATGGCTTCGTTTATCGACGGTGGCTGCGAGTACGAGGAACTGGCCGATCTTTTCAAGGATCTGGCTGCGGCCAGGGATAAAATTGCTGATATCGCCATGCAGTTCATGGGCGCGGCCAGCTCTGATCCGATCTTCCCGGTTTTGTCAGCCACGCCCTTTTTGAAGGCGGCGGGGCACCTCATCTGCGCAAAACTGCTTTTAGAGCAGGCCGTCATCGCCGCGCGAAAACTGGGGAGCCTCATGGCGGAAAAGGGCGCCGACGATGCTGCGGCCTTCGCTGCGGACAACACTGAAGGAGCCTTTTACTACAACAAAAAACTGACGGCTCGATTTTTCATGAAAAACGTTGTCCCGGAGGTACATTCCATCGCGGCGGGCATTGCATCCGCCGACAAAAGTTGCCTTGAGGCGATTCTATAAAAGCATTTTGAAGCGAAAATGAAAAAAATCCCTTCCCGATTTCGGGAAGGGATTTTCCTTTCAGACGGTTACGAAGTTGCCCCTTCGTTTTTCGTATTGGCTCATTCCCAGGGATCGACTACGGTCTTGCGAACCCTTTGACGTCTGTTGCTGCGCCGTAAGGCCCGCTTGTCTTGGGCGAGTTCATCGATTTTCTGGATTTGCTCTGCGCTGAGAATTTCTCTGATCTCCATCATGTGGTTCGTCCTGAGCTTGAGCATTTTTCCTTGAACATTGGAAAAATCCTGCGTCGCCTTGTCGATGGCCTTCGTGTCGAGATTCTCCTGGGCCAGAAGTTCATCCAATTCGGCTTTTGCATCCTGGACCTCGTCGCGCCCGTCGATCATGTCGTGCTGGTGCTTTTTCATCAGGTCGCCGAGTTTTTCCATCTGATCGTCAGTCACGCCTGCTTCTTTCGCCATTTCCGGATGACGCAGAAGCACGCCGATGCCCATGCCTGATCCCATGCCTATGCCCATGCCTGGTCCCATGCCGCCCATACGTTGCCCGCGACCGTTTCCCCTTTGGGCCATCGCCGGCAGGACCGTCAGGGCGACCACTGCCAAAATAACCGTTGAAATAATGATTGTGCGTTTCATTTTCATCTCCTTCTGCGTTTGTTCGACTTTCGCCGCCCTAGTGAATTTTGTCTTTCAAACCGTCTCGCCTTATGCAGACACTGCGTCTGGCGAATGGGTTAAATCGTGTCGAAAAATTTTCAATTGAGCTAATCATTCAGCCACAACAAGCGCCGCCGCCGCTGTCATCGTCATCGTCGGCGTACCGGGGCGTTTCCACCTGCTCGCAGCAACCGTTCACGCAGGCCCAGCCATCGCCGTATATTTCAACGCATTCCGCTAAGGATGTGCATATCACGCATTCGTCATCCGTATCATCATTCACGTCATCGTCGACATCGTCATCCGCATCATCATCCGTATCATCGTCCACGTCATCATCGTCCACGTCGTCATCCGCATCGTCGTCCACGTCATCATTCACGTCATCGTTGACGTCATCATCCGCATCATCGTCCACGTCATCGTTGACATCGTCATCCACGTCATCGTTCACATCGTCATCAACATCGTCGTTTACGTCGTCATCCACGTCATCGTCCACGTCATCATCAACATCGTCGTTTACGTCGTCGTTTACGTCGTCGTCCACGTCATCATCGACATCGTCGTTCACGTCATCATCGACGCCGCCCGTGCACTCGTCGAGATCCTCGTCGCAGGTTTCGTCGAAATCGCATGGATTGCCCGCGTGTATTGTGCAGTCTCCGTCAACGCATGTGTCCAAACCATCGCAGAAAATTCCGTTGTCACATACGCTTTCGTTGTTTACTAAAT
>CAZQAE010000019.1:0-36575 GCA_964591275.1 uncultured bacterium | reverse complement strand
AAATAACATTCGCCATTGAGGTCGCAGAAATTGTCCGTGCAGACATCCCCGTCGTCGCAGTCGGCATGGACGTAGCAATAGTTGCCGAAGATACGCCCCATAACGCTATATTCCGTTACTCGGGAAACCCAGTCACTGGATTCCCAAACTGCGACGAAATCGGCATTATCACCTAGGGCAATTGCCGGTTCTTCCTGATTTCCGGCAGGAATTTCATGGATCATAAACTCGGAGCCAACGGCGGCACCGTCGCTTTTATATCGCTGAGCGTATATACCATGTTCATCTCCGTCCTGAAAATTAGACTGCCAGACGATAATAAAGTTGCCGCTTGAATCCATTGCAAGATCAGGACTTCTTTGGATATCAGTTGCATATGTGTTAGCCTGAAATTCGCTTTCCATGGCGTTTCCAGCGGCATCAAACCGCCGTCCGTAGATTTCCCAAAATGTTACGTCCAAATGTTCCCAGGCGATTGCAAAGTTTCCTGCCGCATCGATTCCCACGGCTGGTGGGTGGTTATAGGATTCCGTTTCACTAGCTTGAAAATGCGTTCCGACGCTTTGCCCGTCTTCATCGTATATCTGTGCGTGCGTCTGCGTACCCGCCGGGCTGCCCTGATGTACATACGCAATCACAAAACGACCGGTGGCGTTCATGGCAATTGCGGGGAAAATAGCGCCGATCCCTTCTCCCTCATAGCCATTGATGCGCCATTCCGGGGCGAGGGGGTTGCCGCTTGCGTCAAAACGCCTTGCGAATATGTCACGAGGGCTTACATGCTGCGAATACCAGGCGACAACGAAATTGCCCGCGGCGTCCATGGCAACGCAAGGATTGAGTTGTGTATCGCCGGTGATGGAGTTGATTGGGAACTCATCTCCGGCTTTTTCGCCATTTGCACTGAAGCGCTGGCCGAAGATGCCATATTGGTCGCCATCCTGATCTTCGGATTGCCATACAATAACAAAATTTCCCGCCGAATCCGTGGCGACTGCCGGTAATTTTTGATCGTCATCGTAATAGTCGTTGGCTGTCCTTTCTGCTCCCGCTGGAAGACCGCTTGCTTGAAACAATCTGTATCGTATTGCTGTGTTGGCATACGTCCAGGTTGCCACGAAACTCCCATCTTCGCGAATTGCGACATCAGGATTAGTCAAGGAATTTTCTGAGTCATATTGATTTAGTTGAAGCTCGCCGGTTATCGGTTCCTTCGACCCGGGGACCGACATATCATTTTCTTCGTAAGAAAATTCGTCGAATTGCGCGAAGGCAATGTTTAAGGCAAAGAGAATCGCAATAATTAGTAAAAAGAGTCCGGCAAGATACAAGCGGTTTTTCGACATGATAAACTCCTGTAAATCCGCGATAAACCGAAAATTGGCCTAGGGCGTGTTTTCAATACTTTTCTTAATTTATCATGGAAAAACCGGAAAGTACAATTTCTTTACAATATTGATTTCGGCGATATGGTGCTAGCCAAGACTCATCGGCAGGAAAATGTAACGCGCCAGAAGGATGCCCGCGAGCGTCCATATCAGCCAGTGGACTTCTTTGGCTTTTCCGGCGGCTGTTTTAACAATGGGATAACTGATGAAACCGACCGAAAAACCGTGGCTGATAGAAAAGGTCAGCGGCATCATCAGGATCGTCAGAAAGGCGGGAACGCCTTCGGTGATGTCGTCCCACTCGATGAGCTTAACCGATTTCATCATCATATAACCCACTAAAATAAGAGCCGGTGCCGTTATAGGACGCAGGAAAATTTCCGGATTGATCGCGGAAGGCGCCGAGGCGGCGAACATCTTTATCAGTGGAGAGAAAAACAGCGCCAGTACAAAAAGTAATGCGGTAACGACGGAGGCAAATCCAGAACGCCCGCCTTCCGCCACGCCGGATGCGCTTTCGACGTAGCTGGTGACCGTGCTCGTGCCCATGATTGAACCGACCATCGTGCCTACGGAATCCGATGCCAGGGCGCCCGTTGCCCTGGGCAGTTTTCCGTCTTTGAGAAAACCGGCCTGATTGGAGACCCCGACAAGCGTGCCGATGGTGTCGAACATATCGAAGAACAGGAGAATCAGAATGGGGGCGATGAAGTAAACCGAGAACACATCGAAAACGTGCAACTGGCCGAATGTCGTCATGGGCGGAGGCGTACTCAAGACTCCATCAAAGGAGACGATGCCGAAAGGTATGCCCAGAAGAGCAGTAGCAATGAGACCCAAAAGGATCGCGCCGCGGACCTTGAGCGCCAGGAGGATTATCGTAACCAACAGACCGAGAAGCGCCAGAAGCGTCGGCGGATGGCTCAGCTTTCCGAATTGAACGAGGGTTTGCGGATTGCCCGTGACGATTCCCGCTTCCATTAAACCGATGAAAGCAATGAAGAGGCCGATGCCGCAGGAGAGGGCGAATTTCAGGGATCGGGGTATTGTATTGATGATCATCTCCCTGACCTTGAGCAGGGAGAGAATGGTAAAAAGCACCCCGGAAATAAAAACCATGCCCAGAGCCAGTTGCCAGGGTTCGACGCCCTCGGCCACCTGGTGCTGTCCCTGCAACCTCGCGACCATATTGCATATCTCGAAGCTGAAAAAAGCGTTCAGGCCCATGCCTGGCGCCAGGGCGATGGGATATTTGGCGACGAAGGCCATCAGCAGCGTGGCGAAGGCGGAAGCCAGGCAGGTGGCCGTCATCACCGCTTCGAAGCTCATCTTTGCGCCGTGCGCGTTACTCAGTATCGCGGGATTGACGACGATGATGTAGGCCATCGTCATAAAAGTTGTTGAGCCGGCGATTATTTCGGTTTTGAAATTTGTGCCCAGTTGATCGAAGTGAAAATATTTCCTGATGATTTCCATCGCATTCTCTCCTGGAACTTTAGTACACGATGCTGATGGGCAAAGGCATGAAGGTCAGGAAGAATATCCCCATCGTCATGCAACCCGCCAGGCTTCGCTCTCTGGATAACGGCGCCTCGGGATCTTGAATCGCCGGATGCTCCAGGCGGAAGCTGTATAAAAGGAGCGACCACAAAAGCCAGGGGAAGCTCACGGTGTCCGCTGCAAGAAACATCACCAATCCCAAATGCGCGAGAAACAGCGTCAATAACAGTTTCCGTCCCACTTTATCAAAGCGCGGCGTGGCGATCAACGTGATCGCCCCCACAATGTAGCATAAGCCGGTGACGGCCAGCCAGGGATTCACCAGAAGCGCATCGCCCATCGCGCCCCAGATGCTGAGCATCATGAAAATCGTGCGCGAGATCAAAAGGTGATGGCGATGAGACAGGGCTTTCACGATGTGCCCGCCGTCAAGCTGCCCGGCGGGCATGAGATTCAGGGCCGTGATCAGAAAACCAAACCAGGCCGCCAGTCCGATGGGATGAAGAAATAGATCCTGCCCTTCGGGTATATCGCCGTGGATCAGCGTGACAAGGGCCTTGAATAAAAGACTGTCGCCGAGCATGAGAGACGGCTGATTGACGGGGATCAGTTGCACCTCGGATAACGCGATGCCGACAAGAGCCAAAGGCAGCGCGACAGCAATGCCAGCCAGCGGCCCCGCAGCGCCGACATCCAACAGAGCGTTTTTTTTGTTAATCTGCTTCATGCGGATCACCGCGCCCATGGTCCCGAAGGCGAAGGGAACGGGGATGAAGTAGGGGAGGGTCAATTCAATGCCGTTCAGTCGTCCCGCGATGTAATGCCCAAGTTCATGAGCAGTAAGAATCCCCATGATTGCGCAGGTAAACGCGAACCGATCAATACAGTTTAACGTGCCGAAAAAAGCGAAAGGGTTGGATGGGTGCGTGGCCAGAAAAACCGAAAAGACCGTAGCCATGTAAAGTAAGAGATGGGTGGCGGGGCGTCCGGGTTTGAATTGCCGTCTCGGTTTCGGCATTGGAGAATCACGCACGATGGGTAAATTTCATCCTAATTTATTTCCCGCGTACCCCATCTCGACTCGCTCCTGTTCTTCCTTGCACCCAATGCACAGTGTGGCGACGGGCCGAGCCAAAAGCCTTTTGAGTCCGATCTGCGAGCCGCATTCTTCGCAGACGCCGAAATCGTCGGACTCATTTTCCAGGCGGTTCAGGGTTTTGTCGATTTTACTGATCAGTTTGGCTTCGCGGTCGCGGAGCTTGAGCGAAACACGTTCACCCTCTTCCTGCGTGGCAAGGTCAACTTCGTCGTTCAGATTGTCCGCGTTGACCTCGTTGATGGTCTGTAGCGTGTCCCGAGCCTTATTCAATATTCTCTCTCGCTCGGCCAGGAGCCGATCTTTGATGAGTGACAGATCTTGCTTTTTCATGGGCTCTGTTTCCTATTTGTAGCGCCGCATTGCAGGAGCAAATCTCTGACGACCGGAGGAATGAAAACGTTCTCCAGGTCGAATCGCGCAAGTTCCCGCGATAGTGCGCCGAGACGCTCGGATGGACCCATTCTCGAATCAATAACGATCATGTTTTGCTCCCACAGTCGGCAACTGCCATGGTGAGAGCGGATCGGTCCTTGCGTCAGTCGTTCGTATCGCACTGCAACGTCCAGTTTTTCAGCGACCTCCTCCAAATTTTGGAGAAGATCCAGGGCTTTTTTATTGCTGACTTGTGCTTTCATAATTATCACGTTGTGGAATTAAAATTTCAAGTTTTACACAGCTCAATTAGATCAACGTCCTACAGCCTTGTCAATCAAATTTGGCTTCATTGTTGAGGATTATGGTGCGTAAATTTGTCGGCTTAATTTCGGGGTCCGAAGATGGCTGTTCCGACGCGGACAATCGTTGATCCTTCCTCGATGGCGGCTTCGAAATCGGTCGTCATGCCCATGGAAAGGTCTTTCAAATCAAGCTCAGGATGCTTTGCGGCCATTTCATCGCGCAGGTTTCGAAGTTCACGAAAGAAAGGGCGGACTTGTTCGGCGGGCCAAAAAGGAGGCATGGTCATCAGGCCGCGAATATGGAGATTGGCGAAAGGTTTCAAATTATCGAGCAGCTCTGAAAGCTCCGCCGACGGAACGCCGGATTTCTGTTTTTCCCCGGCCACATCCACCTGAATAAGAACAGGTAGCGTATGTCCATCGGTGTCGATACGCCTGGAAAGTTCCCGCGCCAATGCCGCTGAGTCGATCGTGTGTATGCAGTACGCAGTCGGCGCTACGGTGCGGATTTTATTTTTCTGTAAATGGCCGATGTAGTGCCAGCGCAGATCCGGAAGATTAAAATCGGCGGCCTTGTCGCGAAGTTCCTGCGCGTAATTCTCGCCGAAATCCCTTTGCCCGGCTTCCCAGGCTTCGCGGATCGCTTCGATGGGATGTCGTTTCGACACGGCGACCAGTGTGATTTCAGCGGGGTCGCGTCCGACGCGCCGGGCAGCCTCCGCGATTCGCTTGCGAATGTCTGTCAGGTTTTCAGCGATGGATGATTTCATAGCTCAAAAATCCAATTTGGTCCGAACAAGGCATCGATGTCTTCCACCAGTTCAGCCAGCGGCAGGCCGACCACGCACGAATAACTTCCCGTGATGCGCCTGACCAGCGAGGCGCCGATCCCCTGAATTGCGTAGGCTCCGGCCTTGTCCATCGGTTCGCCTGTTTTGATATACCACAGAATGCGCTCTGAGCTTAAGGGACGGATTTCCACCTGCGTTGAAACTGCTCGCTGAGCAACAATGCCCTCATCTTTCACCAATAGCGTGTAGGAGGAAAAAACAGTGTGGACGTGCCCGGCGATCATGCTGAGCATCTTTTGCGCCCCCGCCTCGTCCGCCGGTTTGCCCAGGATGTGGCCGTCGATGACCACCGCCGTATCTACGCCGAGCACCAAAGCGTTCGAGTGGTCCTTTACGACATGGTTGGCTTTTTCAAATGACAATCTCAATGTGTGCGCTTCGGGGGCTTCGCCCGGCAGGAGCTTTTCCTCGATGGCAGATGGGATGACCTCGAAGTTGATTCCCATATCGCGAAGCATGTGCAGGCGTCGGGGACTCTGACTGGCGAGGATAAAACGTTTCGGCGGGTTGCGTATCATGCTTTGCTTTCTTCTGGCGGATTCATTGAGGAATCAACGAATCGGCTGGATGTTAGCTTCTTCGCCGAGCGGAATCAATCGCCAGAGGAGAGAACTCCCGCCATTTTTTGAGGGAGTCTGAGCTTTAGGCGCGGGTGGCATGGACAAGCTTCTCGGCCCGAAGCTCTGCGAGGGCGCTTGTCCGTGTTGATTTGAAATTCCCCAATATAGTTGCAGTAAAATCAAGACACGGACAGGCGCAAATCGCTGGCGCTCATTGCGACTTGTCTATGCCACCCGCGCCAGGAAGCTTGTCCATACGGTTGAAATGACAGGATTGAGGCTGGCTTTCATGACGCTTTTAAAATCGTTACAGCGCAAATGGCTCTTCAACCTTCCTCCTTCATCCTTCTTTGTGTTAAGTTTGGGCCATGCTCAAGCCTAAGCTTGTAGAAAAACTGAGGATCGTTCCCAAATCGCCGGGCGTCTATCTTTGGAAGGATCGGGACGGCGTCGTTATCTACGTGGGCAAAGCGAAGGTCCTGCGAAACCGCGTCAGCAGCTATCAGGCCAATCATAAGGACTTCAAAACGCGCGTGATGATCGGATTGGCCGAGGATTTGGATTGGATGGTCGCTGACTCGGAGAAAGCGGCGCTGATTTTAGAAAACACGCTGATCAAAAAATACATGCCGCAATTTAACATTGCCTTGCGGGATGACAAAAATTTTCTTTCCATCAAGCTCACAACGACCGAGGATTATCCCCGCCTGACCCTGGTGCGAAAAGTTACCCGTGACGGATCGAAATACTATGGTCCTTTTTCCAACGCCCGCGCGGCCCGCAACACGCTCAATTATCTCAATCGCCACTTCAAACTGCGCGAATGCAACAATCGCCAGTTCAAATCCCGGACTCGTCCCTGCTTGAATTTTCAGATCGGGCGCTCAAGCGGGTCGTGCTGTGGGAAAATTGCCAAAGAGGATTATGGACGGATCGTCAAGCAGGTGCGGATGTTTTTCGAAGGCCGGGGCGAAATGCTCATTCGCGAACTCAATGAGGATATGAAGGCGGCTTCGGAGCAGATGCGTTTCGAGGACGCCATTCAATTGCGGGATCTGATTTTCGATATGCGATCAACGCTGCAGAAGCAGGAATCGGAAAACCTCGATCAGATTGACCGGGATATTTTCGGTCTATACAGAGAGGGCGCTTCGGGTTGCGTCCTGGCCTTGTATGTCAGGTTCGGAAAAACCATCGGCCAGCGTTGCTTTCCTTTTACGAATCAGGAAGAGGACGACGGCGCCATCATCGCGCAGGTGGCGCAGGCTTACTATGCCGGAGGCGGCATCGTGCCTGCGGAAATTTTGTCTCCGCAATCGTGGGGCGATATGGCCGAGACGCTGGCGGATTGGCTCAATGATTTGCGGGGATCGAAAGTACGCCTGTTAACGCCGCAACGCGGCGACAAAATGAAGTTGCTCGCCATCGCCCGCGAAAACGCGAAGCAGCAGTTCGAGCAGCGCCGTGCACGCTTGGCTGATGCGCGGGAGATTCTGATCGGCGTGCAAAAGAAACTGCGCCTGCCGAAACTGCCGCTTGTCGTCGAGTGTTTTGACATCAGTAATGTTCAAGGACGCAGCGCCGTGGGCAGCCAGGTGACTTTCATTGAAGGCGAACCGGAAAAAAGCCGCTATCGCCGCTACAAAATACGTTTGAAGGATACTCCCGATGATTACGCCATGATGCACGAGGTGCTGCATCGCCGCGTCAAGCGGGCTGCCCTGGAAAAGGTCTGGCCTGATCTCATTTTGGTTGACGGCGGGCGAGGGCACTTGTCCATAGCTGAAGCCGTCCTGCGTGAACTGGGCGCCGAGCACATTTCCTTAGCGGCCATCACGAAAATAAAAAACCGTGAGCCTGAAGATCGTGGGCCGGAGGACATGGCCTATCGCCCAGGTCGGAAAAACCCCGTCACCTTCCGGCGCGGTTCAAGCGAACTGTTTTTCCTGCAGAGAATTAGGGACGAAGCCCACCGCTTCGCCATCGAGTATCACCGCAAGCTCCGTTCGAAAAAACAAACGCGAAGCATCCTTGACGATATTTCCGGCCTCGGTCCCTCAAGGCGAAAGGCGCTGCTGACGCGCTTCGGGTCCGTCAAACGCATCACTGACGCCGCGCCGGACGAGATTGCCCAGACGCCCGGATTCAGCCTTGCGACGGCCAACGACCTCGTGCGTCGTCTCAAAGGAGAGTCCAATGCGTAGGCCATTGATTCCCATGGCCCTGGCGCTGGCCGCCGGCGTTGTTTTCGGGCGTTACGTGGATCTTCGGGGCGAGATTTTCTATCTGTGCGCGGTTATGATTCCCCTCACTTTCCTTATCGGTCGCAGATTTTCCGAAAAACCCTTGCCCCCGTACATTTTCATCGCCGCGGCATTGGCGCTCTACGGCGGTCTTTCCTCCTCACATGCCGAGTTCGATGAGCCGGGAAAGGGCGACATCGCCAGCTACACTGAGCGGGGTCCTCTCGATCTTGAAGGCCAGGTCGTCGCCTTGCCCGAACGGCAAATCGGCAGGGATCGCATGGTCGTTCGCGTTGAAAAAATTCATTTGTCCGCCGGGGCTTTTATCCCGGTGACGGGACGGCTTCAGTTAAGCGTCAAGCATGGCGGCAAGCGATTGCGTTATGGAGATCGGATTCGTTTTTCGTCCGCGATCAGGCCGATTGTTCCATACGGCAATCCCGGCGCATTTCGAGTCGATAGGTATTATCGCTACCGGCAAATACTCACGAGGGCCTACGTCGGCAAAGTCGCAAAAATAGAATTGCTGGAGCGAGGCGGCCAAAGCGCCATTTGGAAAGCGGTTGAGTCAATACGCGCTGCGATCAATTCCCGATTGGACGCGCAGTTGCAATCTCCGCAAAGCGAAATCGTTAAAGCCCTTCTAATCGGCGAATCCGGAGCGATCCCTGAAGAAGTGCGCCGAATATTTCGCGATGCCGGCGTGGCGCATCTTCTGGCTATCTCCGGCCTGCACATGAGCGTCGTCGCATCTTTCGTATTCGCCATTGTCTTTTTTTCGTTGCGGCGTTTCCCTCGACTGCTGCTGATGACGAATTCGATAAAGCTGGCCGCGGCGATCTCTCTCATTCCCATTATTGCCTTTTGCCTTATGGCCGGAGCGAGATTTTCCGCGATACGAGCCGCCATCATGATCGGTATTATGCTCCTGGCTATTGTCGTGGATCGCCATCGGGATATCCTTTCGGCGGTCGCGTTGGCGGCGCTGGTAATATTGATAATAAAGCCGGTCGGACTTTTCGACGTTGGTTTTCAGTTTTCCTTCGCCGCCGTGATTGCCATCATTTTAGTTGTGCCGCGAGTGACGAAGTGGCGGCAGTCGAAAAGGGCAGCGGACCCGATAACGGAAGCCTTCCCGACGGCGAAAATGAAGCTTGGCGACTGGCTGATCATCGCGGCGGCGACGCCGCTGGCTGCGGGCATCGCCACGGCGCCGATCAGCGCGTGGCATTTCAACGGCGTGTCGGCATACGGGCTATTGTCGAACATCGTTCTCGTGCCGCTCTACGCCCTGTTCATTATTCCGGCTTGCCTTGTTGGCGAAATAGTCATGCCGATATCCATCACGTTGTCGCAAATCGTTTTTGATGCGGTGGCGTACGCTATCAACACCGGACATCACATGGCGAAATTCATCGCCTCTATTCCAGGAGCCTATGTGCGGGTTGGCACGCCGACGATGTTGGAAATTGCGGCGATGTACGGCCTGATGTTTTCCGTTTTGTATTGGCCTCGACGCAAAGCGGTGCGTGCGGGGGCCGTAGCGTGCATCCTCGTGTTGATTATTGTCCCCGCCGCTTATCGAGTTTCGGACTGGATGAACCGGGACCTTCGCTTTACGCTGATAGACGTGGGGCAGGGTCTGAGCCAGTTGATCGAGATCCCCGGCGGAAAGAAAATCCTCATCGACGGCGGCGGCTACGCCGGATCGTCATTCGACGTCGGTGAAAAGGTGCTGGCTTCGTACCTTTGGAAAAGGCGGATCAAAGGCCTTGATTTGGTTGTGAACACGCATCCCCACCCGGATCATTACTTGGGATTGCGCTTTATCCTGGACAATTTTGATGTGGGGGAAATATGGATCAGCGGGCACAAACTGAAGAGCGATTCCGAGTATAGCAAAATGCTTCGTGGAGCCGAGCAACGAAGTATCCCCATTGAGATAGTGCACGACGAGACCGCAATGCGTGAATTTGGCGCGGCGCTTGTGGAAGTGTATTGGCCTCCGACTGTGGCCTATAACAATCCGGAATACAGCTTGAACGACGCCTCGATTGTTCTTCGCCTGACCTGGGGTGAAAAATCATTTCTGCTTGGCGCTGATATCGAAACAAAAGCCGAGCAAATGCTGATCCAACGGGGCAATTTGGCTTCCGATGTTCTGGTGGTCGGGCATCATGGCGGCAAGACGAGTTCCACGCCAGAATTTGTCAGGGCGGTCAGGCCGCGATTCGCCTTGATTCCCGTTGGTCGGGGAAACCGCTACGGGCATCCTGTTGAAAGCGTACTGGCGCGTTTCCGTTCGGCGCGCGCGTCAATCTTCAGAACCGACGAAAACGGACGGATACGTTGTGTCTCGGACGGCGTCGAAGTGCGCTGCAAACCGTTTTGGACAAAGAAAAAGGATGACGGCCCCACGGCACGATAGGCAAGCGTCCCGACGAGAACACTTTTCTCCGAAAATCCTTGGGGCGGAATTTCCCATTTTAACCTTTTGTCTGGTGCGCGTTTCCATAGTGTGATAAGCAAATGCGCGAGTGCGCGGGTGATCTTGACCGGCGTGTTCGCTGATGTATTGTAATAATAGCCGTCGAAATATTAAAAGAATCGAGTCTGAAATGCCTAGCCTTCGATCCAGCACCCGCGCAAAGCTACTGATCGTCTTTCCCGTCGCTCTGATCATCGTCCTGGTCCTTTCCGGCCTGGCGTTTTCGGAATCCCTTCGGGGAATGCTTTATTTGAAAAGCAAGGTCGCCACGCTGTCGCCGCGCATCGGGACGCCGTGCCTGAAGGGCGAGGGCGCGTTTTGCAACCAGAATTATGAATGCCCGGCAGGGCAGGTGGCTCGCGGCCTTATCGTCAATGTGGATGTGCACGAGGAAAAACCTTCGTTGGCCGGGTTCGGGTTGACCTGCGCCGAACCCAACGAAGTATTTAAAACCACCGAGGTCGGCGCATTCGGCGACGCATTCGGCGGCAAGGTTTACAAAGAGCGCTGCAGCGCCGGTTTCTATCTTAGCGGCGTCACGGCTTACACCGATGACCGGCGCAACGTGGGTGGCGTGTCCCGCATTTGCCGTCGCTATTGGCCTGTCGAAGAGAAAAAAGGCGGCAACGTTTTTGGCTCCGGCGAGTTGAGCGAACCTTTCGGATGCAAAGAAGGCGAGTTTGTCACCGGCGTCAAGGCGAGTTTTCACCGCGTCCAAAAGGATGACGGCAGTCCTGACACTGTCTTGCGTAACTTCCGTTTCTATTGTTCTGAAATGCGCCACTGGGTCGGAACTCCCGAAGAACGCCCCGATCCGCGAGATCCGGAAACGAGGAAGTGAACTTAGAATTTTAGAATCAAGAATTTAGAATTTAGAATGCGGAGTTTGAATGGCGGATAGTGCGCCGGTGAGGTCGTTTGAGGATCTGACGGCATTCATTAAACGGATACGAAAATGCAATCAGGCGTTCGTGCTCCTGACTTCTGACTTCTAGCTTCTAACTTTTGGTGCACAATGTGCGGACGATTTGCGTTAAGACTACCGCCCAAATCCATGGCCGAGCAATTTGAAATCGACGAGCCATTGGATTTCGCGCCCCGGTACAACATTGCACCCACGCAGCCTGTTTTGGCCCTGCGTGCAAAGCCGGGCAATGAGGCTAAGAAGGAATTTACATTCTTTCATTGGGGATTGATTCCTTTCTGGGCAAAGGACCCGTCCATTGGGAATCGTCTGATCAACGCACGCTCGGAGACGGCTGCGGAAAAGCCTTCTTTTCGCAGCGCTTTCAAATATCGGCGCTGCTTGATAAGCACCGACGGTTTTTATGAATGGCAAAGAAAAGGAAAGCAAAAGCAGCCCTTTTTCTTTCGGATGGCCGAAGATCGAGACTTCGCCTTTGCTGGCTTGTGGGAACATTGGACCGGGCCGGATGGGTCGGAACTGGAAAGTTGCTCGATTCTCACAACGCAACCAAACGAAATCATGGCGCCTGTGCACAACCGCATGCCTGTCATTCTCAAACCGGATGATTACGAACTGTGGCTGGGTGCCGATATGCGCCAAAAACAAGATCTGCTGGCTCTCATGCGTCCATTTGGCGAAGAGGGCATGGAAGCCTTTCCCACCGGCACGCATGTCAACAATCCCCGCAACGACGGTCCCGCGTGCCTTAAACCTGCCAACGAAGAAAGCTCCGATCTTTTTATTTGATCGGATGGGCCGTTCCATCTTCCATACGCCGTACATAACAACGTTTTGTTCACCGGCCAAAGCGATTTACGACTCATTGGAACGAGCTGATGGCCGTCGTTGCGCAGTAGATTCGCCCCCATTTTTTCAACCTTATATTTGTTGCATTTGGATTATTGCCGTGGTAGATATTATTGGTTTTTGAGTTTGGGGGAATCCGACAAACCCCAACATTGATTTTGACGGCGTTTGACTACCGTCTCAAGAAAACAGGAGAGATATTCATGAAAAAAACCATTATTATTTTGGCGGTGTTGGCTCTTGCGCTCACGGCAACAAGCGCGCTGGCCTCGGAGTGGGTTTTTAAAAGCAGAACGCCGGGCGCTCTTGCGGGCGGGAGTTTTCACAAGGTTCAGGGTTTCGATGAAAACAATCTCATTCTCCTTGGAACAAAAATGGAAGGCATCGACATCAACTTCAAATTTGTTTGGAGCAGCGCAGATGGCGGATTGACTGTCGATCCCATTTTTGACGCCGGTGTGCTGACTACCGGTTTTCTTTGCATGTCCTTTCTGATCATTAATGACCTGCATTTTACAAACCTGACCAACGGGCTGGTGTTTGGGGAATGGGGCAAGTCCTATTCGGATTGCGGACTGCTGACCTCGCCGACGAACTATATTGCCAGCACCGCTACCGGCGGCGGCCAGGATTGGGGTCCCATTGCGATGGACCCGGTCATCAACAGCGCCGAGTTGAACGCCGTTGATTTTTACGACGAACTTTTCGCTCTCGCGGCCGGAACCTGGGACAATATCTGGACAACGGCAAACGGCGGCGGCACGTGGACGAAGGCGGTCGATAGTCCGGAGTTTCCGGGCATCGTCACCAGTGCTTCGGCGTCGAGCACCTCGAATTTGTGGTTGGCTTCTGCGGACTATCCCGAAGATGATCCATGGGATGACGACTGGGACGACGACGACGATGTTTGGGACGATGACGTGGTGGATGATGATGAGGCGCCAACCAAGTCCACTGATGACCTTAATGGTTTCAACGGCGCCTTAATTCACAGCTTCAACGGCGGACTGAGTTGGGAGATTAACGCCACCAACGAGTTGATGGGATTTCACCAGGTTCAATTCATTGACAACGACAATGGATGGGCGCTGGCGCTCAACGATGAAGAGAAGCTTGTTGAGATGAGCTACACCACAGACGGCGGAGACAGCTGGGAGATTTGCGAACTGCCTTCGATAGAAGGTATTGGCGCCCCGGGCGACAGCTACCTGATCACAGCCTTTCAGATGCTTAGCCAGAACGTCGGCTGGGCGGTCGGCGGCGATTACGGACACACGGTGTTTCCCAGCGTAGTTTATACTTCTGTTATCCTCAAAACCTCCGACGGCGGAGTGACCTGGCAGGCTGATGATTATGCGGGCGAAGGATTTCTGCAGGCGATTCACATGATCGACAGTCGCATGGGATGGGCCTCCGGTGACCTGGGCACTATCGTTCAATATTATCGAGCCACCAACGAGGTTCCGGTTGCCGACGCCGGCGATGACCAGGCCGCGCAGAGCGGCGACGCTGTTACATTGGACGGCACTGATTCCTATGATCCCGATGGCGATGAAGTTACATATCTGTGGACCCAGTTGGAGGGTACGGATGCTGTGACTTTCGATGATAACACATTGGCTACGCCAAGCTTTACCGCCGGCGCAAATGGCGTCTATGAGTTTCAACTCGTCGTGAACGACGGGATGGATAATTCCAACCCTGATTGGGTCGAAATTCAAGTGACTGATGACGGTGGCTGGGTGGATGACGATGATGACGACACAGACGATGACGACACAGCCGGCGACGACGACGACGATGACGGCGGCGACGACGACGATGACGACGAAGGCGGTTGTTGCGGCTGATGATCGGGCGACCGAAACAATTTCAAAGTCAAACGAATGGGGCGGGCAAATAACCCGCCCTTTCATTTACGGTGTGGGGATGCCTTGATTCTTCCTGATACGAAAAAGCTGCTGAAATATACAAACAGAGATATCCAGGCCTTTTTGAAAAAGCTTGGCGGCGAGGAATTTCGCTCCAAGCAGAACTATTTTCGGTGGTTGGAATACCCGTGGGCCTTAACGGCGGCTGATGTAAAAGACGGAGATCGGATTCTTGAGATCGGCAGCGGTTACCTGAATGCATTGCCGCTTTTTTTGGCGTCAAAGTACAATGTGACGGTGACCGCAACGGACATTGGCGAATTCACGGACGACTCCCGAGACTATATCAATAACCTCATGAAAAGATTCGGTATCGAAGGAGATCGCCTGCGTGTGATGCAGGCCGACGCCTCGAATCTCCCCTTCGCAGACGGCAGTTTCGATGTCGTTTTGTGCATCAGCACGCTGGAGCATGTGCCTTTTTATGAGGATTCTTTGGTGGCAAAAGAGATCGGTCGCGTGCTGGCCCCCGGCGGGCGTGCGATCTTAAGCTTCCCCTTCAATCACCACGGAGAGCATATCGAATCGGAAAGCTGGCGAGGCGAGGATTACGCGCAACGCCACTACAATGAATACACGACCCGTTGGCGCGTCGTTGTTCCGTCGGGTCTTTGGTTTAAGTCCGCAACGGTTTTCGGCGAAGTTGATAAGGAGGTCGGCAAACGATATCTGCAAATGGATTTAGAAGCGCAGCTTAAATTTTGCAAAAAGAACGCTGCAAACTGGCAACGTTTCTGGCGCATATACTACCAGATGGAGCGCGATGAGTTCTTTATCAACGACGACGAAATCCCGAACGAAATCGCCCAGGCCGCCGGCCTTATCGGCTTGAAACTGGAAAAGAGGATCGAGAATCCCGACATCGCCTGGTTCCATTACGACCCCTTCGAGTTTTATCTGCAAAACAACAAGCTATGCAAAACTCCCGAGACTGCCGATCCTTCGCTTACCATTGACGAAGTGCGGATCATGAACGGCATCGGCAACGATATGGATGTGTTCGAATCGGGGCAAAGCTGCTGGGTGCAAATTCGCTTCACCTGTCACGGTGAAGTGATCAACCCCGCCTTTCGTGTGGTTTTTCACGACCGTTTTGGAAATATTATCGCGGGACTCAACACTTACCACGCAGGCTGCGACTTCGGTCACCTTCGCGGCGAGCACGTTCTTACTATCAAGTACGGCATGCTAAATCTTCAGGGCGGCGCCTATGAAGTTTCCGTCGGCGCCTGGGAGTATGACACGCCCAATCCCATCCCTCCTTATTCTTTTGAAATCCAATACCGAAAGTATTCCATTACCGTGAAGGATCGTATGGGAGGACTTTTCGGCGCGGCATACACGCCATATGAACTGGATATGAAGTAAAAAAAGGAAGTGCGGATTATTTGGGAGAAGGTCCGTTCTCGATCTTTTTCATGCCGGGGAATATCTGGATGCCTTTGCGTCGCTGCCACCACTCCATGTAAGTATTGGCAATGATATTAACGACCCAAAGCCATGCCAGTTTAGGCAGACGGGAAAAGTATTTTCCACTGCGGTGTTTTTTGCGAAGTCGCTTTCTGATTTTGTCGTCCTGCCTCAGATCGGCCAGGAGTCGTTCGGCCAATGTATATTTGCGGCGCAAAGTTCCAAGTTCGCCTTCAAGATTCGCCGCGTGGCGCGTGGTTTTGTCCAGGTCGGACTGGACGCGTTTCGCGTTTTCATTGACCGCCGACAATTCGCTCGCCGTTCGTTCAAAGTCCGACTGCGTCCGCGACAGGTCCTTTTCCAGGTCAGTGATTTTCCGGCTCTGCCCCGTAGTTTTTTCTTCGAGCTGATCGAAACGCTCTTTGGCTGCCGTGACGTAAGCCTCCTTCTCAGACACCAAACGGTCAATATCGATGAATTTTGACTTAATCTCGGCGTTCAATTCGTCGAGTTGAGATTTGAGGGCGTCAGCGGCCTCTCGCCGGGCTTCAAGTTCTTTTTCGGTGGATGCCAGTTGCTGTTTAATGGCACCTTCACGTTCCATGGCTTCATGCATGCGAGCGTCTTTTTCGCTGGATTCCACCTGAGAAAATTTCAAAAGCTCGGTGATCTCTTCTTCTTTGGTTTTCATCGCCCGGGCGTCTGCCTCGCGCTCGCGCACGACCCTCTTCAGTTCCTCATTGAGTTGCCGGACATTGGCTCGGTGCTCCTTTGCCTCTTGTTCGATTTGTTCCTGAATCTTTTCAATGCGCCGGTCGCGTCGGGCGATCTCTTCATCCGCTTTATGGCCGCTTTCCGTGAGCTTCTCGTCATAACCTTGAGTAAGAGTTCTGATCTCATCGCCGAACTTTCGCTGCGCCGTTTGTCCCTCCAGGTTCAGACGCTTGATCTCCGCCTGAAGTTCCTTTTCGAGGTCCTCTCGTTTTTCCATTTCGCGCGTCAGTTTCCGCTGGTGTTCGATTTCGCTGTCGTCGAACTTTTTACGAAGGTCCGAAATTTCCTTCTCATGACGGGTCGACAGGCTTTTCATATCCTGCGCGTGCCCTTGCGCCGCGCTCTGTTTCTCGCGATTGAGTATTTTCAGTTCGTTTTCGTAATTTTCTTTCTGCTTTTCTTTTTTCTCTACCTCAAAACTAAAGCGTTCCTCGGCCTTTTGTGCATCCTGCGCCGCTCGCGTGCGCAACTCGGCTGATTCGCTTTCATGCTTGAGGATCAAGGATTTGATTTCATCCAGACTCTTTTGGCGGGTTTCTTCTTTTTCACGATTCAGAAGCCGAATCTCTTCTTTGAGATCGTCGAGATTGTTGCGGAAATCCGCTTCAATACTTTTGATTTTATCGTCGGCAGCTTCCTGGAAGTCTTCAAGCTTTTTCTGTAGCCGCCGGATATCCTGGCGGTATTCGTCCATCTGTGATCGATGCTGCTCGGCGAGCTTTTCAACACGCCCGTCGTGCTCGGCGGCTTTTGAGCGCAATTCCGTGGCCAACTCGTCGTACCGGCGCTCCTTATCCGTCAACTGCTTCTGGTAATCCAGAGAAATTGTCCGAAGCTCATCGTTGACCTTGGCGACATCCTTTTGCGCTTTGTTAATCAGTTCAACGGATTCGCTTCGATAGTAATCGCGGAAATCCGCCATGAGGCTTTTGCCGCTTTCGCGGCGTTTTGGATTTTGCAGCCATAGTGCGAGGGATTTGACAGCCTTTTTATGGTCAAAAAGTTCGTCGGACAATTTCTTCGCGTTGTTGCTTTTGTGCTGGGCGACTTCTGTGTCCGTCAATGCTTCCCGTACGGCATCGGCAATGGCCTTTTCGTCGTATGGATCCACAACCCAGCCGGCGTCGAATCTGCGCACCGGTTCGGCCAGTTCCATGTTGTCGGAGGTGATAACGGGCAATCCACAACGGAGGTATTCAACGGTTCGTGTGGAGAAAGCCAGATCGCGTTCCGGATTGGGCTTGTATAAGTCCAGGGCGGCTCTCGCCGAGGCATAGGCCTCCAATAATTTGTCGTGCGCGATAAAGCCATAATTCTTGACGGTTTTCAATTTGCCGAGCCGCTTTTCGTAGCTTTCGAAAACTTCGTGATTGATTCGGTATAGCGGGTGATCGGAGGCGAGGGCAGGGCTGGCGACGTAAAGAGAAATTTGGGCTGACTCTATTTCCAGCGCTGTCTTGCCGGCAATGGTCAAGCCTGGAAAAGGATCGATCCAGGGCCAGGCGGCGCCTCCGAAAACGATCCGCGGAGGTTGATCGAAACGGCGCTTGATTTTCGGATTATCCATACTGACCGGCGTAGTCACAATGGGAGGAGCTTTGGGATCGGCGCCTGCCAGTAGGCACCATGTCAGGAAGTATTGTCGCTGCGCCCGCCCAGGAACGATGAGCAGGTCGGCTTTCGATAAAGCCTCAATCTTGGTCAGCGCATCGGTTCGGAAATTTCCACTTTCTTTGAAAGTGTTCTCCAGCGTCAAAGGGCCGTGCAGGTCGATTGCCAGCGGAATATCCATAGCCGGAAGATAGGCGGCCAGCCCCCATTGTTCCAAAAGGACCGCATCTGGCATGAGATTGAATATCAGTTCGGCCAGATTTTCCGGTTCGTGAGCCCATTTTTTCAGTTCCGGCGAATCATCGCTTTCAACGGACTCGGAGGGAATGGACACAAGCACCTCGTGCCCGTGCGCCTGTAGTCCCTTGGTCAGACCGTGCACACGCAGGGCACCGCCGGTTGTAGGAAGTCCGGGTTTTACCGGCTTTTCACAGGTGATCAGGAGGATTTTTCTTTTCATGCAATTTTACTCAACAACTTCCCCTTGCCCATCTTCCAGAACCTCCACCCCCGAGTCTGGCGCCTCGGATTCTTCGCTTTCGTACTCGGGGATATTGCCCGGATGTTCGAGTTCGATCTCGTAATCCTCCAACGGCGGATTCTCGATCTTTTCGATAACTGTTTTTGCAATATTGTTTTTTAGCGCTTTTGCTTCACGAGATTCTTTTCGCGCCTCCATTCTCTTTCGCCTTGCTTCCCGACGCTTGGTCAAAAACTCCTGCTTGTTCTTTTTCACCTTCGACCGGCTTCGAATGGAGGTTTTCGGCTTGGCCGGAGAGTTCCTGAGGACATTACCCGGAACAGCTTTGTTCGCTTTGCCAACGGCGTCATTACCGGCGTCTTTGAAGAAACTCTTCAAAAACCCACTTTTTTCTTCTCCTTCATTGACGCTTTCATTTTGAGCCTTTTTCTTATTGAGTCTTTCCTGTCTTTCTTTCCGCCTTTGCTCCGCTCTGGCAGCTGCGGGGTCCTTGGTGCCGTCTCCGGCAAAGACGAGTCCGTCTATTTTTGGGCGCTCAAGTCCGGGGACCGTCGGTGAAGGGGTAGTAAAGAAATTCCACCCGACGAGCAGAAAGACGAAGGCCGTGGCCGTGATAATGAGTTTTGTGCGCATGACAAGCAATTCTCCTGATTCAATCACCCTGCAATGGTACGGGAGCGCTGTTTTGAGTGTCAAGTGCCCGTGCGTAGCCACGCGAATTGATTGATGAACCGTCGCATTATTAACATGAAAAAAACCGACGTATTTCGGATACGTCGATCTTCCCAATATGCGAATTGCGCGACAGCTGTTTTATGCTGTTGAAAAATGCCAAAGAGTCCTTGAACCTAAGACATTTTAGAGCGGAGCCCAATGGTGTTCTTCGGTGATTATTTTCCTTTGGAACGTTTTTCCATTCCTTCGATGTACAAGGGATCGGCTTCCTGAAGTGTACGCCTCATAACCTTGCCGATGGCGCTTTTAGGTATTTCGTCAATGATTTCGATGTGCGCCGGGACCTTGTAAAAGGTCATGTTTTCCTTGGCCCATTTCGTCAGCTCTTCGCTGGTGACCTTGCCAATGAATTGCGGGTGAATAACAACCCAGGCCTTGATTATCTCGCCGGCTGTTGTCGCCTCCGGGAGGCCTGCCACCGCGCATTCGTTGACCGCCTCGTGTCCCATCATCAGGGTTTCCACCTCCGTCGGGAAAACGGACCAGCCCTTGTTTTTGATGAGTTGCTTCTTTCGATCATTGATGGTTACGCGGCCCTGGTCGTCCATGAAACCGATGTCGCCTGTCAACAGCCACTTTTTGCCGTCCATCTCAATGATGTGCGACGCGGTTTCATCCGGCTTGTTCAGATAGCCGACCATGACTTGCGGCCCCGCCACGATCAACTCACCGGATTTTGGAATCACTTCGCCGTCGTCGTCTTTGGTCATTTCACCGGGCTGGATCGTGATCGACGTGTCGTTTATTTCCACGATGCGCCACTCCGTGCCGGGAAAGGGGAGTCCGATCGTGCCGATTTTGCGGTTGCCCCAAAAGGGATGCGCGCTGACGACCGGCGTGGACTCGGTCAGGCCGTAGCCTTCAGCGAGGCGGCCCTTTGTGATTTTTTCGTAGGCTTCTTGCACCGGACGATGGAGGGGACCGGCTCCCGAGACGGCCAGATTGAGTTTGCCGGCCAGATCGTAATTTTTGACGCCCGGAAACTCCGCGAGGCGTTTGAAGAGAACTTCGGCTCCTGGAAACATCGTTCCTTCAGGCGGGCCGAGTTTTTGGATGGTTTGGCATAATACCTCCATATCAGGAGGTTTCGGAAACAGAATCATCCAACAACCCAGTGTGATCGAGATGTTCATCACGCAGGTCATGGCGAAGCTGTGGAAGAGAGGCAGGATTCCGAGGACGGCGGACCCAGATTTAACTTTGAAGAGCCACAAGGAGGATTGATAAGCGTTCGACACGCAGTTGAAGTGAGACAAAATCGCCGCTTTCGGGACGCCTGTGGTTCCGCCGGTCATGATGTACGTGGCCGAATCGTCCGCCTCGACATTGACTTTCGGTACGGCGGGCGCGGTCTTCAACATTTCCTTAAAATCTTTTGCATCGGGCACATCAGCCTTGGGAATCTTTCCGAGAACGCTGCCGAGGAATTTTTTCACTGCGGAAAGTCCCAGCAGGTCTGTGATGTTCGTCTTAATGTAGATCTGGACAGGGCTTTTTTCGCGTATTGGCGCAACGGCCGTCGGGTAGAGGAAGTCCAAAACGATCATGGCCTTGGCATTGACGGTTTTGAGCTGATGTAGGATTTCGCCGGCCTTGTATGTCGGATTGCAACCCGTGACGATGAGTCCCAGGCGCATGCAGGCGTAGAAGCACACGACGTACTGGAATGAGTTGGGCAAAAGCAGAGCTACAACGTCGGGTTTTTTTAATCCCAGGTTGGCCAGGGCCGTGGCGATGCGATCAACGGTGTCGTCGAGTTCCCGGTAGTTCATATACACGCCCTGGAACCACATGGCGGGTTTGTCCGGATATTTTTTCGCCGTCTCTCGCAGGATGTCGCCCAAAACTCGTTTTTCAAATGTTGTGTTCTTGGGAACTTCGTCGGGCCATCCGGCTTCTTTTGAAAACCAGAGATGCGATTCATCGACTTTGAAAGGATCGCTCGTCATATTTTTTTCCTCTAGGCGGCGACTTATGCAAACGAAAAAAGCGCCGCTCGTTTCCGTGGCGAAAATACTGGAATTATTGGTATTGCCTGATTGCTCAGGACTATAATTCCATTCTATGGAAAAAGCTCAAAGCCCGTCAATACAATGCGGAATGGCGAATGCCGAATTTTGAATGCCGAATGCGGATTGCCAAATGAACATTATGTGTGAAATTTCTATTGCGGAATGCGCGGCAAGCCCGCAGGGTGCAAGCTTATCGGCTTTGCATTCCGCATTCGCGATTCGAAATTTCGCATTTCCCAGCCCACTTCGCTGGCTAACTCGGTTTTGCAAGCAATGAACGTCTTGACAGGTCTTTCGGCGCGTTCGTAGATATGGGTGAAATCTGAGGATGCGTTATGAACAATCACGATGCTTATAAACGACTTGGAGTCATCGGCGCCTACGGAGCCATTCTGGCTGTTGTTTTGGTTTATGGATGCTTCGCCGAGAATCCTTTTACTGATCCTGGCAGCGAGAATTTCGAAGGCGCTGATGAAATGCACTATAAAAATGAGGACGGCGCTGTTTCCCCGGAAGAGCATCGAAAAAAACGCTGCGAGCAAAGCTGCCTGCGAATCGAGGATTGCGGTTTGTTGCCGGACGTCGAAATGTGCATGCCCTGGTGCGAAGATGAATGGACTGAACGGATTCAGGATTGCATCGCCAATGCGGAATGCGACCGGATTGAGGATATCTGTTTTACGAAATCAGAAGAAGAGGTCTGCGCCAACCTGTGCGGAAAACTCGATGCGTGCGAATGGATGACAATGGACCCGGATCAGTGCGCCGAGGTCTGTCTCGACGAATGGACGAAAAACCAAAGGGACTGCCTGGCGGAATCCGATTGCGAACGGGCGCCCGCGCATTGCCTCGACCTGCATATTGTCGTTCCATGCTCTCAGGTTTGTGAAAAACTGAAACTTTGCGAGTTCATCTCGCGCACGGAATCTTCCGAATGTCTGGATTTCTGCGAATCCGAAATGGATGCTCCGGCTCGGGACTGCATTATGAGGCAGGAGTGCGAAGACATAGAAACGCAATGCGCACTGGAAAGATTGCCTGGTGAACTGTGCTTGATGGCGTGCGACGCCGCGATGGTGTGTGAATTGGTGACCCTGGGCGAAAGCGATTGCCACTGGGCTTGCGAGGAGGAATGGGATTTGGAGTTGGCGATTTGCCTCGCCGCTCAGGACAACTGCGAAGGCGCCGAAAAATGTCTGGACATTCCCGGTTCGCAGTGCGTCGATATCTGCACTCATTTGGTGGAGTGCGCGGCATTGGATCAGTGGGATTATGATATGTGCCTGCAGACTTGTCCGGCTGAGTTCAGCGATATGGAAAGGGAGTGCCTGTCGAGTTCGCCATGCCAGGACCTGGACGCTTGCCTGGAAGCCGGAGCCGCACTTGAGGACAGCGCAAGCCAGGACTGCTCATCAGCCTGCGCGACAATGGCGCAATGCAACCTTATCGAGACGCAAAGTCAACTGGATTGCCAGCAGACGTGCATCGAATCGTGGTCGCAGCTCAAGAGAAACTGCGTTGCGAAGACCGCTTGCGAGGCCATAGCGGATCAGTGTCTCGTTGATGAACAAGGGCTGGATGAGTTATGAAATCGCGCTGGAGATATTTCATGGAAAAACCCGCGACAAGATCGGGGGCTTCGTGAAAATCAAACTCCCCGGCGGGTTTCCTTTGTCCATTCCGACGGCGGGCGCGGCGCTTATATGCATAAGCTTCTTCTTGATGACCCTCAGCTACTCTCACCGGAAATATCTTTGCCTTGACGTCACGCATTTCGATGTCCAGCAACTCCTGCAATTTTTTGAAATGGTCCGGAGCGAAGGATTATTTGCCGCCATGCGCTTTAATCCCGCGAATTGGTTCTTTTTTACACTCGAACCGATGCAATACTTCGTCATGTTGCTATACGCTGCGGCGCCGAGTGTTTATACCTTGTTTGTCCTGCAGACCGGGGCTTTGAGCGCCGCATTATTTTTATCTTATCTCCTGGCTTCACAGATTTCCGGAAAGCCTCTTGTTGGTCTTGCCGTCGTTTTGGCTCTTGCCTTAAATCCTTATCTATGGACCTTCGCGCTCATGGGGTGGCGCAGTTACTTATTGACAACGCCATTTTTCCTCGCATTTTTCTACGCCAATGCAAAAGGCGCCTTCAAGTGGTCGATCGTATTTCTCGCCCTGGCCGGACTCGGAAAAGTGAACCTCATGTTCATGGCGACATGTTTTGGATTGTTCGTCTGGCTGCGCGAACCCAAAAGGAAGCACGGTAAAGCGGCATTTTTCACCTGCGCGCTTCTGACGGTATTTATGGTTGGCGCCGCGGCTATTGCGAAAAATCACCTTAATCTTTCCGTTTCGACCGAAGAGATGCATTTGTCGGTTTACGGCGACACGGTCGGCGAAGCTGTTTGGACGATGATCAGCAGACCGGTCTTTGTAATTCATCAGATTCTGATCGATGCCAACGCCGCTCACCTGTTCGTGCTGATTTCCTTTCTGTTTGTCCCCATTCTTGCGGGTGGATATTTTCTGTGCGCATTGCCCGAGATGGGGATGATACTTCTGTCGAGTTCGGCGCTGGTTTCCGACGTATTCTACCAAAACATTTACCCCGACATTTATGCTCCGATCGTCTTCGTGCATAACAATCATTTTTATTTGCTTGGCGCGTTCATGGGATGCTTTGCCATCGGCGTCGCAAGACTCTATGGCTACTTTAGCCACAAAAGTTTCGGCATGATGAACGGGCCATACATGCTTTTGTCTGTTGTGTTCCTGTCGATGTTGGCGCGGCTTCTGTGGCCGCCGATGATCGGGGGGCCGATTCCTCTCAATATTCATTACGACGCCCGTTATTACGAGCAGACAACGCACGATGAATTGGGATGGCAAATCGCCGGGGAGATTCCCGACGGAGCTTCCGTGCGCGCCCAGTGGAATCTATTCCCGAAACCTCTCATGAAAGGCCACCCCCGATTGCGTTCCTTTGAATGGAATCGAAACGATATGACCGAGGATTACATATTCGTCGATCTTTTCGCTTTTGAGTATCTGCTAGCGCGAAAGCAATATCTGGAGGATGTTCGCACGTTGCTCACCGGTGGCCGATACGGTGTAGCTCGTTTTGAAGACGGATATGTCCTCATGAAAAAAGGCCATGACAACGCAGGCAACGCCGAGGCATTGGAGTTCATCTTTGCCAATGAGGATTTGCTCAGGAAAAATCTGTTTCGACCTTATCGTGATCGTATTTTAGCTGAGCCAAAGGTTGGCCGCGATGTTTACAGCGAAACGCAACTGGCGCGGTTAAGGTAATGCCTCATGCCTGATGTTTTATTGATACAACCCCCTAATATCAAGGGCGCGCTTTTCAATCTCCCTGGTAGGGAAATTCCGCTGTCTTTGCTTTATATTTCAGCATATCTCAAGCAAAGCGGCTTCGATTGTGATGTGTTTGATTTGAGCATTGAGCGCGATCCGGATGCCGCGCTGCGGCGCCGGCTGTACTCAAGCCCTCCGCAAGTTGTGGGGCTAACGTCTTATACAACGAACGTTGGAGTGGCTGCGACAATCGCCCATCGCGTGAAACAAAAGTGGCCGGGCGCCACGCTGGTTCTGGGAGGATTTCACGCTTCGGCGCTCCCGGAAGAAACTCTCAAGGAGTTTCCTGTTTTCGACCTTCTCGTTTTCGGCGAAGGCGAGCGCACGCTGACGGATATTATGCACGCGATCGGCAGTGGCGGCGACTTCAAATCAATACGTGGACTTGCTTATTCCCAAAACGGTGAAACGCGGATCAATCCTCCCCGTGAACTGATTGACGATCTGGACACTTTGCCCTTCCCGGAACGCGAGGCCGTGCCGATTCGGCGCTACGTTCCCGATCCTGGGAATTACGCGAGCCTGCCGACAACCGGCATTCTGTTTTCACGCGGGTGTCCGATGAAATGCGCGTTCTGCAGCAAGAGCGTATTTGCGGACACGATTCGCTACCGCAGCGCCGATTGTTTTCTGGATGAAGTTGAGCAGTGCACGCGCCGGTACGGCATTAAAGACTTTCGTTTTTTCGATGAGGGTCCAACGCTTCGAAAGAAGAATATGTGCGGACTGTGTGAAAAAATTATCTCGCGTGATATGAAATTCACTTGGAACTGTTTTTCGCGCGTGGACACGGTGGATGATGAACTTTTGCGCCTGATGTCCCGCGCAGGTTGCTATCATGTGATCTATGGCGTTGAGTCGGCCAACCCGGAAACGCAGCAGCGCATCAACAAGCGCATCGATTTGCGCCGCGTTGAAGAGGTTTGTCGATCCACGCGTGCATACGGCATCGAATGCAAGGTCAATTTTATTTTAGGTTTTCCGTGGGAAGACCAGACACAGGCCGAGGAGAATATTCGTTTTGCACTGAGTCTGGAAACGGATCTGGCGACATTCAACCTTTTCAAGCCCCTTCCCGGAAGCGCATTGTACGCGCAGTTAAAGGCGGAAGGGCGGCTTATTGCGCGTCCCTGGGAGGATTACTTCACCACAAGCGATTCGCAAATTTTCACTTCAGCGCTTCCTCCTGAGCAATGGGGGAAAATTCTCAAGAGCGCCTGGATGCGCTTTTATTTCCACCCCAATACCCTATTACGGCGTCTGCGTCGGTTGCGTCGCCACCCTATGCACGAACTTCGCAACAGCTTCGTTGGTTTGAGTGTATTGCTGAGGAATTTATTCCGGTGACAAGTCCATAAAAAGACCTGGATTGAGGAGATTCTTCTTTAGCGCACAAGCTTTTCATAGTGCGTATTAAGACCCACGCAAACCTAAAAGCGTTCGGACGGGGTCGCCGCCCTCATGGATTTCGGTCAACTCGCCTACGGCTTTATCCCAGAGGATCATTGGATAATGATGCTCGGATAGAAAACGCACGGCCTGCCTGATTTTCAAGGCATCAAACCATTGGTGAATGCGTCGCTCATAACTGCGCCGGGTTCGCGTGCCCGCGGCGGTCTCGCGCAGCGTGTCCCGCAGGGATTTGCTTTCAAAAAAAGGCATCAGTTCTGCCGTATTCTCAGCGATTTCGCGCAGCGTTTCATCCGGTGATCGCTCATTACCATCAAGAAGAATCTTCAGCGCCCGCCCCACGATCCGGTAGCAATCCGGCTGCTCCAAAAGAAAAGGTTCGGCATTGCCGAGCAATTTTCCGACGCCATGCCCGGTGCCAAGATAGACCCGATCCGACACGCGGGCGCCGGGCGTCACCAAGGTGGAATGTATTGCGTCTATGGATGTCGCCTTGGCGAGGTTCATGAGAAAATAAAAATCTTCCGTCGCCTTACGCGTGTTCATGCCGCCCGCCATGACGTAGGCGTTCGGACGGCAGATGATTGTGGAGCCGATGGTTGCAAAGGCGTAAGGAGTGCCGGTCGCTTGCAGAGCGCGTTCCGTATAACGCAGGCGGATTTCGTAAAGCGCAATCGCTTGCCGATGCGCGGCGTCCTCGGGGAAAGGGTGCGCGTAATCGATGATGCCCGCGCCGAAGTCTTCCTTGTCGCGTTCCCATTCTATCAGCGCAGCAAGGTAGTTTTCGGGAACGCTGCAATCGGCGTCCAGGCTGACCAGCAGGCCTTTGCCTTCGAGATCAAGCAAGGCGCCAAGGCCATAATCGAGCCCCGCTTTCCTGGCCGCTCCCACGCCCGCGATTTTGGGTGCAAAACCCCGACCGGGCGAAGATCGATCAATGAGCGTGAAATGATATCCTGCCTCCAGGAGCGCCTTGCGCATACGGGAATCCGGTCCCAGGAAACGCAGCGTCTTCTGATTGTCGTCGAATCGCGAGGATTGGTCGCCCTCTACGTTGTTGACAACGACGATGATTTCGGCGGCCTCGCAGGCAGCTTTTTGAGCGCATAAGCATGCAAGGGGCTGATGAATCGATTCGCGTTCGGCGAAGGCGGGAATGACGATTTTAATGAGGCGATTTGCGCGGCCCGGTGCGGTTTCGATGCCGTGTTTATGAATGTATTTCTGTAGCTTGGCGCTAACTCCGCCGGAATGCGTGCTCACGCAATCCCCGCTTCCGCAATGACCGCCATTGCGCCTTCCCGGTCATCAGGCGAAAACCAATGGATTAATATTCCGTGGCGTTCCATTTTTCTAAACCAGGTTAGCTGCCGTTTGGCGAAGCGGCCGATTTGCGTCACAAGTTTTTCCTCCATCTCCTCTGCGCTCATCAAGTCCTGTAAAAACAGGGCGAGGTATTTGTATTCCAGACCGAAGTAAGCGAAGCGCTCCCAAGGCAGACCCGCATCGCGCAGCGCCTGCGCCTCGGCGATCATTCCGGTTTCGAGCCGCTGCCGCAGACGTTTGCAGATTCGGTTTCGGATTTCATCACGCTCCAGGCGAATGCCGATGTTGAGAGAATGAATGACGCATGGAGGCCGCGAGCGTTTGTCGTGATTCAATTTTTTGAACTCGAGGATCTCGATAGCGCGAATGGCGTGCTCGCGTGTTTTCAGGTCCGAGGTGTTATGCGGATTTTCGTTGAGGCTCTTAAGGAGTATTTCCAGTTCGTCCATATTGCTGTCGGCGAGCCGGGCGCGAAGCTCCGGATTTTCCGGTGTTTTATAAAGTTGATATCCACGCAATACGGAATCGAGGTACAAACTTGTGCCGCCGACCATCATGGGAAAGGCTCCCCGCCGCCTGATATCCGCAAAAGTTTCGTAAAAGAGTTTTTGAAAATCGAAAACACTGAAATCTGTTTCCGGCTTTAGAATATCGATGAGGTGATATTTGATTCGCCGATCTCCGACTTGGTATTCTTCAAGATCCTTGCCGGTTCCGATATCCATGCCCTGATAAACTTGCCTGGAATCGGCGGAAATGATTTCGCCGCCAATCCGCGCAGCGATAGCGACCGCCAGACGGGTTTTGCCCGTGGCGGTTGGTCCCAGGACCGTGATGAGGGTAGGGGCTGTCGGTTTCGGCACGCAAAGCGCCTCGTGTTTATTGAAGTTAAGCGGTTATTTCAGTACGGAGTTTTTCATTTCGACGCTGATCGGGCAATGATCCGATCCCATGACTTTCGGGTGGATCGCCGCGCCTTTCACAAAGGGCATAGCCGCCGGCGAGGCGAGGATATAATCTATGCGCCAGCCAATATTGCGCCCGCGTGCGCCGGCGCGGTGGCTCCACCATGAATAATTTTCCGGCTCTTTGTTGAAATGCCGGAAGGTATCTGTCCAGCCAAGGTCCAGGATTCGGTCGATTTCCGCACGCTCCTCGGGCCTGAATCCGCTGTTCTTTTCGTTTTCTTTGGGCCTGGCGATGTCGATATCCTTATGCGCCGTGTTGTAATCTCCCATGACCAGGATTCGACCGCCATTTTGCTTTTCTTCTTCCAGCATCTCGAAAAGGCGCTGGGAAAACCCGAGTTTGTAGGGGATACGGCTCAAGTCGCGATTCGGTCCTGTTCCGTTGGGCACGTACGTGTTGACGACCAGAAGCTTGCCGAATCGAGCAAATTGCACGCGGCCTTCGACATCGAAATCTTCAACGCCCATCGAAGTTTCGACTTCGCCTGCTTCCTGCGTCGAATAGATGCCGACGCCGCTGTAGCCGGGTTTTTTCGCCGCAAAGAAATTCGCGTGAAAGCCTTGCGGCTCCAGGGCTTCAGGTGGGATTTTATCCAGCGTTGCGCGCACTTCCTGGAGACCGACAATATCGACGCCGCCAGTCGCCAGCCAATCCAGAAATCCTTTTTTCAGGCACGCCCTTATGCCGTTGACGTTCCATGAGTATATTCGCATTGCGCCTCCTTTCCCCATAAGTCATAAGCGGTTAAAGCAGGTTGTCAACTCGTGCAGGGCATGCATCCCATTTACACGAAAAGCAAACGGGAAATGTATCAGGGTGCTTCACAAATTAAAGCGCCGGAAAACGCTTCACTTTTCGACCGGCGTTCACAACGGTGTCAGCCTTGCGACCCGGTGGGGTCAGGAATCCGCGATGACGGTCGTTCACGCGGCGGCGGGTTTGAAATCTTCATTTGAAAAAATCGCGCTACATGCTCGGGTAGGAGAGGCTGACAAATTTCTGCCGCGAACAGAGTTTCGCCCTGTAGCAACCAGATTCTTTCGACGCCAAGCAGATTGATTTGATCTCTCACATTAAGTGGTGTCATTAATGGAGGGTGTCGCGTTGTACGCCCTGTCGCGCCAAAGTTGGCACCAGACTTCCTCTTCCTTTTTTCAGGCTATTCCGTGATCCCGAACGACAAATTTGTCATGAAAGATATTTTTGTTCGTGTCTGCCTTCATCTGGACATTCTGTGTGTTTTGAAATTCCTCAAAGGTTGCGAGGTTGTCTGAGCCTGGCTTCAAATTAGGTTTCTTCTCGACGATGAGGCGTACTTTAACTCCCCTGGAGGCAGCCCTCTTTATAGGATCCTTGATAGGATTCTTTTGTGAGATACGGCCTGCTCTCAGTTCCTGGACGGCCATGTCCAGCGCAGTCTGAGATTCGTCGATGAAGCGGACGATCTCACGCTCCAGCACGAAATTCTTCGCCGACATGTTCGTGTGTGTGCTGACGTAGACTTCGATTTTTCCGTTCTCGAAGGATGCCGCAAAGGCGTACCCAGAAACGAATACGACAAAAAGACAGATCAAAAGGATTTTCTTCACGGTGGCCTCCTACAGTTGAGTTTCCCGATACCGAAACATCCGCAAAAAAAAGAATCAAAATATTTCTATGTCGAACGTGACTATTGAGTATTATTCATTATCGGGAAAATTCACGCGCCGCAAGGGTACTGTTTGGCTGACGAGGATAAAAGTGGAAGAGCCCTACCGGTTTTCTTAAAGAAGGCCAAAGGAAAGTAGAAAGGACGATTTACCTTCCGGCAAGATCGGCGTGGACGTTGACCGGCCACAACCATCCAGCTAATGTGAACAAACGAGGCACAGAAAGAGCAACTTGGCATTTATTTCTTAACGTGCTATTTTTCTTTGTCGACAAACAATCGTGAAAGGATCAATGCCTCTGATCTTCAAAAGGACGCATCAGTTTATAGGGAACTGGTGAGCCAAATTCAAAGGCAAACCTTAAAGGAGGAAGCACATGCGCGTCACTCGATTAGTCAACCTATTGGCTGTACTTTGCTTTGTATTGTTACTGCCCTTAAGCCAAATCCACGCTCAACCATTGATTATTGGCACACCAACTTGGCGAAGTCTTGTGGGATCATCTGTTGCACAAAGTCTTGCTCAAGAAGCTCTTCAGCAGACAAATAATGAAATGTCGAATTCTTCTAATATCAATTACGTAAAAGCCCTCAGAAAATACAAGAGAAAACTAAAAAGACTTCAAAACAAGCACGCTAGATTGCTGGAAAGGGAAAAACAACAATTGCAGCGTTTAATCAATGACATGGTTAGTTACTCCCGAGAAGATGCAGGAAGAGGAACCGTAAATCAAAAACAATCTGAAAAGCAACGGAAAATGTATGAATATGCTCAGAAGTGCCAGGAAAACGACAGAATGCGCACAAGAGAGATAAAGCAATTCAAAAATGAGCATCGCCCAAAGATAGAATCATTTATGACAACATTATAGAATAATTTTCATTCACTGGATTCTGCCATATCGGGCGTAAAAAAACTAAGTTGGGCGCAAATCAGGCAGTTGACGCTACCGGCCAATGAAATCTCCTTACGCCTTCCTTGGAAAGGAAGTGTTTACGTAGGTCACTCATCTTGGAAGGGTCACTTTATTGGTGCCGAGCGTGTTTCCTCAAGGAAACCGTTCCTGCGCTTATCAAGTCCTTGGAGGATGAGCATGACGATGTTTGAATTTCTGAATTGCGGCGAAGGAGGCACTCAAAATTATCTGATGAAAACCTGATTCAAATAGATAGAAAGCCGATTCATTTGCACGACATCACCTGCCCAGGTTGAATCGCTGGAACAGCGCGCAAATAGAATGTTACCGTCCTGCGCAGTTCCCAACCAATCACGTTGGACCTCCTTGTGGGACTCCTTCCCTCGCCTCAGTTGTGCAGGTTCGTTGTCGGACATACTATTTTTACTCCATCAATGCCAGCATAATCTTGACTTCAGCTAAATTGCACTCATAGTATATTGGTCTGAATCGATTTCTTTTTCCGCTGCGAAAAAAATATTGAGGTTTCCTTGGCCAAGAAAGGGAAAATGGACGGGGCTAGGATCAGAGAGTTCCTCTCTCAGGACATCAAAGCGCTGCTCACGACTTATCGGCAATTTGAAAGTCTAATACCCCATCCGAAACACTCTGGAGCCGCTCATCCAGGAGAAGATGGACGATATATTGAGGCGTTGCTGAGATCATACTTGAAGGAATATTTGCCGCAAAGCTTAGAAGTCTCAACCGGATTTATTTTAAGACCAGCAGTTAAGACCGGTAAGAATGGGAGAGAAAGGAGGGAAGAGAAAGATTCTCACTCCACTCAACTGGACATCATCATTCACGATTCCGTAAATTTTCCTGTTTTTCAGCGATTTGAAGATAATGTGGTAGTCCCGCCGGAAAGCGTCGTAGCCATAATTTCAGTCAAGAAGCATCTCAGACCTGGTAACGTACTTATGGAAAGCAAGGCCCTGCGTGATGCAGCAAACCTTTGTCGATGCCTAAATGCGGACAGTGAAAATATCCGTGGACCGTATTTAGCACTTGTTTCTATGGGTTTTGGAGGACCCAAAACAAAAAGTGATCTATCTGACGTGATTTGGAAAGAAATCCAAGAGGCATATCCAACAATCGAACAAACGTTTGATGAAGTAATAGGTTACATCGCAGTCTTGGGTGTCGGAAGCGCGTTTAAGGCTCGCCCTATTGGCAACCCTCCCAAGAAAGCCCGTTTCGTTTGGCATGACCATGTGGATGCAGATTTTCATCTTGGCCTCCAATTCATCCTCACAGGTATTTTGAGTGTCTTTTACGATAGCTCACGAAACTGGAGACGAAGACCTGGTTTTACCGGTTTTGAATCGGGACGCCCACATGAAAAAACACTGGGGGATATTACGGTTTCTGGACTGATGTAGTTTTTTAACTTTTGGTGCAGTCCTTTATCAAAACCAAACACTAAATTCCGCTACACATAGGGGGCGATTATGGATCTAACATTTCCGACCTTACTTTTTGTCCACGGGGCATGGCACGGGGCATGGGCGTGGGAACCTTTCGTGGGTTTCTTCCGTGAGCGTGGATACACTTGCCGCACGTTCGATCTATCGGGCCACGGAAGCGATCCCCAACCGCCCGACTTCCAAAGTTTTAACGTCGCGACTTACGTCCGTGACCTTGAACGTGAGTGCGCGGGGGATGAGACCCTCATACTTGTCGGCCACAGCATGGGGGGACTGATTATACAACATTACTTACGCACCCACGCGGCGCGGGCTGCCATCGTCATCGGCTCGGTCCCATATCGCGGCGTTCCGTTACATAGGCTTCTATTTCTTTTCCCCCATGTACCATGCAAAATGATCCGATTCATCGTGGGTCAGCCCCTGGCAGTTAATAAAGAGCAGATTATCCGCAAGTTCTTTTACAGATCTCATACCGACCTAGCGACCATTGAGTGGGTTCTGAAGCGCGTTGTGCCCGAGAGCCCAAGCGGCATTGAGAGACATCACGTTCAATGCGAAAAGGCACAGCCCGATTCCCCCCTTACGACCTCTGCCGCGCCTCGTAGTATACGGAACGAAGGATCGCTTCATGACGCCCTGCTGCCAGCGGCGGCTCGCAAAAAAGTGGGGCGCGGATGAATTGCCGTTTTCGGGGATGCCTCACAACCTGATGAATGATACGGAATGGCCATTAGTCGCAGAGGGGATAGAGCAATGGATGCATGAAAAGGTACTTGGCAATGAAGGAGGACCAGCGATCACCTCGGACGGTCTTCCAACCAGTGTGAGTGGGAAGGTAATAGACAGGTGACCATGAATCCCAAAATCGAGTGTCGTGGCCTTGGAGGAAACGAGATGCTGCATGATGTCGAAGATCAGGCTAACGACAAGGGAAAATGGACATAGACTTTTCTACAAAGCAAAAGTGTACGGAAATAATTATTGGGGACTTTGAGAGTGTCACTGCGATCCTTGGCTATCCCAACAAGCCCCGCTTCAACCTCTTTCTCGGTTCCCATATCTCCGTCCCCAAACCTTCGTATGCTCCTGGAGTAGAAAACATCAAGGAGAAGGTCACAACGGAGCCTATAACCGCTTTTATAATTTGGGTCGGAAAAACGGACGTATGAGGAGGAAGGACGAATGGGCGAATCTGATGCTCTTCCGAAAGAATATCTTCAGTTGAAATTGAAGGAGCCGAGAAATGTTCTGTTCTGGACCGGAGCGGGAACAAGCAAAGACTCAGGTTTACCCCTCGGGAACGACTTGACCGAGTGCATATTGCACGAACTGTTTTCGTTTGATCCTGATCGGCTTCCATTTGATCTTCTCGCTGAATTGAAATGGATTTATAAACTCTTCGGGAAAAAGGTTTTCCCACGACTTGAGTTCGTTATGGACGCGATCCGAAGTGCGAACGATTTCAATGTTGTTCCAGAACTTATGAGAGTATTCGATGCCTATGAACCAAGCGAAATGCATAAATATCTTGCCAGTATGTGTTCCGAAGGCGCACAAGTCGTAACTGCGAATTTCGACACATTGTTAGAGAAAGCCAATGCCGCGAAGGAATCGGTTTTTCATTATCACGGCACATGGGACGATAAAGACATCGGAGTTACTCTTTCGAGCATCGGTGGTGGTTTTTCACGCGAGAAAGAGCGTGCCCTTCTGACTCGTTTGCAGACGTGTGATTACGTCATTTTCGTAGGGTTCTCCGGCTCTGACTTTTACGACGTGGAACCATTTTTCGAGGAGCACAAAGGAAGATTCGGTGAAGCAATTTGGATAAAGCATAATCGTGGGCCAAATGCAGTCCGTTGGGGTCGAGACAACGAAGTAGATTTCGTTCCAAGCTCTTATCGTTCGGCGTTCAGCTCTTTCAAAATGATTGAAGGGCATACGAATGATTTGTTCAATGTGTCAAGTAAGCCTTCTGAATTTGACTGGCACAAACGCGTAAAATCGGTATTCAAAGGAATTAGTTCCTACGAGAAACAAGCTCTCACAATTGACTTTTTTCGTTGGTTGGTGCATTTCGCCAGGCGCGACAGGTTTTCGATTTTTATCAAGTATTTTCAGAAACGCAAAAAGCGCCGAACAAACACGAACAACTACGGTTGGCGGAAGCAGAGATTAAGCTTCTTTTCGGTATTAGTCATTACAAGAAAATGCGAAAAGTTCTGCGGAAACTTAAAGGAGCCGAGAACGATGTTTCGCCGGACTTCAGGGCGAAATACCTTGCTGGTGCTGCAATCTTCGGTATGTCGCCGGTCCACCTTCTTGTTGCCCTCTTTCGGGCAAGAGACACGGAACGAAGAGAGCGGCGTATAAAAAATATGTTGACAGAATCTGGCGAGATGACCAATGAAAAAGCTCGCTCAATTTTGTTCGCAATTGAGCGAATACATGAAGAATTACACATGTTCCAACGGCTGAGGCTAGTTCCTAAAAAGAAGATACTCGACATGCGGCGAAAAGTGCTGTCGCTTTATGAAGAATTTAGAGCCTCGTTTCCCCACCACCATCGAGAAGATTTGCACAATGCGATACAACACGAAGTGCCTGAAAGGAGAGAGAAACTATCCGAACGATTTCTCCAAACAGATAATCTAGCGATGTACCTTGTGAACACGAGAAAGAGCAAGGAGTTGGATATTGTGGATTGCGCACGGCATTTTTCACTTGCATACGGGTTGGGGCTATCACTGGAACTGTACTTGCTATTGCAATTGAAGAAGAAGCTCGAAAAACGAGGAGCCAAAAAGCTTGAAAAGGCTATCGCTGCGGATATGGAAATATCGCAACATTCTCTAGCGTATTTTCGGTTTTCAAGACAGAGACGCTCTTTCAAGAAAGTGTAGCGAATCAGCAGCAATACTGTTGACCGGTTGAAGCGTGAAAAAATTCGCATCACGCGCGGTGGCGTCTATAAGGCCGGTCAATTTCTATCATAGGAAGGGAATTGACGACCGTTCAGAATTTCATCAGTCGCAATTTTTCCTTCGATACAATTTCTTGTTCAGAGATTGACAGAAAAATCCTGTTTGGATAACAGTTAGTAAATTGCCGCCGAACAATAAGAGGGTTCAAAAATGACATCGACAATCGAGTTCATCGCTACCATGCAGGCCGAAGTCGACGCCTTCCAAAACAAGATCAAGGAATTGGAAAATCGGAAGACGGATATCGATTCTGAAATCAACCAGTTTCGCTCCGAAATCAAACGGCGGAATGACCTTCTTCTTGTTTGGGAAGGCAAGGCCGATGTGCAACCAAAAGAGAAGAGGATTGTTCGTCGCGGTGGCGTCACCATGAAGAATGTTATCGTTGAAATTCTTGGGAGTTCCAACCAGGCTCTGAACGCGAGCGAGGTTCTGGCCGGTCTCGTTAGCCGCAACGTCACCGGATCGGCAAAGAATCCGTTAGGATCAGTTCGCAACACCATTCAGATTCTCAAAAAGAAGGGCCTGGTGGTTAGCGCTGGATTTGGCCTGTTCAGCCTGTCGGGGAAGAGTTAGTGATCCGATTCGATCCTGCCGCCAAGGCTGTATGGGTGCATTCGCTTTGCCAACCTCATCTGCCAGTCGATGAGAGCTTCCAGTGCATCGCGTGAAAATTATTTTGTCAATGCGGCTACGATCCACGATGTTGGCAACTGATCTTTTCGCTGAAAAATAGCCAGTGGAAAACGCTGATGGTTTGTCAGGAGTTTTTACCGCTTCGGTGTTCGGATTAAGTGGTGCAATGCATTTATTGGGTGAGAAAGCTTGCGATTTGGTAGCGCTATGGTAGCGCAAAGAAAAAGGGCTTAGAGCAAAAACGCCCTAAACCCTTGAAAACATTGACTCCTGAGGAGGGACTCGAACCCCCGACCTAGTGGTT
>CAZQAE010000018.1:59018-73013 GCA_964591275.1 uncultured bacterium | reverse complement strand
AGCGATGAAATGTTAATTTTGGCGCAATTCGGAAATTCTCGCGATTCGGAATTTGGAGGAAACATGAGATTCCGGCCCCCATTCAATATATTTTTTATTTGCCTTCTCATCCTGATAACAGCAGTCGCGTGCGATGTCGGCGATGGTGACGGCGGTTCATCTGCTGATGATCCAGGCGACGATGACGGCCAGGACGACGATACCGAACTCAACGACGATACGAATGAAGATGATGATCTGTTTGATGATGACGATGACAACGATGATGACGAGGATCACACCGGCCCCTGGGAGGATACCGTGGAGATGGTTTCCATGCTCGACGGGATTCCACTTCGCACAAAGATATTTCTGCCTGAACCGGATGAGGAAAACGGCGTTCCCGTCGTCATGTGCCGCACTCCCTACAGGAATTTGCAATCCGAGGTCGAATACGAAAAGCGCGCGCAGGTTTTCGTCGATCTGGGAATGGCTTTTGTACTGCAGGATTGCCGAGGGTGCGGTGAATCGGAAGGCGAGTTCGCTCCCTATGTCCATGAAGTAGCGGACGGGACGGCCACAAGCGAGTGGATCACCGAGCAATACTGGTCGAATGACGACATAGGAACTTTCGGCGCATCCTACGACGCCTACGCGGCCGTAGCCGCCGCCGTGGACAATCCCCGCATCAAGGTCGTCGTCGCGGAGGAACCCACCGACGGAGAATCCGGTCCCGGCGAGCACGGAGGCACGGTGTCCAAATCCCGCTTGGACTGGCTCTACACGCTCAAATACGACGAGTGGATGCCCTGGGACCTTATCGTCGAAGCAACGAACATGCTCGATGTGGCGGGTGCGGACCTAGCCATCCTTAGAGAAAGCCACCCCTACTGGCGGCGATTCGTCGAGAAGCCGAATCCTTCCGACGGCCGGTGGAGCGAGAACGTCCTCGATGACGAACTGGAACAGGTGTGCGCGCCGATGTTGATTCTATATTCCATGGAGTTTCAGTGGTCGGACCCGATCGATATCTGGCGATCAGTCAAAGACAATGCCTGCGCGCGGCGCGGCGCTGATCATCGCATTGTCATCGGTCCCGATCCCCACGGATACCACGCCTATACGTTTCCCTATTTCGAGACGGCGGCCAATAGGCTCATGCTCGATTATTTCCAAACCTTTTTGAAAAACGAAGAGGTCGGACTGGCGCAGGTTCCCGCAGCGCAGTATCGATCCGCCGATGAAACGAATTATCACGCTGCGGACACATGGCCGCCGCAAAGCGTCGATCTCACTTTGCACCTGGACCGCAATGACGATTTCGGATATCTGCGGGAGGCAAACACGCAAAATGAAAATCCCGACATTCTCACAGTTCATCCGGCGCTGGCCGACCCCTGCTCGGACGACTATCCGACAGAAACCTACTACTCCGATTTTTTCAGTGAACAGGGCTACATCGCCGGAACGCCGAGCGCTCAAATTTACATTTCATCGTCCACGCTGGACGCGGACCTCTTTGTCGACCTCGTCGAAATTCCCGAATTTGGCGAAAACCGCTTGATCGGGACATCGGAAATGCGCGTGCGTTATCGCGACGGCGACGACGTGTGGCTTAATCCCGACGAAATATATCACCTGTCCATGAAAATGTTTCCGGTCGCTTTCACCATCAGGGCACGCTCGCGGCTCGCCCTGCATGTCAGGCCGGCGCATTGCGGGTTTTTTGAAAATCCCCACACCGCCGAGCCGCTCATCGCGCAAACACATTGGGAACCAACAACGCTAACCATCTATCACGATGATGAGCATCCGTCGCAAGTCACGATTCCTTTTTCAGAAGTTAGAAGATAGAAGCCAGAAGATAGAAGTTAGAAGCTGGAATCAGCCCAGCCCCGCAGGGGCGCAGGTTCGTAGCCCAGGGTGAAACCCTGGAAAAATGATGCCCGACAATTAATGGAAACCCCTGAATAGGGGTGCAGAATATTGTTGTTTGCGAAGCAATAACTGAAGGAATCCTCGCATGAAAAGCTGTTTATTTATTCTGTGCCGATTTGGAAGGACTAAGAAATTTCGGAGTTGATTTTTAAATAATCGGGGCTAAAATGCAGCAGTAAAAAAAGCTGGGGGACTGAAATTGAGGGCTTGGAAATTTCTGACGGTTTTTTGCTTGGCTTGTCTTTTGTCGGCATGGGTTCTTTCTTGCGACAAAGGGGACAACGAAGAGGACAACCAAGGTAGCGCCTATTATGATCCTGCTGATGACGATGAGGAGGAGGATGATAAAGGAAATTCTTCGGGAGAGTTTGATTGTGAGAATAGCGATAATCCCTATTGTATATTCGTAGAAAAAGACTTTGCGAGAAAGTGGATATGCGAGTTAGATATTCCGACTGACGAAAAAGAGACTGCAAGCTGCTCTTGTATCAATGACTATATGAATCTCATACAGATAGCTTCGGATTTAGGGCATACTAACCCGATATCTGAAGAAGAGTTATTTGCTAAAGCCATGAATATTGAAAATGATGAAATAGAGGTAATTACTGACTTGAGTGCTATGCATGAAGAGGAATTAAGTTCTAAAATAAAAAATATTCTGAATAACAATTTCCTTACTCATAATATTAATGATAGCTATCTTATTGTGACAACAATTAGTCAAGTTGAAAAGGATGAATACTTCGAGGAAAAACTATTATTCCAAGATCCTTTTGTGGGAGAATTTATGGCACTTTTGTTAAAGCCAAAATCAGGGAACGCTCACCCAGGCATTGTTGCACTGCATGGCCATTGTGATTCTGTTGAAACATACAGAGATATTTATCATGGGAAAGACTACCCTTCGCATGGATACACTATATTAATGCTTTCTCAACGAGCTATGTGTAATGATATTAACGAAAACATTATTTCAAAGGAGTTTCTATTAAATGGCCTTACATTTTATGGCATAAGAAATTATGAAGCGCTCCTTTGTAGGCGATATTTGGAGTACCTATTAATTCAATCAGGAGTACCAGAAGAATCCATATTGGATAGAATAGGAGTTATTGGTCATTCATCGGGAAGTGCTCACTCAAATTTATTTAGAGGGGGTGAGTTCAAAGCGCAAGTTAGTGATGAATCTTCTACATTCGGAACATTTAGCTCTTATGGACACGAAGTGTTTTTCAAAGATGACTTTATTCCTGATTTATACCAGTATTCCTGTTTAATAAGGAACTTACCCCGCTTAAAAACTAATTATAAAGAAGTTCCTTATGGTTACGAAGATCCAGATACAGGAGAATCGCTAATGCCAGAAATATTTCAATTCTTTGAGGAACACTTGAAAGGTGAATAAATTGTTTTTCCAAAAACTGAGAGCCTGGGAGGTCTGAAATGAAAACTTGGAAACGTCTGCTGATTTTTTCCTTGGTCTGCCTGCTATCGGCATGGGTTCTTTCCTGCAAAGGAGGGGACGACGAAGACGACAATCGTGGTGACGCCTATTCTTCGGGGAATGACGATGACCTTGCCGATGATGACGACACCGATGATGATTTAAATGATGACGCCGCCGATGATGACACAATAGAATTAAATTGTTCGAATGAGGGTATAATTGATAATTATGACATTTCGTGGGTTACAATCCCTTCCGGTTATTTTATGATGGGTTGTTCGCCAAATGATGATGACTGTTTGGAAAGAGAATTTCCTGTCAGAGAAGTTTACGTTGCTAAGTATGAAATGACAAAATATATGATAACCCAATGGGAATTTGAATCGATAATGGGTTATAATCCTACAAATTTTGAAATCTGCCCGGATTGCGCCGTAGATGGTATTGAAGTAAATGTTGCTATGGATTTCTGTTCTTTAATCGATGGAAGACTTCCAACGGAAGAGGAGTGGGAATATGCGGCTAGAGCCGGAACGGAAACAAAATATTATTGTGGAGATGACGCTTCGTGTTTAGAAGAAATAGCGTGGTATGAGGATAATTCTGGAGGGAAACCGCATATTGTTGGAATGAAAGAACCAAATGACTTTTGTTTATATGATATGGCGGGAAATTTACATGAATATACTGCAGCCGGAGATTGGCCATCCTCATTAAGAAGTGGAGGATTTTCAAGTCCTGCAATAGGGCTGCGACACTCTTACCCTCATGAACCTGATAGCCCCCCATTTGACGTTGATGGTGTTCGGTGCGCAAGGGACATAGAGTGAATAAGTGGTTTTCATGGGATCATAGCCTGGGAGGAGTGAAATGAGGGCTTGGAAACTCTTGCTGGTTTTGAGCATGGTTGGCTTGCTGTCAGCATTGGTTTTTTCCTGTGATCAGGGCGACGACAAGGACGCCAACCGAGGGAGCGCCTATTTCCTCGGCGATGACGATGGCGCAGCCGACACGGATGACGACGACGACACAGTGCAATTGAATGATGACGATACTGAGAACTGCCATACAGAATTTCCGCAGAGCAACGAATACAATGTTACCGAATGTAAAGAGCTTGTTGGCCCATTGGATACTTGTAATTGCAGAGATGACTATTATCGTTTTATTGATGCTGCCGCAGATAGTCGTATTCCCATCACGCCGGATGAATTATGGGAAATGATTCACATGTACAGGGAAAATGATGAATATTTATTTGAAGGAATTCTTACTGCTCTTGAGTTAAGGCAACATCTGCTTGAGGCGGCAAATATGGAATTTTTACTGGAGGAAATGGACGCAAGACCTCTCGTAGTCACTGAGGTCTCACGAGAAACATTTTCAGATTATGTGCAAAAAGAATTAATATTTGAGGATCCATATATTGGTTCCTTTCCATCAACATTGCTAGTTTCTGGGGATAAAGAGTTTAACGATGTGATTATTGCTATTCATGGGCATAATGAAGAATCTCAGCAAGATTATTTAGACAGATATAAAGGGGAGGATTATCCAATTAACGGCTATGGGATAATAGCGCCTTTAGTGAGGGGTATGATTTGCTTTGACGATTCCGATATTATATTAGATTTGTTGTGCGATGGATTTTCAATAGTGCAAATTGAAGCTTATGAAATACTTAATATAATTAAATATTTGAAGTATAAAGGAGTGAATAACATTGGTTTAATTGGACATTCCGGCGGAAGTGTCTTTGGCAATTTCAGCGTGAAAATTTTAGAGTCTGTTAAGGTTTACGTTTCGGATTTTACATTTGATACTTATTTGGAGCTGGGAGCTGATAACGAATTGTTGGATACTGTTGATCCTGAAGTCTGGAGGTATAACCAGAATATACGGGATTTGTCGACATCTCATATTCCAATTCTGCGCGTACCTTATGGATATGAAAATACAAATGAATTTGGAGAAGACACTATTATGTACATCCCTGGGCAAGATGAGCAAATCTTGCGCAGACCAGATGAGCTTGGTTCTGTGCATGATTTAATCTTTGATTTTTTTGATGAGTACTTAAAGGAATAGTAGATTGCTTTCAGTTGAGCAAGTTGCTACGAGGATACAATGAATACTTGGAAACGTCTGTTGATTTTATTCTTGGCTTGCCTTGTGTCGGCATGGGTTCTTTCTTGCGACGAAGGGGATGACCAGGACGGCAACCGAGAAAGCGCCTGTTATCCCCCGGATGACAATGTCGCAGCCGACGCCGACGCCGACGCCGATGACAATGACGATGACGATGACCTTGCCGATGATGACGACACTGAGCAATTGAATGATGATAGTATTGCAGGAGATGATGATTTCTCGGGGTGTTCCAATAAGGGAGAAATACATGAAATTAATTGGATTACTATTCCCGAAGGAAGATTTATGATGGGTTGCTCGCTCGGGGACGAGGACTGCAAGCCTGAGGAGTATCCTTTGCACCCTGTAAGAATTTCGTCATTTCAAATGACTGAATCGGAGATCACCCAATTTCAGTTTGAAGAAATCATGGGATATAATCCCACTAACTTTGATATTTGCGATAATTGCCCTGTAGATGGAGTGGATTTTTCGGTATCTAGTGAATTTTGTGAACTCATTGGCGGGAGACTTCCCACGGAGGCGGAATGGGAATATGCAGCTAGAGCCGGTTCAGAAACAAAGTACTATTGTGGAAATGAGGATGGTTGTTTAGATGATATTGCATGGTATGAATCAAATTCTGAAGGAAAGCCACACGAAGTGTGCGCTAAGGAAGCAAATAGTTTCGGAATTTATGATATTTTAGGGAACTTACACGAATACACAAGTGATAATTGCTATGAATATACAGAAGAAGAGGAGGTAGACCCTTCTCACCCCGAAGATGGACAATGGCTTGTTTTAAGAGGTGCCGGATGGGCAAGTCCCTCCGTAGGCATGAGAGTCTCCTATAGACACCAAGCAGATCCTGACCCTTATGATGTTGATGGTGTTCGGTGCGCAAGGGACATAGAGTGATAAAGTAGAATACTGCCAAACCTGCATTATCATCACCCTTGCAATGATTTATAAACCAAGTTCCTTTTCAATGGCTTCAACTTGGGCGCTTAGAATTTTGACGTATTTTTTGTCCGTGATGTCGGCCAGGTTGATTTGCACATTGGCGAGGGCGCCGCGAATGCCCGCAACGCACATATATCCGCCGACTTTCAAGTCTGAGGCGGCGTTTGGATTCGATATCTTTTCCAGATCGCGCAGCAGATTCATGACCTCGACGCCAGACTGCGCGGCGGCGAGCGGAACATCGGCGGCATGCCTGGTGGCGTCTTGAATAGCCCTTCCCTTTTCCTCGGGATTTTTATAGGAAGTTTTATAAGCGGCCATGACTTGCGCGTAGGCATCCGAATCCTCGTCAATGGCCCGCGCGGCCCTTGCCTGCAACTCCCGCAGTTTTTCCTGAATCGTCGCCAGTTTTTCTTCGTATTCTGAGTATTTCTTCCTGCCTCGCGTTAATCCTATGACCATCAGGCCCAGCGACGCGCCCAGAGAAATTCCCAGCGCCGACACGCTGCCGCCTCCGGGCGTCGGACTTTTTGACGCCGTTTTCGCCAGGAAGCTTTTGCAATCATCGGCCAGCGTCGCCTGGGCGCTTGTCTTCTCCAAAATATTTGCGAGGCGATTTTCCAGAATTGTGCCGGATGAAAAATTTTCCACACGCAGGAAAAAGTCCGCGGCCATATCCATAGCTTTTTGCGGAATGAGGCCCACGATCTCGCTGCCGACGACCTGCACGCCGTATCGTTCGGCCTCGGATTTGACCATGTTAAAAACCCGGTGAACCGGCGTTTTCTCAAAGTCGGTCAGGTTCATGGACACCTGCGCGATATTGCGTTTGTCCAATTTAAAGCCCATCGCCTTCACAAAACGCAACCCTCCGCCGATGAAGCGAACCGAGTCGGCGATCTTCGAGGCCAGCTGAATGTCCGGCGTGTCGAGATTGATGTTGTAGGCCACGAGAAACTGCCTTGCGCCCACCGCTGTGGCGCCGGCGCTTTCGTGAAGCTGCGCCTTTCCAAAATCGGGAAGGCGGTCGACATTCGTTTTCACCTCTTCGCGCAAGCCCTCGAACTGTCCCCGCCGAACCGTCGCCAGATTCTTTCGATCCGGCCTGGCAGCGGCGTTTTCGTAGAGATAGGTGGGGACATTGCAACGCTCCCAAATTTTCTGCGCCGTCCACCGCGCGATTTGCGCGCACTCTTCCATCGTCGCGTTTTTCACCGGAATGAAAGGCACGACGTCGGCTGCGCCCATGCGCGGATGCTCGCCCTGGTGGGTATTCAGATCGATGAGCTTCGACGCCGCAACCACGCCGCGCACCGCCGCTTCGCCGATCTTTTCCTTCGCGCCGACCAGCGTGATAACGCAGCGGTTATGGTCAGCATCCATCTCCCGGCCGATGAGATATACATCCTCTACTTCGAGCATCGCCTCGACAATCGAGTCCACGGTTTTTTTGTTTCGTCCTTCGCTGAAATTCGGAACGCATTCTACAATCGAGTTCATACGATCTTTCCCTTCTTGATGAGCGCCCTGCAGTGGTTCATCCCGAAATGATAGGGGATCAGCCGATAATCAGACACCGAGGAGATGAACAGATCAGCTTGCTTGCCCGGTTCGATGGAGCCGAGGCGGTCTTGCATTTCGACGGCGCAGGCGCCGTTGTGCGTGGCGGCGACGAGGCTCTCGGCGGGAGTCATGCGCATATAATTGCAGGCCAGCGACATGGTTATCTGCATGTTGAGGCTCGGCGCGCTGCCCGGATTGAAATCGGTCGCCAGCGCCACGGCGACGCCTGCGTCGATCATTTTTCGCGCTGGCGCATAGTCGTGAAGGCCCAGGTGCATCACGGATCCGGGCAGCAGCGTCGCGATAACGTCGCTTCCTGCCAGCGCCTTGATTTCCTCATCGCCAATGCGGTCCACGTGATCGACCGACACGGCTTTCACTTCGACGCCGAGTTTGCTTCCGCCGCTTAAGGAAAGCTGGTCGGCGTGCACGCGGGATTTCAGGCCTCTGGCTTGCCCCGCCTTGAGAATCTTTTTCGACTCTTCGATGGTGAAGACGTGGGACTCGCAAAAGACGTCGCAATATTGCGCCAAGCCTTCGTCGGCGACTTGCGGGATCATCGTTTCACAAATGAGCTTGATGTAGCTCTCGCGGTCGTTTTTGTATTCCTTGGGAATCTCGTGCGCGCCAAGAAAGGTCGCCACGACATCCAGCGGCGACTGCTCCGAAACTTTTTTGATGACGCGCAGCATCTTCATTTCGTCATCAAGGGACAGGCCGTAGCCGCTTTTGGCCTCAATGGCGCCCGTGCCGTATTGGAGAAAAAGTTCGGCATGATGCAGCCCCCGTTCCAGGAGTTCCGATTCATTCATCTCACGTAGATGCCGCACGCTGCCGGCGATGCCGCCACCCATCTGCGCGATCTGTTGATAGCTTGCTCCCCTGATCCGCAATTCATATTCATCTTGCCTGGCGCGGGCGAAAATCGGATGCGTGTGGCTGTCGCAAAATGCGGGGAAGACGGCGCAGCCTCCGGCATCGTACTCATCGGCGCCATTGGCTTCGGGTAGGAAACAAACAAAGCTTTGCGCGCCCGCGGCCAGAATCGTTTCCTTATGGATCAGCACGGCGGCATTCTCGATGGCGCCGAGATAGGACATATCCTTTTCTCGCCGGGCAGCAGCGTCCCCCGAGATAGTCAGCAGTTGTCCGATGTTTTTGACAAGCAGCATAATTCCGATCCTATCGAAAGTTGTCAGCAGATCTGTCGCCCGTTTCGCGGGCTTAAATGGGAAATTAGTATCTGCGTCCCGTCGGCTTACGCCGACGGCTAATATTGTTTCGCCCCTGCGGGGCTGATCGCGGTTACAAACCGCTCCTCTATTCGCGACAAGAATGTCGCTCCTACAGCACAGCCGAGAACGGCCGTGCCACACGTGTTGTGCTGCTCCGACACCCTGAACCCTAAACCCTGAACCCTGAACCCTGACCTTAATCAATCACTTCATCATGGGAATCTTGATTTTCCGATCCTTGGCGAAGTCAATCGCCTCATCATAGCCCGCATCCACGTGCCGGAAAATCCCCGTTCCCGGATCGTTGGTAAACACGCGGTCTATGCGTTTATCCATTTCCTTGGTTCCATCGGCGACCGTCACCTGCCCGGCGTGCAACGAGTATCCGATTCCGACGCCGCCGCCGTGGTGGAAACTCACCCAGCTTGCGCCGGAGGACGCGGACACGAGCGCATTGAGAATGGGCCAGTCAGCTACAGCGTCAGAGCCATCCTTCATGGCTTCTGTCTCGCGGTAGGGGCTGGCCACGCTGCCGCAGTCCAGGTGGTCCCGCCCGAAAACAACCGGGGCGCTAAGGGTCCCGTCGCCGACCATCTCATTGATTCGCCGCCCGAACTCGGCCCGTTCGCCGTAGCCCAGCCAGCAGATGCGCGAGGGCAGTCCCTGAAATTTCACCCGCTCGCCCGCGAGCTTGATCCACCGGACCAGTCCCTCGTTTTCCGGGAACATGTCCAGGACTAGCTTGTCGGTGATATGAATATCCTCCGGCTTGCCGCTTAAGGCCACCCATCGGAAAGGCCCGCGACCCGAACAAAACAGCGGACGGATATATTCCGGAATGAATCCGGGAAAGTCGTAGGCGTCCATGACGCCCTCGCCATAGGCCATGGTGCGGATGTTGTTGCCGTAATCGAAAGTGATGGCGCCCTTTTTCATAAGGTCCAGCATTCCCCGTACGTGCTCGGCAATGGAAGACAGCGCTCGCCGGCGACATTCGTCGGGATCGCTTTTTCGCAATTCCGCTGCTTCCGCCACACTCATGCCCTTGGGCACGTAGCCGTTGAGGGGATCATGCGCGCTGGTCTGATCGGTGAGCAGATCGATATCCACATCGCGCCGCGCCAGTTCCGGAATAATATCCGCGCAGTTGCCCACGAGACCCACGGAAACGGCTTCGCCCTTTGCCTTCGCGGTCATCACAATGTTCAGGGCTTCGTCCAGGTCCGTGGCCATCTTGTCGCAGTAGCCGCTTTGGATGCGTTTTTTGATGCGCGCTGGGTCCACTTCGATGCCCAGAAAAGCCGCGCCGCACATCGTTGCGGCCAGCGGCTGCGCTCCGCCCATGCCGCCAAGGCCTCCTGTAACCACAAGCTTGCCGCGCAGGTCCGCGCCGAAGTGCTTTTGTCCCGCGGCCAGGAAGGTCTCATAAGTGCCCTGTAAAATGCCTTGCGTGCCGATGTAAATCCAGGAACCGGCAGTCATCTGGCCGAACATCATCAGACCTTTTCTTTCGAGTTCGTCAAAAACTTCCCAGTTGGCCCACTTGCCCACGAGGTTGGCGTTGGCGATGAGCACGCGGGGGGCGTATTCGTGCGTGCGCAATATGCCCACCGGCTTGCCCGATTGCACGAGCAGTGTTTCATCGTTTTCCAGTTCTTTGAGACTGCGCACGATGGCATCATAGCATTGCCAGTTGCGGGCCGCTTTGCCACGACCGCCGTAAACGACAAGGTTGTCCGGGTCCTCGCCGACTTCGGGGTCCAGGTTGTTCATGAGCATGCGCATGGCGGCTTCCTGGTGCCAGCCCTTGCACGAGATTTGGTTGCCGCGCGGTGCGCGAATGGGTTCACGAGCCATGACAAAACCCCCATGTGATTTGTTTTATCCGCCTATAGGCAAAAGTGACAATGCGTCCCATGACAAACATTATGAAACTTTGAAATTTGGGTGTAAAGGCAGCGTGGAGTGAAACTGCAAAGGTTTTACCGCGTCGCGCCGCGCAGATAAGGCAAACGCGGACTCTTCGGCCAGGAGCCGTACCAGAAGAGTTTTGACTCGGGCGCATCGACTTGTTTTGTGTAGACTAGAATCCGGGCATTGCCTTGACCCGGTAAATCATAGGAAAGCGGTTCGCCGAATTTCCTTGCCAAGGTCTTTATTGTTGTGCGGCCCGGATCGAATTTTTTCTGATAATAATCCAGCAATATCACCCGTTCACTATTGCTCACATATTGCAAAGCCCTTTGCGCGATCTCGGGCGAATTTTTCTCATCGTCATGCAACAGAGCCGTGAAATGGCATTTCCCATTTTTATTCTTTTTGAGGTCTCTGGCCACTTGGTTTGAATAGGTCAGAATCCGGAAGTCGTCTGATTGTCGGGAAAAGGAACAAGCCGTTTCCCAATAGGTTTTATGAATATAGATTGTGGACCGAAAAGAAAAAAACGCGATGATGGAAAAAGAAATAAACATCAGGGCTGCAAGACCGGCGACTATTTTTCCAATGCGTTTCTTATAGGATAATTCACCCACTCCCGCCGCCACGCAAGCCAAGCCGAAGAGCATAAACGGCAAGATGCTATCTATGATTACCGTATCTGTTATCTGGTTCACCAAAACGGCCCCAATAATGGGAATAATAAATAAAAATCCCAGGAAGGGATGCCGCCAGCCGCCCCATAAACAGAAAACCAAGCTTGTCATGGCGACAACTACCATTGCAGCAATTGCAATCATCGTAAAGATGAATGGCAAATGATCAATGCCAAGAACAACATATGCGCCGCAAAATGAGAACAACAAATTCATCTGATTAATTAGATCGGAGCGTCCCAACAAATTTATCGGAATCTCTCCCTGTGCTAAACGATTAATGAAATTCAGCGCGCAAGGCAGCCCAAATACAAAAATGGCGACAATGGGAAGGTATGAATATTTTCTTAAAAAGCCGGGTTCAAGCCGCGTGGAAAAAGCTGCAAGGGCTAAAAATAGGACTAAAGGCCACGCAGCGGGATGCGTGTAAATCGCCAGAATGGCAAATGCCGTCATGCCGAATTTGCCCTGCTCGCCGTGGCAGGCCAGCCACTTTGTGGCGAACCAAACTGAAAGCAAAATGAAGAGCATCGCCATGGAAATGGGCGTCAGGTCTTGTGCATGGACTATAAGGAATGGATGGAGGCTATAAAAAAGAACGGATAATACCGCTGTTGTGCGAGTAATCTTTCGTTCGACGATCAGAAATAAAACGATGGCTCCGAAAGCCGAGCAAAGCGCGGGGAGGAGTCGCATCCAGCACTGCGCCTCTCCTCCAATAAGACGCCAAAGCCAGGCAGCCAGATAGAAAATCGACAAGGCCTTGTCGTAGAAAAAACCGGAACCGATGCGCGTCGCATCATTTGTCCAGGCATCAAGAGAGAACAATTCCGTTGGGGAGTAAGATTGGTCGCCCAGGCCGATGAGACGAATCCCCAGGGCGAGGCAGAAAATGGCGAATGCGGTAAGCAGCCTTTCAAGGCGTTCTTTCGGCATGATTTTCTGATATTAGCACAGGCTTTTTCGCTGACAAGGCTCAAAAGCACGCTGCTGGCGATAAATCGTTGACAACTGCGGACGATTTGCATATATACGGCTCCTTAGCGAGGAGCCAAGAGCTATGAATATTATTGAGCAAATGGAAAGAGAGACCGCGAATCCGGGGCATCCGGATTTCAAACCCGGCGACACCGTTCGGGTCCACGTCAAAATTACGGAAGGCGAGAAAACTCGCATCCAGGTATTTGAAGGCGCGGTTATCAGAATACGCCATCGCGGCGACCGCGGTTCCTTTACGGTCCGCAAAGTCAGCTACGGCATCGGCGTTGAACGCATTTTCCCTTATTTTTCGCCCAATATCGCCAAGGTGGAATTGGTTCGACAGGGCCAAGTGCGTCGGGCGAAGTTGTACTATCTGCGCGATCTCTCCGGCAAGGCCGCCCGCATTCCCGAAAAGAAGCGCCAGAAAATTTAGCGTTTCAATTTTTTCGTGGAACGCATGCCGCGGATAAAAAAAAGGATCGGTCCTGATGGCCGATTCTTTTTCTTGCGCCCGAACAGGTCTCTCCAGGCCTTGTTTGGCCAAGCGAAGATCTAAATTCTTAAAATAAAAATTATATCCGAGTAAGGTTCAGGGTCTTTTCATTCAGAATTTTTAAGGCTTGAAGGGGTATGCGTGTCCGCATGACAAGGTTGGCCACTGGCTCAACCCGTCCCGTCAGAGACACAATTTATTTAACACGAAATGATGACGAGTTATTATTTCTATCAGAGTCTAAAAAAAAAACGACCGCCGGGACGAACTCCCGTGGTCGTTTTTTATAAGCGATAATGTGTCGGGCTACTCCAAAACGGCGGGAAGCTCCGGTTCTTTGGGCATCTCGACTTTTGGTTCTTCTCCGGGAACTTCCGGTTCAGGCGCTTTGTTGAAGTCAACCATCTTTCCGTGAAGGGGAGCATAGGGACCGGATTTTTGCATCCACCGAATGAAGTGATCGCCGTCCTTGACCCGCTTATAATAAGCCAGGTATCCAGTGTCGTAAGCTTCACCCCACGCCTCGTCCTTTTCTTCCTGCCAGGCTTGCTCGCTGGTAAAAACACGGACAACCACCGGATTCCGGTTGTTTTTTCTGCCGCGTCCCTGCAGGAAAGCAATGATGGTTTCGGGCTTCGTTTCTTCAAGGTTTTCTTTCAGGAGAATTTC
>CAZQAE010000018.1:0-59008 GCA_964591275.1 uncultured bacterium | reverse complement strand
TTTCCGCTTAGCTTAATCCCAACCAGTTTAGGGAATTTCAGCTCCCATGCCATTGGGGTCATTGGACTCTTTCCAAACCCTGAGCACTTTGTGCTTGAGCATAATCGTGGGATATTCCGGCATCTCCAATTTTAGAAGATCGGCGCCGGTCGGGAGATTCCCCCCCCCACATGCCGCATAGAGGCCTGCGACCATGACAAGGCAGACAATAATACAAGACACTTTCCACAATTTCATCAGCAAAACCTCCTTGGGAGAATCTGTGGCGTATTTAAACCTTTCAATACGGTTTCGACGGCGTGCCAATCATACACGCCGCCGCCCGAGTTTTCAATCTTTAGTGTTTATCCATGACAGCTTTTGCATCACTCGATGTCCAGGTCGGCGAAGAGGGCGACAAAATCGTTACTTGATCCCATGATCCTCTCATCCAGAATGTTCAGGCTGTATCCGCCGAAAGTCGGAATCGGTATGCCGCCCAAAAGCTCGCCGAGATAAGGCGTCAACAATTCCACAATGAGCGGCGCAATTTCTTCAAACAGGTTGTTGTTTTCAAAATCGATCAGTGGCTCGGAGATTGTATAGATCGATATTACCGGATCGCCGAAATCGAAAACAAAGACATTGTCGGGGAAGAGCACGTCCATATCCGCCGGGAGCTTTATGCTCACCGCCATCTCAATAAAGGGTTTTTCTCCGTCGGCTCCATCGACCATCATGTTAACGATTAAATCGCCTATCTGAATTTCGACGGGAATCGCTCCGTCTGTGCTTCGAGCCGACGGCGCGACAATGATCACCGGCGGCAGCATCGGTCTCAAGTTGGCGTTGACCGTTCCCGGATAGGCGGCGTTCAGCCCGGGGAAGGCGAGTTGGATCAGCAGGTCGCTCGTATTCGCCAATCCGGTGAAATCCTGCGAAATCAGGCCGGACTTGTAGAGCATGTAGAGGGCCTGATTGAAGAAGTCGTCATCAAGCACAACGCCGAAGCCGTAGGGATTCTGCGTGCCGGGGATGTACTGCCCCACTTCCGCGTGACTCGGCGGCGTGCCGGGATTGCTCAAAGAGCCTTCGAAATCTGTGACCAGCGGACTCAGATACTCCGTCAACATGCCGGTATTCATGTAGAATGATCCGCCCGCGTCGTCCCACAAAATCCGGTTGATTTCATACTTCACATTGAAGGGGATTCCGTCGATGTCTAAATCGAAGTCCTGCGGTATCTGATTCAGCAGATCCTCCAGAACCGGAGGGACGGTTGAGACCAATGCGTCCTCGATAATGCCTTCAATGAGGTTTCCTATATCGTCGGCAAACCAGTCTTCGAGTTCATCCGGGAAGCCCTCGATATCGAAATTGAAGCCGGTTGTGTTCATCGATATATCGTACAGGTCAATGGTGAAAACATCGTTTTCGTCAACGAAAATATCCGTCCGGGCCGTGAGGCCGACCGACTCATAGCTCAAGGAGCCGGAGACAGAATAACTGATGCCCAGGATCCGGCCAGTGACGCGAAACTCCAAATTGATGTCCGCGATTCCCGCGTCCATTGTCACGCCCACATCCTGCACGCTGTCGAGCGTAAACCAGGGATCGCCGAAAGTTATGTCGGTCAGATCAGCGCGGGCGCTGGCCATTTCCACTCCCCAGAGCGAAATTTCTTCGTCAAAGAGCGGATTCATCTGATAGACCATCTCCGGGATTTGCTCCAGGTAGTCGTTGATGACCGGCATGATGATGTCGATGAACTGCGTGAAGCCGGATTCGTTAATGCGCAGTCGAAGACCGTCTTCAATCAATTCGTCGTCGGGATTCTTTGGTCCCTTCATTCGGCTGAAGGCGGCTTTGGAAGTATTGCCCGATCCTTCGCTCACAATGATTTCCACAATATTGAGGCCGTCAACCATCGCGTAGTTGTGCTCGAAAGTGCAGTCGGACGCCACGGGACGGTCGCTGTCCTCGCCCGTATACCAAATGCGGTCGGCCACCGGATTGCACCCGTTGACAATTCCGGAGATATAGACTTGCGGATCGTTAACCCACAAGCCGCGATCCGGCGTCCATAGCTCGATCTGCGGCGGCGTAACATCCATCACATGCACGTAAGCGAAATCGTTGACGCCGATATAGGGCGCTTCGGCGGTCGCGTTGATTCGATAATATCCCTGGTGATAAAAGGTGATCAATCCGGGGTCGGGAAGGTCGAAGTCCCAATCATCGCCTTCAATGCCCGTGCCGATGGAGAAAGTGGCGTCTATCTCTTCAATGAGATTCCCGTACTCGTCTACGACCACGTAAACCGGGCGGGTAAATTCATTTTCGTTGATAACCGTATCCGATAGCGTTAGTTCCATCTCGAAGGGAATGCCCGGAACCACGGTCAACACCGCTTCAGCGTACGTGGACGTTCCCTGCACGGTTGCGCGAATGACAATTTCTCCGGCGCGGGTGGCTGTGATGTAGGCGGGTTGCCCCTGCTCAATCTCAACACCCAGGCCGGGCCAGGCCGAATAGTTGACAATGGCCCATATCGGATTGTCATCTTCGTCGTAAACCGTCGATTGCGCCGTGGTTTGATCGCCTGCGGTGATGGTGTTTGATCCCAGCACAATCTCCACGCGGCCCGGCGGATTGGCCGTGACCCACACGTAGGCATGGCCCTCAGCGGGCACGCCGTCCAAAATCGTGTATAGGATCAGCTCAAACATCCCGTCTCGTTCAAAGGTAAGCGTTTGCGCCTCTGTATCGATAACGACGCCGGTTGGGGGCGAAACGTCCCAGTCTATGACAGCGCCGTCAGTCTGGTCGTTGCCGTCTTCATCCACAACGCGATAATCAACATTGACCATCTCGCCCACGGAAATTGTGTCGTGGTCCAGTTCGATTTCTATATGCGTGTCCAGCAACTCTATCTTGAAAAAACTGTAAGCGTCGACGAACTCATCGGCCCTCTGGTCGGCGTCTGCCAACGCTCCCCGGATATGCAGGGTGTGAGACCCGGCCTCCATCCCGGAAAGCGTTCCGCTGATCACGCCGCTTTGGATATTCACATCCGCTGTATGGTTGGTTTCATCGACCATCACAACGATCGAGCTTTGATCAACCTCGTCGGAATAAGCCGCCAGCACGGCCACCTGACGATAAGCATACAGGCCTCCCTGAACCGGCTCCGTGATTTGAATCTCGCCGGCTTCCTCCGTGATTTCAAAGGATGCGGAATCCTGAGCGGAATTTTCATCGGTGTCCTTTACGGTGATTTCCAGAGAGTAAGTTCCAGCTTCCATGTCCACTAATGAACCTGAGATGCCGTTTGTCGTCATGGCGAAATTAACCGTGATATCAAGCTTCTCCACCGGTTCATTACCGACGCCGATGATCGTCACGACGCTTTGTCCAGACTCGGCGAACCAAGTGTCCGCCTGCACTGGAAGGTCAACTCCGGCGATTCGCGCTCCATCGGTGGGCGTGTTGATGATAACGGTCAGTTCATCGGGTTCCGTGTCGTCATCAGTATCATCGTCGGTATCATCATCGGTGTCATCATCATCGGTGTCATCATCATCGGTGTCGTCGTCAGCATCGTCGTTGCCGGGGAAAAAATCGTCGTCGTCGTCGCTGTCAGGGAAATAACTGGGGCGAACAGTCTCATCGTCATCATCGCCGCAGGCCGACAGTGATACGGACAGAATAAGCGCCATCAACAAAACACAGACAATCGAAAGGCTAATCTTATACATTTATTCTCTCCAAGCGGCCCCGAGGGGAAAAAATCGGATGGCTCAACCAGCCATCCTTAATTGTATCTTTTGCTGTGAATCGCTGTCAAATAAAAAAACATGGGTGGCAGTCAAGCAATGGTGAGCGGTCAGAATCTCAGCCAGTTGGGGAGGCGCAGTTTCCGCACCGTTGACGTCGCGGTCATGCCGGCGCAAGGAGCACTTTGATAGAGCGATAAGGATGGCGCGCCGACAGTTTTAAGGTATTTAGATTCTGTGAAGAGTATTTTAAACTGGAAGGGAGTAGCGGGTCGATGTTCGCCCGCTCAAAACGACAGAGAAATTTCCTGCAAAACGGATCAATGCTTCACCTTTAAGACCAAGGTCACTTCCAGAAGTGAGTTAGATAAACCAGCGTCACGCACAGAACCGAAGCCAGCGAAGCATTGATTAGGAGTTCTTGTCCAGCCATCCTTTTTCCCCCTTAGGATTTTGGCTTTTTCAAAACCTGGTTCGAATTCCCTTTCCCATCGAAATTCAATCCATGAACAGCGTCAGATAAATCGTAATTCAGTGTTTACGAAGCATTAGGATAGCAAGGGCTAAAGGCAATGTCAAGGGGAAAAGAAATAAAAGAAGCAGGCAAATTAATTGATTTGCAATCGCAATGTAAGAAAGCTGACTAAATTTTCTGCCGGATAATTTTGAGAGAAATATGAAATTAATTACTAATAATATCAATCGTTTATAAATTAAAAACCTAATATCAAATTATTATAAATTAAATAATATATTTAATTAATCAAATTTTCTATTCTAGGGATATTTCATCTATTGGGAATAATTGCACAAAAAAAGAAAATAATTTGAAAAAAAGCTTTACGCGAGGAAATAAAAGAAGTAAAAGGGACTAGTGATGGAATTCGATCCGATCTTTGTTTCACTTCATTTCAGGATCCGTCGAGCGGAGGAAGAAAGGAACAGCGAAAATCAGGGTTTCTTTTCAGCTTTTGGACACGAATTGAGTGATTGGGCGCATATTTGATAAGGAGAAATGAAGCAGCAATGTCGAACCAATACACGCACCGAATCATCGTTAACGAATTGGGGCAGCTACAGGTCACTCGGCTCGAGGACAAGGAACTGGTGCACAAGTCGAGACATTTCAATAAATTCATTAAAAACAAAATCGTATACTGCGAAGACAACGATGATCTATGCGCCGTCAAATTGGGATTAAAGATCGCCGAGGAAAATGAGACAAAACTGGAGACGAACGGCTTCATTATCCCTATGGGGAAAGAAAGCGCCGCATCCCATCTTGTCTCCTTTTCGGTGGCTGCATATTTCTTTGTTGGGATATTTTTCATCTTATTGCTTATTTCGCAATAAGTCCTTGTTAATAACAGGGGAATATGGTTAAATATGGCGTGAGGAAAGAATCGAGCAAATAATAGTATTGAAAGCAGGGTGAATTCTGGATGGCAAAAAAAGTCTATACGACCGGAGAGGTTGCCCGCCTGATAGGTGTGAACATCAACACCGTTATCAAATGGTTTGATGATGGAAAAATCGGCGGATTCAAGCTCCCTTTCAGCAACGAGCGTCGCATCAGCGCCGGGCAACTACACTCGTTTATGGTCAGACACAAGATCCCAATGGACCTGCTCAACGAAGATACGCCCATGCGGCGCACGGATGAACGCGTATCTGTTAAAGACGAAGTGAGTTTCAAGTTCATCAACGGAAAGACTTTCGGGCCCTATCAGGGGCATTTGAGTAATGTTTCCCGTGGCGGCGCAAAAATCAGGGTGGCTGACGATAAGCCTCTGTCCATTCCTTCTCATGACTTCGATGTCGATTTGCAGGTCAGTCATGGAAAACTTGCCGGCGCTGCGTGGACGGGAAAGGTTATGCACTTCCAGCCCGAAACCACAAACCAATTTATTGGAATGCAATTTCTAGACCTCGAAGTCAATGAAGCGAAAAGACTGGATAGGTTCCTGAACGCGGTTGTAGAAAAACCATAATCCGCCGCTAAGAGCAACAACAACATTTCCTAAAATTTTAATACCGAACCTAACTCCTTGGGTTTCACTGATCGACTGCCCTCAGGGCGCGCTCCTTCGCCGCTGATCTCTTCGTCCGCTTTTAGGGGTTGAGTGCCGCTGGAGAAGACGCTCCCGCACTCATCGCAAATCACTATCCACTGACGAATGGCGCTAAGTTAAACCTTTTTGCGCATCGCTCATTCCTGTGAAGTCATTGGAAAAGATGAACACAGGCGAGAGCGCCTGTATCTCCCTTAAAATCCAGCATTTTCTTCACAGGGGGTTACACGAATAATTGGCTGATATTTTCCCTTGCCCTAGCGCCAATTTTTCCATTGACCACTAATCACTTTTTGCCAGCCACAAGGACTTTGCGGCGGCCAGGCACCAGACGGTCTTTGCGATGGCCATGGCGGGCCACAGGCGCAAGCGTCTGTACGGGTGCGGCGTGCGCGCCAACTGGTGAAAGGCGAAGACGGTTCCGATGACCGGCGCCGCAATCGCCAGCAAGAATGGATTCATCATCCACTTCGGCGTCAAAAGGAGATCGGGATATTTTTTCCGGACATGGATGGAGTCTTTGCCCCAGTGCCCCGCGTGTCGCCACATTCTTCTAAATCCTATGGGGCCGGGCCGGTGCGTGACGCAAGCCGCGCTTTCGAGCCAGGGCTGCGCCCCTTCACGACGGCAACGCATGACAAATTCCAGGTCTTCTCCGGCCATCGAAACCTCGGGAAAGGGTCCCGCCTTGTCCCACATCGTCCTGGTCACCGCCAGATTCGTCGCCGTCAGAGTCGGGATCCGGCCTCCCTTCGTATTTTCAAGCTGATCGAAAAAGCTTGTCGCCTGATCGGCCATGAAGAAGTACCCGCACCCTTCGGGCCTGATCACTCCTCCGACAAGATCAAAACCCTCGTTCATTCTGGCAAGAATGGCATCGAGCCATCCGGGATGAGGCACGCAATCCGCATCGAGAAAAATATAGACATCGGCGTGGCCGGCGCACTTGACGCCGAGGTTGCGCGCCATCCCCGGCGGAACAGCGGCGGCGGTGTCGTAAATCGTCAGCCTTTCCTGCGCTTGCAGGCCCTCAGGTCTTTTGCCTGCCAACACGACGCGATGCAGCTCGCCCTGCGCCAAAGCAGCATTGATGGCCTGCGCGGCCTGCAACTCCCCGGCGCATGGGATCACAATGACGGTATTTTCGGCGCTGAGCAAAATTCTGGATGTCATCACCGCAATCCTTTGCGCAAAACGCCCGTGGGCCGGGTTTCCTCGGCGCGTCTTCGCGCCCATGAGTGCTGAGGATATCGCCTGACGGCCTCCGAAAATTCCTTGTACGCCGCGTCAAGATCACTCGGCGCATTCCGCTTTTGAAGTTCGCGTCCCCGCCTATAGGACATATCCGCGAGCTTTTTACAAATGCGGACGACCTTCGATGAGCGATGATGGAGTTTGCGCGCCATGACAGCCAATTCGGTTGCGTCTTCTTCTTTGCCGGCGACTAACAGGGCGTCGGCCTGATCGGCGAGACTTGCGGCGAAATCCTTTTTAATGACGCGAACGGCTTGCTTTTCCTGCGGAGAGTTTGCGTGGTATCGAAGAGCGTCGAGAGCTTCAGCGGCGACCTGAGGATTCTTTTGAAAATTCCCACGCGCTTTCTCGCGTAATAATTTTACGGCGTCTTCGGCGCCGGACAGGCTGACTTTCAGACCCAGCGCGATGTCCTTGATCTCGCCGCCGGCCAGCGTCGAATTTAAAATTCGCACCGCCAAATAATATCGACCTTCCGGTGTTTTGTCTGGAATTTTAAACTTAATCAGGTCCACCGGGTATTCACCGGCGCGCCAGCGTGAGGTCGGATGCCAGTTCATCACCGCGTTTCTTTTTTCAGACGCGATAGCGATTCCGTTTTCATTTTTCAGAAGGTAATTCAATTCCAGGTCGCGACCGATTCGCGAAACCGCGCTCCAGACCACACGAAAGCGGACGAGTTGCCCCGGCACCGCGACGTGCGGATAAACGCGGCCTCCGACGATAGATATTCCCGATTCAAAATCCGCGCGTATTTCCGGGTCGGGATCGAAGCTGGCTGCCATGATCAGATCTTTTCTAACGTAGTTGCCGTTGGGTCGTTTCCAACCCAGTCGTCGATCCTGCGGCAGCAAAATGTACATCTGCTTCAGTTTCGGGTTGCCCAGGATAGTGCTATTTCTCCCGAAGCCTTCGCGCACATGCAAAAAATCCGGTTTGGTCTCGGCAAAGACATATTGATCGACGAAATCTTTATGCCATTGGTTTATGCCGAAGGGAACGTCGCACAGTTTTCCAACATCATAAATGACCATGCCCGACGCGGCGCCGATGCCGCCCATGTCCACATCGAGAACAGAGCCGGGCGAAAGATCCAGGTTGTCGCCCATTTCCCGGAAATACTTGCCCCGGATTTGCAGTTTGTGCGTGTTGACAATGGGCTTTTTTATAAACTTTGCGATGTGTTTGTAACTGGGTGCGAATTGCCCGAATACAGCGAATCCGAAAATCAGTGCGCCGATGACGACCGGGATTGCGACAAAGCGCTGTTTTGGCTCATCAGACTTCCATGAACCGATCAGCCCCCATGCAGCCTGGGCGAGTTTTGCGGAGGCAATAAGCGCTATCGTGATAATGAGAAAGGTGTTTATGGAGCTGAAACGCCATTCCTTCATCCAGTCGCCACGGGAATAAACCGGGAAAAAGAGCGTCAGCGCCAGAGGGAAAATCAGAAAAGCGCTCGGTCTCCATTTTTTAAAAGTCAAAAGGACGAATGGGCACAAAGCGAGCGCTACTTCATAGCCGTAAGCCTTGAGATAGCCGAGCAGGTATTTCCAACCCCTGGATTTGAAGTCGAGGATTTCAGCCCAGTTGCGGTCAGTGACCTTCCCGTAAAACGGTATGGGAAGCGGCCACGCGAAGTAAAGCAGCCGCCATAGCTCAAACAATCCCAGCGGGACCAGGAAGGAAAGGGCGAAGATGATCTGGTTTCGGGTAATTTTACGGCTGGGCGCAATTTCGGTGGCGAGGACGTAAAGACCAGCCATGCCGCCGAAAACCATCCCCTCCGGGCGCGTGATGGCCACGAGGAAAAACAGAAAACCGGAGACAGGGAAGTGCTTCCCGTCATTTCTTTCGTGAGCGAAAAAAACCAGGGCCGCCATAAGCGTCGCCGCGTACAATCCATTTTCCAGGCCGGCGACAGCCCATATCACTACCGTTCCCGCTTCTCCAATCACCGGCGGCAGCAAGAGGCCAAGCCATCGCGATGGTCCGTCAAGGCAGCGCCAGGCGAGCAGTCCGGCAAAGAAAAGCCCCAGCGCCGTGAAGAATATTCCCATGGGACGGGGGATGTCTAAAGGACTTATACCCGCTCGAATCAGCCCCGCAATAAGAAAAGTCCACAGCGAGTTGGAATAACCCTCGACTCGTTCTCCGTCAGGATAATAAACGATCCCTTCGCCGCTGGCGATGTATTGCGCGAACACGACGCTGATTCCGGCGTCCTCGACCAGATATTTCCCTTTTCCGTCTTTTAAGGGATACGTTCTGTGATCGATTCTCACGCCAACGACAGCGCAGATCAGAGCAAGAAGAAGCAGAAAAATTGCAAAATGAATGTAGGTTTTTTTCGTATTTACGGCAGCCGAATCAATCATGGCCGGTTTGGCTTTGTTTTTATTAATTTTCAAACCACTGGGCGTCCACATAAAGAAGCCTAACCCGACATAGCCGGAACGAAGCAGGGGTTGGGGTGGGTGAAGTATGAGGCATGAAGTATGAGGTATGAAGTACGGGTGGCGAATGGCGAATTCATTCCGCATTCCGCATTCGTGTAACCCTAAACCCTGGACCCTAAACTCTACATAAACAAAGGCTCAAATAGAGACCCCGGAAACATTCTGTGCAAAATGCGCAGAATTTGGTTGCTAACGGACTAGACTATTTCTTCACCCAAACAGCAGTGGTCGGAACCCAACCAACGCGCCCGTCAGGAAGGATCACCTTGGAAAAGATGCTCTTTTTACCAATGACATTGACCATCGTTCCCGAGGGGGACATATAATCGACCCTGAAATTTATATCGGGTTTGCTGTAAAGGGGAACGCCGCCGCCTTGTGAGATAAAGGCCTGGAAATTTAGCCTGGTGACGCCTTTTTCTTCGTCGTTATTGATGGATATCGCATCCGGGGCGCGATAAATTTTTTTCGTGTATTCCGGAGGCGGGGGGATTTCAAATCTTGACGCCACGCGGGCAATGGGGAAGTTCATGTGAAACTGCTCAAAATTCTTTGTCAAATCCTTCGTTTGCTGATTTTTTCCAATGGGAAGAAAGTTCGAGTAAACGAGTTTTCCGGTCATACCCTCGAAATAACCAATGGCAATAAAAGGCGATTTGAAATTGCACATGTTTTCCGTCGTAAAAGCCGGCCATTGCTCATTTTCAGGTTCGATTCGTCTTGCCACCGCCAGAATCAAAACTATACCAGAACTGCGATAGTTCCCCGCGATTCTTCTCGCCACATCCTCCGGCAGTGAACCGGCGGCCAAAGCACTTTCCCCGTCGCCGATCATTGCGGCGAACTGCCTGAAAGAGATTTGGATATCCATGGAGAGTTCATCCAGCCTTCCCACGCCGGGATCAATGTGGAAGGGGGGCTTTTTCATCAGGGTGCGGCGGCTCATCGCAAACGACGTTGGATAGGCGTCTTTGCACCAGCTTCCGATGAAAAAACGCTCGTGAGTTCCTATGGCATAGCCCTTAGACTTTAGAATCTCCACGGTTGTGTTATCCATTTCGCGTGCGTCCTGAATACTCTCGGCGACCCAGAGGAACTCTTCGCCTCGGGGCGTTAAGCCCACAACCGCCATGTCAGTAAAAACCGATAATTTTTCAAAGCCCGCGCTTTGAGCGGTGAAACCATTGGCCCACCTGCCGTCAATCGGTTTTGCACAGCCACAAATACATGCCATGGCGGCGATCAGAAAACCGATTCTCATTGTCTGGCGTCGGCTCATTTTTCACCCTTTCATTCATAAGCTGGGGAAATTTTACATCATTTCATTGATTATTGACAGGGATATGTGTGCCAAAAGACCGCTTAAAGATTTTTAAGCTTGGAAAAAATCAGTATTCAATCGCGGATTTCATCGATGAAAGCGCCATTTCTTGACATCTTCTCGGGCGTACCCTATCAGATGTGTGAGTGGGCTGCTTTCGGAGTTTTGTTCATGAAATGCTATATCCATCCCCGGGAAGATGCGCTGTATGAATGCCATGTATGCGGCAAGCCGATATGCGGCGATTGTATGAGATTCGGCGAGGATCAGGAGATCACCTGCCCAAAATGCACCCTCGACGCCGACGGAATTATGCACCTGGAGGACATGGAAGAAAATGAAAGGAAGTACGCTCAGCAAGCCGCGAAGATAAAAAGCAGAAAGACTCTGAAACAAAGGCTCGCCGTCAGGCTCAATCCCATTTTCGCACTGATACTGGTCGCCATCATAGGGTTGAATTATTACATTGACCACCAGATCGGAAAATCAATAAGTCTAGTCAAATTTTCCGACGAGCGATTGCTGGAAAACGGTATTCCGGCGGCGCAGTTCACCTACGTGATGGCCAGGGTGTTTCAGTACAGGGATCAGCGAGGTCATTGGCCGAAAAGCCTTGAAAAGCTTGTCGGGAAATACCTTGACAAAGAACCTCTCATCTTAAAAACGAACGATCAATACAATTACACAACGGATGCCAATCTGGGATTCGTGCTTTCGGTTCCCAAGGCGAAAAGATTTGGTTTTTTGAAGCTGTTCGTTTCCGCCGATGGGGAGATTAATATCGAATGATGACAATGGGACGTAAAAACAGGCGGGGCATAACCGTCGCCGATTTCATCCTGGTCCTGCTGATCATCTTCTTTGGAATCTCCGCATTCTCCAATGTGCTGACATACCGGAAAGTCAAATACCGGGAACCATGTTACCAGAATCAGAAAGATGCCGATGAATTGTTGTGGAAGATCGTTAACGAGCAGGCTAAGGAAATCCCGCAACTCACTTCCGCATATATCGTTAGCAATCCCGACGGCGCGCATAAGATGATTCTGATATTTCTGCCGGGACCGGGGAAAGTTTCCCCGAGAAAATCGTGGTGGACCTGAAGGAAAGAGGATACGAAGGGCAAACCCTATGCCCATTGCGCAAAAAGAAGGCCGGCAAAAAACCGATCATTGATTACTGGTACGGCGCCGGACGCTGGTGGTGCATGCATAATGAGCATCACAATTAGGCGCCGAGTCGAGGGGAGCTAAATCAGTTCCCAGCCGCCGATGACGCTGAGAAAAGACCCTCCGCAGCCGCCGCCGAAATCCGCATCCGTATTGAGATATTTCATTTCCATGTCCGTGACCCACATGCCCCACATGCGAATGTCCCACTGCACGCCGATCAAAAGATCGTTATCGAAACGGTGGAAAAAGTTGGCGCCGATATCCAGGCTGGCGTTGCCGCCCGAACCGTTCATGAGATCGTCGATGACGATGTCGGCCCCGCCTCCTCCAAATTTTGCGTAAACATTTGTGCCGTAATCTTCCTTTTCTCCATAAAGAAAGCGGTATCCCAGCCCCAGCAGGATATTGTTCAGGCTATAGCGCAAGCTCTTCTTGTCGAGATGGCGTGCGCCGTAGTCCTCGTCGTCATCAACCTTGATGGCGCTGTGCCCCGTTTGATAAAGAAGAGAGCCGGTGAGCAAAAAACCTCGACCCGAAGTTGGAAACCACCAGACTTCGATTCCCCTTGACGCAGCGTATCCCATCGGTAATGAAAAGGGTGTTTCATCTTCATAGCCGTCAAGAACCTGGTCATACTGCAACTGCCCGTCGCCTCCCGTCTGCCCGCCGCCGATAAAGGCGAGAAAGACCCAGCGGCTCGGAGACATTGTTTCAAGTTGGCTTTCATCTTGTTCGCTTTCATCTTGCGCTAAAGCGCCGGAGGGCAAGGCGGCAATAATGAAGATCATCATTATTCCGACGATAATAAATTCCTTAACGGTTTTTTGACCTGTCATGGCGTTCCTCCTTTTGCATATCACTTCGATAAAACTCTAGCGCATCCAGGAAAAAAAATGAACAGTGTTTCGGACTTGCACCGCTTGCTCGGAATGAAACAATTTCGCAAAGTTGGGGTATGTTGAGGAAGAATACAGGTAAGGGCGCCTGTGTTGTCGTTCAGCCTTGACATCTTCTTTGTTTCAGCCTTTTTGCGCGGATGATCTTGCATTGATTCGATGCGCCCCTGTATATGTATAGAGTTGCTTTTTTGATAAACTAGGGCGAATCGCCTAAGACGAGCGCTTCGGCGAGAAAAGGGAGAGCGTCATTCAACCTCCAACCATGCAATTAGGACGATTTCACGACCTCATGCCGCATAGAATCCGAGAGGTCCTACTCGTTTCCAATCCGTACGACGCCTTCACCCTGGAGGAAGACGGACACCTCACGGAGCAGATTTTCGTCGAGTACAAGGCGCACAGCCTTTCATCCGCGCCGCGCGTCACGCATTCTTCCACCGGCTCAGAGGCGATCGCGCTTTTGAAACAACGCCGCTTCGATCTTGTTTTAACCATGACGCAAGTCGCCGACATGGACGTGGTCGCCTTCGGACGCCGCGTCAAGGAATATAACTCCCGCATGCCTGTCGTTCTATTGGCGATGGACCGGCGGGAACTTCACCGGATGTACGCCAAGGTCCCCCACGACGCCATTGACGATGTGTTTTTGTGGAGCGGCGACGCGATGATTCTTTTGGCCATCATCAAAACCATTGAGGACCGTAAGAATGTCGAACACGACATTTCCGTCGCCGATGTTCGCGTCATCATTATCATTGAGGATTCTCCCCGCTATTATTCCTCTTTTCTGAGTCTTTTGTATTCGGAACTCATGAGTCAATCCCGGTCGCTGTACAAAGAAGGCATCAATCGGCTCCACCGCCTCATGTACATGAAATCTCGCCCCAAGATTCTCCACGCAACCACTTATGAAGAGGGCATGGAGCTTTTTCATAAATTCCAACGCAACGTGCTGGCCGTCATCAGCGACGTGCGTATCCCCCGTAACGGGAAGAGCGATCCGGAAGCGGGACTGGAGCTTATCCGGCAACTGCGTCGCCACGATCAGGACCTTCCTGTGTTGGTTCAGTCTTCACAAGAAAGCAACGCCGACAAAGCCACGTGGCTCAACGCTCATTTTATCAACAAAAACTCACCGAGCCTGCTATCGGAAATCCGGAGGTTTTTGTCGGAAACTTTGGGTTTCGGCGATTTCATCTTTCGCATGCCGGATGGGCGCGAGATGGCCCGCGCCAGGGACGTGCGGGAGATGAGAGAAATACTGTCAACCATCCCGCCCGAGTCCCTGGAATACCACGGGCGGCGCAATCACTTTTCCATCTGGCTTACGGCCAGGAGCGAGTTCGACCTGGCCGCTCGCATTCGCCGGTTGAGCATCAACGACTTTAAAAACATCGAAGAGATCCGCGACAACCTTCTTGACAGTCTTACGAGCACGCACCTGAACGCCCACCAGGGGATGATCTCAGATTTTGACCAGGCGCATTTCAACCACGATCCTTTTACGCGGATTGGCTCCGGATCGCTGGGAGGCAAGGCTCGCGGCATCGCCTACCTGAACCTCGCCCTCGTGCAAAACAAAGAATTTGATTTCGGCGGCATGAAAGTCGAGATTCCCCGGACCATCGTCATTGCGGCTGAAGAGTTCGACATTTTTCTTGAATCCAACGGCCTGAGGGAATTTGCGGTTCTCTGCAACGACGATCTTGAAATCGCCACGCGTTTTCTGGAAGCGCTTCTTCCCGACGAATTACAGCGGAATTTGTCGGTTATCCTTCGATCCGTCACAGGTCCGCTGGCGGTGCGCTCATCCAGCCTTCTGGAGGATTCTTTACACCAGCCTTTCGCCGGCATCTATTCGACGGTGATGTTCCCCAATCGGGGCGATACAATGGATTTTCGCCTCGGGCAGTTGGGCAATGCCATCAAACTCGTTTACGCTTCGGCCTTTTTCGCCAATGCCAAATCGTACCTGAAGAGCACTGGATACCGCGCCGAAGAAGAGAAGATGGCCATCATCATACAAAACGTCGTCGGCCAGGAGCATGGCGACCGCTTTTATCCCACCTTTTCCGGCGTCGCCCAGTCCTACAACTACTATCCAATCGGGCCGATGAAAGCTGAAGACGGCATAGTACACGTGGCCCTGGGATTGGGCCGACTGGTCGTCGACGGCGAACAGGCGCTACGTTTCTCACCCAAACACCCTGAAGTCTTGCCGCAATTCTCCACGCCGGAATCAACCCTCAACAATTCACAACGCAGATTCTATGCCCTGGACCTGCGCGTCGCATGCTGCGATGTCGATGTGGTTCTGCAACAGTATGAACGCGTGTACGATCTCAAAGCGAGCGAGGAGGACGGAACTCTCCAAATCGTTGGGAGTGTTTTTCATAAGGACGATGGCAGGATTGTGGAGGATTTCAGCATCTCCGGCCCCCGCGTCGTAACCTTTGCCAATATTTTAAAACATCGCGCCATTCCTTTCACGCAGGCCATTAGCGATGTCCTGAAAATTGCCCGGCGTGGTCTCGGCGGCGCGGTGGAAATAGAATTTGCCTGCGAGATGGGCGACTTCGGTCGCTCAGTTCCCCGGGGTCATCAACGAAAAGAGCCAACGCTCTTCGTTCTGCAGGTCCGGCCCTTCGTCATGCGCGACGGCAACGTGGATATCCGCAAGTACGATATCCCCCGCGAAAACTGTCTTTGTCGAAGCCTTCAAAGTCTCGGCCAGGGATTTATCGATGATATTCAGGATGTCATTTTCGTTCGGCCCGACCGCTGGGAATCGTCGAAAAACAAGATTATCGCCCGCGAAGTGGGAGAATTGAATCAGAATCTCAGCAGTCAAAATCGATCGTACATCCTTATAGGCCCGGGCCGCTGGGGATCCGCTGACGAGTGGCTTGGAATCCCCGTCCAGTGGTCTCAAATCAATAACGCGAAAGTCATCGTGGAAGCGTCTCCGAAAGGTTATAATGTCGATCCCTCCCAGGGAACTCACTTTTTTCAGAACATTACTTCTTTGCGCGTCGGATATCTCACGATCCCTCCGGGAGCCGACCATAAAGACGAAAATACACAAGCCTTTGTGGATATGGACTGGCTTGCGCAGCAAGCCGTTGAGAGTGAGACGCAACACCTGTGTCATATTCGACTGCCGCAACCTTTGACGGTTGTTCTGGACGGGCAACAGGGGCAGGCCACCGTGGTCAAACCCGGCCATCCCGTCACAAACGGTAATTCGCAATGACGAAGGCTCAGGCGACATCCAATATCGATGATTCCGCCCAAAAAAAACTGCAAAATCTCAAAAAGCAAAATCGCGAACTGCTCAATCGCGAACGCCTCGAACGCCAAGCTGTTTTGCGCAGCCTTCCCTGCCAGATCCAAATCGAAACCACCAACCGCTGCGCGCTGTCCTGCTCAAGCTGCGCCCGCAATTATTACGATAAAAGCCGGAATCCGCCCGGCGACCTGGATCCGGACCGTTTTCCGGAACTGAAAACACTGATGACGCATGCCGAGCGCGTTCTTTTCGGAGGTTACGGTGAACCGCTTATGGGCAAACATACCGAAAAGATCATGCGGGCCGCAGCGAGACTGGGCTGCTTCATCGAAGTCATCACCAGCGGCGCGGACCTCGATGAAAAATGGATTGACCTTTGCCGCACGATGCCTGTGGGTCGGATCATCTGTTCCGTGGACGCGGCTACCGAAAAAGGGATGCTTTTGCGTCGGGGCATCGGACTTGCGCACGTGCTCGATGCCTTCGACAAAGTGAAAAATTCATCTCCAAAGACGCAAAGGGCGTTCAATGTCACTTTGAACATCCACAATCTCGACGAGCTAATTTCTCTCGTCAATATTGCGGCGCGATACGAAATCCAGGATATTTTTGTCGCCCACCAGAAAATATACACACGCCGACAGGCCGGGGATTCGGTCCTGAGCGCGCCCGATCAGGCGGCTTCAGTGTTCCATCGCTGTGGTGCATTGGCCGAAGAAAAAGGTTTGCGAATCCACCTGCCCATGCTTCACGGAACGCACGAATGCATGCAGCCGCTGGAACTGATGATGATCCAGCGCGACGGACTGGCGCTGGCGTGTTGCTCGGCGGCCTTCGGCGGGGGCAAGCCAAGAATCGAGTTGGGCTATCTGGGCGAGCGATCCATTTTGGAATTATGGAACAGTAACCAGGCGGTCAACGCACGCCGCCGGATATACGGACTGCCTCACGATCCGGGACCCTGCGACGGATGCGGATTCCGCATCCATACGCCAGAGGCGATGAATAGATATTTTGATTGATCCGGTCGGAGGCCGCCGGTTGGCGACCGCCGACGCCAACATGTTTATTCGCAGAAGATGCTGAGGATCGTCGCTTCGTCCAGGCAGCCTTCGCCTGTGGAATAAGCTCGCATGATAGAATCGCCATCCTCATTTTCACCGCAAGAGTGGCAATATACATTGCCGATATCCTCCTGCGCGGTGTGCCATAATGCCTGCGCGGCTTCATCGTCAGGGCACAGATCACACGTGGACGATGTTGCATCCTGGCAATCCCCGATGTTATCAAGGCATTCCTGGTGACGATCAACGCCGTCGTCGTCGTCGTCATCGTCGCCTTCCTCGTCATCGCTACCGCACGCAACGACGAGCAGGCTGGGAATCAGAATAACGGCCAGCAACGTAAAGAGTGTAATTTTGAAAAATTCCATCGCTTTCTCCTTATCGAAATACTTCATTCTTACCAATGACAATATAGCGGATTTTTTAATTTATGAAAACTCTTGACTTAAACCCCGGCTGCGCCAAAAGAATAATTGGCGAATCGTGTTTTTCCTCTGTTTTTTTGTTTTCATTACGTGGGCGAAAAATATGACCATTCTGGCAACGATAATCATCGCGCTGTTGACGATCATCGTCTGGTCCTTTTGGACTATTTGGAAGGATTATAAAAAGGACATCGAAATCCAGAAAGAGCTGCGCATGAGTGAAAGCCGCTATCGAATGATCACCGACAACGTCACCGATGTTATCTGGGCGACGGACATGGATGAACACTTCACCTTCGTGAGTCCGGCCATCAAGCGAATTCTGGGATACGAGATTTCCGAGGCCATTGGCCTAACTTTAAAGAAAATGCTGACCCCTTCTTCTTATCAGAGCGCCAAGAAACTGATTGTTCAGCAACTAAAAATTTCGACGAGTGATATCGAGGGTCTAATCCAGGATCCAGCCGTGCTGGAATTAGGGCACTTGTGTAAAGACGGCTCGACCAAATGGTGCGAGGTTTCGAGTCTCATGCTGCGCGACAAAGTGGGGAAACCGACGGGCTTGATCGGCATCACGCGCGACATCTCCGAAAGAAAAGCTTCCCAGGAAAAGCTTCTTCATTACCAGAAGCGGCTTCGCGCCCTGACTTCGGAAATATCCATGGTCGAGCAGCGGGAGCGCCGGAAGATCGCCGGCGACCTCCACGACCGGATAGGCCAGACGCTGGCTGCAGCGAAGATCAAACTGGGAACCTTAAAGGCGTCGCTGCCGCCTGATTATCCCACGGAAGACATTATCGATATCACCGAGATGGTCAATCAAACCATGCAGGATACGAGAACCCTGACCTTTGAACTCAGCCCGCCCATCCTGTACGAACTGGGACTGGTCGCCGCCGTGGACTGGCTTCTGGAGCAGATCGAGTTAAAATCCGGCATTTGCTGCAAACTGAACTCAAAAAGCATGTCACTAAAACTTAACGACGATATGCGCGTTCTGTTGTTCCGAATCATCCGCGAACTGATCATCAACGTCACCAAACATGCCAAAGCCCGGAATTTGAGCATCACGATGAAAGATGACGGGGATATACTGACGGTAGAGGTCGTGGACGATGGCGAAGGCTTCGACAACTCGCAGATCAGACCAGAGGATTTCAGGACCGTGGGCTACGGACTTTTCAACGCACGAGAGCGCCTGGAGCACATGGGCGGTCAATTCACTATTACGTCTTTTCCCGGAAAAGGAACGCAGGTCATCCTATCAATTCCCATTGAAGATTCATTGCGTGATAAGCCCCTAAGACACAAGACGGATTAACCTTAGAAACAGTTTGGTCCACCAATTCCCGGCTGGTTCAAGTTTCCCGGTATTTCCAGACAAGTTCATGGAGCGCATTCGCCCCCCTGTTCACAGACGGCCATTTCCCTTTATAAATACTTATGGCGAGTGCAAATCTCAGAGCTGGCTTATGAAAAGCGCCGAGCGCCACTTTTTCACCGTGTCGATATTGTTGGTGTGCGCCTGGGCCGTGGTTTTTTCGGTCTTGGGCATAAAGAAATACGAATCAACATTCTCCCATGACTGGCGTGACGAGGCGGTGAACAATCAGATGATGTTCAACACCGCGCGGGGCAATATCTATTACTCCACCGTTAAGGGAGAGCATCGCCACCACCGGCATTTCAGGCCTATGTTCATAATGGCATCGGCGCCCTATCTGCTGATTCGCGACGCGCGCGCCTGGTATATCCTGGTCGCGGTCGTCTGCGCGTTGGGCGGGCTGGCGGCATTCAGGCTGGGGCGAAACCTGATCGGCGGCGGCCCGGGCGGGCTTTTGGCGTGCGCGTTGTGGCTGGCATGGCCCGCGCTGCACGAGATCACGCTGGGCAACATGGACGTGGAGACTTTCGCCGCGACTCTGTGGCTTTTCGCCGCAGCGTATTACGTGGAATCGCGGTACACAGGTTTTATCATTTTTTCGATCCTGGCCCTTTGCTGCAAGGAAACGCAGGCGCCGATCCTGGCCGCATTCGGCTTCATCGCCTTGATTCAGCGCCGGCCTGTAAAATGGTGGGCCGTGCCCGTGGCTGCGGGGACCGCGTGGTTCGTCATTGCGTTAAAAGTGATTATTCCCTTTTACCATCCCACTTTCGACACCATCTACAATCGCTTCATCGGCGCAGAGGACTTCGCCTTCCCGATATCCTTTTTCGTCGCCCTGGCGCAAAATCCCGACGAAACTTTAGCGGCGGTGTTTTCCAGGCAGCATCTAAGCTTACTTGGGCGAACTATCAGGGGCCTGGGATTCATACCGATCTTCTCTCCCTTGCAACTTCTTGGAAGCGGCTCGATCATCACGCAAATTCTGTTGCTCAAAGACCCTTTGCCCGTTCGACAGGCGCACATGGTTGCGGCGATCCTCCCCTTTTCCTTTTGGGCGGCTGTCGAGGGAGCGAGACGATTGGGCAACTGGGCTTTGTATATTCCTTTCATTAGAAAGGACGATGGCGCTTTAGCCAGGCGGTCTTTCATGGCTTTAATGATCGCCGCCTCTGTTTTCACGGTTTCGGATGTCGGGCTTTTTGGGAAAAATCAAAATTATGGCCGCGAGCCTTTTGATTCCATTGAGGCTTCCAATGTATTGGCGTCCGACTTTCTTGCGCCAACTGATGCGGAAAAGCGGGCGGCATTGGCGATCAGGCAAATACCCGCAAGCGCCGTGGTCACGGCCAACTCGCGACTGCTGTTGCTTTTGTCCAACAGGGCTGCTCTTTATGAATATGGCACGCAAAAACACCCCTCCGAACTGGCCGGCGCGGATTATATCGTCCTCTGGCTTCTCAAAGCCGAGTGCCGCACCTGCACCTTCACGTATCTCGGTTCGGAAAACCTGGAACTGGCGGCGGACCTTGTTAGAGAAGGGCGATTTGTTGTCGCGGTCGCGGACCCGGCATTCGCAATTCTCGCCGTGAAGGGTCGCGATATCAGCGCATGGGAAACCACGGAAAGCGATAGGGAAGCCTTTATCGAAAGAGTGGTGGAATTGGCGGGCCGCCTGCGTCGGGGAGAGGGACTGCCTACCGACGAGCCGCGTTGATATCGTATAAAAGAGCCATCGGAAAAGAATCGTTTATTGCTAAATCCGGCATTGAAAAAGTTTTTGCAACGCGATAGACATACACTTTAATATTGGGGTTATCCACAAACGACGGGAGATGGCATGTCGCAGTACAGTAGATTTTCGATAGTTTCCCTGGTGCTTATTACGATGCTTTGTTTTGGCTGCGCCCAGCAGCAGGGCGGCGGCAGCCGCTACGAAGTGAGTGAATTGGATCAGCGCATTGTTTTTAGCGCCGAGCAGCAGGGTTTTTTGCTGAGCGCCGCGCGCAAGGGGCTGATGGGACAGTCTATTCCCTCCGCCGATTCGGGGATTGCCGGCATTGAAGGCGGCGGCGCGGTCGTCGAGGTGGCTTTTCCCCCCAACAAGCCCGTCGTTACCGTTGTCGCCGGCGACAGCTTCTATGAGAATTTCAAAAAGGCCGTCAAACAGACCGCCGCTGATTCGACCTTCAAAACCAAAATATCAGCCAATCTGGCCGACGCACGCATCAAGGTTGGCGTTATTAACAGCGTCAAGAAGCTCAGCGTCAACACAGAGCGTGAGAACAAGCAAATATACCGTCGTCTGAGCAAAGTGATGGAAGACGGACTCAACGGACTCATCATGTCGACGCCGGAAAAAACGGTTTATCAAATTCCCGAACTCGTTTTTTACGAAGGATGGGGAATCGATGTCACGTCCCGAAGCGACCAGAGAAACAGGCGATACGGACATAAGCTCGTCAAAAAGCAATTGCGCGAATTATCCAAAAGCGCGGCGGGCAACACCACGGCATGGAAGAACGCCAAACTCTACAAGTTCACAACCATTACATTCATCGACAAATACGGACAGCCGGGCACGCCCGTTGAAAGCCATCGCGCCAAGAATATGATCGAGCCGTTGACAAGAGAATCCATAAAGGCCGCAGCCATCGCCAACGCGGATTACCTGGCGCGCATCGTCGGCGAGGACGGTAAGTTTGTTTATCTCTATTTCCCCGTCGAAGACCAAATCTTCAAAGGTTATGGCACTGTGCGGCACGCAGGCTCCGTATTCGGACTCTTCGAGGCCTCCAACGCTTTAGGCGACAAAAAGTACTACGAAGCCGGCCGCAAGGCTCTGAACTACTTGCTCGAAATGACGGACACGCCAGACGAGGCGCCGGGCATCGCCATTGTTCGAGATAAGGGCAGATCCTCTCTGGGCGCCAACGCCCTGGTCGCCATGGCTTACGCTGCGCTGCCGGAGGAGTTCATGACCGAAAAGGATAAGGAACTGCAGGAGAAACTCGGAGAGTCAATTCTGTACTTCAGGATGCCGCAAAAGGGCTATTTCTACACAACTTTCAAACAGGCGCTCAATAAAAAAGCGCCAAAAGAGCAGTCTCGCTATTACCCTGGCGAAGCGATGCTGGCGCTGGTGAGATTGTACGAAAAAACCGGCGACAAAAAATGGTGGGACGCCGCCGCCGAAATTTCTCCGGGACAGAAAAAACGATGGCAGGACGCGGGCCACAAAGAGGTCGGCAACTACTGCTGGGTCGGCCAGGCCTGGGCGCGCATGGCCCGTCTGGAAAAAGATCCGGCGATGCGTGAGGAATACAAGACGCTGGCCTATTCCCACGCCGACGCCGTCATCAAACATCAGTTCGTGCCCGGTCATCGTCGGGGCTTCTATCCCGATTATCTAGGCGCCGCCGACAACTCCAAACCGCCCCGCACCACGCCGACTTCGGCCCGTAGCGAATCGGTGGCGGAAAACTACCTGTTGGCGAAATTCCTGAGCGATGTCGAATCGCAGAAAAAGTACGGCGTCGCTCTGCTGCGCGCGCTGCACTTCGTCATCCTGAACCAGTTCACCAATGAGAACACCTGGTTTATGCCCTACCCGGAAAAAGCCATCGGCGGCGTCAGAGGAAGCCTGGTCGCCAACGACATCCGAATCGACTACAATCAACATGTGCTGTCTTCGAAGATCAACGGACAGTCCGTCGTGGACGATCTCAAAGAACTGGGCGTCACGAAATACCTGGTTGCGCAGGACTGGGATTAGATTACGCGGGGCAAACAGATAAAATAAAGATCGTCCGGCCTATTTTTGGGTCGGGCGATTTTTTTTGCCTTGGAAAGGATAAAGGAACACATTTCTATAAAGGCGGATCCTTTCGGAATCTTGATGGCGATACATTGTCATATTCCAATCCTTGACCTATCATTTGAATCATATGAGCCTCCAGGCATGACGACGCCCGGCAGGGGAAAAGCCTCTTTTTCGCCGACCATCAAACGAAAAGGTTTATGCCATGACAGCACCTGCTCTTCCCGAATCGGCCCTGCAACTCAAGACGCACATCGATGCGGGATTCCCACTCATTTACATGGTGAGTTGGGAAGAAGAGCGCATTGTCGAGCATCTAACGCGCCTGTGCGCCGAATACCTGGACCCGCCCAGAGACATTTTCACATGGTCGCTCAACGAGGGCTATTCCGACGCGGTGCAATCGGATGATTCGGCCAGGCGCGATCCCATGGCCGCGCTGGATCGGGTTTTGAAGAGCGACACCCCTGCCCTTTTTGTCCTTATGGATTTCCATCCCTTCATTAAGGAAAGAGCCGACATCGTCCGACGACTGCGCGACGCGCATAACACATTGAAAGGATCGCGGCGCCACATCGTGATCCTCTCGCCGATTCTCGAAGTGCCCCCCGAACTGCTCAAGGATATCCTGGTGCTCGATTATGCCCTGCCGCTGGTTGACGAGGTCGGGGAAATCGTCGAGTCGGAAATTTGGGCTCATTACCACTTGACGGGTAAGCGCGTGGAATTCGTCGATATCGACCGGGAAACCTTCAACCGGATGCTTTTGGGACTGACCCGAGAGGAAATGCGCCGCACGATGCGCAAACTGGTGATAATGACCGACCGAATAAGCTTCGAGCACACCGCCATCATCACCGAGGAAAAACGCCAGATTTTAAGAAAAACGGAAATCCTGGAATTTGTGCAACCGAGCGAGAGCATGGACACCGTGGGCGGCCTGAACCGCTTCAAATACTGGTGCTCCCTACGCAAGAGAGGGCTCACGCAAGAAGCCAGGGATTTCGGTTTGCCGATTCCGAAGGGCGTATTGATTACCGGGATTTCCGGCTGCGGGAAGAGCCTGGCCATCATCGCCCTGGCTCGGGAATGGAATCTGCCGCTGATTAAACTGGACATGGGCCGCGTGTTCGGCGGCACCGCCGGATCGCCGGAACAGTCTCTTGCTCGCGCCATCCTCACCGCGGAGGCCATCGCCCCTTCGGTTCTCTGGATCGACGAGATCGAGATGGCTGTTTCGGTCTTCTCCGATTCCGTGGAGTCGGGCTCCACCAGCCGGATTTTCGCCTCCTTCCTGACGTGGATGCAGGAAAAAACCGCGCCGGTCTTCATCGCCGCCACAGCCAACGACATCGACCGCCTGCCACCGGAGTTCATCCGCAAAGGACGATTCGATGAGGTTTTTTTCGTGGATTTGCCCGAGGAGGATGACAGGGTGGAAATTTTCAGAATCCACCTGATCAAAAGGAAACAGGATCCCAGCGAAATTTCGCTCCGGGGCCTGGCGCAATCCACAAAAGGTTTCACCGGTGCCGAGATCGAGCACACACTCATCTCGGCGCTCTATGAGGCTTTTTCAGAAAAACGACCGCTGGCCATGACCGACATCTATCGCGTTATCGGTCGCATCGTTCCCTTGTCGGTCACGATGAAAGAGCAGCTCACCAAAACCCGCCGCTGGGCCGACAACCGCGCCGTCAGAGCGAATAAATAAGGCGGAAGGATGAAGGCGGAAGTATGAAGTATGAATGTAGGAGCGACATTCTTGTCGCGATCAGTGCAGGAGCGACCAAAGGAACGCGGAATGAATTCGCAATTCGGGAAAGCCCCGCAGGGGCGACAGGTTCATTGCTAATTGTTTATTGATCATTGACCGACGCGCATCGAAAACCGATGGCGTCGTGCATCTCATGCGGTTCGTAGGGAGCGTCCCGATCGGAAATGCGATAAGGCATCGGATCATCGCCAAAAGTCAGATGCCAGCCCCCTCCCTTGACGACCTTTCTGTCCCCTTCTTCGGGTCCTGGTGGATCATCGCTTGGCGCGTAGGCGTAGTATTGCGAATCATACCAGTCTGCGGTCATCTCCCAGACGTTGCCGGCCATATTGAATAAGCCGTAGGGACTTTTGCCCTCGGGGAAAGCCATGTCGGGGGCCGTAAAATGAAATCCGTCGGCATCTCCGTAAGTTCCGTCATGGTCTAAATCGTCGAACCAATTCAAATACGTGGGCTCCCATTGGTCTCCCCAGGGATATATCCTTTCATCATCGCCTCTGGCGGCTTTTTCCCACTGCGCTTCCGTGGGCAGTCGCCATCCTTTCCACCGGCAATAGGCGTCGGCGTCAAGCCAGGGGATGAAGGAGATGGCACAGTCGCTAGACCCAATGCGACCCACCCATTCCTCATCGAGGCAAACGCCGGCATCAAAGCATTCCCTGTATTTATCTACGGACACCTCGTATTTTTGGATAAAATAGGTGGAGAGATAAACCTCACGTCCCGGATATTCATCCTCCTGGCAGTCTGGATCAGCGCTCTCGCTGCATCCCATCCAAAAAGAACCGGCCGGAATCTCTATGAAGTCGTTTTCTAAGCCCGGCCCTGTGTCGTCGTCAGGAAAAGCGTCATCGTCGGGATATCCATCGTCATCCACGTCGTCGTCATCGCCGACGTCGTTGTCCGCGTCGTCATCATCCCCGGCGCCGACGCATGACGCCACGCATAACACGACAAAAACAACGACAGCGCCCAGGCGAAACATACGTTGACTCCATTCATGATTAGTCTTGTGCAGCCACCTGAAAAAAGGTATCATGCCCAATCCGGCATATCAAGTTTGGCTTGCCAACAAAAGCGAGGCGGCGCCCGGATCATTGCTCAAATTTCTCGACCTTGCGCTCCGACTTTTCGGCCTAACGCTCATCCATCCGCAGGCGAGTCAGCCAAGCGGGCACTTTGGTTCATGGTTTAATGTAAAGGTCTGGAAATTAATTCTCGCTTTCGTATTGCCGTCCCAACGCCGCATTTTCCGGCTCGATGAAAATGATGTAGTTGCCTTTAACCAACTTGCGTGAGTAACGGGAGGAAAGATCGGCGACTCTGCTCCGAACGATTTTGAGTGCAGGCAGATTTATAGTTTCAGCCAAATCGACTTGAAATCCTTCATAAACCAGTGTCTTCCGCTCACACGCAGCGACCAGAAGGTCGTATATTTCCAGAATGCTTTCCGCAGTGTTGATTTCGGCGGGTTCGCGGAAAACGGGCAACACCACCACTGCATCGTAATCGAGATCGAGGGATGAAGTCTCCGACTCACTTGTCAAGGATATGTTAAACTTCCGTGTTGGCGGAGCTGAAACCGGCGGCGGGATCAAGTCCGTGGCACAAAACAACTCGCGCGAGAAAATTCCAAACCAGCGTAGTTCTCGGGGAAGTTGTGTTTGAATGCATATCTTACCGATGATTCCTATGGCCAAAGGCCGAGGCGACTGGCGGAAAAGATCCCTGCTATGGAAGTCCGCCTTTGAATCTTCCAAACCGGCGGGAGAACCGATAGCTTCGAGGGCGTATTGTTCGTAACCAGGCGTGTATTGTGTTCGCCCCGCCACGAATAGGTTTTGCCAGTTGGGCGAAAGAGATCCGGGCGTCACGGCGTGAAAGACATACCCGAGGTGAAGCCCAAACACCAGCAGGATCAATATTATCCGCATCGGGGAAGGCAGGCGCCGGCAAAGCGCCCCGAGTCCCAATGCAACGGCGACGGACAAGGCCGGGAGAATATTGGCGATGTAGTAAATATTGCGCTTGTAAAGCACGGTTATTATGACAAGCGGGAGGACCACAGCCAGCAGCCAGAAAACGCGATCCCCGGAACCGCGCCATACAAAGGCCGCAAAACCGACCAAGTACAAAATGTTTAAGGGCCACGACAGCGTGACCTGCCAGAGCGCGTAAACGGAAGCCAACAAGGCCCGCGGATCATCGCTTATCGTAGGCAGGATCGTGGGCACGGGTTCGTAAAAGAGAAATTGAAGCAGTTGGAATTTAAACATTGGCCATTCATGAAAAGAATAACCAAAAATTTTGCCGAGGGGGAATAGGAAAATCACAGCTAACAGCAGACCAGTCAATATGTACTGTCCGATCTTTTCTTTCCGACAGATGCCTCTTGCCACAACCCAGACGGCGGGTGCGAAAACCGCGAGGATGAAAAACCGGTAGGGAGTTCCCAGTGGGCAGAGGTATTGGCCCAGCAGGGCTGTGAATACTAACAGGATCAGCGTTCGCGCAGAAGGCGCTTTGTGGAAGCAATACAGGCCCATCAACACAAGTGAAATCGCCGCCATGCGAACCAGATGAATGTCATAAACGCGGGAACAGGTCATGACATATGGCGTCGTGCTGAGCAATACCACGGCCAGAAGACCGTCGCCGCTATCGCCGGCAAGAGAAGCGGCTGTGAAAACTGCAAGGCATATCAAAAGGAGAAACAGTACACCGGGGGCGACAAGCCCCCTTTTTTTTTGCGGAATTGAAAAAGGGCGACAAAGCGCTTTGCGCCAGATGCATCGGGTGAAAAGCATCGCCGTAGCTTTGTAAAGTTAAAGGACTTGTGGGAAGGACCTCGACGTACTTTGACGGGTCGTAGCTTCCCGTAGCTTTTTGCGGCCCCGCCTCGTGAACATCGTAGAGAATCATCAAGGCGAGAAAGCAAGGCCAAAGGAATAGGCCGACAAATGCCGCTATCTTTCGCTTGGCGGCAGGGGATTTTGAAATGGAACTTTTTGTATTTTCCAGACCTGTAAACATCTCATGGAGATATAAACGCACTTTGGCGAGTTGGTCTAGTTTGTGAGAAGTGGGAAAGGCCTGCCGGAAATCAAAGCAGTATTGATTCTCGATCAGCTCCCCGGCGGATTTTTCATAAAGATGCACGCTTTAAAACAAGAAAGTGGAATTTTTTTCTTGCCGTTTGCCGGCACGGGCATCGCGTAAAGTCCATGAAAACAATGAACTTTTGAAAAATACAAAAGCGCTTTCACAATGGCCTTTCAAAGGACCATCGCTATTGTTCCCTACGTGTACGGCGCGTTTTTTGGCGCCTGAGATAAAATTTAGCAAGGGCCGGTTGCGGTTCTTTCAGACTCAGAAGGAATTCGCATTATGAGAATCGCAGTTCCCAGTATGACCCCCGGCGGAATGGATGCCCCAATTTCTGGACATTTCGGCCATTGCGACGTTTTCACCCTGGTGGATGTGGAAAACAATCAGGTTTCCAATGTGACGCTTTTGCCCAACAGCGGGCACGTGCAGGGTGGATACATGGCCCCGGTTATGCTTCTGAAAAATGCCGGCGTTGATACGCTTTCCGCGGGCGGTATGGGTATGCGCCCACTGTCCGGTTTTCAAGAAGTCGCCATTGAGGTTTTCTACAACGAGGGCGCTGCGACAGTGGACGACGCGGTCAAAATGATTCTCGCGGGGCAATGCCGAAAATTCGGTCTTGCGCAGACATGCGGCGGCGGCAGCCATGATCATAGCCAAGACGGCGGCTGCGGATCGCACTGATTAGAATTTAGAAGAAAGGCGACCGCCAGGCTGACTCATCCTTCACTCTTCAGCCTTTGTGTGTAGGAGCGACATTCTTGTCGCGAGCAAAGTCGAGGGGTTGTCGTGGCATAGCCAGCCCGCGAATGCGGGCGAGGGGTTCGTAGCAGAAGATAAAAATGAAATATTTTCATAGAATGGAGTTTTCAGAGCCGCGACAACCTCGATTTTCCTCGCGGGAATTTGTCATTGTGCCTTACCGGAACGCCGAGCATAAACAAATCATTCCACAATTGTATGCAAAATCTTTCTTAGAAAATCCTTGAAAAGAGGACTGGGATGATTTCCCTGGCTTTGATCCCGAAAGCGTGTTTCTCGCCAAGGTTGCCAATGGCGAATCGTATATTGGTTTCATCATCTCCTTTGACCGACAGGACTATGGATACATAAGCGTCGTCGCAGTACGCCCCGAATGGAGAAGGCAGGGTGTAGCTTCTAACCTAATAAGAACGGCGACAGACTTTTTTCTGGCGCAAAAGAAATGCACAATACTCATTGATGTTGAACAAAATAATGAGGCTGCGGTTAAGACCTATCAAGGATGCGGCGCAAAAATTGTCGATTCTAATGAGGAATAGGAATTCCTGATTCTAGGGAACACAATGCTTTTCTATTGACGCGAATCGCTTCTTTCGGCTGCTCCATGCCACGCGAGTCCGCCGACAGGCGGGCGGCTCCTTTGGCCTCCCATTGCCATCATTCGACGCATTCATTGAAAGCCTGCACGAACGGGGGCAGGCAGTCTTTAAAGAATCCTGTCTGATCGGTCAGGCAGATTTCGCAGCAACAGTCGAAAAAGTCGTTGAAAACCTTTTCCAGACAGGGATGTGAAGGGTCCGTGTCAAAGCTTTCTTTCATCGACGTGCAAACCAAATTCAACATCATATAGGCGAATTCATCTTCTACCAGATTGCAGCAATCGTCGAAAACGCGCATGCATTCCTCGTACCTCTCGGCCCATAGATCGTCCCAGCTAACCTCAACGATGTCCTCATCTTCTTCGTCTGCCTTCTCCGCACCGCATGTGCAACTGGCGGGCAGTGAAAATACGAAAAGAAAAAGAAGCAGTAGGATCCGAGATATCGACGCGGGTGTTTTCATTTCCTCAATCCTCGCCGAGTTCGGGCTCACTCGGCATTTAAGTTCAAATCAGTATTCCCAATTTCAAACAATAAATTCAAGTATTCGAATTCATTCTTCCATTCATATTCGCGAAAAACACGGACAAGCACGCTTGTCCATGCCACGCGAGTCCGCCGTCAGGCGGGCGGCTCTTACTCCCATCCGCGTTTGAATGATTTCTCGCTATCTCCTGTTGACGTTGAATTCACGCACGATCTTGGAAAGGTCCTTCCAGCGCTTTTTTGAGTTGGCGCTTGCGCCGCGCTGGTCGCCACGCCAGGTGTTGAATTCCAACTCCCGTTGAAGGCGATGATAGCTGTCTAAGCGTTCCGGCTTAATCTCCCCCCTCTCAATCGCTTCCCTCACCGCGCAGCCCGGTTCGCTTTCGTGTTTACAATCGCGGAATCGGCAGTTTTGCGCGTAGGCCAGCAAATCCGCGAATGCGCGTTCGAGACCTTCTCCTTGTTCCACCAGTCCCAGTTCACGTATGCCGGGAGTATCGATAAGCATCGCGGCAGTGCTCGTGATAATCAGTTCCTGTCTGGTCGTCGTGTGCCGTCCTTTTTCGTCTTTGCTTCGGATGGCCGCCGTCTTTTGCTTTTCCTGTCCAATCAGTCGATTGATGATTGTTGACTTTCCCACGCCGGATGATCCGACAAAGGCTATCGTTTTGCCCTTGCCGCAAAGCGCAAACAGATCCTCGAGTCCCTGCTGCGATTCGGCACTGACGAAAAGAACCGGAACGCCGAGGGCCACCGCGTCAAGCTCGATCTGAATCGCCGTGCGATCATGGGGCAAATCGGTTTTATTGAGAACAATGACCGGCTCGGCGCCGCCGTCCCACACGGTGGTGAGGTAGCGCTCGATTCTGCGTGGATTGAAATCCGCGCACACGTCAGTCACGATGAATACTCTGTCCAGGTTCGCGGCGATGACCTGCGCGTGAGATGTTTTGCCTGCGGCTTTTCGCATGAAAACAGAGCGTCGCGGCAAAACCTGCTCCACGACGACTGTCTCGCCCTCTCGCCGGGCCAGCACCCAATCTCCGACCGCCGGCCAGTCGACGCCATGACTTTCCGGATCGCTTAACTTCCCACGCGCAACGGCCCAGACCGGCTCCCCCATTCCCAGCAAGCGATATCTACCGCTGACAGCGGACGCAACGCGAGCCGGTGATAAATTTTTGTCAGGTTGCTTATCGAATTCTGCGTGGCGGGATTCATCCCAACCGAGGTTTTTCAGTGTGTCCAAGGTTATCTCCAACAGCGCAAGACGCTTTCTTAGGCGCCCAGTATTAAAAAAATGACGAAAATTTGCATTTCACACAAGCATCCCTTATTCCGGGTGGAAAGGAATCAACGCTCGTGCGTGGGATGGAAAATCCCAGTGCTTAAATTGTAGCAGCTACCGTTGCCATAAAACCCTTTAGCCTTTTTCAAGGCCAATGTCCGCCAGGGCATTGGATTGCCCAGGTGCGGAAATATCTTCAAGGCCATTAATACGCACGAGCAAAAATATATGCAATGCTTTAGCGGCTGTAGGGGTCGCCCCCGAAATCGCAGTAAAAACCGGTTGCTTCCTTGCCGCCGCAAATGGCCTTTGGTGATGTCGGACGCGAGCAAGGTCACATCGATCATGCGGCCTGCGCGCGAGCGTGAGTGGCGTCGAACAACGCTTTACTTAGGCGACGCAACCGTAGTACTCAGTAGCCTGCTTTGGGACACATCGGAAGGCTGATAACATGAATAATTTCACCCGTTTGATCGCGCTGGCGCCGGTGCTGTGCCTTGGGCTTTGTTGCGTCTTGTGCGGTTGCGGCGATGACGACGATGATTCCTCCGACGACGATGCCGACGACGACACCGACGGCGTTAACGACGATACCGACGATGATAACGATGATGATGACTCCGTGGATGACGACACAAGCCCACCTGTGGAGGAGTGTGAAAGCGGAAAGCGCTTCGAGTACAGCCTGATTGACGGCGCAGTCGACATTCCCTTTCCTACGGATTTCTACACGGTTAATAACGCGAAATCCCCCACGGGAATACGGATCGACCTTCCCGAACAGATCACTAAATATATCGATCGCTACACAGACGTACTGGGCTTCATCCGCCACGATATGAACAAGTTGGATGGCTTTGGCACGATCACGCCGGTGCTGTTTCCCACCAGCGCAAAGCCGATGCAGTCCATGCTTCCCGATACCAACGACCCGGACGAAAACGACACGGTTTTCTGCACTGTCATCGACGACGAGGATCACCCCCACGCCGGCGAATTCTGGCCGATCCAGGTCTTCTGGAGCGAAGGCCCCGGTTTGCTCAAAGCCGATCCTTATTTTCCGTTTCACGAAAACACCACTTACTGCTGCGTGGTGAGAAGCAGCCTGCAAACGGATGAGGGCGAGTGTTATGAAAGGTCCGCGCACCTTCGCTACATCCTGAGGGATGAGCCGAACCCGGACAATCCCGATGCAGAACTGCTCGAACCCTACCGACAACGGATCGCCCCGACCCTTAACGCCTTTTTCGAGCAAGTGGACATCGAACGCCACGAAGTCGTTTCCGCCACGGTGTTCACCACGCAGTATGTCACCTGGGACATGATGCATGTGCGGCAGCAGCTTGAGGACATGGCCGCAGCCTCTTTGCCTGAAGTGGACGGCGACTGGGTGCGCCTGGATACATCGCACACCAACCTCGATTCGGTCTGGGAGATCGAATACGATACGGTTGAATGGCGTCATAACCGGCAGTTTGCCTACGACGAGGACTTCATACCGGTGGCGAACGGGACCGACCGAGTCATGCTGCGTCTGAATCTGCCGGACGCTTCCACGCTCACCTATCAGCAGCCGTATCCTGTGGTCATCATGGGACACGGTATAAACAGCTCGCGGGGCGAATCGACCAGCAACGCGAACATCCTGGCTCCGTACGGATTCGCCACGGTGGGGATCGATTTTCTGGAGCACGGCTTTCGCGACGACGGCGCGGATATTGTGCTGGCCATGCTCAGGATCTTCGACGTGCTTCATCCGCTGCGTTTCCGGGATTACTTCAAGCAAAATGCAGCGGACATCATTTGGCTTAAGCACCTGATTCGCGGGCTGTCGGAATTGGACCTTCTTCCCTATGAGACCGGCGGCGACGGAGTACCGGACCTGGACACGTCGAGGATCTTTTACGTGGGCAATTCCTGGGGCAGCCTTCACGCTCCGATCATCGCGGCAGTGGAACCGGATATCGAGGGATACGTGCTGAACGTGGGCGCCGTGGATTTGTTGTCTGTTGCGCTGGACGGCCCCATTGGGATGATGATCCTCGATGTGGTGGGATTGCTGGATTCCATTTTGAATCTCTCGTTGGAGGATTCGTTCATGGTCCTTTTTGATCTGGAGTTTCACATGGTGGGCGGCGGCGACTCGCTTTCATATACGCCTTACGTGTTTGACCACCCCCTCTATGATCCGCCGGGGCCGATAAAAAACATCCTTCATCAGATGGCGTCCGAAGATGAGACGTTGGGAGGACCCGCTTGCGCCGCGATGGCGCGCAATCTAGGACTGACTCTGATGGAGCCTTACCCGTATTACATCGATACGCTCGACACCACGCTCCCGCCTTTTGACGGATCCGGGACGTATATGTACGACACTTCCTCTCACACAATAATGTACAATGGCGATGAAATCGGGGATGGCGTAAGGCAGCAAGCCGGAAACTATCTTCGAAGCTGTCTCGAAAATGGAATAGGGACAATCATTGCTCCGTTTGGGAAATGAAAAGGACCTGATTGGACAGGCTTTCATTTTGAATGTAATGACAAAAGTGGCTCGTCCTTCATTCATCTACAAAGCCAGGAGTTCAATGTGCCGGCGAAAGTCATAGGTTTTGACAATGAGCGATATTTGAACGCGCAAGCTGAGGCGATTTTGCAGCGCGTGGAAATGTTTTCCGGAAAGCTTTATCTGGAGTTCGGCGGAAAGCTGCTCAAGGACATGCACGCCTCGCGCGTTTTGCCTGGATACGATTACGACGTGAAAATCAAGCTTCTCCAGCGATTGAAGGATATGCTTGAAATCATTTTCTGCATCCATGCAGAGGATATCGATAAGGGGCGTATTCGCGGGGATTTCGGGTTGACTTACGACGCGGCCTCGCTGAAGACCTTCGATGATCTGGAGGATTTCGGCTTTTCGATTTCCGCCGTTATCGTCAACCGCTACAAGGGGCAAAAGAGCACCGACAGGTTTATCAACTTCCTCAAATCACGGGGCACCGCCGTTTACACGCAGCCGGAAATCGACGGCTACCCCGCCGATGTAGAAAAGATCGTCAGCGAGGAAGGTTATGGACGTAATCCCTTCATTGAAACCACCAAGCCGTTGGTGATCGTGACCGGAGCGGGACCGGGCAGCGGTAAAATGGCCACTTGCCTTTCCCAGGTTTATCATCACAACATGCGGGGCCAGCAGGCGGGTTTCGCCAAGTTTGAGACCTTTCCAATCTGGAATCTTCCACTCAAACATCCGGTCAACCTGGCCTATGAAGCGGCCACAGCGGATTTAAAAGACATCAACTTGGTGGACCCCTTCCACCTGGAAGCCTACGGCGTCACCGCTATCAATTACAATCGCGATATTGAGAACTTCAGTATTATGCAGGAGATTATCGAGCGCATCGGCAAAGACAATTCGGCGATGGCGCAGTACCAATCTCCCACGGATATGGGCGTCAATATGGCCAGGGAAGGAATCGTGGACGATGACGCGGTCCAGGAGGCCGCCAAACAGGAAATCATTCGCCGATATTTTCGATATAGAACTGAAAACAAGCAGGGCCTGGAGTCGAAAGAGACGGTGACCATCGTTGAAAAGCTCCTGCAAAAAATCGGGATGAAAGTGACGAACCGCTCCACGGTTCCCGTCGCGAGGGAGGCCGCGGGAAAGGCCAAAGAACTCGGCAAGGGCCACCGGGGCATTTACTGCGGTGCGGCGATTGAACTTTCCGATGGAAAAATCATCATCGGCACAAACTCTCCGCTTCTGCACGCCGAGTCCGCGTGCATCATCAAGGCGATCAAAGAGATGGCGGCCATCCCGAAAGAGATCGACCTTCTGCCCGAAATCATCATCAGGAATATTGCCAACCTGAAAAGGGATATTCTCAAGGGCAAAACCGCCAGCCTCAATGTGGAGGAAGTCCTCATTTGCCTTTCCATCTGCGCCACGTCCAATCCAACTTGCGATTTCTGTCTCACGAAACTCAAGGAACTCGCAGGTTGCGAAATGCACTCGACGCACCGTATCGGCAAGGGCGATGAGAACGGTCTCAGGAAACTTCGCCTCAATGTCACAACAGACTTTTTGCCGACCTCGCGGGGATTTTATTACTAAATCGAGCGTGTTATTATTATTGAAACTTGCGGCGAATCGCGGGTTTGATTTTGGTGATCAGTCAATATAAGCGATGATGACAAAGGAGAAGAAGATGAGATTAAGAAAAATGGTTTTTTTGTCTTTGCTTTTGATCTTTTCGCTGTCTCTTGCAGGTGTAATTTCCTGCGGGGATGATGATGACAACGATGATGACGACACGGTAAACAATGATGTGAATGATGATGCAAATGACGACGTGGATGACGATATTGACGACGATGTCGACGATGACGTTGACGACGATACGGATGACGACACGGACGACGATACAGATGACGACTGCGTTAAGTGCGACTCAGATGAATATTGCGAAGATCTGTTCGACTGGGAATGGACGTGTTTCGACGGTTGCTGCGTGGAAGAGGATATGGATGATAAACCGGTCATCTATCTCTACCCCGAAACCACGTTGGAAGTATCCGTGACGCTGGCCCTTGACGCCGACACGAACCTTGTCTGGAGCTGGCCGCTTTACGGAAACGGATGGGATATTAACGTTCGGCCTGACGGCTTGATCGACGGGCTTTATCCCTACCTATATTACGAAGCCGCCGCGCCGAATGTATATGACTACGGTATCTATCAGTTCACGGAAGGGTTGATTGTTTCGAGGGACGATCTGTTTGATCGGCTTGAAAGTTATTTACTCGCCGTCGGTTTCCAGGGCCGCGAGGTCGGCGATTTTCTCCTTTATTGGACGCAGGAATTGCCCGAGTTCGCCTGGTATGCCGTTTACCCGCAGTTCCATGATATCATTCGCAACTCCGTCGATCTTGTGATCGATCCTGCTCCCGACAGCTTGCTGCGACTGTGGCTCATCTTCGAGGGCTACGATGTCTATCCCGCGCATCTCGATGTGGCTGAACCGATGGTCGAAAGCTTCCATCGCACAGGTTTCACCGCCGTCGAGTGGGGTGTCATTCAGGCATTTGAGTAGGAGCGGTTAGTGGCCAGGGGGCAGTGATTATGTGCTTATTGTAGGAGCGGTTTCCAACCGCGAATGTGGCACAGACGCTCCCGTCTGTGAATGCTGGAGCGATATTCCTGTCGCAATCAGCCCCGCAAGGGGCGACAGTTTGTAGCCTGGCGCGCGAGCGCCAGGAATCAATCATATGATAAAGACCAGCGAGCCCGCCGTTAGGCGGGCGGCTCATTCATAAGCCTTGCCGCCTTCGAACTTGCCTTGCCATTTGCCTTTTGTGCTCTTAAAATCTGTTCAAGATTGATATGGAGAATAAAATGCGAACGTCGGTACTATTCCAGACTTTGGTTCTGCTTTGCCTTCTTTCTTTTTCTCTTTCGTGCGGCGGAGGCGGAGACGACGAAGATGACCAGCGCGGCGACGTGTACGTACCGCCGAGTGATGACGACGTGAACGACGATGTCAACGATGATTCAGACGATGACACAGATTCTGATGATGATGACGATACGACAGCGCCGACAACGACAACGACATCGACAACCACAACGACCTCAACTACAACTACGACAATTCCTGCCAATGTCTGTTATCAGGATGCCGATTGGGACGGTTACGGCGATCCTGATGTCAGCGATGTGTTTGATGATGGAATATGCCCGTTGGGTTGGGTGCGCGAAAACACAGACTGCGACGATACAGACATACTCACTCATCCCGGCGCGCCGGAGTTGCCCGACGACGGCATCGACCAGGACTGCGTCGGGGGGGACCTTGTGCGTAGCAACGAAAATGGAATTTTCGTTGCTATGACGGGCGACGACGCCGACCACGGAACGATGGGCGCTCCCAAGCGGACGATCAACGCCGGCGCAACCCTGGCGCTGCAGGAGGGCAAATCCATCTTCGTCGCGGCGGGCGATTATACGGAAAATGTGGAAACGCATGTTTCTCTTTTCGGCGGCTATGAATCCGCGGGCTGGACCAGGGATATCGACGCCTATATTACGACCATCAACGCCTCGTGGTCCACGGCTGTGGAGATAAGCGGTTCAAATCCCGTGGCGATTCAAGGCTTCACCATCAACGGCGGGCCGAGAGTTTACTATAGCTATGGCGTATACAACTACGACGGCGCCACGGTGACGTTGGTAAACAACATTATCAACGGCGGATCGGCAACGGGCGGGTGGGGTGAAAGTTACGGTGTTTACAGCGATGGCGATTCGATGACACTGCTGAACAACACCATCGACGGTGGATCGGGAGAGTTTAGCACCGGCGTTTACAACTCCAGTATGGCGACGCTGACGAACAATATCATCAATGCTGGATCGGGAATACTTAGAGACGGCATCAACAACGGCGGCTCGGCGATGCTGGTAAACAACGACATAGACGGCGGAACAGGAGAAGGCAGAGGCTACGGTGTGAGAACCGGGGGCACAGCCACGCTGGCGAACAATACTATCTACGGCGGATCGCCAACGGTCGATCAGAACGATAGCTACGGCGTAAGCAACTCTGGTACAGCGATGCTGGTGGACAACACCATTGATGGCGGATCGCCGATGGGCGATTATAGCGATAGCTTTGGAGTAACCAACTCCGGAACGGCGATACTGGATAACAACACCATCGCCGCCGGATCAGGAAGCTACAATAGTTACGGTGTATACAATAACGGCAACGAGGGCGACACGGCGACGCTGATGAATAACACAATCTATGGCGGGTCGGGACCGTTCAATACTACCAGCGTTTACAACATGTCCGGCGGCACGTTGACGCTGACGAACAACGACATTTACGGCGGGCTGGCAGACACCTACAGTTATGGCGTGCAAAACCTGGGCACGGCAACGTTGGCGAACAACACCATCGACGGGGGATCAGCAACGGGCGATTACAGCAGAAGCTCTGGTGTGGACAATCATCATTCCGGCACCGCGACACTGACAAACAATACCATTGGCGGCGGATCAGGAGGCTCCTTCAGCAGCAAAGGCGTGTGCAACAGCGGAACGATAACGCTGGCGAACAACATCATCGACGGCGGCTTCGAAACCCCCGGTAGCTATGGTGTAGACAACACTGGTCCGGCGACGTTGGTGAACAACACCATTCATGGTGGTTCGGGAGCTGACTATAGCTATGGCGTACGCAACACGCTCAACTATGATGGGGTGACGTTGGTGAACAACACAATCCAAGGAGGATCGGGTAGCAGCAGCTATGCTGTGTTCAACAGCCGCAGCCCATCGACGCTGACGAATAACAACATTAACGGCGGGTCAGGTAGTGACTACAGCTATGGCGTGTACAACTCGGGCGGAACAAACACGATGACGCTGACGGAAAATACTATCAATGGCGGATCGGGAGGTGAGGAAAGCTACGGCGTGCGCAATGATTGTCCGGCAACTTTGACGAACAATATTATCAACGGCGGGTCGGGAAGCTACGACAGCTATGGCGTGTACAACAACTCCGACACAGCGAAGCTGGCGAATAACACCATCGACGGCGGGTCGGGAAGCAACCTCTGCTATGGTGTGTACAACATCGGCACGGCGACGCTGGCGAACAACACCATCGACGGCGGGTCGGGAAGCAATTTCAGCTACGGCGTGCGCAACTTATCCGGCACGGCGACGCTGGTGAACAACATTATCGGTGGCGGGTCGGGAAGCAACTTCAGCTACGGCCTGTCCAACCAGTCCGGCACGGCGGCGTTGGTGAACAATATTATCGGCGGCGGGTCGGGAGACGACAGCATCGGCGTGTACAACTTCTTCTCCACGGCGTCGCTGGTGAACAACGACATCTGGGGCGCGGATATGGATTGCATGATTTGGTCATACGACGGCTACCTCGGTGACGAATGCCAAGCAAATACATTCGGCGAGGTCAACGCCTGCGGGTGGACTGGTTGCGATGAAGCCTCCAGCAACATCAGCGTCGATCCGCTTTTCGCAAATTCAGACAGCGGAGATTTTCACCTTCAGAGCGACAGCCCCTGCATCGATACGGGCATCAATCCCGTACCAGATTACATAGGCCCTGGCCTCGTGGAGTTTGATTTCGATGGCGATGCGCGTCCATACGGCGCAGGCTGGGACATCGGCGTGGATGAGTGGACGCCGTGACGGAAAGCATGAAGTATGAGGTATGAGGTATGAGGTATGAAGTAAGAGTTTAGGAGCGGCTTTCAGCCGCGATGTGTAGGAGCGACATTCTTGTCGCGACTTTGACCGAATAATTTCAATGGCCATGACTCTGAATGTCGTTCCTACACCGCCGCGCAATCGCGACAGGAATGTCGCTCCTACATTTTCGTGGATACAAACCGTCACCCTCCAAAATTCCCGGAACCGAACACGCAAGGCTCGTGTCTATCTTTATCGTGACGTAGAAAAATCGAAAAGCTTTGGGGATGGCCATGAAACGACATTTGCTGATGGTGATTTTGATTGTGGGGATTTTGGCGATAAGCGGGATGGCTCAAGCGCAGGGCCTGCTCATTCCGAAGGATAAAAGCCTGCCGGCTTTGGCCATCGAAAGCCACCGCGTTTCGATCAAGATCGGCGACCAGGGCGCGGTGACCAGCGTGGAGCAGGTCTTCCGCAATCACACGAACCGGCAGCTTGAAGCCACGTACGTTTTTCCACTGCCCAAAGACGCGGCCATTGAGGAATTCGCCCTGTGGATGAACGGCAAGAAAGTCGTCGGCGAGGTTCTGGAGGCCGGACGGGCCAAGCAAATTTATACGGACATAGTGCGCCGCATGCGTGATCCGGGCCTGCTCGAATATTTGGGCGACAATCTTTTCCGCTCCTCCATCTACCCGGTTCCTCCCAATTCCACGCAAAAAGTGCAGATTGTTTTTTCTCAGGTCGTGCCGATGAACTCAGGCCTGTGCAAGTACGTCTATCCATTAAGGACTGGAAAAAGCTCCAGCCGCACCCTCAAGGATTTCACCATCGATGCGCGCGTGAAAAGCTCTATTCCCATCAAGTCGATTTATTCACCCACGCACGAAGTCGACGTGATCCGCGACGGCGAGCATAAGGCGACCGTGGGCGTGGAGACGATGAAGGCCGCGCTCGATCGCGACTTCATTCTCTATTACACGGTGTCGGAAAAGGACGTTGGCCTCAATCTTCTGACGCATAAAAATAGCGGGGAAGACGGCTATTTCATGCTGCTGGTTAGCCCCAAGGCGGAGCCGGGCAAAGACGAGATTTTGCCCAAGGAAGTGATATTCGCTATTGATACATCGGGCAGCATGCGCGGCGAGAAGATGAAAAGGGCCAAAAGCGCCCTGAAGTATTTCCTCGACAACTTAAACGACGGCGACCGCTTCAACATCATGCGCTTTTCCACCGGCGTCAAAGCCTTTCGTGAAAAGTCCGTGGACGCCAATAATAAGAACGTCGAGGCCGCGAAAAAATTTGTGGAAAAAATGCGCGCGCAGGGCGGCACGGCAATTCATGACGCGCTGATACGCTCGCTGGAAAATTCCACGGAGGACGGGCGACCATCCATCCTGATATTTTTGACCGACGGCATGCCCACCGTAGGGGAGACGGGATACGAAAAGATCGTCGCCGACGCTTCGAGCGCCAACGATGGACGACGGCGTCTATTCGTCTTCGGCGTGGGCGATGACGTGAACACCATTCTCCTGGACCGCTTGGCCGACGATGGCCGGGGCTATCCCATATACGTAAAACCTGATGTGGAAATCGAAAAGGAACTCGGCATCCTCTCCAACCGTATCTCCCGCCCGGTGTTTTCCGATATCACGCTGTCTATTCCCGGCGTTGAAACAGACGACATATACCCGGTGCGCATGCCCGACCTCTTCGTTGGAAGTCAACTCGTTGTTTTTGGCCGGTATGAAAAAGGCGGGGCGAGCGCGGTGATCCTCAAAGGTTCGCGGAAAGGAAAGAGAGAATCGATCACGTACGAAGCGAGCTTTCCGAAAGAATCAGACGAAGCGCAGTTCGTGCCCAAGCTATGGGCCACGCGCAAGGTGGGGCACATGCTCAGCGAGATCCGATTGCGCGGTGAAAATAAGGAGCTGGTCGAAGAAACGCGCCGCCTGGGAACTCGTTACGGCATCGTCACGCCCTACACCAGCTACCTCATTGTCGAAAATGAAAAGATGCTCGCTCAGACAGGCAGGCGGACAAGGGATGAAGACAGAAACGACATGCCCGCCGCCGCCCCCATGTTGGACGGTATTTTCAGCAGCGCTACGGGCGGCGCTGGTCCCAAAGGCGAAGGCAGATCGCGCAGGCAAAGCGCCAAAAAGGCGAAAATGATGGCTGAATCCTTCGCCGATTCCACAGGCGAGGGCGCCGTGGCCGCCAGCAAAGGCATTGAAGAATTAAAGTCCCAGGAAAAGGTGAGCAGTGACATGAACGCGGTGCGAACGATTAACGGCAAAACCTTCGTATGGAAAAACGGCGCTTTCACCGACACGGCTTATACCGGAAAAGAAAAGGTGCTGCGCGTGAAGTATATGTCCGACGCATGGTTCGCCCTGGCCGCAAAAGACAAATCCGTCGCCAAAGCTTTGAAGCTCGGCGAAAACGTTATCATCGTCAGCAAAGAGGGCCGCGTGATCATCATCGCCCCCGACGGGATCGAGAAGATCGAGGACGATGAACTGGCGAAGTGGGTACGTTGAAAACGTCCAGTTGACCGCGATATTTTAGGCCAAAGAAACACCGGCGCAGCCGAGAACGGCTGCGCCGCATCACGCCTAGCTTTTCCCGAGAAATTTAGGAATTCACGTCGGTCTATCTTGTTCGCGAGAAAGACTATGCAAAGCGAAAACTATAATGCACAGCTGCCCCGGCTCTGTTCATCCTTTTCACTCCATCTGACTTCAAGCAAACCTACGTATTGAGAAAAGCTTAAAAAAGAGCAAAGAGATACGAGCACTTTCGGCAGACGTATTTCTCATTTGCTATGGAAACGATCCTTTTGGAATACCGATAATAATGGGCTTCGAATTTATCTTGCTGGCGCTTATCGTTGCCGTGGCCTACATGGTTGGCGCGACGACGGGATTCGGCAGCTCCATCATCGCGCTGACTGTGGCAGCGCATATCTTTCCTCTGGATTTTCTCATCCCCGTCATCATCCCCATCAATCTGGCTGCCACGACCTACATCGCCTGGCGACATTTTTCGGACATCGATTGGCAAATATTTCTTAAACGCATCGTACCGCTGACCCTGATCGGGCAACCCGTCGGCATGGCCGTGTTTTACATGGTGAATGTGGATGGCCTGAAATGGACCTACGGCGTTTTTGTTTTGTGCCTGTCGATATTTGAGCTCTCCCAGGCGCTTAAAATGGACGCAAATCTGCCGGTGCGTCCGATGAAGAGCCGCTGGTCATTCGCCTGGTTGATCAGCGGAGGATTCATTCAGGGATTGTGGGTGTCGGGCGGGCCGTTGATCGGCTATTGGGCCGCGCGGAACATTCACGATAAACACATATTCCGCAGCACCCTGACGGCCCTGTGGCTTCTTCTCAACAGCATATTATTAGTAACGCACCTGATTTCAGGAAAAATCAACGCCGAAACAGGCCGAGTCAGCGCATGGATGCTCATCCCTCTGGCCGTTGGACTATTCATGGGCGAACGCCTGCACGACAGACTGCCGCAAAGATCCTTCAAACTTTTGGTGTACGCTGTGCTGGTTTTTGCCGGCGCCTCGATTATCATTCGCGGTCTTTGAATCAGGCGCGGCAATTGAACAATCGCGAAAAAACTGGTAGCAAAAAAATGGAGCCGCACTTTAATTGCACAATGCTAATCACTTGTATTAAACGGAGCGACCATGCGACCTTTGAACAATACCCCCCCGTGGCTGGTGAAAAACGGGCAAGTCGTGGATTTTGGCCTTTTTAAAGAGCCTTTTCGCAATCTGAATATCGCCGACGCCCAAATCTGGGCGCCCAAAGTATTTCCCCCAAAGATATTCAGAATGGCGCGGCTTAAAGAATGGCAGCACTTCGCCGTCATCAACTCCGAAGTCTTCTTGGGCTTCATGGTCTTGAACACGCATTACCTCAGTTCAAGCTTTTGTTACTGCGTAGACCGCAAGACCGGCGAATTTTTTGAACACCATGTCGAGGTCCCCGGTCCGGCTGCGAAACTTTCGGGCGAGTTGTGGAACTCGGCCAGCTCATTCGTGAAGTCGGATTATGAAATCCGCGTGATCAATCGTCTGGATGAAGGATTCCATCGCGCGCATATCGACATCCGGGGCAATGACAAACCGGGCGTCGGAGCCATGATCGAAATGATTGAGGACCTTAACGCCTTGCAGCCCTTGATCACGGTGCTGCCCATCGCGCCGAATCGCCCGCTATACACGCACAAGTGCGCATGCCCCGTCCGGGGAACCATCTCCATCGGCGACCGCCGCATTGATCTCGACGAAAAAGAAGACATCGTCATCATCGATGTGCAAAAAACTTTTTATCCATACAATACTTTCTGGCGATGGGCGACGTGCGCGGGATACAGCGGCAAAAAGGGACTGATCGCGCTGAACCTCGTGAAAAATTTCATCGTCGATGATGAACGCTGGAATGAAAACGTGCTGTGGGTCGGCGGGAAAATGTCGCCCTTAAGCGCCGTTCGTTTCGAGTACGACGAGGACAATGTCCTAAAGCCCTGGCGAGTAAAAACCACCGATGGTCGCTGCGATCTGACCTTCACGCCGCAGGGCGAACGCTCCGGCAAAGTCAATTACGGCGTGATCAAATCCGATTTTCACCAGCCCTACGGATTTTTCAACGGAACTGCCGTGGATGCGGACGGCAAGAAGCATAAGATCAAGGACTTCTTCGGCGTCTGCGAACATCACCTGGCAAGATTTTAGTCAGTTTCTTAGGTTTTCTGTTTGCCGCCACAGCCAGAAAAGGATCGCGACGGCGCCGTAAGACCCCAAGATTAAAAGCCAGGGTGTGGCGACTTCTCTGAAGCGGGGTTTGGCCAGCACCAGCGCCGCCATCAGGGAAAAATCCACTATCAGAAACGCAGAAAATTTAAAGGCGCTTCGGTTTTTGAACATCAACGCGACGAAACCGATCAATGCCAAGATCGTCAGCACGGGGCTGGGTCGCAAAAGCCATTTTTGAATCCCCTCCCAGTCGCCGAAGCCGCGTATCCAGAAATATCCGATCCGCTGAATGGCGCTCCGAAGGAATCGAATCGGCGACTCGCTGACTTTTTCGGCAAACTCGCGCAAGGCAAAATTTTCCCTTTGCGCGTCGGTCCAATCATTCCAATCCGGTGGTTTGATTTTGTGGATATATTGAAAAGTTTCCCCGCCTTCAACAAGGTTTGTCAGAACCGTTATTCCCTTTCGATCATATACGTAGGAGAATCCGGCATCTTTATTGGCTATCTGATAGGCCAGAATAGGCAGGGCGAAACCAGCCACAAGCAGCGCGAAAATGAGCGCGGTTTCCCCCCGCCGGATTTTTTCTTTTGCCAGACGCCATGCGTACAAAATGAAAACCATAGACACGAAAGGCAATAGAACAGGCCGGGTCAACTCGGCCAGGGACAGGCACAGACCGGCGCAAAGGCCAAGGCCGAGCGACGGAGTTTCATCGTTTTTTGAAAGCGCCAAAAGACCGAGCATCATCGGCAATAAAAAGAGAGTTTCGGGCGTGATGACGCCGGCCAGTTTCACAGCCGGCCCCCAGAAAACCCAGACCGTCGCGGCGACCAGAGCGCTTTTTTGCGTAGTCCAGTGCGCCCCGAGAAAGAAAATGGGAAAGACCAGGAGCGCGGAGATTATCGCTTGAAAGATCAAAAAAGGATCGCGGCCTCCGAGCAGGAAAATGCTATAGGGCAAAATCGGCGGTTTCCGCAAAAGGTCGGCTTCGACCAAGTCCAGATTGGAAAGCATTCTCCCGTGTTCGCCGATGCTCTTTGACAAGACAAGGTATTGGTCATTGTCTTCAATGCTGGTGTTCAGGGCGGAATCAAGGCGAAGGGTTAAAGCGATCCCGAAGAGAATGACAAGCACCGCGCCGACGCGAATCGGAATACGGAAGCCCGATGGGTCGCCTCCGGTTTTGTGGCCTGTGTCTGTCGCCATTGTTTTTTCCGCGTTGGTTGATTCGATGCGTCGCCGATGAATGAAATCTACCAAAAGAAGCAGGCCTGTGGGAAGGCCTGGGCTTCGTCGCATGTTGGATTTTCAAATTCAGATATCATCGGCCTGACAGTGAAATTCTTTGCCAAACTTTCAGGTTGGGAAATTGACATCGAAAATTCACAAGTATTTGGACCCTATGGGCAAAATAAGGTACTGTTGTGCTGAGATTAGTTATCAAAATCTCCAATTTCTTTATCAGGCCGCAGGTGCATGCCGGATCTGATGAATTGAGTCCGAAAAGATGGAGATCGCGTGAGTGCGCCCAAATAACAATCCAATCGAGAAGGAGGAATGTCATGCCATTAGGAAAACGACTCGCCGCAGAGTTTGTGGGGACTTTCTGGCTAGTGTTCGGCGGCTGCGGGAGCGCAGTGTTGGCCGCAGGCTTTCCTGAACTTGGAATCGGATTTGCCGGGGTTGCCCTGGCCTTCGGACTCACCGTGCTGACAATGGCTTACGCAGTGGGGCACATTTCCGGCGGTCATTTTAATCCGGCGGTTTCGGTGGGACTTGTGGTTGGAAAACGATTTCCCGCCAAGGACCTGCTTCCCTACATTGCCGCGCAGGTTGTCGCCGGCGTGGTGGCCGCCGCCGTGCTTTATGTCATCGCCTCGGGTAAGGCGGGATTCAGTACAGCCGACGGTTTTGCCGCCAACGGTTTCGGAGCTCACTCTCCCGGCGGCTATTCCATGCTGGCGTGTCTTGTCGCCGAAGTCGTGCTGACATTCGCATTTCTTTTCATCATTTTAGGGGCGACCGATCATCGGGCGCCGGCTGGTTTTGCTCCCATAGCCATCGGGCTGGGATTGACGCTCATTCATCTGATCGGAATTCCCGTCACCAACCTTTCGGTCAACCCTGCGCGATCTACGGGACCGGCTCTCTTCGCAGGAATGTGGGCCGTCAAGCAGCTATGGATGTTCTGGGTCGCGCCGATCGTGGGCGCCGCGCTGGCGGGCATCGCCTATCCGATTATCGCAAAAGAATAGCTTCGCAGCGAGAAAAGCCGTTCGGTGCAACGTCTCGATACTCGCACCTCAATATCGCCGCGCATAGCTAAAAATTTCAACGGGAGAAATGATGAAAAAAATATGGAAGCAAGCCGTGCTTGTCGCAATTCTTGGGATGCTTCTTGCCGCCCTTTCGTGCGCGTCGGATGACGATGACGATTCCGGAGACGACGATATTGCCGATGATGACGCGGATGATGATTCCGACGACGATATTGCCGATGACGATGCTGATGACGAATGGACGCCCATCGATCCGAAGCGCGAGGAATATGAACATTTCACTATCGTCTGGCTCTCAGGAACGCCCTATCAGATGGGACGGCAGCACGGCGAGCTTCTTCGCGAGGAACTGGCCGCCGGCGTGGCGTGGCTTGATTCCATGCACCTCATCGACATCGTTATCCCTATTGCAAGGGCAACGGGCCTGCTCGACATGGCCTACGTCAACGCGTACCCGGATATCCTTGAAGAATGCCAGGGCCTCAACGAGACCGCCGGCGACATCGGATGGACCACGGATCTTTGCATGCTGCTGAATTTCGGCGATGTGCTGCTGGAAAAAATCGGCCATCTCATCCCCTTCAAATCGCAGCGCGCCCTTTTCCCCGGAGCTTGCACGCAGGTTTCGGCCATGAACGCCGCGACGACGGACGGCAATCTCTACCACGGTCGCAGCCTCGACTGGGACGAGATCGACTTTCTCATCGATTACCCGGTGATCTTCGTGCGACAGCCCACGGGAGGCATCCCGCATGTCTACATCGGATTCCCCGGCAACTTAAGCCCATATAACGGCATGAACGCGCTGGGCGTAAGCACGGCGTCCAACGAGGCCGTTCCACTCAACGACAGCTTCACGGGCGACAGCGGCCGCAGTCACGTCCAGATGCAGGCGATGATTTTGAAAAACGCCGCGACTTTGGATGAAGCTCGCGCATTCGTGATGAATGAAGAGCATATCAGCGTGGAGGGGATCATGGTTTCCGATAAATCGGGCGCCTCAGCCTTCGAGATGACGGCCACGGCATTGGGCGTTCGAGACATGAGCGAGGGCGTAGTGCGTCTGACCAACCATTTCGTCGCCGCTGAAACGGAGGACGCCGACGAGCTGCCCACCGGCGACTCCACGCGCCGCCGCTACGAGCGCTTGATTCAACTGACCGAGCCCGGTGGGGACGAAAGCCTGTACGGCGAAATCAATTCCGAAGTCATGGTGCGCATCTTGCGCGACCGCGTGGACCCCGACACGGGCGAAGAGCAGCCCGAGGATACATTCGACAACAACCGCAGCATCGCCACAAACGGGGCCATCTATCAAATCGTTTTCGATCCGACGAACCTGTGGTTCTGGGTGGCGGCAGGCGACATTCCCGTGCCGTTGCAGCCCTTTGTGGGTTTCTCGCTGGGCGAACTTTTGGAACTACCCGACGCGCAGTCCGTCTCGCCGACACTGTTTGAATGAAGAAAATGGGTGTTGGAAGTTAGAAGGCGGAAGAAGGATGTGGGCGTTGTTTTGCCTCCAACTTCTTAATTCCAGCTTCTAACTTCTATCTTCCAACCCTAATTTGCGCCCTGCCTCGATCCATTCTTCAAGGGTTTTCAGAAGCTCTTCGGGTTTGATCGGTTTGGAGATGTACGCATTCATTCCCGCCTCAATGCATTTATCGCGATCCCCCTGCATGGCGAAGGCGGTCAGTGCGATGATAGGGATGCGCCTGTTAAGGCGCCGGAAAGTTGTCATCACGAACATGTCTTGTCGCCGTAAGCCCATCCATTTCAGGCATCTGAACATCCATGAGAACGATATCGAAAATTTCTCTTTTAAGAAGGCCCAGGGCTTCCAAACCGTTATCGACTACGGTCGCCCGGTATCCGAATTTTTCCAGAAGCCTGGTCAAAAGAAGTTGATTGAACTCGTCGTCTTCAGCCACCAATATCCTGGTATGGTGCTTTTTATTTTCCCGGAGGTTATGACGCGTAAGGATTTTTTCTCCTTGCGGTCTTGAGTCGTTGCATCCTTTATTCAGCAATCCGGCCAGGCAATCGAACAATTGAAATTGTTTGACGGGCTTGGTCAGATAAGCGCTGAAACCGATTTCCTGGGCGCGGGATGCGTCGCCCCGGCTTCCCATCAAGGTCAGCAGGACCAGATGAATATCTGATAGCCGCTTGTCTTCCTTGATTCGACTCCCCAGCGCTTCTCCCCCCATTCCCGGAAGGCGCCGGCTGATGATCGCCAGGTCATATGGGTCCTTTTTTTCTGCCGCCTCGATGAGTTTTCTCATAGCTGATTCGGCGTCCGCGGCGCCGTCGGAACGGCATTGCCACTGGTCGAGAAGTGACGTGAGATGCCGCCGCGCTTCATAACTGCCATCGGCAATGAGGATTTTTTTGGAGATGATATTCCATTTCCGCGATAGGGGTTCGCTCACGTGTCCCGTCTGCTTTTCCATTTCCACCCGGAAACGGAAAGTCGATCCTTTCCCGACTTCACTGTCAATCTCCATCTCGCCGCCCATCAGTTCGACGAGTTGCTTGGAGATCGCCAAACCCAGGCCGGTTCCTCCGTATTGGCGCGTCGTGGAAATGTCCACTTGGGAAAAGGCCTTGAAGAGCATCTCGATTCTGTCTTTCGGAATGCCGATGCCGGAGTCTTTAATCTCAAATTGGAGGCGAGCTGATTCCGGGCTTTCTTTTTCAAGACTTACGCGAACGACAACCTCTCCTTTGGACGTGAATTTGATCGCGTTGGCTATCAAATTGACAAGCACTTGGCGCAGGCGTCCCGGATCGCCCTTCATTAAAGACGGGATATATGGGTCGACCGTGCACACGTATTCGAGACCCATGTCCTGGGCTTTCATCGCCAGCATGTCGTTGATGTCTTCAAGAGTCATTCTCAAATCGAAATCGATGATTTCAAGCTGAAGTTTTCCTGCCTCAATTTTCGAAAAATCGAGAATGTCGTTGATGATGGACAACAGAGCATTCGAACATTTTTTGACCGCAAGGGAATATTCTATTTGCTCCTCATCAAGTTTCGTGTCGAGCAAAAGCCCCGTCATGCCGATAATGGCGTTCATGGGTGTTCGGATTTCATGGCTCATGTTCGCCAGAAAATGGCTTTTGGCCGCGTTGGCTTCCTCAGCGGCAGCTTTGGCGCCAGCCAACTGTCCCTCAATCTCTTTCCATTCTGTAATATCCGTTCCAATAGCGGCAAGTCCCATCGGCTTGCCGCCGTCATCTTTGACAAAAAAGATGCTGAGTATGCACGGCATCGCGCTGCCGTCGGGAAAACGCGGCGATGCCTTCAGGGTCTGGTGACTGTCTGTTGTTTTATGGTCTGAAATCATTTCCCGAAGCCGCGACGCATCATCGGGGTGAAGTAATTCAAGAATGCTTTTGCCGATTGCGATTCCGGGAGTGTTTATGGCGACCATTTTGCAAAAAGCGGGATTGACCCAGGTCATAGTCCCAGCCAAATCCGCCATGCAGAATCCCAGGTCGGAAGTCTCGATCAATTGGCGAAAGAAAAAATTGTGGTTTTGCATGTCCATTTCAGTCATGTGAGTAGCTCGAAAAAAAACATGATCGGCGTCACGCCGCCTAGTATTTATGCTTTATCGTCATTTGACGGCGTTTCGTAAAGCCTCTTTTAAAAGAACATTTCACTAAAACAATCCCGGTGAGTGCGACGGATTGGTGGCGAAATGCAAACTTTCAGACATTGCTCACTTTTCAGCGCAAAGTCGGGGCCTTGCCATTTCGCCCCGTTTTCGTTATGGAGGGCGCGTTGTATTTCGGCATGGAGAAAATGATGCCAATCGCCCTGATCACCGGTTCTTCCGGATTAATAGGATCGGAAGCCGTTGTGTATTTTGACAAGCTCGGTTGGAAGACCTGCGGCGTGGACAACAACATGCGCATGGACTTCTTCGGGCCCGGCGGCGATACGAGGCCGCGGCTGAAAAAGCTTTTAACGACAACGAAACGATTTGAGCATAAAAGTCTCGATGTGCGTGATCGCGATGTGATGGCGAAACTGGTTCGGGAAATGAAGCCCAACCTGGTGATTCACTGCGCGGCGCAGCCTTCCCACGACCTGGCCAGGGACAGGCCCTTCGACGACTTTGATGTGAACGCCGTGGGCACTCTCAATATGCTTGAAGCCGTGCGACGCTTTTCGCCCGAAGCCGTTTTCGTGCACATGTCCACGAACAAGGTTTACGGAGATGCGCCGAATCGACTCCCTCTAAAGGAACTGGATACGCGCTGGGAGTATGCCAACGAAAGCGATTGGGACGGCATTGCGGAGGATTTTCCCATTGATCGATCCACGCACAGCATTTTCGGCGCCTCGAAGCTGGCCTCGGACGTTATGGCGCAGGAATACGGTCGCTACTTCGGAATGAAAACCTGCTGCCTGCGTGGCGGGTGTTTGACCGGGCCGAATCACGCCGGTGTGGAACTCCACGGCTTTTTAGCCTATCTCATTAAAGTGGCGGCGACCGGCGGAACCTACAGAATATTTGGATATCAGGGCAAGCAGGTTCGCGACAACATCCACAGCCTGGACGTGTGTCGCATCATGCACGCCTTTTACGAAAATCCTCGACCCGGCGAAGTTTATAACCTTGGCGGCGGTCGCGGAAACTCCATCTCCGTTGTAGAGGCCATTCAAAAAGCCGAAGAGGCGACGGGGAAAAAAATGAACACCGAATACGTGGAAACAAACCGCATCGGTGATCACATCTGCTACATCAGCAACCTGACAAAGCTTCGCGAACATTTCCCCGGCTGGGACATCAGTATCGACCTCGACCACATTTTTGAGCAGATTTTTCAGGATATCGCCGAAAATAATTGATGCTGACTAAACGCGGAATGTGGCGCAGGCGCCCCCACCTGTGAATGGTGGAGAGGCATTCTTGCCTCGACTGTGATGTTGCGGAATGAAAACAATGCGGAATTTCGAATGCGGCGCAGGTGCCTCCGCCTGTGAATGGTGGAGCGACATTCTTGTCGCGACTGTAATGTTGCGGAATGAACGCAATGCGGAATTTCGAATGCCGAATGCGAAGCGATGAATAAGCGAAAGCACGATGTCGACAACTCTTCATCCGTACTTCATACTTCATACTTCATGCCAGCCCCGCATCGGGGCGTCAGTTTGTAGCCTGGGGCGTTAGCCCCAGGGATTGGGATCAATCAACATCTCATACGAAGCCCATGAAATGGGCGATAGGTTCGTCGCGGAGTCAGAAACTCAGGTGTCTTTTTCGGCTGCGTTTCGCCTTCACCAAAAAATCTTTAGGTCTTTAAAACGGTTACCCCGCCTTTCGGCGGGGCAGAGCCTTCGTCCGGTAAGGGACTTGTTGGGATAAGTCGCCCAAACTCGGATCGATTACACAATAAAATGCATATCAATGTATGAGCCTTTCGTCAACACAAAATATATGCTAAATTAAAAAGAAGATTATATACCCTGCCGGGCAAATAATTTGCGATCTGTTTTTCCGCATCCAGGAGACGCTAATGCAAAAAAAGTACATCCTTGGTTTGGACCTTGGCGAAACCTCCGTAGGTTGGGCGATTGTCGGTGTAGATGATGACAACAATCCACGCAGTCTCATCGACGCCGGCGCACGCATTTTTCCTCCGGGCTCGGAAATCGATGATAAAACCGGCGGTGTAACATCCAGAAGTATTGAAAGGCGCGCACATCGATCAGCCCGGCGCGTCAAATCCCGGAGAAGACGCAGAAAACAAAAACTCCAAAACATCTTTATCAGGAACGGCATGTGGGATGACAGCGGTAAGATTGCGCAATCCGATCCCTACGAACTGCGCGCCCGCGCTCTGGACGAAGAGCTACAACCGTCGAAATTCGGGAGAGCGCTTTATCAAATAGCACAGCGGCGTGGCTTCAAGTCCAATAGAAAATCCGGGCAGGCCAAAGAAGACGGCAAGGTCAAATCCAGCATCGGAGAACTGCGTAGAAAAATGGCGTCGTGCGAGGCCAGGACGCTGGGCGAATACCTTCATTTGCAAACACTTCCCGATCCTGATTTTCCCGTCGATAAGCTTGCATTCGGCATGGAACGATTGCGAAACCAATACACGGGCCGCGATATGTATGAAGAGGAATTTGAACTCATCTGGAAAAAACAGGCTGAGATCAAACCCGATTTGTATTCGCCTGAACTGAAAGAAAGCGTCCATGAAGCCATTTTCTTTCAACGCACTTATGAATTGACCGAGGAGCGCCGGGCAACGCTTCCCTCCCGCGCCAACGCCCATCGTGCGCCGCAGCTTGGCGAATGCCCGCTGATCCCCGGAGAGAAACGATGCTCCATCGGAAAATGGGTTGCGCAGCGCTTTCGCCTTCTTAAAGAAGTCAACAACCTGAAAGTGGCCGATGAAAACCATCGTTTCGATCCGCTGACGCCGGATCAACGCGAGATCATCCTGCATGAGCTTTCAAGAAAAAAAGAATTGACCTTTGACCAAATGCGAAAACTCTTTGGATGGGGCGAGGATTATGTTTTCAACCTCGAACAGGGCAAGCGCAAAAAACTCAAAGGCAACGCCATTGAATATGTGCTGATTAAAGCCTTCAAGGAAAAGCAGTGGAATGCGTTGGATGAAGACATAAAAACCGAAATTCGACACGCTCTTGTTGAAGAGGAAGACGAAGACATCTTCCGCGCAAAGGCGAAAAAATGGGGGCTGGATGAAAAATCCCTCGAAGATCTGCTCGCATTCGAGCCGCCCGAAGGGCACCTGTCATATTCAGAAAAAGCGCTGGATATTATTGTTCCGTACATGGAAATGGGAATGCCAGAATTTGGCAGTCCAAATGGCGATCAAATCGGCGCGGTGGATCAGGCGCTGCAGGACGGCAAACTTATAAGAAAAGAATCCGACGAAGAGCAGGAATATCTTCCGATGCCGGATCAGGAAGAAATACGAAACCCCATCGTGCAGCGAACCTTGAGCGAGACAAGAAAGGTCGTCAACGCGCTCATCCGCGAATATGGAAAGCCCGCGCGCATACACGTGGAACTAGCGCGGGAAATGAAAAATCCAGGCAAGCGGCGTGAGGAGATGACAAAAAAGAATCGCGAAAATGAAGCCCGAAACGACGATGCCAGAAAATGGTTTGAGGATCACGATTTTTACAATCCCAAACGAAACGACCTCATCAAATACAAGCTCTGGAAGGAACAGGAGTACAAATGCGCCTATACCGGAAAATCCATCACGCAAGAAATGCTGCTTTCCTCGCATGACCAGGTGGAAATCGACCATATCCTTCCCATCTCAAGAACCCTGGACGATTCCTACATGAACAAGGTTCTGTGCCTGACAAGCGCCAACCGCGATAAAGGAAACAACACGCCTTATGAGTGGAAAGGCGGGCCGGACAATCATGAATTTGACGCCATGATGGTGCATCTTAAAAACATGCCAAAAATGCCCTACCCGAAAAAGAACCGGTTCAGCCGCAAGGAAATCGACACCGGTAAATGCATCGAGCGGCAGCTAAACGATACAAAGTACGTCAGCAAACTGGCGGCGAAATTCCTCACCCTTCTGTACCCGCCGGATATGCGCGTCGGGCAAAAGGCGGTTTTCACCGTCGTCGGGCAGGTCACGGCGAAACTGCGCCATGAATGGGGTCTCAACAAGGTTTTAAGCGCCGACGGCAAAAAGAACCGGGCGGATCACCGGCATCACGCCATCGACGCCGCAGTTGTCGCATGCACCAACCGAAAGCACTTGCAGGCTCTGGCCCGATCCATGCGGCGCGAGGGTGAACGCGTCGGTCCTCCTTTGCCTGATCCCTGGGCGCGTTTCCGCGAGGACGTGCAATATGTCCTCAAAGAACGGGAGAAAATCTGGGACATTGACGGCCAGGAAATCAAAACGCATGGCGTCCTCATTTCACACCGGGTCAACAGAAAAATTCTGGGCGGCTTTCATGAGGAAACAAACTACGGTCCGACCAATGAAAAGGGAAAATTCGTTTATCGAATGCCGGTCGAAAGGCTTACCGGCGCATCAGTGGAAAAAATTCGCGATCCAAAAATCCGGGACATCGTTCGCAATCACTTTATCGAAAACGGATTTGATCCCGAAAGGAACAGATTGAAAACACCCCCCAAGGCGGTCTTCAATAACGGCTATCCTCTCCTGCCGATTTCAGAAAAGAAAAGACGAAAAGAACCGCATCTTCCGGAAGGAGTTCCCATCAAAAAAGTTCGCCTGCTCAAAACTCTTTCCAATCCTTTTGAAATAAAGGGCGAGGACGGAAAAACGCAGCGCGCCGCCATTTTAGGCAACAACCATCACGTAGAAATCGTCGAGTTCACAAAAGAGAACGGAAAAAAGGAATTGCGCGCCTCGGTGGTGCCGGTGCTGGAAGCGGCGAAACGGGCAAGGACAGACGGGAAGAGCATGGTCAGGCGGGATCACGGCGATAGCGCGCGCTTCATTATGTCCTTGTCGAGAGGCGAATCCATCCTTTTAAAAAACAATGACTCCTATAGTTTCTGCTACATGCAGAAACTGTCTGGAGTGTACGAGTTTAGCTCCCAAATGGACTTGCTCTTCCGGTCTCACAATGATGCAAGACCGGCATCAGAAGGAAACAAAGAGCCATTTGCCAGAGTTCAATCAGTCAGAGCGTGGGCAAAACATCATCCTATTAAAATATCCATCAGCCCCGTCGGCAAATTGACTAAAGCCAATGATTAAGCGCACGATCCTCATTGAGAGCGAAGGCGCGACGATCAGGACGGAGTTGCAAAGCCTCGTCGTTTCGCAAAGCGATCGGGAGACGGCCCGCGTGCCGCTGGAAGACCTCGGCCTTCTTATTTTGGAGTCGCCGCAAATCCTTATCACGCAGTCCGCCCTGGCCGCGTGCGCCGAAAATGGCGCGGCAGTATTAGTATGCGCACGCAATCACTTGCCCGTCGGACTGATGCTGCCGCTGGCGGGCAACACGCTGCATACGCAGCGACTGCGCGCGCAGGTCGAAACAAAAAAGCCATTGAAAAAACAATTGTGGCGACAGATCATTAAAGTCAAAATCGCCAATCAGGCCGCGCTGCTGCCTAAAAACAGCCGGGCACGGAAGAAAATAAACGCGCTCACCGGCCAGGTCAAAAGCGGCGATTCCGACAACCGCGAAGCCGTGGCCTCCCGTCTGTACTGGCGGGCGCTTTTCGATGATTCGGATTTTCGCCGCGACCGCTACGGCGAAGCGCCGAACAACCTTCTCAATTACGGTTATATGATTTTGCGCGCGACGGCGGCGCGCGCGTTGTGCGGCGCGGGCCTGCACCCGGCCTTGGGCCTGCACCACAGCAACAGGGAAAATCCCTTTTGCCTGGCGGACGATATTCTTGAACCCTACAGGCCCTTTGTGGACCGGCGGGTTTTGGAATTGCACCGGGCGAATGTGGAGAAGCTTGATAAAAATGCGAAGGCGAGTCTTTTAAAAATTCTCGCCGACACGATAAAGCTTGGCAAAGACAAGGCGCCGCTCATGGTGGCCATGCAAAAAAGCGCCTCATCTTTGGCCAATTGCTACGCGGACAAAAACGGCAAGCTGCATTTGCCGACGCTATGATCATCAGCGGGTACAGAGCCATGTGGGTCATCGTCATGTTCGATCTGCCGACTGACACGAAAAAGGCGAGAAGGGATTACACAATCTTTCGCAAAGCCCTTCTCAAAGACGGATTCACCATGATGCAATATTCCATCTACGCTCGCCCCTGCGCCAGCGAGGAAAGCGCCGGGGTTCACAACAATCGAATCCGCGCGCACTTACCGCCGGACGGGCAGGTGCGGATTATGACCATTACGGATAAGCAATACGGTCGCATGACCATCTTCTGGGGGAAAAAACGTGTCCCGACAGAAAAACCGCCCGAACAGCTTTCGTTTTTTTGAAAGCCATTCAGGCGTCATCTCACTGATTTTGCTCCAGAATCTTCCCAACTAGTGTAACCGATCCGAATCCGGGAGCAAACCCCAACGCCAAGATCAGCGATACCGCTTTGCCAAACAGTGTAACCGATCCGAATCCGGGAGCAAACCCCAACAAGCCTGGTTGTCGAGGCTCCGGACGGGAAAGTGTAACCGATCCGAATCCGGGAGCAAACCCCAACCGACATCGGGATCAACCCAAAGCGATCCGGAGTGTAACCGATCCGAATCCGGGAGCAAACCCCAACCGACAAGGCCGTTGAGATAACGGCGATGGAGTGTAACCGATCCGAATCCGGGAGCAAACCCCAACGAGCCTTGCTACAAGGCAATTCAAAACGGAGTGTAACCGATCCGAATCCGGGAGCAAACCCCAACTTCAAGACGCGCCGCCGCCAGGTGGGACCGAGTGTAACCGATCCGAATCCGGGAGCAAACCCCAACTTGATCAAGAACAATGTGCGCTGGCCCCATAGTGTAACCGATCCGAATCCGGGAGCAAACCCCAACCGGCGCCTGGAGCGCCCATATCACCTGTCGGAGTGTAACCGATCCGAATCCGGGAGCAAACCCCAACAAGCGCGACAACGACATCAACCGTTTCTAAAGTGTAACCGATCCGAATCCGGGAGCAAACCCCAACCCATTCAGCAGTCTCCGCCGACGCCCTAAGAGTGTAACCGATCCGAATCCGGGAGCAAACCCCAACACGCGCTGGTCGGGCTTATGCCCGACGAATAGTGTAACCGATCCGAATCCGGGAGCAAACCCCAACGGGCGCTCGCACTCTCGCTTGTGCGCGCATAGTGTAACCGATCCGAATCCGGGAGCAAACCCCAACATAGGGCATCGACTGTTCGGTTTGCTTGAAGTGTAACCGATCCGAATCCGGGAGCAAACCCCAACTAGCGTTCACAACGCCGCGAATGGTCCCAAGTGTAACCGATCCGAATCCGGGAGCAAACCCCAACTACAAAAGCACGGGTCGAAAGGGCTTTCAAGTGTAACCGATCCGAATCCGGGAGCAAACCCCAACTCGACGCCGGTGGAAAGCGCGGATATTACGAGTGTAACCGATCCGAATCCGGGAGCAAACCCCAACCTAACGAATTTCACAATGGGCTGCGGGAGAAGTGTAACCGATCCGAATCCGGGAGCAAACCCCAACTATGAAAGGTGTAGGTCTTCGGCTTTCCATAGTGTAACCGATCCGAATCCGGGAGCAAACCCCAACTAGCCGGCGCACAGGCATTGCGCGACCAGAGTGTAACCGATCCGAATCCGGGAGCAAACCCCAACCCTCTGCTTGTCTGGACGCCATAGAGGCCCGAGTGTAACCGATCCGAATCCGGGAGCAAACCCCAACAGAGAAGGCATTCAACGCGATGTCTTCATTAGTGTAACCGATCCGAATCCGGGAGCAAACCCCAACTGGATAAGTACGGAGTAAAAGTAGAGAAGAAGTGTAACCGATCCGAATCCGGGAGCAAACCCCAACTCTTCACCGCCTGCTATGTGTTCGAGCATTAGTGTAACCGATCCGAATCCGGGAGCAAACCCCAACTCCGGTCTATGGGTGGAGTCCGCCTAAGGAAGTGTAACCGATCCGAATCCGGGAGCAAACCCCAACACACCACGGAAGAGACAGGGATATTCCCGTAGTGTAACCGATCCGAATCCGGGAGCAAACCCCAACGGCGGCGATTCGCTGACCGACAACGCGGTAGTGTAACCGATCCGAATCCGGGAGCAAACCCCAACTCACAAAATCCGTGAAGGGAAATTCACCAGAGTGTAACCGATCCGAATCCGGGAGCAAACCCCAACCGAAAGCTCGCCGGTCCAATTAGCAATCGAAGTGTAACCGATCCGAATCCGGGAGCAAACCCCAACGTCGATAGCGTCGCGGTCATGTTTTCAGGGAGTGTAACCGATCCGAATCCGGGAGCAAACCCCAACCGATCGGCCTCTCGCAAGAAACAAACGACGAGTGTAACCGATCCGAATCCGGGAGCAAACCCCAACGTCGCGACCTCAAGGAGATCAACGCGCTATAGTGTAACCGATCCGAATCCGGGAGCAAACCCCAACTCGCCGTGCTTAACACGCGACGCGATCATGAGTGTAACCGATCCGAATCCGGGAGCAAACCCCAACCTCAAGAAGCCAGTACGCATGGATTCCGCAAGTGTAACCGATCCGAATCCGGGAGCAAACCCCAACCGGTACTCGTAGGGGTTACGCGGACGACGTAGTGTAACCGATCCGAATCCGGGAGCAAACCCCAACAGGCATAGGAGGCAATGGGAACAACGTGAGAGTGTAACCGATCCGAATCCGGGAGCAAACCCCAACCAAGACATTGCCGACCATCATATTCGTTTTAGTGTAACCGATCCGAATCCGGGAGCAAACCCCAACTCGTAAAGCTCACGACAACTTGTTTCGGGAGTGTAACCGATCCGAATCCGGGAGCAAACCCCAACAAGCACGATGCCTGTGACCACTCGCTTTTCAGTGTAACCGATCCGAATCCGGGAGCAAACCCCAACCGCCTTTATGACTTGAACACAATCGGCACAAGTGTAACCGATCCGAATCCGGGAGCAAACCCCAACCTAACTGACGCCGACGTCGTCGAGGGCTTGAGTGTAACCGATCCGAATCCGGGAGCAAACCCCAACCATTGTCGCGGGTGGCATGGACAAGTTCGCAGTGTAACCGATCCGAATCCGGGAGCAAACCCCAACATGCGCGTCGGGGGGGGGGGGGGGGGGG